>NZ_JBWCCJ010000001.1:0-841443 GCF_056279405.1 Pseudarthrobacter sp. TE3704
CCTGTTGTCTCAGGACCCAACAGTGTGCCAAACACTACCCACCAACAACGCACCACCCGTGTTCCAGGACGCTCAAGAGCGTCCGTACTAACAAGCCGGTCCGTGCCGCCAGGCACCTATTTGTTGATATTCCACCCATGAGCACCCGCCGCAGAACAATCGTCTGCGCAACGGGCTGTACTCCTGACAAACCCCCACCACCACATACGCGGCCATGCTGGTTTGTAGGTGCTCCTTAGAAAGGAGGTGATCCAGCCGCACCTTCCGGTACGGCTACCTTGTTACGACTTAGTCCCAATCGCCAGTCCCACCTTCGACAGCTCCCTCCCACAAGGGGTTAGGCCACCGGCTTCGGGTGTTACCAACTTTCGTGACTTGACGGGCGGTGTGTACAAGGCCCGGGAACGTATTCACCGCAGCGTTGCTGATCTGCGATTACTAGCGACTCCGACTTCATGGGGTCGAGTTGCAGACCCCAATCCGAACTGAGACCGGCTTTTTGGGATTAGCTCCACCTCACAGTATCGCAACCCTTTGTACCGGCCATTGTAGCATGCGTGAAGCCCAAGACATAAGGGGCATGATGATTTGACGTCGTCCCCACCTTCCTCCGAGTTGACCCCGGCAGTCTCCTATGAGTCCCCACCATCACGTGCTGGCAACATAGAACGAGGGTTGCGCTCGTTGCGGGACTTAACCCAACATCTCACGACACGAGCTGACGACAACCATGCACCACCTGTAAACCGACCGCAAGCGGGGCACCTGTTTCCAGGCGTTACCGGTTCATGTCAAGCCTTGGTAAGGTTCTTCGCGTTGCATCGAATTAATCCGCATGCTCCGCCGCTTGTGCGGGCCCCCGTCAATTCCTTTGAGTTTTAGCCTTGCGGCCGTACTCCCCAGGCGGGGCACTTAATGCGTTAGCTACGGCGCGGAAAACGTGGAATGTCCCCCACACCTAGTGCCCAACGTTTACGGCATGGACTACCAGGGTATCTAATCCTGTTCGCTCCCCATGCTTTCGCTCCTCAGCGTCAGTTAATGCCCAGAGACCTGCCTTCGCCATCGGTGTTCCTCCTGATATCTGCGCATTTCACCGCTACACCAGGAATTCCAGTCTCCCCTACATCACTCTAGTCTGCCCGTACCCACCGCAGATCCGGAGTTGAGCCCCGGACTTTCACGGCAGACGCGACAAACC
The DNA here is from genome assembly GCF_056279405.1 of Pseudarthrobacter sp. TE3704. Classification (NCBI taxonomy): domain Bacteria; kingdom Bacillati; phylum Actinomycetota; class Actinomycetes; order Micrococcales; family Micrococcaceae; genus Pseudarthrobacter; species Pseudarthrobacter sp. TE3704. The sequence continues at coordinate 1,202 of NZ_JBWCCJ010000001.1, forward strand.
GCCTACGAGCTCTTTACGCCCAATAATTCCGGATAACGCTTGCGCCCTACGTATTACCGCGGCTGCTGGCACGTAGTTAGCCGGCGCTTCTTCTGCAGGTACCGTCACTTTCGCTTCTTCCCTACTGAAAGAGGTTTACAACCCGAAGGCCGTCATCCCTCACGCGGCGTCGCTGCATCAGGCTTGCGCCCATTGTGCAATATTCCCCACTGCTGCCTCCCGTAGGAGTCTGGGCCGTGTCTCAGTCCCAGTGTGGCCGGTCACCCTCTCAGGCCGGCTACCCGTCGTCGCCTTGGTAAGCCATTACCTCACCAACAAGCTGATAGGCCGCGAGTCCATCCAAAACCACAATAAAGCTTTCCACCAACCACCATGCGATAGTCAGTCATATCCGGTATTAGACCCAGTTTCCCAGGCTTATCCCAGAGTTAAGGGCAGGTTACTCACGTGTTACTCACCCGTTCGCCACTAATCCCCGGTGCAAGCACCGGATCATCGTTCGACTTGCATGTGTTAAGCACGCCGCCAGCGTTCATCCTGAGCCAGGATCAAACTCTCCGTTGAAGTAAAACAAAAACAGACACAACCCCCAGCCCCGGGAAAACGGGACCAAAAGGCTGCACAAAATTTGAAACCAGCTAAAAACACCAGACCATCCACAGGGGCGGACAGCCCGGCACATTTCAACCAATTCATAAAAACAAATCGGTATCAACAAACTTGGCACACTATTGAGTTCTCAAACAACAGACACACCCGGCACCACCACAACCCCATTCAAGGCCGCGGCTCGCTCCGGAGCAACTTTTCAAACTTACCGGCTTTCAAAGAACTTTGCAAATCAGCGTTTCCGCGATCCGCGTCCCTCTCAACCGCCCCCGACCAGTTTCCGGCGCCCTGACGAGCCACCAGTTTTGGTCTTTGTTTTGGGAGTTTGGCCGCCCGCGGTGATCAGCTCTTCGCTGTCTCCCTCGCGGCGACTTAGAAAACAATACACGCACTCCGGCCCCACCGCAAACCCCCCTTCCAAAGGCCGAAAATCTGCGTGTTTCCGCGGCAGAACAGGCCTCGGAGGCACCTGGACGAGCACTCGTCGTCGTAATAGGTCTATGTGTGCTGCAGCACAGGTTGGCACGTCGGGTGCAATCACCGGGAGCCATGCGGAGTTAAAGCAAAGAAGGGCCGGCAACCATGATGGTTGCCGGCCCTTCTCAAACAGCTGGAGTCAGCTGCGCGGGATTACCAGGAAGACTTGGTGATGCCCGGAAGTTCGCCCTTGTGGGCCATGTCGCGGAAGCGGACACGGGAGATGCCGAACTTCTGGAAGGTACCGCGGGGACGGCCGTCGATGATGTCGCGGTTACGCAGACGGATCGGGGACGCGTTGCGGGGCAGCTTCTGCAGGCCCAGGCGGGCTGCTTCGCGTGCTTCGTCGGTTGCGTTTTCGTCAACCAGGGTCTTCTTCAGCTCGAGGCGCTTTGCGGCGTAACGCTCAACGATGACCTTGCGCTGCTCGTTGCGAGCAATCTTGGACTTCTTAGCCATGTTTAGCGCTCCTCTCGGAATTCGACGTGCTGGCGGATCTTGGGGTCGTACTTCTTCAGAACCATACGGTCCGGGTCGTTACGACGGTTCTTGCGGGTTACGTAGGTGTAACCCGTGCCCGCGGTCGACTTGAGCTTGATGATCGGACGTACGTCCTTGTCCTTAGCCACTAGAGCTTCACCCCACGAGCCAGGATAGAGGCGACGACTGCGTCGATGCCGCGTACGTCGATGGTCTTGATGCCACGTGCAGAGACCTGCAGCGTGACGTTACGGCGCAGGGACGGAACCCAGTAGCGCTTCTTCTGAATGTTCGGATCGAACCGACGCTTGTTGCGGCGGTGCGAGTGCGAAATGCTGTGCCCAAAGCCCGGCTCGGCCCCGGTCACTTGGCAGTGTGCTGCCATGACTTCTCCTCAAGAATTGAAAGTAATGATCCGCATATCTGCTGCTGGACCATGCTGCTAAGGGCGACCCAAAAATAAAGAAGGGCGAACGGTTAGTCACGCAACTTGAGCCCCTAACTACCGGCCACCCTGGAGAAATTACCGGGCAACCGGAGCAATTGCGCACGCTCCGCGCACTTAGCGCCTACCAAGTCTACGAGTTCACGCAATTAAAGACCAATCCGGGGCGAATGGGTGTATAAGCACGGCACCGGAAACAGCCGAGTCAGCGGCTTCCGCTGATCGGGTCCGGCTCGAGGCGTGTGAGCTGCGGGTACTTGGCCGACAGGTCGTCGCCGGAGGACTTGCCGGTAACGCGGCGGACAACCCAGGGACCGGCGTACTCCCGGAACCACTGGGCGTTGGCGCGTAAGGCCTCGGCACCACGCAGTTCCGGCACCGGAGTCATGGGCGGGATGTCGATGGAGTGGTCATACTTCAGCACCTCCATGACGCGCTTGGCCATGTTCGCGTGCCCGGCTGCGGACATGTGCATCCGGTCCCGCGCCCACATGCCCCAGTCGTAGTACTCGCTGAAGCGCCAGTAATCCACGAGCAGGGCGCCGTGGTCCCCGGCAATGCCGCGGACCAGTTCGTTGTAGATCGCGGTGCGGCCGCGCATGGTGCCGAACACTTTGGAGCCCCTGGCGTCGAATCCGGTGAACATCACCACGGTTGCGCCCGTGGCAGCCAACTTGCGGATGCCGTCGTCGTACTCCGCAAGGAGGTCATCGATGTCGATCCGCGGGCGGAGGATGTCGTTGGCACCTGCGTAAATGGTCACCAAGGTGGGTTTAAGGTCGACGGCGGCGTCCACCTGCTCAGCGAGGATCTGCCGGAGCTTCCTTCCGCGGATGGCGAGGTTGGCGTAGCCGAAGCCGGGGTCGGCTTCGCCAAGCTGCTCGGCAACACGGTCGGCCCAGCCACGGACACCGTTGGGGCGGGTGGGGTCGTCGTCGCCCACGCCTTCAGTGAAGGAATCGCCGAGTGCCACGAACCGGGAAGTGAAGTCCATCCGGCTAGTTTGCCACCCGTTGCTGGAAGCAACCAACCGGCAGGCGCTTAGCCTTCGCGCAGGATCCAATGGTCGGAGTCCAGGCGTCCCACCACTTTTTCACCGATCCGCGCCAGATCGAGGACGTCCTGCTCTGACAAAGCGTCCAGGAAGAGGTTTCGTACCGCTTCGACGTGGTTGGGCGCCAAACCAACGATGGTCGCCATGCCCTCCTCCGTCAGGTGGGCGATAGTGACACGGGCATCGTGGGGATGGGGCTGGCGCTCCACCCAGCCCCGTTTCTGCAGCTTCGTCACCACGTGCGAAAGCCGGGAAAGGGACGCGCTGCTGCGGGCGGCTAGTTCGCTCATGGGCAGGAACCGCTCGTCCGCCTCGGAGAGCATGGCCAGGACCGTGTAGTCGAAGAGCGACAACTTGCCTTCGGCATGAAGCTTGGTGTCGAGGGCTGCCGGCAGCAGGGTGTTGATGCTCACCAGGGCCAGCCAGGCACGTCGTTCGTCGGCGTTCAGCCAGCGCGGTTCGGTCATGTCCCCTATTCTACGATTGATCCTTCAACCGACGATGACCGTGCCGGTAGGCTGGGCGGATGTATGTTGTCTCCCTGACTTACCGGGTTCCGCAGGACATCGTCGATTTCCACAATGACGCCCACATCAGCTGGCTGCAGAAGGCTTTCGACGATGGAGTTTTTATCGCTGCCGGCCGGAAGGTCCCCCGCACGGGTGGCCTGCTGCTCTCGCAGGCGGACCGGGCCACGTTGGACGCCTCCCTGAAGCTGGACCCTTTCTATACGAATGGGGTAGCGGACTTCGAGGTGGTGGAGTTCCATGCCGCACGGGTGGCGCCGGGCTACGAAATCCTCCTGGACAGCTAGCGTTCAGCCACGCGGGCAGGGTCTTCTTCTGCCACCAGTTTCTTCAGCCCGCCCTTCCGGGGCACCTTGACCGGTTTCGGCCATCGCGCCGTAAGTTCGTCACCCAGGGTGACACCCCGCAGCTTCCGGCCGAAGAGTGGCAGGACCCAGTCATGGATCCAGCGCCGTTGCCGCTGTTCCCACTCCCGCATGGTGAGCCGTGTTGGCGGTTCCCAGTCCTTGAGTGTGATTTTGTGCGGGACTCCCAATTGGTCCAGCACCTGACCGGCCAAGTACTTGTGCCCGGCCTTTGACATGTGCAGCCGGTCCGAGTCCCACATCCGCCGGTCATGGAACGCGTCCAGGCACCAATAGTCCACCAGCACGGCACCGTACTTCGCGGCGATGGCCCGCACTTGCTGGTTGTAGAACGCGTTGCGTTTCTTGAGCGGCTCAAGCAGCGCGGAGACCTTCACGTCGAAACCGGTGAACAGGACCACCGTGGCTCCTGTTCCGGCCAGTTGCGCCACAAGTTGCTCGTAGCTGGCCATCAGGGCTGTCATATCCGTTTTCAGGTCCAAAATGTCGTTGCCGCCGGCGTACAGCGTGACCAACGTGGGCTTCATCCGCAGCGCAGGTTCCAGCTGCTCGTCGATGATGTGCCGGAGCCGCTTGCTGCGGATCGCCAGGTTCGCGTATTTCCACCCCGGCTGCGCCTTGGCCAGCTTCTCAGCCACCCGGTCGGCCCACCCCCGCACCCCATTGGGCAACCGCTCATCCCGGTCCCCCACACCCTCGGTAAAAGAGTCCCCAAGAGCAACAAACACCCGCCGCCCGGACTCAGGAAGCAAAGGTTGAGCAGACACCAGCCCAACCTAGCCACCAAAGGAAAAGGAAGAACGACGCCGGGATGAACAGTCAGTGCGAGAGCGTCCGACGAAAACCGGCAGGATCTGATGGAGCGTCCGGGTTTAGGCAGCAGGATCTGATAGAGCGTTGGGGATTAAGCCGCAGGAGGTGATGACGCGTCGGAGGTCCCAACAAAGGTGACGGGTTTCGCGAGCCGGCGGGGCGGTTTTGCGTAGGAGCGCATCGCCGACTGGAGCGGAGTGAGGCCGCCCGCGGCCGAAGGAAGCGAAGGGAGGAAGGGCGGACCCGAGGGCCCCGAACTGAGCTTGCGAAGTTTGGGAAGGGTCCAACCGCTAAGCGACGGCAAAATGACGCAACCGGCCCAACCAGCCAGGACGGAGTTGAGCGCTACCCCTCGGCTTTGCCCTGCCGCCAGTACCCCATGAACGCAACCTGCTTCCGGTCGATGCCCACATCGCGGACCAGGTAGCGGCGCATGTCCTTGATGACTGCCGCTTCGCCGGCGATCCAGGCGTAGAAGGGCATGGCACCGGCGGGCATGTCCGGGTTTTTGGTTGCCTGGATCTCGGCGGTTTCCATCCGGGTGGGGGTTTCCCAGAGGATGTCCTCGTCCACGTTGACGTCTTCGGGTTCGGGGCCGGCGCCGCCGTCCGCTTCCTTGAGCCCCACCCAGCCGGGCACGGGAACGGCTTTGCGGACAGCGTCCTGGAGCAACTGGCCGTGCGGGCGGGACCGGCCGATCGAGGCGCCGCGCGCCAGCCAGGTGATTTCGACGTTGGCAGGTGAGCTGAGCTCCAGGAAATCGCCGGCCTCCGGAACTTCGAGGAACGCGTGTCCGGTCATATACTCCGGCAGGCTTTCCAGGATGGCGGAGATGGCCGGAATGGCTGTTTCGTCGCCCGCGAGGAGGACCCGCTGGGCCAGGCCCGGCCGCCACTCGATGCCGGAGTAGATCTCGGCAGTGACGCAGTGAGCGGCACGGTTGTTGGGGCCGACGATGGTGATGGCGTCGCCGGGCTTGGCATTGAGGGCCCAGTTGGCCGCGGGGCCGCCGTTGCCGTGGTCATCGAAGTGCATCACAAAGTCGACGTCGATTTCGGGGTAGACGGCGTCCAGCCGCGCCTGCCGGACAGTGTAGGTGCGCATTGACCCGCGCACGGCCGGGTCCATCTCCAGCCATTCGCGGTACCAGCCGGCCTTGCTCATTTCGAAGGCCGGAAGCGGCAGCGCGGTGCCGTCGGCGGCGAGCGACGGGATCATGAGCTTGACCCGCAGGTCAAGGGTTTCCCCGTGGACGCCGAAATCACGGAGCGAGTAGCCGCCGAACGTGATCCGGCGGAAGTTGGGGCTGAGTTCCTGGACGGAGGATACGGTGACCTCGAACGCCAGGGTCATCGGCTCGGTGGAGGCAACTTCTCGGGTCTTCATGAAACAAGCTCCAGTTCAGTGGCGGGGACGTGGTGGCGGCCGATGGGAATGATCAGGGGGGTTCCGGATACAGGATCCGGAATGACACGGGATTCAAGGTTGAAGACGTTGCGCACCAGGTCTTCGGTGACCACCTCGAGGGGGTTGCCCACGGCCACTACGGCGCCGCCTTTCATGGCGATGACGTTGTCCGCGTACCGGGCGGCAAGGTTGAGGTCGTGCAGGACGATGGCCACCGTGGTGCCGCGTTTACGGTTCAGGTCCGTCACCAGGTCCAAGACCTCCACCTGGTGCGCGAGGTCCAGGTAGGTGGTGGGTTCGTCGAGGAGCAAGACGTCGGTTTCCTGGGCGAGGGCCATCGCGATCCAGACCCGTTGCCGCTGGCCGCCGGACAGTTCGTCCACGTCGCGCCCCGCGAGGGCCAGCGTCTCGGTGGCTTCCAGCGCACGCTGCACCGCGGCGTCGTCCTTGTCGCTCCAGCTGCGGAAGAAGCCCTGGTGCGGGTAGCGTCCGCGGCCCACCAGGTCGCGGACGGTGATGCCGTCGGGGGCGGTGGGGTGCTGCGGCAGGAGGCCCAGGGTACGTGCAAGTTCCCGCGCCGGGCGGGCGTGGATGTCCTTGCCGTCCAGCGTCACGGTGCCGGCCGCAGGCTTGAGGAGCCGGGAAAGGCCCCGGAGCAGGGTGGATTTGCCGCACGCGTTGGCGCCCACGATCATGGTCACCTTGCCTTCGGGGATCTCGGCGCTGAGGCCGTCCACCACGCAGCGCTGGTCGTATTTCAGCGTCAGGTCCTTGGCGTTGAGAACAGCCACGTCAGGCATCCTTTCGGTTGGCCGTGACCAGGAGCCACAGCAGGAACGGGGCACCAAGCGCACCGGTGATGACGCCCACCGGCAGGACCGTGCCGTCCAGCAGCAGTGGGGCAAGGTTGGCGGCGAAGTAGTCTGCCGCGAGGACAATCAGGGCGCCTACCAGTGCCGACGCCGGGAAGCTGGCTTTGCCGGTGAAGCGGCGGGCGATGGGCCCGGCCAGGAAGGCGACGAACGAGACCGGGCCTGCCGCCGCCGTCGCCACTGCCGCAAGCGTCACGGCGATGATCACCAGCGAAAGGCGGGCCGCGTTGACCCGAATGCCCAGGCCGGCAGCAGCGTCGTCGCCCAGCTCCAGGATCCGCAGCGGGCCGGCAATGACGGCCACGGCCGGGACCAGGACCACGAGGGCGAGGAACAGGACGCCGGCGCGGTCCCAGTTGGCGGAGTTCAGGGATCCGTTGAGCCAGACCAGGGCGTCGGCGGCGGTGCGGATGTCTGCGCGGGTCATCAGGAAGTTGACCACCGCGTGCAGGGCCGCGGCGATGCCGACGCCGGCCAGGACCAGGCGGTTGCCGGCCGCGTTCCCGCGGCTGGTCCCCCGGATCGCGCCGCCTGTCGCGATGGCGTAGATCAGGGCGGCCACGGCGAGGGCGCCGGCCAGGGCTGCCCCGGAAACCACGGCGCCGGACGCGCCGAAGATGACGATGGCGATGACGGCGGCGGCACTGGCGCCGTAGCTGATGCCGATGACGTCGGGGCTGGCCAGCGGGTTGCGGAGCATGGTCTGGAACAGCGCGCCGGCCAAGCCGAAGGCGACGCCGATCATGATGCCGATGACCGCCCGCGGCAGCTTGTTTTCCATCACGATGAAGCTGGCGCCCGGGATCTTGTCGCCGCCGGTGAGGTGGGCGATCACGATCTTGAAGAAGTCCGGGATGGTCACGGTGTAGCTGCCCAGCAGGACGGACACGGCGAACAGGACGACGACGGCGGCGGCCAGGACCGCGGTCCGGTTCAGTACCCGAGATGGCAGATAACGGGGGTGTTTCCCTCGCGGACTGCCGTCAAGTGCCATTTCGCGGGGAGTCTGGGTGATGCTCACAGTCCGGCCCCCTTGCCGCGGCGAATCAGCCAGACGAACACGGGCGCTCCGACGAGGGCGGTCATGATGCCGGCGGGAACTTCACCGGGGAGGAGCACCACGCGGCCGATGATGTCCGCACCCAGGAGCAGCACGGGAGCCGCCACCAGGGAGAACGGCAGGATCCACCGGTAGTCGGGACCGGTGAGGAAGCGCACAGCGTGCGGAATAACAAGACCCACGAACCCGATGGGACCGGCCAGCGCGGTGGCTGTCCCGCACAGCAGCACGATTCCCAGGGCGGTCACGGCGCGGACCAGGCCCACCCGCTGGCCGAGGCCGCGGGCGATGTCGTCGCCGAGGGCCAGGCTGTTAAGGATACGGCCGGTCAGGAGCACGATGACGGCGCCGACGGCCAGGAAGGGAACCCCGGGCAGGACCACGGACCAGTCCCGGCCGGCCACGCCGCCCACCTGCCAGAAGCGGAAGCGGTCCAGGGTGTCCTGGCTGGAGACCAGGATGACGTTCATCAGGGAGTAGAGCCCGGCGCTCAGCGCGGCGCCGGCGAGGGCCAGCTTCACGGGGGTGGCGCCTTCCCTGCCGAGCGAAGCGATGAGGTAGACCACGACGGCGGCGATTGCCGCCCCGATGAAGGCGAACCAGATGTAGCCGGAGAAAGTGGCCACACCGAAAACGTAGATGCCGGTGACGACGGCCAGCGCGGCACCGGCATTGACGCCCATGATGCCGGGGTCAGCGAGCGGATTGCGGGCCACGCCCTGCATGGCCGCGCCTGCAAGGCCCAGGGCTCCGCCGGCCAGCAGGCCGAGGACGGTGCGCGGGATGCGGGCGTGGACCACCGCATGGTCACCGTTGGCGGGATCGAACTGCGCGAGCGCCTCCCAGACAGTGCCGAGGGGAAGACCGCGGGCGCCGACGGCCAGCGAGGCCGCGGCCAGGAGCGCAAGTACAACGACGGCGGCCAGCAGCCAGGCAGCCCGCTTTCCCCCGGAAACGGGGTGGCGGAATCCTTTCGCCGGCACCAGGGTGCCGGCGTCCCCCTCCCTGGAGGCCGCCGTCATTGCACTGTGCGTCATGGAACGGTGCTTACTTCACTGCGTCCGCTGCGGTGGCCAGCTGCGGCAGGAAGGTGTCCAGTGCCCAAGGCAGACTCAGCGGGGAGGATGCGGAGATTGCCAGAACCAGGCTCTTGTTCTCATCTGCGACGAAGGCCCCGTTCTTGACGGCCGGAATCTGGCCGAACAGGGGATCGTTCTTGATGGCGTCTGCCTCGCTGGCGTCCTCGACGGAGCTGAGGAAGATGTCCGACTCCAGCTCGTTGACCTTCTCGGCAGACCATGGCACGAAGAATTCCTTGGAGCCTTCGGACGCCTGCTCGGCGACCGGGGCGAGCTTCATCCCGATGGCGGAAAGGAATTTTGGCCGGTTGTCATTGGCCGTGTAAATACCCGTCTGGGTGGGGTCTGAGGGAAGGGCGTAGCCGTAGATGAAGGTCTTGCCGGTGATCTGCGGGTACTTGGCAGCTTCCTCCTTGATGGTGGCCTCGGTGTCGGAGATGAGCTTGGTCGCTTCGGCATCCTTGCCGAGGGCCTTGCCGATGATGGACGTGGAGTCCTGCCAGGAAGTGCCGTAAGCAAGTTCAGGGTGGGCCACCACGGGGGCGATCTCGCTGAGCTTCTTGTAGTCCTCTTCGGTCAGTCCTGAGTAGGCGGCCAGGATGACGTCCGGCGTGAGCTTGGCGATCTCGGTGAAGTTGATGCCGTCAGCCTCTGAGTACTGAACCGGAGCCTTGTCGGAGCCGAAGCCGGCGCCGAGCTCCTCAAGGGCTGCGTCCTTCCAGGGGGTGGAGCCCTGGTCGTTGCCGCCCCACTCGTTCTTGGGGACACCCACGGGCACTACACCCAGGGCAATGGCGACGTCGTCATTGACCCAGGAAACGGTGGCTACCCGGGTGGGCTGCTTTTCGATTGTGGTTTCGCCAAAGACGTGCTCGATGGTGACCGGGAACTGCGCGCTGCTGGAGCTGGAAGCGCTGGCGTCCGTGGTGGAGGACGCGGGGCCGGTGGCGCATGCCGAGAGGGAGAGCGCCGCTGCGGCCAGAACGGCCGTCGCCTTGCCGGCTGATGAGAACAGCGTGCGGCGGGTGGCACTGAGGCCGGTGAAGAGGGGGGAAGTCACGGAACTCCTTAGGTGAATGAAGCGAACCTAAGTAAGGCTAGCCTAGCCTCCGCTCCATTAGGCAAGGTTTTCGTAACTTATTCCTCAAGGTGACGAAGGACACAGGACCGGCTGCGTGTCGCTGCCTTGGACAGGCCATGCCCCCTTTTGGCAGGATGGCCCCGCCATGCAATCAGTCACGCCCCAGCAAATCCGATCCTCGTTCATCAATGCCAGCCGTTCCGAGGCCGCCAAGCTCAGCCTGCCCAAGGATTTCGACTCCCTTGATTGGGATAACCTCGACTTCCTGGGCTGGCGGGACGAGAAGATGCCCCTGCGCGGCTATCTTGTAGTCCCCTGCCCTCAAGGCTTAACCGGCATCATGCTCCGCGCCCCCGAAGGCGGCACCCGGAAAAACCGCTCCGTGCTCTGCGAACTGTGCCGGGACGTCTTCTCCAAGGAGGACGTGCTTCTCTGGGTAGCCAGGCGCGCCGGCCAGTCCGGCCGCGACGGCAACACAGTGGGCACCCTTATCTGCGCGGACTTCCTGTGCTGCGGCAACGTCCGCAAGGAACCGCCCGCCAACGAGATTAACCCGGAACCCGCCGCCGTCGTCCTCCGCCAAATCGAAGGCCTCAAGGACCGGACCGCCCAGTTCCTGGGCCGTGTCCAGGCCAAGTAACCGGCGCCAGCCGGCCGGCCGGGCATAAGGAAGCCCGCCCTCACGGATGCGGGGGCGGGCTTCCTTAACTGCGGGTCAGCGGTAGGAAAAGCTCATCAGAATCGCCGTCAGCGACTGGCCTTCAGTCCCGGCGAACCAGGCCTTGGCCGCCTCGTCACTGGCGAACGGCCCGCCGGTGAAGACGACGTTTGCGGCCGGGACGCGGTTGCCGCCGACGATAACAACGTCAGCGCCCTCCGTGCCATCTGGCGAGACGGCTGCCCTGTGCGTTAGCGACAGCCGGTAATGGGGTTCGCCGTCGATACGGTCGACATAGAAGGAGGCGTGTGCGGTTTCAGGACCTGAATGCCCCTGCAACCCCGGTACTGGCTCTGAGAAGAACGCTGTCCTGGTGTGGGGGCCGGCAACAGCGCCCCCCACTTCGCTGTAGAAGATGGTGATCTGCTCGTTTCCGCCGGCGTCATAGACTGTCGCGTTTTCAGCAGCGGGCGAATCCACACCCTGGCCGTGCTCCACCCGCCAGCCGGCCGGGTGGGTAAAGGACAGCCGGCCGTCTGGAAAGGTAAAAGTTACGGGCCCGGGGGCGGGCGCCGGATCGGACGACGACGGCGGAGCGGCCGACGGGAGCGGGTCCGCCGGCGCAGGCAGCGCGCTGGCTGAGGGCAGCTGACTGGCCGGGGCGGTTCCCGCGTCCCGGTTTTCGGCCGACGCGTTAAGCATGCAGCCGCTCAGGAGGAGCGCGGCTGATGCTGTAACCGAGAGGGAAAAAATCACACGTCGTGCCGAACGAATGGAAGTGCCTTTCAGGAGAGTGATGTGGTGACTTTAGCTGCCGTTCAGCGGTAGGAGAAGCTCATGAGCACCGACTTCAGGGCCCGGCCCTCGTCGCCCCAGTACCACGCCTTCGCGGCTACGTCATCCGCAAACGGTGCCCCGGCGAACAGCACGTCCGCAGTCAAGATACGGTCGCCGATCTTAACCAGCCCGTACTGCACCTGCCCATCCGGCGAGATGGGCAGCCCTGGAGTGAGCCCCATCCGGTAGGTAGCTGTGCCAAAGGCGTGATCGACGTAGAACGACGAATGTGGCGTGGGAACAGAGTGCCCCCGCAGGCCCAGTACCGGGTCCGTTTCAAGCACAAATCTCGAGACATTGCCGGCCACACCATCGCCAACCTGGCTGTAGTAGATGTTGATCTGCTCCTTGCCGCTGGTATCCACGACGGTGGCCGTCTCCACTGCGGGGGAGGCCGAAACCTGTTCATGCTTCACGCTCCAGCCCTCCGGGTGGGTGAAGGACAGACGGTCGTCTGCGAACGTGAAGGTGACCGGCCCTTCGGGAACGGGAGAAGAGGTAGCGGCGGGCACGATGGTTGGAGCTGGACTCTGCGCAGCCGGCTGGGCGGCAGGCGCCGTGGAGGGGCCCCCGCTGCCGGCAGGGGTGCCTGCGGCGCAGCCTGCGAGGGAAAGAGCGGCAGCAGCGGTGGCTGCGAGGAAGACGTTTGCGCGGTGGGCTGGGCGCATTGGAGTGCCTTTCAAGAGAGCGCCTTTGGTCTCTTGGGGTTTGTGCGGGACCCAGCGTTCCGCATCGCCCAGGGGGATCATTCAGGCGGGGTGATGTGATGGACCAAGAGTGGCACAGCAAAATCACCACACACCAGAGCATTCACAATAAATCCATCAATTTGTTATATACGCCCCCGGTTAACCCCACTTAACCCAAAGCAGCCTGTCAGCGCAGCACAATGTCCACCGGATTAGCCTCCGATCGCCACGCTCCCTCTTCGCCGGGGCGGGGCCGGATAACGGGAGCGGTGAGGACGCCGGACCGGTTGGTACGCCTGTCCCGGAGGATCTCGGTCACGGAACCGAGGTGCCGGGACAGGTCGATCACGTTCTCCGGCGCGGCGAGCAGCAGCTGGAAGCCGAATTCGTGCAACGCCTTGATGCCGGCGCCGGCGAACTCTTCAGAGGCCAGCACAAACGCTTCATCCATAATCACGGTGCCGTAGGTGGTGAAGCCTTGCTCGGCAATGCCCAGCTGGTAGCTCAGCGCCGCGGCCATGATGAACGCCGTGAAGCGCTGCCGCTCACCGCCGGACATTGACCCGGTATCGGCATGCATAAAGACCTCGGTCTTCTTGCCGCCCTGTGGCCCGGTCACCTCACGGTGCTCCTTGCACTGGATGAACAGGTGCCCGCGGACGTCCAGCACCTCAGCCCGCCAGCGGCGGTCCTCGGGAGCCTGCGAACCCAGCCGTTTCACCAGGGTTTCCAGCGACTTGTACCGTGCGGTGAGCTCGGCGTCGTCGTCCCGCTCCGGGGCCGGGTTGTCCTTGCCGGCCTCGGTCCTGGCTGGCCTGGAGTGCCGGGCCTTGAGGGCGTTCTGAATGGCGTCCTTGAACTGCTTGGCGGTAGGAGGCAGGGTCTGCTTGATGTCCAGCTCCAGGAAGCTGCCTTCATGGAAGTTCACCTGGGAGAGGATGCCGTTCAGCGGGAGGATGCGGCTGGTGATGGAGCGCCGTTCCTCATCGAGCAGGTGCAGCAGGGTGCTGAAGGACTCGTGGGTGCGCTGGTTGAAGAACTGCCGGAACTCGGACTCCTGGGCGGGCAGGCCGTCGCTGACGATTGCATGGTAGCGGCTCTCGAAGTCGCTGGCAGCACCGATGGTGGTGCCGTGGTCTGCGGAAATGGCGCTGCCCCATTCCCGCACGAAACTCTCGAAAATGCGGGTAAGCCGTTCCGCGGTGGCCTGCCCGCGGGACTCCGCCGCGTGCAGTTCGCCCAGGAGGGCAGTCCGCACCCGGTTGGCCAGGTTGTCCAGCTCGTGCATCTCCGCCACGTCGCCGAAGTCGGCGAAGTACGGTTCCAAAGCGGTGACGGTGGCGTCCGACGGCGGTGCCTGGGCGAGGCGTTCCCGGGCACCTTCCAACAGCGAATCGGCGGTGGTGAGCTGCCTGTCCAGCGCCTTGTACTCGCTTTGCAGGACCGCGGCGGCCTCGGTGCTGGACTGGTGCTTCTGCCGCACCTCCTCGATGCTTGCACGCAGGGGTTCCAGGTCAGCCTGTGCGGCCAAAGCGTCCTTCAGCCGCTGCTCAATCCTGGCCAGTTCGTCCGCTGCAACCTCCGCGGACACCTGCTCCCAAGGCCGGTGGTCCTCGGCGATCCGCCGCAGGGCGTCCAGCTGCCGGCTCATGCCCTGGTGCGAATCCTCGCGGCTTTGGGCCAATTCGGCTGCCTTGGCAACTTCCTGCCGGAGGTCCTCCACCTGGCCGGCCACGAGTTCCAGCTTGGCAGCGTTGTCGAACCCCAGGACGTAGTCCTGGCGGCTGGTGAAGCGGTCATCCTTCTCCACCGTGTGGCGGTTGCGCTTGACCACCCCGCCCAGGCTCAGGCCCTTGTCCAGCGCAGCCAGTTCGTCCGGATCCTCCACGCACGGGAAGGCGAAGTCGAGGGCGATCCGCTCCCGGATCCATGCTCCCGGCTCAGCAGCCGTTCCTGTGGCGAGGATGTCCAGCTTGGTCAGCAGGTCGCCGTCGCGCACGTCCTCCACGGCAAGCGCGCCGCCGGCCAGGGGCTTGGACACGTCCACCGCCCGCAGCGCACCGCGGACGTTGTGGCCGTTCAGGTAGCGGGTTAAGGCTCCGAAATGCTCGCCGGGAACCAGGAGGGTGGTGGCGAGGCTGCGGAGGGCGCGTTCGGCGGCGGGCCGCCAGCGTTCCTCGCCCTCGGCCAGGTCCATCAGCTCACCCGCGAACGGCATCCGGTCCTCGGGGATTCCCGTGGCGGCAGCGATTGCGGCACGGTTTTCAATGCTCGACGGCGGCAGCAGGGACTTGCGCGTCTTCAGGGACACGAGCTCCTGCTCAGCCGCTGCCAGCTCGCGCTTCTTCGTCGCGTGGGCGTCAAAGGCCTCGAACCGCAGCTCCTGCAGCGCCTGCGAATCGTCCTTCAGTTCGGCGGAACGGGCCGCCGCCTGCTCGTGCGCCTGCTCCCAGCCCTCCGCCGTCCACTCAAGCTGCAATCCGGCGTCGGCCAGGGCCTGCTGCGCCGCATCCTCCACCTGCCGGCGGAGCTTCAGCCCCACCCGCGCGTTCTCCAGCGACTGCTCGATGGCGGAAATAGCGTTGCCGCCCTGGCTGTTGTAGTCGGTCTCCAGCTCGCGCAGCTCTTTGGCCAGGCCATCGCGGACGGAACGCTCGGCGCCGAGCTCCTTGGCCTTCGCCTGGGCCAGCTCCTTGAACCGGGCCAATGTTTTCTGGTGGACGGTGACCGCCAGACGCTGCCTGTAGGCCTCAAACTCGCCGCCCGCCAGCTCGCGGAGCCGGTTGGCGTCCAGGAGCGACTGCGCGTACTCCCGGTTCAGGCCCGGGACGGGAGCAAGCTGGTCCCGCTGCTGCCGGACATCCTCCAGCCGCTGCCGGATGGACATCAGGTTGCTGAATTCTTCCACCACGTCATCCGCGGCGGCGAGGGTGGCCGGGGCGTCCAGGACCTGGTCGCGGAAGAATGTGTTGACGCTGCCGCCCAGGCCCTTGCCTGCCTGGATCACGCGCAGGAGCGGAAGCGCCTGGTCCGAGTTGATTCCCAGCAGGCGGCGGAACCGCTCGGCGAAGGCCTTGTGGACGTCGAAAACCTGGGCGTGCGGGAACACCGTTTCCAGGGCAGCCTTCGTGAACCTCTTGTCCGCGATGCCCTCGACCGCTTCCAGGTCCAGGGGCACGCTGTCGATCAGGTAGAACCGGCCAACGCTCGACTCCGTACCGTTCTTCGGCAGGTCGAACAGGGCCGAAACCGTCACCTTGGTGCCGGCGGCGTTGTCGAACGTCAGGGCGACGGCGGACCAGGTGGCACCCGGCCGCTGGAAGGCACTCGCCGACCCCTCGCCCACGGCCTTGTCGCCCACCTTGCCGCGCATGTACGTAAACGTGGTCCGCTTGTCCTCCACAGCCCCGCCCTGCCGCTGCGCAGCAGCCTCGTTGGACCGCGGGCGGGCATCGAAGACCCGCAGCATCGCGTCGAACAACGTGGATTTACCAACGCCCGAGTTACCCGTCAGCAGCGTTCCGTTCCGGTCCACGTGCATTGTGTGCGCCCCGTGGAATGTCCCCCAGTTGACCACCTGCACCAACGCAAGCCGCATCTGGCCGGGGTTCGTAACTTCTCCGATCGGGAGCATGCTCGCGATACTCATTCTGCTGCTTCCTTCGCGATGGTTGCGTTAGCCGTTGCTGGGTTCGGCTCCACAGCCGATGCCGCCCCCGCCCCTTCGCCGGGCAGCATTCGTCCTGCGGACGATGCGTCCGGCTCCGATAGGCCCGATGCCACTCCCTGGGCGGCATCGGCTGCTGCGCCTTGAGGTAGCTCACCTTCGGCATCGGCGTCGTCGTCCACTTCCTGCGGGTCGTTGTCGCCGTCGAGGTCCAGGAGGGGTTCTGTTCCTGACTGGTCGGTGGAGGCTGCAACCAGGGCCTCTATGTGGGCCGGGATGTCGCCGATGTTTTCGAACGGCAGGGCCAGGGGCAGGGCGTTGGAGATGGTGTAGACGTCGTCCAGGCCCGTGGGCAGGAGGAGCTGGCGTGCCAGGAGCTTGGTGATGGCCCGGGTGACCACGTCCGAGTCGCGGAGGGCGTCCTGTTGGCCGGCGGGCTGGTAATGGGTGACCAGGTCCGCGATTTCCTCGCGGGTGATGGTGGGGTCGGTCTGGGCGGTGACGTGCCGGTCGAGGAGCAGGCGCAGCCGGAGGAGCACGATGGTCTCCACGCGGCTCAGGGCGCGCTGCTGCCTGAGGATGCTGGAGCGGGTGCTGCCGCCGATGGCGTCGGGGTCCACGGGGCGCAGGACGGCGATCTTCCGTTCGTGGTCCAACTGCATGGCAAGGAAGAGCTCGGACAGGCGGCTGCGCAGGATCACCTGGTTGTCCAGCAGCACCGTCCACAGCTTCTCGTCGCGGCCGCCGTCAATGTACGGACCTTTGAGGAGCCTCACCAGCGCCTGCCGGACCTTCATGGACAGCACCCCGGTGTCCCCGGGGAAGAGGGCAGCGCCGTCGATGAAGGTGTCGCGGGGCGTGACAGTGAAGGGACGCTCCGCACTTGCCTCATGGGTGGCCTCAGCCTGTGGCGCTTCAGTCTCGTTTGTCAGGTCAGTCATCAGAATCCTTTGCGAGCGTGACCATGGGCAGGTACGCCCTGCGCGTGGTGCCGTCTATCTGGTCGAAGTCCAGGCCGTCCCAGGCGCCGCGGTTGAAGTCCGCCCCGGCGTGCAGGGCCTGCGAGAGGAGGGCGCGGATGGTGTTGATGTGCTGCTCCTCGGGCGGAAGCTGCTGCCACGCGTCCGCCAGCGTCGCGGCTCCGGCCATGGCGGAGCGGATGACGTCGGGTTTGGCCTTGCCGGTTCTCGGCGAGCGCACCCGGTCGGAGTCACTGAAGGCGATGGGGTCCGCGAGTTTTGGCGGGGCGGCGAACTCGTCGGGATCGAAGAGCTTCACCATGGACAGCGACTCGAAGCCGGCGTTGTAGAGGACCGGGCCGGGCACCAGGCCGGGCCGGTCGCGCTCGTACGGGAGGGAGCGGATGGCCTGCTCGGCTTCGCGCAGGACCTGGCGGAGCCGGACGGACTGGCGGAAGTCGTCGCTTTGGACGTAGGTGTTGAGGCTTTCGCTGAGCTTGCCGTAGATGCGCTGGATCTGGCTGTGCTGCTGGCGCAGTTCAGCCACCAGGTTCTTCAAGGTTTCACGGTCCTCGGGGCTGAGGTCGTCCGCGAACTGCCGGCTGAGGACCTCTCCGATGGCGGACCGGAACCTCAGTTGCTGCTGCGGGTCCTCCAGGAAGGCCGTGAAGGATCGGAAGGTCCTGCCTTCTGGGCTTTGCCGGAGCCGCTTGTCCGCCTCCAGCACCTGGGCCATGGTGGCACCCTTGCTGAGCGATTCCTCGATGATCTGGTTGCGGAGTTCTCCCACCAGTTCCTCGATCCGGTCACGCATCTTCTTGTAGTCGGCGGGGAGGCTGGCGGCTAGGTCGAGGATGTTTCCTGCGGCTTCCACCGCTTCGTCGTCGTCCAGCAAACCGTCGAACTCGCCGCTGGCGATGTCCTGGATCAGCTGCTGGCGCTCTTCGATCTCCTCTTCCAAGGACTCAAGGCGTGCGCTTTGGTCCGGGTTGGTCTCGTTGGCGAGTTTTTCCACGTCCCCCAGCAATGTGCCCAGCCGCGACCCGTTCAATGTGGAGCGTTCGCTGGAAAGGCTGTCCAGGAAGGCGAGCACGCGGGCGGCGGGTTCGGTGACTTCGTAGACAATCTGGCCGGACTGGTTCCGGCGGGTCAAAAACTGCCGGCGCGTCCATTCATCACCGAAGGACTTCCCGTTGGCTCCGCCGCCCAGCCCTGGATCCTGCCGCCGCAGTTCCTCAAGGAAGGAGTCGACGTCGGCGTGGAACTCCTCGAGCGGCAGTTGCGGACGGGTGCGGGTAAAGGAAGCCTGCAGCACCGCGATCACCCAGGGGGCCGAACGCGTCAGCGCCCAGGCTGGTCCCTTGGTGAGGAGTTCGAGGTCCCGAAGCCGGGCGCTGATGGCGTCAGCGGATGACCTGGCGGAGCGGGGCACACACTCTCCTTGGGCTGTTCGCGGGGCGGGGGCGGCGGCAGGAACGGAAAACTGCCAACTACAAGGTTAACGCAGGCGCCGCGACCGCTCCGTGACCTAATTCGCCGTAGTGTTTCGATCCCATATCAACAGCCGCCCCAGGCTGCCGCGGCTCTGGCTGGCCACGCGGGCGTACCCCTACGCTTCTGCTACTGATCTTCACCAAAAGCAACGTGGCAGCAGGGGGACTCATGCAGTTCGATCTAAGCGCAGTGGAAACCGGCACTCTGGTCTTTTTCGGAACGCTGGTGTTCGCCTTCATCCTGGCAGCATTCGTGGTGGCAGCAGGGCTGATTGCCCTGGTGCTGCTTGGCGCGGGAAAGCTGACGTGGATGGTGGTGGTCAACACGCTCCTGGCCGTCGTCCACGGCATCAACGCAGGATGGGACCGGCTGGTGCACAGCGCCTCCGCCGCCGAAGCTTCCGGGGAGTTCCAGGCCCAGTCCTCCCCTAGCACCGGAACTTACCCGCGGGTAATATTGAGAGACAGCTGAAGGGTTCTCCAACCCGGCGGATCCATGGCTACGGCGGCCCAATCCGGCCAAGGAGATAACCCATGACCTCCGCAACTGACACCCCGTCCACAAACGCTCCGGCCGAGGAAACCCCTGTCCCCGCAGGCAAACTAGGCTCAGGCGCCACCGCTGACGACGCCCGCGCCGTCGCAGAAGCCGCCCGCGAAGCCGGCTGGGAACGCCCCAGCTTCGCCAAAGGCCTTTACCTGGGCAGCTTTGACCTCAGCCTGGTCCATCCGTGGCCCACTCCCGAGCCTGCTTCGGTGAAACGCGGTGAAGAGTTCATGGCCCGCCTCACCGAATACGCCCGCACCATGGACGGGCGGATCATCGAGCGCGACGCGAAGATTCCGGACGAGTACATCCAGGGCCTTGCCCTCCTGGGCGTGTTCGGGATGAAGATTCCCGAGGAATACGGCGGACTGGGATTGTCCCTGGTGTACTACGGCCGTGCCCTGGCACTGCTGGGCAGCGTCCACCCCAGCCTCGGCGCGCTGCTTTCGGCGCACCAGTCCATTGGCGTGCCGGAGCCGGTCAAGGTGTTCGGGACCCCGGAACAGAAACTCGAGTACTTGCCGCGGTGCGCAGCCGGGGCCGTCACCGCGTTCCTCCTCACGGAACCGGACGTGGGCAGCGATCCCGCCCGCATGGGCAGCACCGCAACGCCAACCGACGACGGCGAGGCGTACCTCCTGGACGGGGTGAAGCTGTGGACCACCAACGGCGTGATCGCCGAACTGGTGGTGGTCATGGCAGTGGTCCCGGCTTACACCGGCCGGGACGGAACCAGGCACAAGGGTGGAATCAGCGCCTTTGTGGTGGAGATGGATTCGCCGGGCATCACGGTGGAGAACCGGAACGCCTTTATGGGCCTGCGCGGCATCGAGAATGGCGTCACGCGGTTCCACCAGGTACGGGTGCCCGCGGCGAACCGGCTGGGACGCGAAGGCCAGGGCCTGAAGATCGCCCTGACAACCCTGAATAGTGGCAGGCTTTCCATCCCGGCCCTGTGCGTGGCGTCCGGCCGCTGGAGCCTGAAGATCGCCCGCGAATGGTCCAACGCCCGGACGCAGTGGGGCCGGCCGGTAGGCGAACACGAGGCCGTAGGCAAGAAGATCGCCTTCATCGCCGCCTCCGCCTTTGCCCTGGACGCAGTTTTCGAACTCTCCGCCGAGCTTGCCGACGCCGGGCAAAAGGATGTCCGCATCGAGGCGGCCCTGGCGAAGCTTTGGGCCACGGAGATCAGCTGCCGGATCGCTGACGAACTCGTCCAGATCCGGGGCGGGCGCGGATTCGAAACAGCAGAATCGCTCGCGGCGCGCGGCGAACGGGCAGTCCCGGCGGAGCAGCAGCTGCGGGACTTGCGCATCAACAGGATCTTTGAGGGCTCCTCCGAGATCATGCGGCTGCTGATCGCCCGGGAAGCCGTGGACGCCCACCTGGCCGCCGCGGGGGACCTCGCGTCCATGGATGCAAGCCTGTCCGACAAAGCCAGGGCCGCCGTCGGGGCCTCCGGCTTCTATGCGAAATGGCTCCCCAAACTCGTGGCAGGCGCCGGGATGGATCCCCGCTCCTACAGCGAGTTCGGCCGGCTGGCCAAGCAGCTGCGCTTCGTGGAGCGTTCGTCGCGGCGCCTGGCCCGGCAGACGTTCTACGGCATGGGCCGCTGGCAGGCGAAGCTTGAGCGGAAGCAGGCATTTTTGGGGCGGGTGGTGGACATCGGGGCCGAACTGTTCGCCATGACGGCCTGCTGCTCCCGCGCGGAAATGCTCCTGCATACCGCGCCGGAGCGGGCGGCGAGCGCTTACGAGCTCGCCGAGGCCTACTGCGAGCAGGCCCGCGTGCGCGTGGACGAATACTTCGACCAGCTCTGGCGGAACACGGACGACGGCGACCGCGGGCTTACGCGCAAAGTCCTCGCGGGTGATTACACCTGGCTGGAGGAAGGCGTCCTGGACCAGTCCGAAGGGACCGGCCCATGGATCGCCGATGCTTCCCCCGGCCCCTCCCAAAAGGACAATCTGCACCGTAATTACAGGTAAAACCGCAGGTCACAAAATAGTAAGCACGCTTGCTATCTCTGTAACTGGATGGTTGAGTTGAATCATGAGCAGCTCAAGCGACCCAGAGAACCTGCCCCCGCGGCGAGCCCGGGAGGATGACAACCGTAGCGGAAGCTACCGTGCCGCAGATTCGGACAGCCAGAGCACCCGCTCCTATGAGCAGGTGCCGGCAGCAGATGCGGAACCGGCCTCCACACATACGGAGCGGTCCGCGACGTACGCCGAGCGGGATTACACTCCTGCAGCGACTGCCCCGGCACCCGATGTGGACCCGGGCCTCACGGACCAGCGAACCGCCGTCGCGCGGGAAAAGGAGCAGTTCGGCGGCATCAAGGTGGGCTCGGCCTTCTTTGGCTGGCTGACGGCCACCGGTATGGCAGTCCTGCTGACCGCCCTGGTGGCTGCGGCCGGGACCGCCGTGGGCCTTGCCAGCAACACGGACGTCAATGAAGCCGTGAACCAGGCTGCCCAGAACCAGGGCACGGTAGGCCTGGTGGGCATCATCATCCTGCTCGTGATCCTCTTCCTCTCCTACTACTGCGGCGGTTACGTCGCCGGGCGCATGGCGCGCTTCAACGGCGCCAAGCAGGGCCTGATGGTGTGGATCTGGGCGCTGATCGCCGCCATCGTCATCGCCATCCTAGGAATGGTGGCAGGCCAGCAGTTCAATGTGCTGGCCAACCTGAACAGCTTCCCCCGCATCCCCATCAACGAGGGGCAGCTGACCACCACCAGCATCATCGCCGCCGTCGTGGTTGCGGCTGTCGCCCTGGTGGGTGCGGTGCTTGGCGGGCTCGCGGGAATGAGGTTCCACCGCAAAGTGGACCGGGCCGGATTCACACCGGACAACGATTACAACGACGAGTAACCCGGTGGGCGAGCCATGGCTATTCCAGTCCTGTCCCGCTCGTCAGGCGAGGACCTCTCCGTCCAGGTAGTACCAGCGGCCGTTTTCCCTGGCAAACCTGCTCACCTCGTGCAGGACGCCGCGCCCGTTCCCGTCCCGGTAGTGGGCCTTAAACTCGACCGTTCCCTCGGTATCGAACGGACCGCCGCGGCTGGCGGACAGAATATCCAGGCGCCGCCACTCCACGGCCGGGTCCAGCGTAAGCTCGGCCGGAGCGGTTTCCGGATGCCAGGTGCGCAGCAGATAGCCGGCATCCAGCAGGAAGAATGCGCTGTAACGGGACCGCATGAGCTGCTCGGCAGTGGCGGCCTCCGCGGCACCCGAATGAAACCGCCCGCAGCACTGGCCGTATTGCTCTCCGGACAGGCACATGCAGCGTTCCTGTCCCCGATTTTCCGCCATATCCCGATGTTGTCATATCCGGTAACAGCTTCGATACAACCTCGGACCCGCCGCTGCCGGCGGCGACATGCCCCGGCAAAAATCCGTATGGTGGAGAAGGACTGGTGCCCTGGCGGAGAGGAGAGATGACGTGGACAATCCGGATACGCTCATCCTCAACCTGACCTTCCTGGGCACGGTGGGCGTCGCATTCCTGATGTTTTTTGTCCTCTTCCTGCTGGGGGTCATCACCCTGGTACTCGCCGGCGTCGGCCGCCTCGCCGCGTCCGTTCTGATGGGCCTGTTCGGCAGGCGCGTCCGGAAGGACTCCATCCCCCTCGTGCAGTTGTACGGGACCCGGCTCGCGGACCAAAGAGACGCAGACCCCAAGGACGCGGCCGACGGCGATGCTGCCGCAGCGTCCCCGTCCGGCCCGGCACGGGCAGGGCTGCTTTCACGGGCCTTCGGCAGGACTGCCGGCAGGAAGCCCCGCGACTGGCGCGCCGCGCTGAAGCCGGCACATCTGAAGTCGGCGCTGCGCACCGCCGTCGTCCATCATCCCGCCCTGACGGCCGCACGCCGCGAACCGCCGCTCCTGGCGGAGGACTGGGCGTCGGCCGTTGCGGAGGCGGATGCCCGGGCCATGGCCAGGGCGCGCGCAGCGGCGCCCGAGATCAAACTGTCGGTCCGCGACCTGCCGGATCCACAGGTGCCGGCCGAGAAGGTGGTGGAGGTGGCCCCGCTCGTGGAGTCGTCCCTGCATAACCACCGCCCCCTCCGGGAGGTGCCGCGTTCCTTCAAGAAACCCCAGCACCCCGAGCCGCCGGCACCGCTGGACACCGGATCGCTCGTGTCGCTCACCGGCCCGCAGGTGCTGAAGGGTTCGGCGCCCGCCCAGAAAAGGTCAGCCCCCGCGGGTACTCCCGAGAAGGGCAAACAGCCCTTACCCTGAGCAACCATCTGGGCTAGCGTGAAACCCATGGAATTCAGATACCTCGGAAACAGCGGTTTCAAAGTCTCGGAAATCACGTTCGGCAACTGGCTCACGCACGGCTCCCAGGTGGAAAACGACGTCGCCACCCAGTGCGTCCGGGCAGCCCTCGACGCAGGCATCAGCACCTTTGACACCGCTGACGTCTACGCCAACACCGCAGCGGAAACAGTCCTGGGCGAAGCGTTGAAGAGCGAGCGCCGCGAATCCCTGGAAATCTTCACCAAGGTCTACGGGCCCACGGGCCCTAAGGGCAAGAACGATCTTGGCCTGTCCCGCAAGCACATCATGGAGTCCATCAACGGCTCGCTGCGGCGGCTGCAGACCGACTACGTGGACCTCTACCAGGCCCACCGCTACGACTACGAGACGCCGCTCGAAGAAACCATGCAGGCGTTCGCGGACATCGTCCGGCAGGGCAAGGCGCTCTACATCGGTGTCAGCGAGTGGACTGCCAAGCAGCTCCGGGACGGCCACGCACTGTCCAAGGAGCTGGGCTTCCAGCTCATCTCCAACCAGCCCCAGTACTCGATGCTGTGGCGGGTCATCGAGGCTGAGGTGGTGCCGGCGTCGGAGGAGCTGGGTGTGTCCCAGATCGTCTGGTCGCCCATGGCCCAGGGCGTCCTCAGCGGCAAGTACCTTCCCGGCCAGCCCGCCCCGGAGGGCAGCCGGGCCACGGACGAGAAGGGCGGGGCCAGGATGATCGAGCGCTGGATGCGTGACGACGTCCTGTCCGGTGTGCAGGAACTCAAGCCCATCGCTGAGGAAGCCGGCCTCTCCATGCCGCAGTTGGCGGTGGCCTGGGTGCTGCAGAACCCCAACGTGGCCTCGGCCATTGTGGGTGCGTCACGACCGGAGCAGATCGCGGACAGCGTGGCGGCCGCCGGGGTGAAGCTGGAGCCCGAGGTCCTGAAGAAGATCGACGATGCCATCGGGTCGCTGGCCGAGCGTGACCCGGCGCAGACCAAGTCGCCGGCCAAGCGGGAGGCGTAAACCCGTGGCGTCCGCTTCGGATCTGCCCGGGCTCGCCGTTACCGGCTCCACTGGCGGGCTGGGCGGGATGGTGGCCCGGCAGCTTGCCGCGGCCGGTTCTGCCCAGCGCCTGCTGGTGCGGGACGCCGGCCGCGCGCCGCAACTGGAGAACGCAACACCCGTGGTGTGCTCATACTCGGATTCCGACGCAGCCCGCCGGGCCCTGGACGGCGCCAAGGTGCTGTTCATGGTGTCCGCTGCGGAGACTGAGGACCGGGTTCAGCAGCATGCCGCCTTCGTGGATGCAGCCGCCGCAGCAGGGGTGGAGCACGTCGTCTACACCTCGCTGTACGGGGCGGCGCCGGATGCCACTTTCACGCTGGCCCGCGACCACTACGCCACGGAGGAGCACATCCGGACGTCACGCATGAAGTACACGTTCCTGCGGGACAACTTCTACCTCGACTTCCTCCCGCGCCTGGCCGGGGAGGACGGCGTGATCCGAGGCCCTGCGGGCGAGGGCGCCTTTGCCGGCGTTGCCCGCGAAGATATTGCGCGCTGCGCCCTGGCCGTCCTGCGCGATCCCGCCATCCACCAGGGCAAGACGTACAACCTGACCGGTCCAGAGGAACTGACCCTGGCGCGGGCTGCCGAAGTTATCACGGAAGGGACCGGGCGGACCGTCAGCTTCCAGCCGGAAACGGTGGACGAGGCTTATGCATCACGGGCACCGTACGGCGTACCGCAGTGGCAACTGGACGCCTGGGTCAGCACCTACACGGCCATGGCTGCAGGCGAAATGGCCGGCGTCTCCCCGGATGTCCACGGGCTCACCGGCCAGGACCCCATCAGCCTGGCCGAGTTCCTGACCCGCCCGGTTCTGTAGCTGGCGCCACCGCCGGGGAAGCCTCAGGAAGGCGTTGACGGGCCGGCGGGGGCGGGCGTAAACCTGTGGCAAGGCATCATCGAGCCCCAGCAGCGTCCCGCCGAGCAGAATCGCAGCCGCCATGAAGCAGATCCACGACAACCTGCAGTCCGCGTCTCCAACTGAAAGTCAGGGGGAACCGGCCGCGCTTCCGGCCGGTCCCACCACCGGTCCCTTGACACCCGAGGAGTTGCAGCTTTCAGCGCGGAACCACTCCATGCCGCTGGAGGCGCTGCGGAGGGACGTCACTCCCCCGGGACTGCACTACGTCCTCACCCACTTCGACATTCCGGACCTCGATCCCGCCTCCTGGCACCTCCGGATCAGCGGAGCCGTGGAGCGGGCCCTGGAACTGAGCATGGCCGCGCTCCGCAAGGACCCCTCCATCACCGTGCCTGTCACCCTCGAATGCGCCGGCAACGGCCGATCCCTCCTCACGCCCCGGCCGATGAGCCAGCCCTGGGTTATGGAAGGAGTGGGCACCGCGCATTGGACGGGCGTTCCCCTCGCCTACCTCCTGGGAAAGGCGGGAGTGCTGGAGAACGCTGTGGAGGTGGTCTTCACCGGGGCCGATGCCGGGGTCCAGGGCGGCGTCCCCCACCATTACGCGCGGAGCCTGCCGATCCGCGAAGCGCTGCGTGCCGACGTCGTCCTTGCCTACAAAATGAACGGCACCGAACTGCCGCCCCAGCACGGCTATCCGCTGCGCCTGGTGGTTCCCGGCTGGTACGGCATGGCCAGTGTGAAGTGGTTGCAGTCCATCGAAGTGGTCACGGCCCCGTTTGCCGGCTACCAGCAGCGGGTTGCCTACCGTTTCCAGGACTCCGCGGACGACGCCGGCACACCGGTTTCGCGGATCAGGGTGCGGTCGCTGATGGTCCCGCCGGGCGTCCCGGACTTCTTCACGCGGAAGCGGATCCTGACACCGGGACCGGTGCTGCTGCAGGGCAGGGCCTGGTCCGGCGAGGGTGCGGTGACCGGCGTCGAAGTGGGCATCGACGGCACATGGCTGCCCGCACAGCTGGACAAGCCGGCCGGCGGATTCGCGTGGCGCAAGTGGACGCTGCCGTGGGTGGCGGATCCGGGCGTGCATGAGCTCTCCTGCAGGGCGACTGACGCCACCGGCGCCTCCCAGCCCCTGGAACAGAACTGGAACTACCAGGGGCTGGGCAACAACATGGTCCAGCGGGTCAGCGTGACGGTCTAATGAGCTTGCTGAATATCAAAAGGTGCCGGGCTATACTCGGTGCCAGCCATGACCAGCCTTCCTTCCTCCCCCGCCAGCGTCCGTATTGATGCGTGGCTGTGGGCGATCCGCGCCTACAAGACCCGCTCCGCCGCGACGGCGGCCTGCCGTGCGGGGCATGTCCGGCTGAACGGCAGCCCGTCCAAGGCGTCTGCCACCCTGGTGACCGGCGATACCGTGACCGTTCGGATGCCGGGCTACGAGCGGATCCTTGAAGTGCGCAGGCTGATCGCCAAGCGTGTTGGCGCGGAAGCGGCCTCACACTGTTTTACCGACCACACCCCGCCGCGGCCCATCGCGCCGGCGCTCGGCCTGCCGCAGCGGGACAGGGGTACCGGCCGGCCCACGAAGAAGGACCGCCGCGAGATGGAACGCCTCCGCGGGCCTGCATGATGGACCTGGTCCTCGCGTCCGTGCGTCGACCGGGTTCGGATACGGTTGCCGACATTCACCTTCGGGACGGGGTTGTAGCAGCTATCGGTCCCGCAGGCGTACCGCTGGGCCTGCCCCGCAATGTTCCAATGGTGGACTGCGGTGGACGGTACGTCATTCCCGGGCTTTGGGACGAGCACGTCCACTTCACGCAATGGGCCATGCACGCCAACAGGCTTGACCTCTCCAAGGCGACGTCGGCAGGCGAGGCTGCTGCCGCCGTCGGCCGCTGTCTTGTGGCAGAAAAGCCCGGCGGGGCGGCGGTCACAGTAGGGGTGGGATTCCGCGATGCCTTGTGGCCGGACGCCCCTACCCGGGACATGCTTGACGCCGCCACCGGCGAACGGCCTGCCGCCCTCATCAGCCATGACCTGCACTGCGTGTGGGTGAACACGGCTGCCGCCCGGCTGTATGCGCTCGAAGTGGACGCTTCCGGGCTGCTGCGCGAGGAACCCGCGTTTCTGCTGACGCGCGAGCTGGGCCGGATGCCCGATTCCGTGGTGGACGAGTGGGTCAGCAAGGCCGCGCATGCTGCGGCCGCAAGGGGCGTGGTGGGCGTGGTCGATTTTGAAATGACGTGGAACCGGGACCCGTGGCTGCGCCGAATTTCTGCCGGCTTCGATTCCTTGCGGGTTGAGGCCGGCGTCTATCCGGCGGATCTTGAGCGGGCCGTTTCAGCGGGCATGAAGACGGGCAAGGAGCTGGACGGCGGCAACGGGCTGCTCCATGCCGGCCCTCTCAAGGTGCTGATCGACGGCTCGCTCAACACGCGGACTGCCTTCTGCGTGGACCCTTACCCCTTCGGCGGCCACGGGTTGCTGACGGTTGGCGAGTCGGAATTGCAGGCTTTGCTGGAGCGGGCGCGGGACACCGGGTTCGTTCCTGCCGTCCATGCAATCGGCGATGCCGCCAACAGGGTGGCTCTCGACGCCTTTGAGCAGGCCGGAGTGGGCGGCCGGATCGAGCATGCCCAGTTCATCCGCCGGGAGGACTTCCCGCGGTTCGGAGCCCTGGGAGTGGTGGCAAGTGTCCAGCCCGTCCACGCATTGGATGACCGGGACGCCGCGGAGTCCAACTGGCCGGGCCTGACTGACCGGGCGTTTCCGCTGGGTTCGCTGCTGCGCGCCGGCGCTTCGCTGGTTCTTGGCTCCGACGCTCCGGTGGCTCCGCTTGATCCGTGGGCCGCCATGTCCGCCGCCACCACACGCTCGGCCTTCGACGGCCGGGAACCCTGGCAGCCGCAGGAGGCCGTGACGCGGAAGCAGGCGCTCCTTGCCTCCACACGAGGGCGCGGCGTGGTCAGGATGGGCGACCCGGCTGACCTGGTGCTGCTCGACGCCGACCCGCTGTCGGTTGCGGACCCTGGCCTCGCGTCGATGCCTGTGGCCGCCACACTGCTTGGCGGGCGTTTTACGTACGACGGCGGCTTGGCTGGGTTCTGAGTCAACGCGCACCCTTCGTGGTTGTCGGGTTCGTCCGCGCGTCAGCTTCCGGCTTGGGTCCGCGCCTGGACCAGGTTGGCGAACGGGAGTTTCCCAAATTCCCCGACAAAGGCTGCGTGGTAAGCGGCTTCTGCGGTACTGAGTTGCCCTGCGGGCAGTTCCTTCCAGGCAATCAGCAGGCTGTCAGCGCCCGCAAGCTGCCAGATCAGGCGGCCGTCCCAGTGCCCCGGCGGCTTTCCCTGGCCGAAGTCCACGTACTCCTGGATTTGGCGACGGAGGCCGCGGTTGCCTTTGCTGCCCGGGCCCGCCTTGCCGATGTAGAGGACGGCTGCGTCATCTACCCATTCCGCGGTGATCATTGACTCCGGCAGGGTGGGGTCCTTTTTCTTGAAAACGCCGGCAGTGCTCTTCTTGAGGTAGCGCGGCTGGAAGTTTTCCGGGCGTAGGACGGCGAACAGTCCGGTGGTTTGCGGGATCCTCATGATCTCAAGGTCCTGGATGGGCCGGAACCCTGCGAAGCCCTCGGCTTTCAGGCCCTTCCTGGTGAATTGCATAGTCCCATTGAACAGGATCCCTTCTGGGTATCCGGACCACGCTATCCACATAGAAACTTTGGCTGCCGGCGATTGTCAGTGCCTGCTGGAAGACTTGGTTTATGGAAGCGGTTGGGGCTTTGGCAGGGGTAATCGGGGCTGGCATTCTCGGTGTGCCGGCTGCTTCTGCTGTGCCGTCGGTCGCTGAAGTCCGAAACGCCCTGGCGGCTGTGCCGTCGGTTACCGCTGTTCGGGAGGCCCTGGATGCGGTGCGGGTTTGTGCTGATGGTGCGGGCATGATTGATCAGCTGCGGGAGCTGGAGGATTTGAAGTCTGCTGCGGCGGCGAAGCAGGCTGATATCGCTGTTGCTTTTGACCTGCAGCAGCGGCGGGAGCAGGCCGCGGCCGGGGTCCCTGCCGATGAGCAAGGTGCCGGGGTTGGCGCCCAGGTGGCGTTGGCGCGGCGGGAGTCACCGTCCCGCGGAGGGAGGCTGCTGGGCCTGGCCAAAGCTCTGAGGGAGATGCCCCGCACTTTCACTGCGTTCCGGTCCGGGCAGCTGAATGAGTGGCGGACCACGCTGCTGGTGAAGGAAACCGTGTGCTTGTCAGTGGACGACCGGTGCGCGGTGGACGAGGAGCTCGCCGCGGACACCGGCGCCCTTGATGGGTTCGGGGACCGGGCCATCGTTTCCGCGGTCCGGGCGGCGGCGTACCGGCGCGATCCACGCTCAGTTGCGCGCCGGGCATCGCACGCGGTGACCGAGCGGACCGTGTCGTTGCGTCCGGCGCCGGACACCATGACTTACCTGACCGCCCTGCTGCCCGTTGCTGAGGGTGTGGCCGCGTACGCGTCCCTGACCCGGGACGCTGATGCCGCCCGATCTGCAGGGGATGAGCGGTCCAGGGGCCAGATCATGGCCGATTCCCTGGTCGAACGCGTCACCGGTACCCCGGGCGGGATCACCGGGATCGACCTCCAGCTCGTGATGACCGACCGAACCCTTTTCCAAGGTGACAGCGAACCCGCCCGGCTCACCGGCTACGGCACCGTCCCCGCACAATGGGCACGCGAAACCATCCTGAACAGGACAACCAGCCCCGGCTTTGATGCTGATGCCGGCTCTGGCCTTGCTTCTGGCTCCGATGCCGTTGCTGGTTCTGTCGCCGGCGGGGACTCTGGCGCTGACACTGCTGTTGGTGCTGAGGCTGCCGCCGGTTCTGGTTCGGGTTCTCCTGACCAGCATGAATTGTCCGTTTGGCTCCGCAGGCTCTACACAGCGCCCGGCACCGGCGAGCTGGTCGCGATGGACTCAAAAGCCAGGTTCTTCCCGCCCGGGCTCCGCCGCTTCCTCCAGATCCGGGACGACACCTGCCGGACCCCGTACTGCGACGCGCCCATCCGGCATGATGACCACATCATCCCCTGGCACAACGATGGCCCAACCAGCGGCACCAACGGTCAGGGGCTTTGCGAAGCCTGCAACCACACCAAGGAAAACCCCGGCTGGACCGCCACACCCATCGCCGGGGGTCGCCACACAGTCGAAACCCGAACCCCTACAGGCCACACTTACCACTCCACCGCGCCCCCACTGCCAGGGACTTCACGGGATGTGGCCCCTCTGCCCGAGGCTCCTCAACATCAGCCGCCGCTGCCCCCAGCGCCGCGAGACAGAAAAGCGGTGCCCGGCACCCAAGGGAGGACTGGAACTGAACCGGCCATCCGCCGTCGTACCGGCCACGACCCACTCCGGGAACCGGTTCGGCGCCAGGAAGCGATGAAGCACGCTGTCCACGTGCTGGGCAGGGCAGGGCCAGCAGGTTCGAAGGGGCAGTAGCTTGGGCAACCAGCAACCGCCACTCGGCTCCCACTTGTGCCGCGACAGAGGTCGCCGCTGAATTTCCCCTGCCCACCCTCATCCGGGGAAGCGTAGAGTGGCCTAAGACGCCTGATTCTGGACGCCTTGCTGCTGAGGGAGAAATCGTGACGATTGATTGGGACGAAAAAAAGGCCCTGCTACAGGAACCGAACATCGCGAAGGTAACCCAGCTTTGCGACGAACTGATGGAAAAGAAGCCGGGTTCCACCGTCCCCTATATTGACCCGGTGCACGACGAGGACGAATGCCGGATAGTCAGCCTGCAGGTCAGCCCGGGAAAGGGCACCGAGTCCGGATTTGTCTCCCACTACAACGACGATGAAGCCGCCCGCCGTGCAACCCAAATCTACGAACTCGCCGAGCTCGATCCCCGCTACGTGATGCCATGGAACGCCTACCCGTGGGTCCGCGACCCCGGCAGCCCATCAGCGCTTAGTGTGCAGGAAAAGACCGACGGCCTCCGCCCCTTCCGGCAGTTCCTCAAAATCAACTCACGCGTTTCGGCGATCATCGCCCACGGCACCGACGCCTCCACCTTCCTCACCCTCTTCGAAAAGACGTACCACTCGTCACTGAAGAACAGCGGCATCAAGATCTACAAGGCCACCGCGCTCGGCGGGCGGGCATTTGCCGTCTCCGAGGCCAAGCAGGAGGAACTCCTGGCCAAAAACGTGGAAACGTACAAGGACGCCATGCAGCGGGCAGGCATCCAACACCTCTAAAGCGCCCGTCATGCAGATGGTGCTGGACTGGCTGCTCGACTCCGACCCTGCCATCCGATGGCAGGTTCTTCGCGACCTTACCGATGCTTCGGAACATGAAGTCCTGGCCGAGCGGAAACGCGTCGCGACCCAGGGCTGGGGCGCCCAGCTGCTCACCCTGCAGGGAGCGGACGGCCAATGGGCGGGCGGCACCTACTGGCCGGTCCAGGACGACAACCCAGACGGCCAGCCCTGGACCGCCACGACCTACAGCCTCCTGCTCCTGCGCGACTTTGGCCTGCTTCCTGACAGCCCGGAGGCCCGCCATGCCATCGCGCTGGTGCGGGCGAACAGCCGTTGGGAGGAAGGCAACCAGCCCTTTTTCGAGGGCGAGGTAGAACCCTGCATCAACGGCATGACGGTGGCGCTGGGGGCATACTTCGGGGAGAACGTGGAGGCCGTCGTTGCCCGCCTCACAAGCGATCAGCTGGCCGACGGCGGCTGGAACTGCGAGGCCGAACGCGGCTCCACGCGTTCCTCGTTCCACAGCACGATCTGCGTGCTGGAAGGGCTGTTGGAGTTCGAGCTCGCCACCGGTGGGACGCCGGAGTCCAGCGCCGCCCGGAGAACCGCCGAGGAGTACCTGCTGGAGCGCCGGCTGCTGAGGCGGAAATCCAGCGGTGAACTCATCAGCAGGGACTGGCTGCTCTTTTCCTATCCCACGCGCTGGTTCTACGACGTCCTCCGCGGCCTGGACTACTTCCGGGCAGCTGGAGCCAGGCCGGACCAACGCCTCGCCGAAGCGGTGGAAGCAGTCCGCTCCAAGCAGCAGCCTGACGGCACATGGCTTCTGGCGAACACCCACCCCGGCAAGGTCCACTTCACTCTGGAAGAGGGAGACGGACTGCCCAGCCGCTGGAACACGCTGCGCGCACTCCGGGTCCTGCGCTGGTATGAGGGGTCCCGACAAGAGGACGAGTGAAGCGACCCCTACCCTTCCAGCAGGCGACGGCGGTGCTTGAGCTCCTTGACCCACGCCCTGGTGACCATATCGGGGAAGGGTGAGGCGCCGTCGTCGTTGTCCTTCTGGGTGTTGACGGCGGCGAAGGCGGTCCCTGCTTCCAGGTCGGCCACCAGCGGTCCCGACGCTTTCAGTGCTAGCTCAAGCACCTGGACGGCAGCGCGCTCGGGAAGTCCAAGCTCCGCGGCCCATCCCAGGAAATGGCGGCGCGAGATGCCCGTCCGTTTGCCGTTGATGGTCAGAGCCAGGGTTTTGTCGCCGTAAACAACGGTGGAGGGGATGTCGTACACCGGTGCGATGGCCCATTCCCCGGAAGGATGCTGGACCATGGACACGTTCTTGGCGTGGAGATCCCCGTTGCCGGTCAGCCAGGCAAACGCTGCCTGGATGGCAAGGTTCCGAAGCGCCGGGAGGGGCGCGGAGCAATGGTCCGCCAGCGCGTGGCAGACCTGCCCGTAGCCAACGTTGTACTTGTCCGCCGGATACAGCTTCAGCACCTGCGCGCCGTCCTCCACAGCGAGGCGCAACACGTCGTCCGGTCGTCCATTGGGCACGGGCACCCGGTCGAATCGTTCCACCAGCAGCCCAGGCCTGCCGGCAACATCCCTGATCAGCTGGACCCGGCTCAGCGGGATCCGGAGCTTGGCGGCGTAGCGGAACATCACCAGTTCGTTCTCCACCACGTGCGGGAACTCGGGAGCGTTGAGCTTCAGGATGAACCGCTTCCCGGCGCTTGCCACGGGCAGGGAAATCATCCCGGCAGACAGCTTGTCCTGGACGCCGGCCAGCGCAACGGGGTCAATCAGATCCGGGTCACCGAGCAGTTGGTCGAAGTCCACGGGAAGCTTCGGATCCAGCTGGACCGCATGCTCATCGGGGTCCAGCGGCTCCCCGTGACCCACGATCTGGACGTCGCCCACAGGGTTTCCACCCGCCGCGATGAGGAGGGACAGGTCGTCGTCGGCACTGGTTTTGATGGACCGCCGCAGGGCATTGAGCCGGCGGCCCTCCGGGAGGAGGCCGGTGAAATAAGGTGGAGCGGCGCCCGCAGCAGACAGGACCGGCTCGCTGGTGGGCGGCAGGGATGTTGCGACGGCGGGTCCCCCCGATGCGAGATACGCAGGGAGGTAGCTGAAGCGGGTTCCGCCGTCGTGCCTTTCCAGCCGGGCCGCCAGCACACCGGCCTTGTAGATGTCAGCGATGCGGTGCCTCATGGCACGGCCGCTTCCCGGGCTCCGAGAGCGGGATCGGCACCGCGGGCCTGGCTGGTTTTCGTTGCGACCTGAAGCTCAAGCCCGAGCGTGGTGAGGACCGCAAGAAGCGAATCCAGCTGGACGCTCGGCTTACCCTGCTCCACAAACCGGACAAACCGCTCGGAAACGCCGGCCATGTCGGCCAGGTCCCGCTGTGTGAGGCCGAGCGAGCTTCGCCGCGACCTTACTTCCGCGGCCAGGATCCGGGGAAGCTCCTGAATCATGACCCTCCGATAGGTACGATCGTGCCGATCTTTCTACTTAACTGAGAGGATACGCCCGGGCATCCTGGAAGAAAAGGGGAAAACGGCACGAACGTACCTTTCCGCTGCGGCAGAATACCCTCACGCGGAGCCCCGCATTGACACCTCGTGTGACCGGTGCCATATTTAAAGCGTGAACCTGTCAGACAGCCGGACAGCAGGACAGCCTGCAGCCGGAGCAGCCGCCCGCGGAATGGCCGCCAGCCACGCCGCGGCGCGCCCCTTGGCGCGGTTGAGTGCTGCCGAGGCAGTATTCAACGCCCTCCGCGAGGATATTGAGTCCGGGCTGGTAGCCGTGGGCAGCAAGCTCAGCTCAGAGGCCACGCTTTCGCAGCAGTACGGGGTCAGCCGCTCGGTGATCCGGGAAGCCCTGAGGTCCTGCACCGCGTTGGGCCTCACGGTCACCAAGACGGGCAAAGGCACCTTCGTTGTGGCCAACAAGGTGGCCAATGACCTCACCCTCGGCCAGTACTCAGCCCGGGACCTCACGGAGGCCAGACCGCACATCGAAGTTCCGGCAGCGGGACTGGCGGCCGAGCGCCGTACCGACGAGGAACTGGAAACCCTCCGCCACATCGTGGCCGCCATGGCCACCGAAACAGATCCGGAATCCTGGGTTGCCCTGGACTCCAGCTTCCACGCTGCCATTGCACGCGCCAGCGGCAACAAGGTGTTCGCCAGCGTAGTGGCCGATATCCGTGACGCCCTGGCACACCAGTCGGAAACCCTGAACATGGTGGCAGACCGGCAGCACGCCTCCGACGTCGAACACCAGCAGATCCTTGCCGCCATCGAGGCCGGCTCCGCGGAAGACGCCCGCGCCGCCATGGCCCACCACCTGCACGCCGTAGGCGTTGCCCTCGACTCCATCCTGAACAAGTAACTCCAGCAACCTTCAAGGAATTCATGCTCTCCCCTGCGCTTTCTGCTGCCCACACTGCTGCCGCCCTGCCGCAGCACCAGCCCCTGGTCGCCGCCATACGTGACGGCCTCGTGGAAAGCGTGCACTACGGCTCGGCCATCGCCCTCGCCGCCGACGGCTCTATCCAGGCAACAGCAGGCGATCCGTTGGCTGCGTTCTACCCCCGGTCCTCCCTGAAGCCGCTCCAGGCCGTCGCCATGATCCGGGCGGGACTCGAACTCCCCGCGGACCTCCTGGCGCTCGCCGCGGCAAGCCACTCCGGCGCAGCCGAACACCGGGACGGCGCGCTGCGCATCCTCGAACTGCACGGCCTGGCCATCACCGACCTCGAGAACAGCACGGACCTGCCCTACGGCGTGGCCGAGCGCGAGGAATGGCTCCGCACCGGCGGCCACGCCACCCAGCTCACCCAGAATTGCTCCGGCAAGCACGCCGCCATGGCCGCCACCTGCGTGATCAACGGCTGGCCGGTCCGCGGTTACCTTGACCCCGCCCACCCGCTGCAGCAACTCGTTGCCCGTACCGTCACCGACCTGGCCGGCGAGCAGCCCCTTGCCATCAGCACGGACGGCTGCGGCACCCCACTGTTCGCACTGACCCTCCGCGGCATGGCCCGCGCCTTCGGCCGCCTCGCCCGGGCGGCCGGTCCCCTTGGGAACGCGTCCGACGACGGCGCCTCGCCTGATGCACCTAGCGCGGAAGCCGCCGTCGGACTCGCCATGCAGCAGCACCCGCAGATGGTGGCCGGCGAAGGGCGCGACGTCACCGGGCTCATGCGGCTGCTCCCGGGCGCTGTCGCAAAGGACGGCTTCGAAGGCGTCCAGCTGGTGGGCCTGCCCGACGGCAGCGCAGTGGCCGTCAAGATTTCCGACGGCGGCGACCGCGCCCGGATGCCCGCCACCGTCAAACTGCTGGAAGCCGTCGGTGTGGACACCGCGCCGCTCGCCGCCATTGCAACGGCGCCCGTGCTGGGCGGCGGCCACCAGGTCGGCCAGCTTCAAGCCACTGATTTCCTGTCCAAACCCGTCAACGAAGCCCCGTAAGGACCCATGACTATCATCGAAACCGCCGCGGACATCCGCTCCGAGCATGACCTGCTCGGCGACCGCGACGTCCCCGCCGCCGCCTACTGGGGCGTGCACACCCTCCGCGCTGTGGAGAACTTCCCCATCACCGGCCAGAAGCTCTCCTCCAACATGCACCTGGTCCGCGGCCTCGCGGCGGTGAAACTCGCCGCCGCCCGCACCAACCGGGAGCTTGGACTGCTGGACGCCGAACGTTCCGCGGCCATCGAACAGGCATGCCAGGACATCCTGGACGGCCGCCTCGCCGACCAGTTCGTCGTCGACGTCATCCAGGGCGGTGCCGGGACGTCGTCGAACATGAACGCCAACGAGGTCATTGCCAACCGTGCGCTGGAAATCCTTGGCCACCCCAAGGGCGACTACGCCAAGCTGCACCCCAACGACCACGTCAACCTCAGCCAGTCAACCAACGACGTCTACCCCACCGCCGTGAAGCTCGGAACGATCTTCGCCGCACGGGAACTGCTGGACGCCCTGGCCGAACTCGAGGAAGCCTGCGCCTCCAAGGCCCTCGAGTTCCGCACCGTGGTGAAGATGGGACGCACCCAGTTGCAGGACGCCGTGCCCATGACCCTGGGACAGGAATTTGGCACCTACGCCATCACCATCGGCGAAGACCGGCTCCGCCTGGCCGAAGCCGAACTGCTGATCCACGAGATCAACCTCGGGGCCACCGCCATCGGAACCGGACTGAACGCCCCCGCCGGCTACGCCGCGGCAGCCTGCAGGCACCTTGCTGAGATCACCGGCCTGCCCCTGGTCACCGCGCCGGACCTGATCGAGGCAACCCAGGACGTAGGGGCGTTTGTGCACCTGTCCGGCGTGCTTAAGCGTGTTGCCGTCAAGCTCTCCAAGATCTGCAACGACCTCCGCCTGCTTTCCTCCGGCCCCCGCGCCGGCTTCGGCGAAATCAACCTGCCGGCAGTGCAGTCCGGCTCCTCCATCATGCCCGGCAAGATCAATCCGGTGATCCCGGAAGTGGTCTCCCAGGTGGCCTACGAAGTCATCGGCAACGACGTCACCATCACCATGGCGGCCGAAGCCGGGCAGCTCCAGCTCAACGCCTTTGAACCGGTGATTGTCCACAGCCTCCACAAGAGCATCTCCCACCTGGAAGCAGCCTGCCGCACCCTCACGGCCCGCTGCATCCGGGGCATCACCGCAAACACCGAACACCTCCGCCTCACAGTGGAACAGTCCATCGGCCTGGTCACCGCCCTGAATCCCCACCTGGGCTACGCCACCGCAACCGCCATCGCCCAGGAAGCACTTGCCACCGGCAAGGGCGTGGCCGAGCTCGTCCTCGAACACGGGCTCCTCACCAACACCCAGCTCCAGGAACTCCTTAGCCCCGAACGCCTTGCCAACCTCAGCAAATAGGACATCCCCCATGACAAATCCCCCCATCACGGACCACACAGTCCCGCCGCAGGCCCATGCTTCTGAGTCGGCGTTGCATGCCGAGGACAAGGGTTACCACAAGAACCTCAAACCCCGGCAGATCCAGATGATCGCGATCGGCGGTGCGATCGGTACCGGCCTGTTCCTGGGCGCCGGCGGGCGGCTGAACGCCGCGGGCCCGTCGCTGGTCATCGCGTACGCGGTCTGCGGGTTCTTCGCGTTCCTGATCCTCCGGGCCCTGGGCGAACTGGTCCTGCACCGGCCCTCCTCGGGCTCGTTCGTCTCCTACGCCCGGGAGTTCTTCGGCGAAAAAGCCGCGTTCGTCTCCGGCTGGTTCTACTGGATCAACTGGGCCACCACCACCATCGTGGACATCACCGCCGCGGCCCTGTACATGAACTTCTTCGGCAACTACATCCCCTGGATGGCAGCGGTCCCGCAATGGGCCTGGGCCCTGATCGCCCTGGTCGTGGTCCTGGCCCTGAACCTGGTCTCGGTCAAGGTCTTTGGCGAAATGGAATTCTGGTTCGCCCTGATCAAGGTCGCCGCCCTGGTCATCTTCCTCATCGTGGGCACCTACTTCGTCATCTTCGGTACCCCCGTGGACGGCCAACAGGTCGGCTTCAGCCTCATCTCCGATAACGGCGGGATCTTCCCCAACGGCCTGCTGCCCATGATCATCCTCATGCAGGGCGTCCTGTTCGCCTACGCCTCCATCGAACTGGTCGGCACCGCCGCCGGCGAAACCGAAAACCCCGAAAAAATCATGCCCAAGGCCATCAACTCCGTGGTCTTCCGCATCGCCGTGTTCTACGTCGGCTCCGTCATCCTCCTGGCCCTGCTGCTCCCGTACACCTCCTACGAAAAAGGCGTCAGCCCCTTCGTGACCTTCTTCGGCTCCATCGGCATCCAGGGCGTGGACGTCATCATGAACCTCGTGGTTCTCACCGCCGCCCTGTCCTCCCTGAACGCCGGGCTCTACTCCACCGGCCGGATCCTGCGCTCCATGTCCGTCAACGGCTCCGCCCCCAAGTTCGCGTCCCGGATGAACAAAGCAGGCGTCCCCTACGGCGGCATCGCCATCACCGCAGGCGTCTCCCTCCTGGGCGTCCCGCTGAACTACCTCGTTCCCGCCGATGCCTTCGAAATCGTCCTCAACGTCGCCTCCGTGGGCATCATCATGACCTGGGCCACCATCGTCCTGTGCCAGATCCAACTCCACCGCTGGTCAAACAAGGGCTGGCTCAAACGCCCCTCCTTCCGCATGTTCGGCGCCCCCTACACCGGCTACCTCTCCCTGCTCTTCCTGGTAGGCGTGCTGGTCATGGTCTTCATCGAATCGCCCCTGACCATGCTCGTCACCGCCATCGCCTCGATCCTGATGGTCTTCGGCTGGTACGCCTGCCGCAAACGCATCCGCGACATCGCCGAAACCCGCGAAGGCTTCACCGGCATCTCCCCGGTGGTCGCCAACCCGCCGGCGGAGACGTTCAAGAAGTAGTGCTCGCCGGCTAACACGCCGCAACGCCCGACGGCGGCACCTTTGGTTCTGGAGCTACAGAACCTCAGGTGCCGCCGTCGGGGTTTTAACGGGAATCGCGGTTATCGCTACTTATGCCATGAGGGCTCTACCACCATCGCAGAACCGCCGCCGCGCCTTGTTGGTTCGGCTGCAGCGACAGTACGTCCGTCCGGCAGGAACTCAATGGCCGTGGCAGCGCCGAGCTCCGCAACGGAGCTGAACGGCGGGTGCCCGTACTGTTTGAGCTGATCACCATAGGCGGCAATGAATGCCGGCTCCGCCTGGGGGGTTGCCGAGTTGCGCTGTGAGGCGCGGGGCGCTGCAAGTGCGTCAGAGATACTCATTCCGAGGTCGATCCGGTTGATGAGTGTCTGCAGCACCGTGGTGATGATCGTTGCACCGCCCGGCGACCCGAGCGCGACGAACGGCTTGCCGTCCTTCAGCACGATGGTTGGCGACATGGAGGAGCGGGGACGTTTACCCGGTTCGATGCGGTTGGCATCTGTGGGGTTGGCGGGGACATTGAAGTCCGTCAGTTCATTGTTCAGGATGAAGCCGCGACCGGGGACTACGATGCCGGACCCGCCGGTCTGCTCGATGGTGAGGGTGTACTCCACCACGTTGCCCCACTTGTCGGAAACGGTGAGGTTGGTGGTTGATAGCCTCTCGGTATCCGTTTGGTTGGTCTGCGCAGCGGCGGGCAGATCGCACACACCATCGTAGGAAGATACGTCTCCGGCTGGCACCGGCTTCGGCGCCGCCTTCAACGGATCAACGTCGCAGGCCCGTTCCTTGCCGAACACCGGGTCGAGGAGTTCTTCCGTAGGAACGTCCACGAAGGCCGGATCGCCAACATACTTGCCGCGGTCGGCGAAGGCGAGGGCGCTGGCTTCAAGGTAGTGGTGCAGGACCTTTGGCTTGTCGTTGGCAAGAGCGGGAAGGTCGAACACCTCCAGGATGTTCAGGGCCTCGCCCACGGTGGTGCCGCCACTGCTGGAAGGGGCCATGCCGTAGACGTCGTATCCGCGGTACTCAACATGGGTGGGGTCCTGGTCCAGGGCCTCGTAGTCATCCAGGTCTTCAGTTGTCATGACGCCTGCAGGTCCGGGCAGGGTATTCGGATCCGGGTTTGTCGGCGCGTTCCGGACGGTGGAAACAATCTCCTCCGCAATCGGGCCTTCATAAAAGGCGTCCGTCCCCTCCTGACCCAGAACACGATATGTCTCCGCCAGGTCAGGGTTCTTCAGGATGGAACCGACTACGGGAAGCTTGCCTTCGGGGAGGAACAGCTCCACAGTCGCGGCGAACGGCCTGAAACGCTCATCGTTTTCATCAGTTTGCTGGCGGAATGTCTCATCCACCACAAAGCCGTCCGTTGCTACTTCAATGGCCGGACGCAGGGTTTCGGCGAGGCTGAGGCTTCCCCAGCGGTCCAAGGCCCGCTCCCATGTTGCCGGGGTACCGGGTACCCCCACGGAAATTCCGCTGGTTGCCTGCTTGGTGAATGGGTACGGCTCGGTCGTGCCAGGTTTCAGGAAAGCATCTGGAGGCATGGCGGCAGGCGCGGTCTCGCGGCCGTCGATGGTGCGGACCTTGCCCCTCCTCGCGTCGTAGAACACAAAGTAGCCGCCACCGCCGATGCCGGCACTGTACGGTTCGGTGACGCCCAAGGTGGCGGCTGCGGCGACGGCGGCGTCGACGGCGTTGCCACCCTTGCGGAGGATTTCGATGGCCGCGGCGGAGGCGTCCGGGTCAACGGTGCTGACGGCGCCTCCGTAGCCGGTTGCTGTGGGCGTTTTTTCGACGTTGTCGGCCTGCCGCGGATGGGCTGAGGCCGGGCTCGCCAGTGCTCCAGTGGTCACGCTCATCGCCAGCGCCGCCGTAACGGCACCGAGCCGGCGTCCCAGATGTGGCATGGTTGCTCCTGATTGGGTTCGTGTGAGGTGCGCATCACACTACTCCTCGGGCATGGGCCTCTCAACGGCTTTGCCTACCCCAAAACCCGCCCGGGCAAGCGTCATGCAACGGGCCGGCAACCTGCGATCGGGCGTAGATCGCTTATGCTTCCTGTGCGGGTCATCACAGGGACTCCACCACGCAGTTCAACGTCGAACCACTCGGGAGAAACAGCATGACCAACTGGCGGATCAGGGATTTCCACTCCTCGGACCTGGACGGGATCCTGCACCTCTGGGAGACCTTGAAGGCGAGCAACGTGGAACCCGTCTACGCCCTCTCCGAGGTCCTGGCATCCTGCGAAAAGGACCACGCCGTGGTGGCAGTGCAGGGCGACCAGGTGGTGGGGGCCGCCGTCGGACGCGCCGCGCACGACCAGGGCTGGATCGTTTTCCTCGCCACCCTGCCTGAATACCGCGGCCGGGGGATCGGCACCTCGCTGTTGGCCGCCGTCGAAAACCGCATGGCCCCACACGGCCTCAACAAGCTCTCCGCGCTGATGCCGGAATCGGAAACCCGGGTGGAGGCATTCCTGGGCCGCGGCTTCGCGCTGAAGAAGAACCTGCGCTACTTCGAACGGACCATTCCCGTCCAGCGCCAGGAACTTGGCGCCCTGGGCCAGCTGGGCGGCCGCGTCCTGGCCCGCGACCTCTGGGAAAACGTGGCCGGCATGCGCAAGGAGAAGGAACTACTCGAACGCCGCCTGGTGCTCCCCCTGGCCGAGGCCGACCTCGCCGACGAATTCGGGGTGGTTCCGCCCCGCGCCGTCGTACTTTTCGGCCCGCCCGGCACCGGCAAGACCACCTTCGCCAAGGCCATCGCCTCCCGCCTTGAGTGGCCCTTCGTGGAAGTCTTCCCCTCCCGGCTCGCGGCCGATCCGCAAGGCCTGGCCGGTGCCCTCCGCGAGACCTTCCTGGAGATCGCGGAGCTGGAACACGCCGTGGTGTTCATCGACGAGGTGGAGGAAATCGCCTCACAGCGCTCGGGTGAGCCGCCGTCACCGCTGCAGGGCGTCACCAACGAACTGCTCAAGATCATCCCGGCCTTCCGCGAACAGCCGGGCCGCCTGCTGGTCTGCGCCACCAACTTCATCCGCGCCCTGGACACAGCCTTCCTGCGCCACGGCCGGTTTGACTACGTCATCCCCATCGGCCTGCCGGACCGGCAGGCGCGTGAAGCGATGTGGCAGCGCTTCATCCCCGCCCCCGTGGTGGACGCCGTTGATGTTGACCTTCTGGTGGAGCGGACCCAGGGCTTCTCCCCCGCCGACATCGAGTACGCCGCCCGCAGCGCCTCCCAGCGTGCGCTGGAAAAAGCAGTGTACGACGACGGCGGGCTGGCCTCCGGAGGGCAGCTTTCCGTCCGGGAGGCCGTCCGGAAAGGCCCCGCCACCCAGGATTACCTCGACGCCATCGCCGAAACCCGCACCACCGTCAGCGAGGAAGTCCACCAGGACTTCCTCGAAGACATCGATGCACTGGGCCGCGTGTAAGGCAGTAACGTTTGAAGCATGTCCTCCAACCCCCTCCGGCATGCCATGGCGCGCATGGGCGGCCGCGATCCGCATGAAAAGCACCGCGCGGCCACACCACTTGAGCTCTTTTTCGACCTGACCTTCGTCATCGCCTTCGGTGTTGCCGGCAGCCAGTTCGCCCATGAAATCGCCGAGGCGCATTTCGTTACCGGCCTGATGGGGTTCTCCTTCGCGATGTTCGCCGTCATCTGGGCGTGGATCAACTTCACGTGGTTCGCCAGCGCCTATGACACCGATGACTGGATCTTCCGCGTGGTCACCATGATCCAGATCGTTGGCGTCCTGATCCTTGCCATGGGAATCGAGCCCATGTTCCATTCCCTGGTGGAAGGCAGGCATGTGGACAACGCGGTGATCGTGGGCGGCTACGTGATCATGCGGCTGGCACTGGTTGCCCAGTGGCTGCGGGCAGCCAGGCAGGACCCGGCGCGACGCGAGACATGCCTGCGCTACGCGAAGTACCTTGCGCTGGTGCAGCTCGGCTGGATCGCGGTGCTGATCATCGAGGCGGACGTTCCCACCACGTTCTTCATGATTGTGCCCTTGATCATCCTGGAGATGTCCACCCCGTATGCCGCGGAGCGAAAAGCCCGGACCCCATGGCACGCCCACCACATTGCCGAGCGGTACGGGCTGCTGGCCATCATCGCTTTGGGTGAATGCCTCATTGGTGCGATCGAGACGCTCCGCGCAATC
Organism: Pseudarthrobacter sp. TE3704; assembly: GCF_056279405.1. NCBI lineage: Bacteria > Bacillati > Actinomycetota > Actinomycetes > Micrococcales > Micrococcaceae > Pseudarthrobacter > Pseudarthrobacter sp. TE3704. Next base: position 44,393 of record NZ_JBWCCJ010000001.1, read on the forward strand.
GTGGCCAACCACGGCTGGAGCGTGGACGCCGCGCTGGTTGGCTTTGGCGGCACCGCCCTGGCTTTCGGCATGTGGTGGATCTACTTCATGCTTCCCGCCGGACGCGCGCTGCACCTGCGGCGCCACCGGTCATTCCTGTTCGGCTATGGCCACATGCCGATCTTCGCTGCGATTGCCGCCACCGGCGCCGGGCTGCACGTGGCGGCGTACTTCATCGACCACGAGGCGCACATCAGCGGCGCCGTGGCGGTGGCCAGCATCGCGGTTCCCGTGGCGTTGTTCAAGGGCTCACTGACCTGGCTGTACAGCGTGATGGTGGGCCCGGACCGCACCGTCATCACCGTGGCGGCAGGTGTGCTGGCGGCGCTGGCCGCCTCAGTTGGCATGGCGGCGGCAGGAGTTTCGGTCCCGGTCTGCCTGCTGGTGATTGTGGTGGCGCTCGGCATGTCGATCGTCATCGATGAGCGCCGCGGTTCAGACCGGCTGCATCACGCGCTGGAAAAGCTGGAGACTACTGCTCCCCGCCCGTCCTAGCATCCAGCGCCGCCCCACCGGCGGCGTCCGACTCCCCGTAGGACAGGTTCTCGTAGTCCGTAGTGTCTTCCTCATCCAACTGGTCGTCCAGTTCCTCGAGCAGCCACGGGTTCACGCGCGCCAGGATCTTCCGGACCTCTTCCACTTCCACGGCTGCGTACAGCACGGGACGGGCATCCCGGTACTTCGTGACCGGCGGCTTATCGGGCCATTTCTCGGCCAGGGCCTGGACCCGTTCGGGCAGCGAGTTGTGGGCGTTGTCCGCGATCTTGACCAGGGCTGCGTCGTGGTGCTCCGCGATCTCGCGGATCCCGGCCTGGTAGTCGTCCGGGTTCTCGTGAAGCCGGTTGGTGACGCGTTCGATAATCTCCACGGCCCGCTCGGACACGCCCATGTCCAGGAGGGCCTGCCGTGTGATCGGTGTGTCCTCGGCGATGTCGTGCAGGTACCCGGCAATCCGGATGTCGTCGTCGAAATCGGCAAGGGCGTCACCGACGGCGAGGACGTGGTCCTTGTACGGGCGCTTGAGCTTGTCCTTTTGCCGGTTGTGGGCCACCTCGGCAAGGACCTTCGCGGTCTCAACGGTGAATCTGGGCTCCGGGCTCTGCTCCGCGGCATGCTGGTCTGACATGTCCTAAGCCTAGGCCGAACCGGCAGCGTAGGCTCACACAGCACCAACGGCTCCGGGCGTTGCTACTTCTTGCCGTACTTCCGGTGGACGGCCTGCTTGCTGACTCCCAGGCACAGTGCGATGGCCTCCCAGGAGAGGCCGGCCTGCCGGGCGCTCCGTACCAGCGAGGATTCCGTCCGGTGGACTTCCTTCTGCAACTCGGCGATTGCCTGCAGCGCTTCCGCGGGCCCCATTCCATCCATCGATCCGACCAGTGTCTTCATCCGGTCCACCTCCATGCCGTCAACATTAGTTGACGAGCCCGGCGGGCGTCAACAAACGTTGACGCCTGGTCCGGGATTATGTGCGGCCTGCTTTATGCGGACCAGATCCACGGCTGCCGGGGGAGCGCATAAGGATCGAAGGAATCCAGGGCATGTTCGAGCGTTCCGGCCGGGAGTCCGAGCGATGTGAGCAGGCGATCCCGGACGGCGGTAACAGGGGTGCCTGCACGGGAAAGGTCGCCCAGCGTCACCGCGCCATCGCGCTTGGCCAGTCGGACGCCGTCGGCATTCACCACAAGGGGAACATGCGCATATTCCGGAACTGGAATATTCAGCAGCGATGCGAGGTATGCCTGCCGCGGCGAGGACGGGAGAAGGTCGTCGCCGCGGACCACCTGGTCGACGCCCTGCTCGGCATCGTCCACCACCACCGCCAGGTTGTAGGCGGTGACACCGTCATTGCGCCGCAGCACGAAGTCATCCACAAGCCCGGTGAACAGGCCATGAAGGCGGTCCTGCACCGTGTACTCCTGCACGTCCGACCGCAGCCGGACGGCGGCCGGCCGGGTGGCACGCTTGATCTCCAGCTCCGCAGGATCGAGGTTCCGGCAGGTCCCCGGATACGCCCCCTGGGGTGCATGCGGAGCGGACGGCGCCTCCTGGATCTCCCGGCGGGTGCAAAAACACTCGTATGTGAGGCCGGCGTCGTGCAGGCGTGTGATGGCGTCGGCGTAGAGCTGGCCGCGGCCTGTTTGCCGGACCACTCCGCCGTCCCATGTGACGCCGATGGCTTCCAGGTCCCGCAGCTGTTCCGCTTCCGCCCCCGCCCGGGCCCGGTCCAGGTCCTCAACCCGCAGCAGGAAGGTGCGGCCTGTGGAACGGGCGAAGAGCCATGCCAGGATGGCCGTCCGCAGGTTGCCCACATGCAGCTCGCCGGACGGACTGGGGGCGAATCGGCCGGCGGAGGTCATGGATCCAGCCTAAGGGGAACAGCACAAGAGCCCCTCAGCTACCGATGCCTTCGGAAAATCCGACGATCGGTGGCTCAGGGGCTCTTGCCGTGGGGTGCGGAATGACGATGCGTGAACAAGAGTCAATCAGCGGCGGCTTCCTTGCGGGAAGCGGGGTGCAGCGCCCGGTTGGTGTGCCGGAAAGCCTGTAGCCTGCGGGGTCCGGCGGTAGCCTTTGCCCTGTTGCCATCATTTGAGCAGCAGACCTACAGTTGGTGCAACTGCCCGGGATTTCGTTGATCACTTTGACTAACCCCTCGGCGCTAATCAGACGGGAAATGATCAGATTGCAGCAACTGGACGCGAGCGATAAACGGATCCTGCGGGCACTCGACGAGGATCCCCGCGTTCCCATCATGGTCCTGGCCCAGCGGCTGGGCCTGGCCCGCGGAACCGTGCAGACGCGGCTGGAGCGGATGGCGGCATCGGGTGCGCTGCGGCCCAACAGCAGCAGGGTGATCCCCTCGGCGCTGGGGCGCGGGGTGGCGGCCGCGGTCAGTGCGGAACTGGACCAGAGCCACCTCAACGAGGCCATCGCAGCCCTTCGGGAAATCCCGGAAGTCCTCGAGTGCCACGCACCTGCCGGAGACACGGACCTGCTGATCCGCGTGGTGGCCACCAGCCCGGACGACCTTTACCGGGTATCCGAGGAGATCCGGCTGTGCCCGGGCATCGTGCGCACGTCCACCAGCATGTTCCTCCGGGAGGTCATCCCCTACCGCACCACGGGGCTGCTCGCGGCAGACTGACGGAACGGACACGCCCCGGAACCCGCTGCTGATCCCGGGTCCGCGGCGCCTACACGGGTGGCCCAGCGTTGGACTTCAGGTTCTTCATCACCAGCGTGGACGTCAGGCGCTCCACACCCGGCAGGGACGTCAACTCGGCGTCGTAGAAACGCTGGTAGGACGGCAGGTCCTCCGCGATGACCTTCAGCAGGTAGTCCGGCGACCCGAACAGCCGCTGCGCCTCCACGATGTTGGGATTGTCCGCCACCCTGGTCTCGAAGATCTCCATGGTGGGACGGTCCACCTGCCGCAGCGTGACGAACACGATCGCCTCGAAGCCCAGGCCGACGGCTGCGGGGTCGATGTCCGCCTTGTATCCGCGGATCACGCCCGATTGCTCCAGATCCCGCAGCCGCCGGTGGCACGGTGCCACGGTCAGGCCCACCTTGGCGGCGAGCGCCGTGGCCGTCATCCGGCCATCCTCCTTGAGGTGGCGCAAAATATTTCTGTCGATATGGTCCAGCACGCAAGAATTCTACTGCCTGAATAGTGGGGCGGGCGAAAAAGGGACAGCACTTCTGCGCCGAAAGTCCCTAAGGTTTCTCCTGAGACATCCGCTGACAGGAGAAACCCATGAATCCGGAGCTGTTCCTGGCCTTTGTGCTGGTGGCCGCCGCCCTGGCCTGCACGCCCGGTGTGGACTGGGCGTACTCCATCACCGCAGGCCTCCGGCAACGCAGTTTCGTCCCCGCCGTGGCAGGGCTCTGCGGCGGCTATGTCCTGCACACCGTCCTGCTCGTGGCCGGGCTGGCCGCCGTCCTGACCGGCATGCCGGGCGTCCTGGGCTGGATCACCCTGGCCGGCGCCGGATACCTGATGTGGCTTGGGATCAGCACACTCCGCTCCTGGCGGGGCGCCTCCTTCAGCCCGGCAGACGCCGTCGGCCGCCCTGCCGCCACCCAGCTTCGAACGTTCCTGCAGGGCATGGGCACCAGCGGGATCAACCCCAAGGGCCTGCTATTCTACGTGGCGCTGATCCCGCAGTTCGTCAGCGCGGACGCCTCCCTGCCGGTCCCTGTCCAGTCCGGCCTCTTAGGCATGACCTTCGTGGCCCTGGCAGGCGCCGTCTACACGGCCGTGGCACTGCTTTCGCGCACCCTGCTGCAGAGCCGGCCGGGAGCAGCCAGGGCTGTGACCCTGGCCAGCGGCATCATCATGGTGGTCCTGGGCGTGGTCCTGGTCGGCGAGCAGCTCCTGCCACTGCTCGCCTCAGCGATTAATCCTCGCTGAGCTTCTTCCAGTCCTGTTCCCAGATGCGGCGCATCTCTTCGTCCTTGCGGATGGGAACGGGGGCCGCGATCTCCCGCTGCGGCTCGGGGTCCGGGCGGCGGCGGCCCCAGTCACGGGGGTTCAGCGAGCGCCGGCTGGAGTCCAGGAGCAGCAGCGCCCTGTCAGTCAAGGCGTCGTTACGCAGCGCGAGGTGTGTCTTGCGCCGCCGCAGGACCTCGGCGATGGCCTGGTGGGCTGCCTCAAAGCGGCCTTCCCTGCGGAGGGCGCGCGCCCGGACCAGCAGCAGCGCGGCGGAAAGGTCATCGGCGTTCAGCAGACCTTCGGTCCAGTCGATCACCGTGCGGCTGCGGCCCAGCGTCAAGGCAATGGAGCAGCGGGCAAGTGCCATGGGGAGCGACGGCGGCAGGCCGGTGAGGGCGTCCAGCGCCGCCTCCGTGCGGCCGGTTTCCCGGAACGAGTGGGACAGTGCCAGGAACACCGACTCCTCACTGAAGAGGACGGGTATCTCCACCCGTTCGGCCAGTTCGATCTGCGTGACGATCCTGGTGAGGTACGTGGACGAATAGCGGTTCGCCTCGTCCTCGTTCCTGGTGGTCAGTCCGCGCTGCAGGAGCTCGGAGGCGCGCAGGTACCCGCCGTGCTTGTAGACCAGCAGCCCGGCCATCAGGTAGCACAGGCCCGCCCATCCGGGATAGGCGCGGGCCAGCGTAATGAGCCGCTCGGGTTCCCGGCTGGTGAAGACGGCCTCGTGGACGGCTTTGGCCGGCTTGGGCAGGAGCATCTTCAGGCGCGGGACGTCCCCGTCCACGGACAGCAGCGCGGGGTTCCGTCCTCCCAGCACGCCCGTGAGCAGGCCTCCCACTCCCCCGGCAAGGTCATGGACCGGCGTGCGCAGCTGGGCATGGCCAAAGGGGGTGAGGTCGCGCCTGTCCCAGTAGATCGGTGCAGTATCCCCGGCGGTCATCTTTCCATGCTAACCGGGACAATGCCCGGGCGTTGGCGGCTGCAGCTGTCTGTAGAAGAACGGCCGGAAACTTCCGTTGGGCCTTGTTCAACAGCCCGGTATCGGCGAAGGTAGTAAGCACCCTTAGCAGTTTCAGACTATCCAAGGAGAATGCCATGCAGATCGATAAGGCCCAGATCCTCGAGCTCCTCAGGTCCCAGGGCGACACCGATAAGGCCGCACAGGCCGAGACAGAACTGCCGGACCAGGTGGACACCGACCAGCACGCGGGGCTGCTGTCCAAGTTGGGCATCAATCCTGCGGACCTGCTCGGCAAGCTACCCGGCGGGTTGGGCGACAAGCTCGGCGGCCTGGGACTCTAGGAAGAGCCTCAGTGGACGTACGGCCGGTCGGGTTCGGTCGTGGCCGTGACGGAAGACGGTGACAGCAGCAGCTCAACCTTGCTGTCACCGTCCGGGTTGGAGGTGAACTCCCCGGTTGCCGTGACCCAGCTGTCCACTGCGTACTGTTCCTGCCAGCCGGGACGGTACACGGGGACGCCCACGGGCTGGGCATCCACGGTGCAGCAGGTGACCACGAACCGGGTGACGTAGAAGACGTTCTGCGGATCGTCCTTTGCCGCGGTGACGAACCCGGTGACGGTTGCGGTCTTGCCGGTGAAGTAGTCGTCCCCGGGGCTGCGCCGGAGCAGGGATGCCCATTCCCTGACACCGAACGACGACGGGTCCTCCTCCACGAGCCTGCTGGTCATGGCCGGCCCCAACGTGCCGGAGAGGTTGAGGTCCCGTTGCCGGGCGGCCTCGGAGGACAGGGTGGCCGGGGGCAGGACCAGCAGCCCCACCACGGCGGCGAGGACGGCCAGGAGGCTGCCCGCGGCACGGAGGCGGCCGGGACTTCCCGTCCCCGCACCAGGGTGACCATCGCGGTGGCCGTGGCTGCCGCCCTCGGCGTGGCTGTGGCCGTCGGCGGCACCGCCCGCGCCCTCCGGCGGGACAAGGATGAAGGCGGCAACCGACGCCGCGGCAGCCAGCACTGCCATGCCCACGGTGAAGGGAACGTAGCGGGGATGAATGTACAGCTCGAGTTTTCCGGTGAGCGCAAGCCCCAGTGTGGCGGCGATCCCGGTCAGGCTCAGCATGACGCCCTGCCGGCCCGCAAAGCCCTTAGCCAGCAAGATTCATCACCACCCCCAAGACGGCCGAACAGGTAGAGATCACCAGCACCAGGCGCAGCAGGGTTCCGGCCGTGAACGTGGTGCGCAGCAGTGCCAGCATCTTGACGTCCAGCATGGGTCCGAGGACCAGGAACGCCACGATGGACCCGGGCAGGAACGTGGCCCCAAAGGACAGGATGAAGAAAGCGTCCACCGTGGAGCAGATGGAGATGATGAACGCCAGTGCCATCAGTGCCAGCACGGACCAAAGGGGATCACTCCCGAGCTTGACCAGGACCTCCCTGGGCACCGCCACCTGGATCAGCCCCGCCAGCGCGGATCCGGCGAACAGGGCCGGCATCATGGCGTTGCTTTCCCGCGAGAACAGCTGCAGGCTGCGCCGCACCTTGCCCCCGGACTCGTGCCGGCTAACCTCTACGGCGCACGCTTCCTCGAAGCTGGGCTTCAGGACCCCGGCCGTCCCGCGGCGGCTGTAAAGCCAGCCCACCAGGTTGGCGATCAGCAAACCGCCGGCAAGCCGCCCGGCGAGGATCCCGTTATCCCAGCCGAAGGCCTGGTGGGTGGTGATGATGGTGACGGGGTTCAGGATGGGCGCCGCGAACAGGAACGTCATCGACTCGCCGACGCTCAGGCCCTTCAGCATGAGCCCGCGGGCCATCGGAACGTTCCCGCATTCGCACACCGGCATCAGCATGCCCAGGAATGACAGGACCAGGCGGCGCAGCACCGGATTCGCGGGAAGCCTGCGGTACAGGACGTTGGGCGGCAGCCACACCTGCACCAGCACCGAGACCAGGATGCCCAGGAAGACGAACGGCAGGGACTCGATCACCACGCTGATGGAGAGGGTGAAGAAGTCCCTCGCCGCGCCCTCGAGGCCGGCAAATGCCCCCGGGGCCAGGGCACGGACGGCGAACCCCAGTAAGGCCACGATGGCCAGGGCCAGCAGGATGTTGAGCCGGCGCCAGCCCAGTTCCCTGGCCCCGGCAGGCGGCAAAGGCGGGGCCGGGCGCGTTTCCACGGCGGGCGGCGACGGCTTTGCCGCGCGGGGCTCCCGTCGGGGCTGGCTCATGCAGGAATGCTAGGGGCACTGCCCACATGGTGCAAGGACGAGGGCGGGGTCAGGCCCGTTCCATGAACCATTCGGTGAAGGAGCTGGCACGGCCCGAGCGGTCGAACCGCACCACCCAGAGGTTGTCGTACGAGGGACTGTCCCCCGAATAAGTGGTGACGCCCTGGATGAAGGCCGTATGGCCGTCGGCCCCCAGCAGTTCCCAGCTGAACGTCCAGTCCGCGGGCTGGTCCCCGGCGGCCAGCCAGCCCTCAACAATCCCGTCGTGCCCCAGCCAGGGGTGCGGGTCGCCGGGCCTGGTCTCATAGCGCGCGTCCGGCGTGAACAAGGCGCGGATATCGTCAGGCTCGTTGCTCGTCCAGGCGGCCTGGTACCTTTTCATCCACTCCGGAACGTGGTCCAGGGCTGAAGCCGGCTCGGTCATCTCCCCGTTCTACGCCGATGCCGGGCGGGCTGCAAGCGCTCAGCCGCTGACGGCCGCGATCCACACCCCGATGACCCAGGTGCTGGCTGCCAGACAGGCCAGACCGAATTCGGCGAGCATCCCCAGCCCGGTGGCCTTGAGGGCCGCCCAGCTGGATGTGGCGGCGGTGCCGATGTTCCGGGTGCGGAGGACTTCGCTGAGCAGCAGGCCGGCGGCAAAGCCGACGAAGAGTCCCACCACGGGGATGATGAACATGCCCGCCACGCCGGCCACCAGGGCAACAACGATGCTGCGGCTGGGAATGGCGTGCTGCTTCAGCTTCCTGCCCGTGAGCACGGCGCTGGCGGCCATGCCTGCTGCCACGAACAGCATGGCGACCGCGAAGACAACCCATCCGGCCGTCCCTGCCCCGCCCCAGATGGCCCAGGCCAGCAAGCTGGCGCCGATCAGGATGCTGCCCGGCAGGACCGGGATAACTGTCCCCGCCACCCCCACCAGGATGGCCAGGCCGCACAGGATGGTCACCGCCGTCTCGGAATTCATGGTCCCCAGTTTAGGGGGAAGCCTCTTAACGCCCGACGGCGGCGCCTCCTGTGCGAGGAGGCGCCGCCGTCGTTATTTTCCAGGCTGGAAGGGGCGCTTACTCCGCCGTCACCGCGGCTGCAACAGCGGCGGTGACGGCGGGCGCGACGCGCGGATCCAGCGGGCTGGGGACAATATAGTCCGCCGACAGGTCCTCCGCCGCAAGGTCGGCGATTGCCCGCGCTGCCGCGAGCTTCATGGCCGGGGTGATGCGGCGGGCACCGGCATCCAGCGCACCCCGGAAGATGCCGGGGAACGCCAGGACGTTGTTGATCTGGTTGGGGAAGTCGCTGCGGCCGGTGGCCACGACGGCGGCGTACTTCACGGCCACCTCGGGCAGCACTTCGGGGTCCGGGTTGGAGAGGGCGAACACGATCGAGTCCTGGTTCATCAGGGCCAGGTGCGCCTCGTCCAGCTTTGACGAGGAAACGCCGATGAAGACGTCGGCGCCCGTGAGCGCCTCGGCCGGCCCGCCGGTGATGCCGCGGGGGTTGCTGCGCAGGGCGATGTCGGCCTTTTTGCTGGTGGTGTCCGCGGCAAGGTCCGCGCGGCTGCTGTTGATGACGCCGCGGGAGTCCAGCAGGACAACGTCGGTGATGCCGGCGGCCAGCAGGATTTCGGCGACGGCGATGCCGGCGGCACCCGCACCGGAGACCACCACGCGGAGGCCTTCGAGGGGGCGTCCGGTGACCTTGGCGGCGTTGGTCAAGGCGGCCAGGGCCACCACGGCGGTGCCGTGCTGGTCATCGTGCATGACGGGGCAGTCCAGGGCTTCGATGAGCTTTTCCTCGAGCTCGAAGCAGCGCGGGGCGGCGATGTCCTCGAGGTTGACGGCGCCGAAGCTGGGGCGCAGCCGGACCAGGGTTTCCACGATCTCGTCCACGTCGCTGGTGTTCAGGACCAGGGGGATGGAGTCGAGGTCACCGAAGGTCTTGAACAGGGCGGACTTGCCCTCCATGACGGGCAGGGAGGCGCTGGCGCCGATGTTGCCCAGGCCCAGGACGGCGGTGCCGTCGCTGACCACTACCACCAGGCGCTCGGCCCAGGTCAGGGTGCGGGCAAGTTCGGGCTGCTTGTGGATGGCGCGGCTGACTTCGGCCACACCCGGGGTGTAGGCGATGGACAGGTCACGCTTGTTGGACAGCGGGACCGTGCTGGTGATGGACAGCTTGCCGCCCTTGTGGGCGTCGAAAATTTCGGCTTCCGTCAGGGCGGTGGCTGCGGAATTGTCAGTAACTGTGGCTGCGTCAATGGACACGTCGTTGTCTCCTGGTGCTCGCCGTGCGCGCACGGCACATGGGGACCCAAGCCCGGGCGGACTCAAGGCAATGGAAATGGTGCGACAGGAAACCCAGGGGTGGCGGGTCCGTGGGAACGTCGGGGATGTTCACTCCCTGTTGCTCCGGTGGACCCATGGTAGGCAGGCGCGCGGTAGGTCATCGGCCGATTTGACGGCTAGCAGCTGCGCCTAAACGTTTATCCAAGCCATACTGTGACCTACGCCACGGGATTATGGCGTACTTATTGCCGTATTGGACTAGACCGGTTACGCACTCTGATGCAGTGTGAACCCCGCTTGGGTGCCGGGGGAAAGCCGTGCACAAGCCTTTTTGAGGTCTTCTTCGGCTTCGAAGAGGGAAAGCCGGCGGTTCCGGACGGACTGGACCAGACCAGTGACGGTCAGCAACAGAACACGCGCTGCAACCGCGTCCCCGCATGCGGTTGCCACTACTTTCTCGCTAAGGGCGTCGATCTCACGCAGCAGCGACGTAGTGTCGCGGTCCTGAAGGTAGACGCCGCGGCTCAGGCACTGTTCCACTGCCGGCTGCATGACGCGCATGTGGAAAATCTCCATCACCAACCCCGCCAGGGCACGGCCGCGGAAACGGGCCGAGGCGCCCCGCGAACCGGCCTGCAGTTCGTCGAGCTGCTGCCGGTAGAGGGCAAGCATGAGGTGGGTGGGGGAAGGAAAATACCGGTAGAGGGTACCCAGCGGCACATCAGCTTTGGCTGCCACTTCCGAGAGCTCCACCGAGTCCAGTCCCTTGCGGGCGAACCCTGATGCGGATTCCAGGATGCGGGTATAGCGGAGCCGCTGGCGAGGAGCGGACGGCCGTGCGGCCATGGGCGGATGGTCTGAAATAGTCTCGGGCATCAGCATTCCGGGGTTGTGTTCCTATGGTGCAGCAGCCAGGAGCGTCCCCATCCCGAACCGCCTGCAGTCCGGTTCAACTATACGGCACGGTAGTGTGCCGTAATTAGTCAGCGGGCTTAGCTTCCGGAGTTACCCCAGGTCAGCGAACGCCCTTGATCTTGACGACAAACACCGCACCCAGGATGCCCATGACAGCCGCAGTAATGAACAGCGTGAAGTACCCCCCGAAGTACGTCACCGCGAGGAACGCGAGGCCGGTCGCGAACACCTGCGGCAGCGAGGCGGCCACGTTAATGACCCCCATATCCTTGCCGCGGTCGGCGGCCTGCGGCAGCACCTGCGTCAGCAGCGCAAAGTCAACGGCCTGGTAGGCGCCGAACCCCACGCCGAGGATGGCGGCGCCAACCAGGGCGCCGGTCCAAACCGGGAAAAACGCCATAGTGAGGCCCGCGAGGGCAATGAGGACTGAGGATCCGATCACAAACGGCTTCCGCCGGCCCAGCCGATCGCTCCACGGCCCCGCGATCACCGCGGTAACCATCACCAACGCCGCATAAATGCCGGTCAGGATCAGGACACCCAGCGCCGGGTTCTCAAGCTTGAGGACGTCCCTGAGGAAAAAGATCAGGTACACAATGGTCAGCTGGTTGCAGACGTTAACCAGGAAGCGGGTGAGCCATGCCCACGCGAAGTCCGGATGACGGGCCGGGCTGATCCAGAAGCCGCGCATGAAACTGCCCCATGAGAAAGCCGGCCGGAGCTCCCTGGGCAGCGGCGGATCATTCCGGTGGAACAGGTACGGCAGCACCGAGAACACCAGGGCGGCAGCACACAGGGCATACCCCACCATATAGTTTCCCGACACAACCGCCCCGAAGACAGCGCCCAGGAGGATGCCCGCTGTTTGGCCCAGGGCCGCAAGTCCCCCCACTCCGCCGCGCTGCAGCACCGGCACCCGGTCCGGGATGGCGGCGGTGATGGCCGCATAGGCCGCGTTGGCGCCGAGCTGGACCAGGCACCAGAACAGGACCATCAGGGCAACAGCCGCGGCCCCGGACAACGCCAGCAATGCTGCCGCGGCCAGGACGGCACCGGCCAGCACCCAAGGGGCACGCCGGCCGAAACCCGAGACCGTCCGGTCGGACAGCGCCCCGAAGAGCGGATTGGCCACCAGGGATACGGCGGCACCGCACCCAAGTACGAGGGAGGCGATGGCTTCCTTGTTTGTTTCGTCGATGCCAATGGCCTGCTCGGCGATAAAGATGTTGATGGGCCCGAAGAAGGCGGCGTTGATGCCCACGTTGACCAGCACCAGCCCGGCGACCCAGCGCGCGGTGACCTTTTGCGTCGGCTCGGCGAGCGCCGCCGTCGTACCCTGCGCCCCGGCTCCCTGATCCAGCGGTGCGGGAGTATCTGACAGGCTCATGACGTGCTCCCCGGGGGACGGCTGATAGGCGACGGGATCAGACTATCGTGGGCGGTACCACTCCGCCGTGTCTGATGGCGGAATAGCACTCTGCAACGTCAGCCCAAGCACTGAGGAGAACCATGAGCGCAGCGTCCACTCCAGCGGAAAGCACCGCCGTCAACACCGCCGACCTCTACGACGAGCGCGGCGACGAACTGGCATCGGTCTCGCTGCAGTTCCAGTCCCTCGGCGGGCATTCACACTTCAGCGGCCCCGTCCGGACCATCCGCTGCTTCCAGGACAACGGCCTGGTGAAGTCCACCCTGGCCACACCGGGCAACGGCAGCGTGCTGGTAGTGGACGGCGGCGGCTCGCTGGGGACAGCCCTGATGGGGGACATGATTGCCGAAAGCGCCGTGGCCAACGGCTGGGCCGGCGTCGTTATCAACGGAGCCATCCGGGACCGTGAAGCGATCGCGGGACTGGACCTCGGCGTGAAAGCCCTTGGCAGCAACCCGAAGAAGAGTGCCAAGGCGAGCGCCGGCGAAGTGGACGTTGACGTGGTGATCGACGGCGTGACCATCCGGACCGGAGCCATGATCTGGTGCGACCCGGACGGCATCCTCGTGGAGCGCTGACGGGGCGCCGCCAAAAAGTTCTTCGGGACGGGGAATAAGAAGCGGGCGTAGGATAGTTACTGAAAGCAACTATCCTACGCTTTTCCTACTTCCTTCCCCTGGAGTCCTGCATGTCCAAAACCCCCACGGCGCGTCCCGCCGGAGAAGCGCTGACGCAGCGCCAGATTGTCACCGTGATGGTGGGACTGATGCTGGGCATGTTCCTGGCGTCGCTGGACCAGACCATCGTGTCCACGTCCATTTACACCATTGCCAACGACCTGGACGGGCTGTCACTCCAGGCCTGGGCCACCACCGCGTACCTCATCACCTCAACCGTCAGCACGCCGCTGTACGGCAAGTTGAGTGACATCTTTGGCCGCCGGCCCCTGTACCTCACCGCGATCGCCATCTTCCTGGTGGGCTCGCTGTACGCCGGCTCGGTCAACTCCATGACCGAACTGGCGTTCGCCCGCGGCGTCCAGGGCCTGGGCGCCGGCGGACTGCTGGCACTGGCGCTGACCATCATCGGCGACATCGTCTCGCTCAAGGACCGGGCGAAATACCAGGGCTACTTCATGAGCGTGTTCGGCATCTCCTCGGTGCTGGGCCCTGTGGTGGGCGGTGCGTTCGCCGGGTCCGCCAACATTTTGGGCTTCGACGGCTGGCGCTGGGTGTTCTTCATCAACCTGCCCATCGGCCTGGCCGCACTGGCCGTGGTCTTCCTGTTCCTCCACCTGCCGGCGAAGCACGTCAAGCAGAAGATCGATTACTGGGGCGCGGCCGCCATCACCCTGGCGATCGTTCCACTCCTGCTGGTGGCCGAACAGGGCCGCAGCTGGGGCTGGGCGTCCCTGAACTCTTTCCTCTGCTACGGGCTGGGCGTGGCGGGCATCGTTTGGTTCCTGCTGGCCGAGAAGCGCGCCGGCGACTATGCCCTGATCCCGCTGCGGCTATTCCGCAACGTCACCTTCGGCCTGTCCTCGCTGCTGAACTTCATCATCGGCATCGGCATGTTCGGCGCCATCGCCATGCTCCCGCTGTACCTGCAGCTCGTGAAGGGCCTGACCCCCACCGAGGCCGGGCTCATGATGATCACGTTCACCGTGGGCATCCTGACCGGATCCATCACGGCCGGCCGGACCATCTCGGCATCGGGCACCTACCGGATCTTCCCCATCATGGGGACCGGCATCCTCACGGTGGCGGCACTGGTCATGGGGCTCTCGCTGCACGTGGATACAGGACTGTGGGTTCCGGGCGTCATCGCAGTCTTCTTCGGCATGGGCCTGGGTTTCTGCATGCAGCCGCTGACCCTTGCGATGCAGACCTCGGTCCCGCCGCGTGACATGGGCGTGGGAACGTCCTCCGCGGCGTTCTTCCGCTCCATGGGCGGCGCCGTGGGAACGGCCGTGTTCATCTCGCTGCTGTTCAGCCTGGCCGCCAGCCGGATCGCCGACAGCATGAAATCCGCCATGACCGATCCCGCCTACCTGGCAGTCCTCCAGGACCCCGCCGTCGCCGCAGACCCGGCCAACTCCAAGCTCTACGAGTTCTTCCAGAACGGCGCCTCCAACGAATTCCTCAACGACACCAGCTGGCTCCACACCGCCAACAGCGTCCTGACCCGGCCCATCACCGAGGGCTTCGCCTATTCCATCGACGTGGTCATGTTCACGGCCGCCGCGCTGACCGGCATCGCGTTCCTCATCAGCTTCGCGCTGCCCAACAAGAAGCTGACCGACCAGAACGCGGCCAAGGAACCGGTGGCAGCGCACTGACACCCGCCACCCCTTACCGGGGCGGCAACCAAGGACAGACGACGACGGCGGCCCATCCGCCGTCGTCGTTTTGCCTTGTGGGGCTGGAGGGTCCCAAGTGGAACCCTAGCCGGTGACGTGCCACACTGTTTAGCGCGTGTGCGCCGGCCCTTCTGGCCGGTACCGCAGCCGACGACGTCCGCACCGCATCCATCAGACCCCCAGACCCAGGGAGAACCATGCCCACTGCACAGGAGCAGACGACCGCCCGGATACCGCAGCGGGTGATCTGGCTGGCCCTCGCGGGGGCGGTGGGCGGATTCCTCTTCGGCTTCGATTCGTCCGTGGTGAACGGTGCTGTGGACGCCATGAAGGATGAATTCGCGCTGTCCGAGGCTGTCACAGGCTTCGCCGTCGCAATCGCCCTGCTGGGCTGCGCCGCCGGTGCCTACCTCGCCGGCAAGGTGGCCGACCGCTACGGGCGCATCCCCGCCATGAAGCTCGGCGCGCTGCTTTTCCTGGTCAGCGCCCTCGGCACCGGGTTCGCCTTCAGTGTGTGGGACCTGATTTTCTGGCGCCTGGTGGGCGGGCTGGGCATCGGCCTGGCCTCCGTGATCGCTCCGGCCTACATCTCCGAGATTTCGCCGCGCAAGGTCCGCGGCCGCCTCGCGTCGCTGCAGCAGCTGGCCATCACCACCGGCATCTTCGCCGCGCTCCTGTCCGACGCCCTGTTCGCCACCAGTGCGGGCGGTGCCGGCCAGGCGTTTTGGCTGGGCATTGAGGCCTGGCGCTGGATGTTCCTGGCCGCCGCCCTGCCGGCCCTGGTCTATGGCTGGGTGGCCTTCACGCTCCCTGAATCACCGCGCTTCCTGGTGTTCCTCGGCAAGGAGGACGAGGCACGCAAGGTCTTTGACTCGATTGCTCCGGCAGAGGATACCGACCGGCACATCCGCGAAATCCGGGAGGCCATCGAAGAGGATAAGCTCGCCGGCCAGAAGGGCTCGCTGCGGGGCCGGACCTTCGGCCTGCAGGCAGTGGTCTGGGTGGGCATCATCCTCTCCGTCCTGCAGCAGTTCGTGGGCATCAACGTGATCTTCTACTACTCCACCACCCTGTGGAAGGCCGTCGGCTTCCAGGAACAGGACTCGCTCACCATCTCTGTGGCCACGTCCGTCACCAACATCCTGGTCACCCTTGTGGCCATCGCCCTGGTGGACCGGATCGGCCGCCGGCCCATCCTGCTGGCCGGCTCGGTGGGCATGGCTGTGTCGCTGGGCGCCATGGCCCTGGCCTTCGCATCGGCCACCGGCAGCGGTGCCGATATCTCTTTGCCGGGCCCGTGGGGACCCGTTGCCCTGGTGGCTGCAAACGTGTTCGTGGTCAGCTTCGGCGCCTCCTGGGGCCCACTGGTCTGGGTCCTCCTGGGCGAGATCTTCCCGTCCCGGATCCGCGCCCGGGCCCTGGGCCTCGCCGCGGCTGCCCAGTGGGTGGCGAACTTCGTCATCACGCTCAGCTTCCCGGTGATGGCCGCCGGTTCGCTTCCGCTGACCTACGCCATGTACGCCCTGTTCGCCGCGGCGTCCTTCTTCTTCGTGATGTTCAAGGTGCCGGAGACCAACGGCATGTCCCTGGAGCAGGCCGAGACGCTGTTCGTGGCCAAGGGCTCCGCCAAGCCCTAGCGACGCTCTCTCACCTTTCGCGGGTTTCTACCCGACGCTCTCTCACCTTTCGCGGGTTTTTACCCGACGCTCTCTCAGCTTTCGCCGCTTAAGCCCAAACCCTCCTTCACTTGCTGTGAGGGAGGGTTTGGGCTTTCTGCAGGAATTCGAGTTCTAGAGGGTGAGCTTCATGCCTTCATGGCTGGCTTCGAAGCCCAGCCGTTCGTAGAACCTGTGGGCGGCCGTCCGGGTCTTGTGCGTGGTGAGTTGCATCAGGGAGCAGTCCTTCCGCCGTGATTCCCCGATGCACCACTGCACCATCAGTTCGCCGATGCCGTGATTCCGGTGCATGGCGGCCACCCGCACGGCCTCAATCTGGGAGCGCCAGGCACCCCGTCTGGAGATGCCGGGAAGGAAGCTCAGCTGGAAGGTGGCGATCACCGTCCCCGCGGCATCACCCGGCAACAGCATTTCCCCCACTACCAGCAGGTGGGCGGGATCGGCGTCGATCGCTGTGAAGGCCCGCTCGTAAGGGGCCAGGTCGCCGCCCACCTCGCGGCCGGCACCCAAGACGTCGTCGGCTAGCAACCCCACGATGGCCGGCAGGTCACTCCTGGTGGCCTGGCGGAGGAGGAAAGTCCCGCCGTCGACGTCGGCGGTCAGCAAAGGGGGCAGGGCGTCAAGGCTGTCGGTCACCTGCCAAGCCTCGCACAGGAGTGCGGGAGGGTTCCCCAAAAGGGTGCGAAAGGTGATGGGGCGTTCCCAAAAAGGGTGCGAAAGGTGAGAGAGCGTCCCCTAAAGGGCTGCAGGAGGTGAGAGAGCGCCTGGGGGTCAGGCGAAGTAGACACCGATACGGTTGCCGTCGATCTCCTCGATCCGGATGTCGATGTCGTACACGTCGCGGAGCATGGCCTGCTGCATGATCTGCCGCGGGCTGCCCTGGTGGACCAGCCGGCCGTCCTTCATGGCCAGGATGGTGTCCGAGTAGCAGGACGCAAAGTTGATGTCGTGGACCACCAGGACGATGGTCTTGCCCAGGTCGTCGGCCAGCCTGCGCAGGAGCCGCATCATCTCCACCGAGTGCTTCATGTCCAGGTTGTTCAGCGGTTCGTCCAGGAGCAGGTACTGCGTGTCCTGGGCCAGCACCATGGCGATGAAGGCCCGCTGGCGCTGCCCGCCGGAGAGCTCGTCCACGAACTTGTCCGCCATGGGCGTCAGGTCCAGGTGGGCGATGGCCTCTTCTACCTTGGCCAGGTCCTCCACAGTGGGCCGGCCGCCTGAGTGCGGAAACCGGCCAAAGGCCACCAGGTCGCGCACCGTGAGGCGCATGGTGAGGTGGTTTTCCTGCCGCAGGATGGCCATGGTCCGGGCCAGCTCGCGGCTGTCCGTGGAGGCGATGTCCAGCCCAGCCACGGACACGGCGCCCTCCTCCAGCGGCTGCAGCCGGCTGATGAGCGAGAGGAGCGTGGATTTCCCGGCGCCGTTGGGCCCGATGATCGAGGTGATGCCGCCCTGCGGAATGGTGCAGCTGACGTCCTCGAGGACCGCCTGGCCGCCGTAGCTCTTGGAGACGTTGCGGACCGCGATGGTCATTTCAGGGAGCCTTTCAGCAGGAGGTAGAGGAAGAAGATGCCGCCGGTGAACTCGATGACGACGC
Organism: Pseudarthrobacter sp. TE3704; assembly: GCF_056279405.1. Classification (NCBI taxonomy): domain Bacteria; kingdom Bacillati; phylum Actinomycetota; class Actinomycetes; order Micrococcales; family Micrococcaceae; genus Pseudarthrobacter; species Pseudarthrobacter sp. TE3704. Next base: position 62,320 of record NZ_JBWCCJ010000001.1, read on the forward strand.
TCAGGGCGGTGCCGAAGCCGAACACCTTCTCCAGGACCAGTTGCCCGCCCACCAGGGCAATGGCGCCGATGAGCACCACGATGGGCAGCAGCCAGGCGTGGCTGAACCCGCGGCACAACTGGTAGCCCAGGCTCACCACCAGCAGGCCGAAGAAGGTCACCGGCCCCACCAGCGCGGTGGACACGGCCACGAGCAGCGAGCAGCCCAGCAGGACCAGCATGACCGTCCGGCGGTGGTCCACGCCCACATTGATGGCCACCTCCCGGCCGAGCGCCAGGACGTCCAGCGTGTGCCGTCCGCGCCACACCGCTGCGCAGACGGCGGCGATGATCCCCGCGGAGACGCCCAGCAGCGCTGGTTCCACGTTGTTGAAGGACGCGAAAAACAGGTCCTGCAGGATGATGAATTCGCTGGGCTCCATAAGCCGCTGCAGCAGCGAGGAAAAGCCGCGGAACAGGCTGCCCAGGATGACGCCCACCAGCAGGAGCAGGTGCAGGGAACGGGTGGCCCCGGTGAACATCCAGCGGTACAGCAGCGCACTGAACACCACCATGAGGACCACTTCGACGCCGAACTGGAGGGTGGGCGGGGCTGCCACCACGGACGCGGCCCCGAGGGTGAAGGCCAGCACCGTCTGGATCAGGATGTACAGGGAATCGAAGCCCATGATGGACGGCGTAAGGATCCGGTTGGCGGTGACCGTCTGGAACAGCAGCGTGGACACGCCCACAGCCACGGCCACCAGCAGCATGGCGGCCACCTTGATGGCCCGGCGCGGGAGGATGTAGCCCACGTTGCCTTTGAGTTCGAAAAAGAGGAAGAAGCAGACGACGACGGCGGTCAGCGCCAGCAGGATCCCCAGGACCAGGCGCGGGGAGGCGTTCCTGATGCGGCTTCGGAGCGTGGGCTTGGGGACAAGGCTTTGAGCTGTGGAGGGCTTCGTGGCGAGCGCTTCAGGCATTGCGCTTCCTCAGGATCAGGACGAGGAAGAGGATGGCGCCCAGCACGGACATGACCATTCCCACGGGGACCTCGTAGGGGTAGCGGATGGTGCGGCCAATGATGTCGCAGACCAGTACGAAGGCGGCGCCGAACAGGGCCGTCCAGGGAACCGCGCGGCGGAGGTTGTCGCCGAAGATGAGGGACACGATGTTGGGCACCACCAGGCCGAGGAACGGCACGGCGCCCACCGTGGTGACCACGACGGCGGAGATCAGCGAGACAATGACGAGTCCCAAGCGCATGGTGCGGGCATAGTTCAGGCCCAGGTTGGTGGTGAAGTCCTGGCCCATGCCGGCCACGGTGAACCGGTCGGCGGCCAGCAGCCCCACCAGCATCAGGACTGCGACGATCCACAGCAGCTCGTACCGTCCGCGGAGGACGCCGGAGAAATCACCGATCATCCAGTTGCTCAGGGTCTGCAGCAGGTCGTAGCGGTAGGCGAAGAATGTGGTGACAGCGGCGATGACGCCGCCCAGCATGATGCCCACCAGCGGGATGAGCAGGGTGTTGCGGGCCGGCAGCCGGCGCAGGATGGCCAGGAACAGCGCCGTGCCCAACATGGCGAAGGTGCTGGCAACCAGCATTTTGGCCAGCACGGGAGCGGAAGGCGCAAAAACTGTGACCACCAGGATCCCCAGGGTGGCGGACTCAACCGTTCCCACCGTGGACGGCTCCACGAAGCGGTTGCGGGCCATGAGCTGCATGATCAGCCCGGCAACGGCAACGGCCATCCCGGCCAGGAGCACGGCGAGGGTCCGCGGCACCCGGGAAACCCAGAAGATCTCCACCGTGGCCGGGTCCGCGGCCAGCAGTGCCGGAAGTGACACGTCGCTGACGCCCACGAACATGCTGGCGGCGGCGAGGGAAAAAACGGCAACTGCGGCCGCAGCCAGGCCCGCATGATGGCGGGCCTGGCTGCGGGTTGCCGGCGCGGCGGGGCGCACGGCGGTGGCGGTCATGGCGTGTTAGCTCAGGAGCGGGGCTTTAGGCCACGGATTCGGCGACGGCGTCAACCATTGCCTTGACGTTGTTCAGCCCGTAACCGACGACGTACCAGCCCATGGGGTCAAGGCTGATGACCTTGTTGTTCTTGGCGGCGTTGGTGGACTGCACCAGTTCGTTGTCGAGGATGGGGTTGGCGGCAGACGCCTCGGCACCGACGGCGCTGTCGCGGTTGATGACGTAGAGGATGTCCGGGTTGGCCTGCTTGATGTACTCGAAGGAGATGGCTTCACCGTGGCTGCCGTCCACCTTGACGTCGGCGGCCGTCGGCACGCCCAGGACGTCGTGGATGATGCCGAACCGGGAGCCTGCGCCGTAGGCGGTCACTTCGCCGCCCGAGGTCAGGACGATGAGGCCCTTGCCGGCATTCGCTGCCTTGGCCTTGGTCTCGGACACGGTGGCGTCCACGGCCGCGAGCTGCTCTTCCACTTCCGCGGACTTGTCGAAGATGGTTCCCAGCTTTTGGGCCTGCGTCTTGAAGCTTTCCATCGGGTTGGCCGCATCGATGGACAGGTCGATGGTGGGGGCGATCTTGCTCAGTTCCTCATATGCCCCGGCGGTGCGGCCGGAAATGATGATGAGGTCCGGGTCGCCGGCGCTGACGGCTTCGAAGTCCGGTTCCTTGACCGAGCCGATCTTGGTGTACTTCGCGTCGGAGTACTTGGACAGGGCCTCCGGGTACTGCGCTTCGGGGACGCCTGCAGGCTCCACGCCCAGCGCGTCGAGGGTGTCCAGCACACCAACGTCGAAGGTGAAGACCTTCTCCGGGTTGACCGGCACATTGGCGGTGCTGCCCTGCGCGTGCTCCACGGTGATGGTGGCGGCTTCCTCAGCGGGCGTGGCGGTCGCGCTTCCGCCGCACGCGGTCACGGTCAAAAGAGCTGCTCCCGCAGCCAGTGCCCCCAGGTAGCTCGACAGCTTCTTCTTCACGTTTTTCTCCACTCAGGTAATACGTCACAACTCTGTTGCCTAATAGGGCTGAGCCTATTAGTAAGGAAAGGCTAACTTCAAAATGAGAAGGGCGGATTGGGGCCAAAGTGGCGGACATCACACAGGACGACGCCGGCACCTGGGAAAGTGCCGGCGTCGTCCTTGTGCAGTTCGTCGATGCGTCGTGGAGTGGGACCTTGGGTCAGATGGGGGTGCGCGCCACCTCTGCCTGCCGCTCCTCCACCAAGGTGGAGACGGCGTTGAACAGCGGGTGGCCGGGCTCCAGGCCCGTGATCCTGGCGGTTGCGTCCGCCGGGCCGGCCGAGGCGAGGATGGCAGCCAGCTCCGTCACCTCGACGTCCGCGGGGTCGTTGAAGCGCAGCGCCGCAGCAATCGCACCGAGGAGTGCCTCGGGTACTACGCCGCGTTCGGCGAGCTCGGCGGCGGGGCCGATGAACCGCTCGTGCCTGCTGAGTTTCCTCAGGGGTGCCCGGCCCACCCGGTTCACCGTGTCCGGCAGATACGGATTGGAGAACCGGACCAGGATCTTCTGGACGTAGGCTTCCTGCTCATCGTTGCTGAAACCGTGCTTGGACACCAGCAGCTGCTTGGTCTCCTCCAGCACCGCCCGGACGTCCTCGGCAACATCCTGGTCCGCCATGGCATCGGAGATCTTTTCCAGTCCGGCCTCGAACCCGAAGTAGGCGGCAGAGGCGTGCCCGGTGTTCACCGTGAACAGCTTCCGCTCAATGTACGGCGAGAGCTCGTCCACGAAGGTGGCACCGGGAATCACCGGGGCCGCCCCGTGGAACGGAGTGCGGTCGATGACCCACTCGTAGAACGTCTCCACCGTGACATCCAGGCCCTGGCCGGCTTCCTGGTTGGGGACGATCCGGTCCACCGCGGTGTTGGCGAACACCGCCTTGCCGTCCAGCGCCCCGGCGGCGGCCCCCGGCTGGGATGCCACTTCCTTGGCCAGGATGTCCGTGGCGTTGATCGCGTTCTCGCAGGCCATGACCTGCAGCGGAGCGAGTTCTGCGCTCCTTGCAACGATGCCCCGGGCGATCACGGGCGCCACGAACTTCAGGACGTGCGGGCCCACCGCGGTGGTGACGATATCCGCCGTCGCGATCTCTTGGACGAGCTCCGCTTCCTGGGTGTTGGAGTTCAGCGCCCGGAAGTTGTTCACCGTCCGCACCGCGGGATTCTCCCCCACTTCGTGGACCGCGTAGCTGTCCGCCGCCGCCAACTGCCCGATCAGGGCGTCGGCGACGTCGGCGAACACCACCTCGTAGCCGGCGTCATGCAGGAGCAGGCCCACGAAGCCGCGGCCGATGTTTCCGGCACCAAAATGTACTGCCTTCACTATGCGTTGACCTTTCCGAAGAGTTCCAGGACTTCGTCCTCGGACGTGGCAGCTTCCAGCCGGGCTACCTGTTCCTTGTTGGTGAAGACCTTCGCGATGGAGGACAGGATGTGCAGGTGTTCGTTGTTGATGCCTGCGACACCCACCACGAATTTGACCTGCTTGCCGTTCCAGTCGATGCCCTCGGGGTAGCGGATCACGGACACCGCGGACTTGCGGATGTGGTCCTTCGCTGCGTTGGTCCCGTGCGGGATGGCGAGGTAGCTGCCCATGTAGGTGGACACCGATTCCTCGCGTTCGTGCATGGCCGCGATGTAGCCTTCATCCACTGCGCCGCGGGCCAGCAGGAGCCGGCCCGCCTCGTCAATGGCGGCGTCCCGGGTGGTGGCTGAGCCGGTGAGGACCACGCTCTCGCGGGCGAGGATTTCGGAGCTGCCGGCCGCCTGGTTTTCAGCGGTGCCGGCAGCGGTTCCGGCGGCTGCCGTTCCTGCCGCTGCTGCCGTTGCGGGGCCGGATGCGGAGGCTCCGCCGGGTGTTCCGGCGCCGGCGTCCTGACCTTCGGTTGCCGCGGCGCCGCCCGTGTTGCTCTCCCGTACCAGCTCCACGATTTCCTCGTAGCGGGGGCTGTTCATGAAGTTGTCAACCGAGTAGTGGACGGCACTTGAGGTGACGGGCTTGGCGCGTTCGGTCAGGTCCTGGTGCGTAACCACCACGTCGTAGGTGTCGTTGAGGTTGGCGATGGATGCGTTAGTGACCTTGACGTCGGGGAAGCCGGCCGCCTTGATCTTGTTCCGCAGCACCGAGGCACCCATGGCACTGGAGCCCATGCCGGCATCGCACGCGAACACGATGTTCCGCACCGGTCCGACGAGCACGCCCACGCCGCCGCCGGCGGCAGCACCTGCGCCGGCACCCGTGAGGGTGGAAGCAACGGAGCTCTTCTTGCCCTTCATCTGCTCCATGCGCGAGGTGGCGTCATTCAGGTCAACCTCATCGCTGTGCTTGGTGGTCTTCATGATGACCGAGGCCACCAGGAAAGACGCCGCCGTGGCAAGCAGGACCGCCAGGATCACGCCCACGTAGCTGTCCCGGGAGGTCTGGGCGAGCACCGCGAAAATGGAACCCGGGGCCGCGGGGGCAACCAGGCCGGAGCCCGTGATGGCTAGCGTGGCGATGCCCGTCATGCCGCCGGCGATGGCCGCCAGGATGAGCAGCGGACGCATCAGCACGTACGGGAAGTAGATTTCGTGGATGCCGCCGAAGAAATGGATGATCGCGGCACCCGGAGCGGAAGCCTTGGCGGCGCCGCGGCCGAAGAACATGTAAGCGAGCAGGATGCCGAGGCCCGGGCCGGGGTTGGCTTCCAGCAGGAACAGGATGGACTTGCCCTGCTCCAGGGACTGCTGCACCCCGAGCGGGGTCAGCACGCCATGGTTGATGGCGTTGTTGAGGAACAGCACTTTGGCCGGTTCGATGAAGATGCTGGTCAGCGGGAGCAGGCCGTTGTTCACCAGGAACTGCACCACGTTCCCGGCCCCGGCGCTGAACGCGGACACCACCGGCGCAATCGCGTAGAAGCCCAGCATGGCCAGCAGCGCGCCCCAGATGCCGGCTGAGAAGTTGTTCACCAGCATCTCGAAGCCGGGACGGATCTTGCCGTCCCAGATCGAGTCGATCTTCTTCATGGTCCAGCCGCCCAGGGGGCCCATGATCATGGCGCCGATGAACATCGGGATGCCGGCGCCGACAATCACGCCCATGGTGCCGATGGCACCCACCACGCCGCCGCGGACGTCATAGACCATCTTGCCGCCGGTGTAACCGATCAGGAGCGGCAGCAGGTACGTGATCATCGGCCCCACAAGGCCGATGTTCTTCACACCGTCTGTCTCACCGAAGCCGCCCAGCTGGGGAACCGGCAGCCAGCCCTTTTCGATGAAGAGGGCCGTGATGATGCCCCAGGCGATGAAGGCGCCGATGTTGGGCATGATCATTCCGGACAGGAACGTCCCGAATTTCTGGACGCCAACCCGCACGCTGGTGCGGGGTTTTGCAACTGTCTCTGTTGCCATGTGATTTCCTAACCGTCATTCCTGCTGCTCCGCAGGATGGTCCGTTGATTACGACGACGTACTGCTGGTGGAACGGGGGTACCGCCAAAGTGGTGCTGGCTCACGCCGGGCTGGTGGAGATCCGGTGTAGCCATTCGAGGAAGAGTTTGAGTTCCGAGCTGGAGAGCTGGTCTGAGTGCGAGGCCTGAAGTGCGGCGTTCAGGGCGATCGCAGCCACCACCACCGAGGATTTCCCGGTGTCGCCCGGGGCCGTGCCGCTGGCGGGCTCGGCGGACACCGCGAAAATCATGGCGTCCCGGGTCATGGTGGACAGTTCGAGGTTCCGTTCGGAGGCGGGCTCCGCAATCAGCATCAGCGTCACGCCCACGTTGGCCGCCAGGATGGACCTGGCCGCTTCCCGTGGCTGGACGTTCAGCTGGCCCGCCGCCGCTGCCTTGTTCAGCATCTCCTCCATCAGCGCCTCGGCATCGGCAACGATGGCGGGGCGGCTTTCCGGGCGGATGTTGCCGAACATCACCAGGTACAGCTCCGGCTGATTGAGCCCGAACTGGACGTGGTTGTCCCACATTCTCCGGATATCCTCGAGCGGCTGTCCGGAGGGGGCGAAATCCCTTTCGCCCGCGACATATTCTTCGAATCCCGCGGCGACGACGGCGTCGAAAAGACCTTCCTTGTCACCGAAGTGGTGGTACAGCGTGGGAGCTGTAACCCCCGCCAGCTGCGTGATCTGGCGGGTGGAAACGGGTGCTCCCCCGGAGTTGGCAAGCAGCTCCGCGGCAGCACGCAGCAGCCGCATCTTGGGGGGAAGCTGGCCATCCAAACTCATAACCGCTACCCTAGCACCTATAGCATTGCTATATGAACTGAATCACATACAATTTTTTCAGGCACGTTTCCCGCCTCCGGACGTAGCAGTCCCTGGTGGACCCGGCACGGCGCCGGTTATCCTGACGCGCCTGGCTACCGGCAGAGAATGAGGACCTTCAGTGCAGAACTTCCCAGGAGTAGGCGTCAGCCCAGGCCGCGTCATCGGCACCATCCGCCAGATGCCCAAACCGATCAGCGAACCTCCCGCCGGCGAACAGCTCCCGGCAGGCACCACGCCAGAGGAAGCCACCGCAGCACTGAAAGCGGCCTCCCAAGCCGTGCACGACGAACTGAAGGCCCGCGCGGCCCACGCCACGGGTGACGGCAAGGCCGTCCTTGAAGCCACGGCACTGATGGCCAAGGACACCATGCTGATCAAGGGTGCGGCCAAGCTGGTTGCCCGCGGGACGTCCGCAGAGCGTGCCATCTGGGAGTCCGGTTCCTCCGTTTCCGAAATGCTCCACAACCTCGGCGGCTACATGGCCGAGCGCGCCACCGACGTCCTGGACGTCCGCGCCCGGATCGTCGCCGAACTGCGCGGCGTGTCCGCGCCGGGCATCCCGGCCTCGAACACCCCCTTCATCCTGGTGGCGGAGGACCTGGCGCCGGCCGACACCGCCACCCTGGACCCGAACAAGGTCCTGGCCCTTGTCACCGCAGGCGGCGGCCCCCAGTCGCACACCGCGATCATCGCCCGGTCCCTCGGCCTGCCCGCCGTTGTTGCCGCCGTCGGCGTGGACGAACTCCCGGACGGCACGGAAGTGTACTTGGACGGCGCCGCCGGCGCTGTCACCTCCGAGCCGGACGAACCCTTGCGCGCAGCAGCAGAGGCCTGGGCGGCCACGGCTTCCCTGCTGGCCGAGTTCAGCGGCACGGGCGCGACGGCGGACGGCCACCTGGTCCCGCTGCTCGCCAACGTGGGCGGCGGCAAGGACGCCGAGGCAGCTGCCAAGCTCGGCGCCCAGGGTGTGGGGCTGTTCCGCACCGAGTTCTGCTTCCTGGAACGGGACACCGAACCCAGCGTTGAAGAGCAGGCCCTCGCCTACAAGAAGGTCTTTGATGCCTTCCCGGGCAAGAAGGTGGTCCTGCGCACGCTCGACGCCGGCGCGGACAAGCCGCTGCCGTTCCTGACCGACTCGACCGAGCCCAACCCGGCCCTGGGTGTCCGCGGCTACCGCACGGACTTCACCACCCCGGGCGTCCTGGACCGCCAGCTGGAAGCGATCGCATTGGCTGAGAAGCAGTCCGAGGCGGACGTGTGGGTGATGGCCCCCATGATTTCCACCGCCGAGGAAGCCGCGCGCTTTGCCTCGATGTGCGCGGATGCCGGCATCAAGACTCCAGGGGTGATGGTGGAGGTTCCCTCCGCAGCCCTGACCGCGGAAGCGATCCTCCGGGAAGTGGGCTTCGCCAGCCTTGGAACCAACGACCTCACGCAGTACGCCATGGCGGCGGACCGCCAGCTTGGCCCGCTCGCCAACCTGAACACGCCGTGGCAGCCGGCCGTCCTGCGCCTGGTGGGGCTAACCGTCGAAGGCTCCCGCGCAGAAGGCAACAACAAACCCGTGGGCGTTTGTGGTGAAGCGGCGGCGGACCCCGCCCTCGCCGTCGTCCTCACCGGTTTGGGCGTCGCCACCCTGTCCATGACCGCACGTTCCCTCGCAGCCGTCGCCGCTGTCCTGAAGACGGTGACGCTTTCTGAGGCTCAGCAGCTGGCCAAGCTGGCGCTGTCCGCACCGAGCGCAACCGAGGCCCGTGCCTGGGTCCGGGAGAAACTGCCGGTCCTGGAAGAACTCGGGCTCTAAACCGCCGGCGCGGCCATCAGGCCGTGACGCCGAACCCGTCCACCGCCCGGACCCAGCCGCTGATTGTTTCGGCGGCGGTCTCCGGCGCGGTGTACTGGACGACGTGGCCCTGCCCCGGAATCTCCGCCACCGTGCCCTGTGGAGCGGCCGCCGCCAGCGTGTCACACCACGGGCGGCGGGCAATGGGGTCCTTGCCGCCGCGCAGCACCAGCACCGGCTGGTGGACCGCGGCCAGTTTCTCCTCCAGCGGGTACTCCATCATCACTGGCAGCTCCGTCAGGTACCACCGCGGGCCTGCGCGGAAGTAGTCACCGAACACGATGATGTTGGAAATCAGCGATTCACTGAACAGTGCGTCGCGGGTGAGCGCCAGCGCCTGGGCAGCCACCGACTTCCGGGCTGTGTCCACCACGGGGCCCATCAGGACTGCCCCGGCCACCAGGTCCGGTGCCTGAAGTGCCATCTCCACCGCGAACTGGGCGCCCATGGAATGGCCCACCGGCACAACACTCCGGACCCCTGCTTCAGTGAGGACGCCGCTCACGAAAGCGGCGAAGTCAGCCACCTGCAGCTGCCGCCGGGGACGCGTCGACGCACCGAATCCCGGCAGGTCGAAGGAGTAGACATCCGCGCCCTTGGCCAGTTCCAGGTGCAGCCGGGCAAGGTAGCGGTGGGAGACCCCAATGCCATGGAGCAGCACGTAGGCGGGCCTCGCACCGGTCCGCGGCGCAGCGCCCGCAGGCTCGGCGGAAGCGTACAGCCGGCCCTGCAGGCCGTTGTATTCCACGTCGCGGCCGCCACTCAATACCATCAGCCGAGCATACCTCCCGCGGCGGCAGGGCCCGGGTAGGCTGAAATGATGGCACTGATAGCTCCCCGGATGACAGGCGCCCTTCCCCCGGAAGACGCCCACAAGCTAAACCAGGCACTCGCGGGCAGCGATGACATCACCGTTTTTGTGGATGGCACTGTCCACCGGCTGCCGCCCCTGGCGAGGGACGCCGTCGTCGATCTCCTGCACCGGTTCAGCCGCGGCGAAGCGGTGACCGTCAGCAGCGTTGAGGAAATGCTGACCACGTCCAAAGCCGCAGAGCTGGCCGGAATTTCACACACGTACCTGCGGAACATGACGGACCGCGGCGAGATCCCGGTGGAGTACCGGGGCAGCCACCGGCGCATTCCCCTGGCCGCCATCCTGGCCTGGCTGGAGCGGCAGAAAATGGAGCAGCAAAAGAAAGATGCCCGGAAGAAGGCCGGCGGCCCGGAAGCGCCGGACCAGGAGGTTCGGGAAGGCTAGATCCTGGGGCGGGCCGACCAGCGGCGCATCTTCAGCGCGGCATGGAGCTCCAGGCGGGGCAGCCCCTTGAGCGGGTCCACACCCAGGAGCTGGCGGATCCGGCCCAGCCGGTTGTAGATGCTGCTGCGGTGCAGGTGGAGCTTGGCGGCCACATCCTGGACTGACCCGTCGTTGTCATACAGAAGCTCCAGGACCGGAATGAGTTCGCCGTTGCGGTCGTGATCCTCGAGCATCCGGAAGTAGACGGAGCCTGAGTCTGCCCAGGCGCCCACCCCTCCCCCCGCCGAGGCCAGCAGCTGGTAAACCCCTGCGGCCCGGCAATCCACCAGTTCTCCCAGCTGCGGGTCCACCGCCGCAGCCTGCGCCGCCATCTTTGACTGCCGGTACGCCTCAGCCAGCTGGCGGGTGCGCCCGAAGCCTTCACTGATGCCCAGAATGATGCGGTGGACCGGTCGGCCGGACCGTTTGGCCAACTCCAGCTGGTAGTGCACCAGGACCTGGGCGTGGTTTGCCCGCCCCGTCGATTCGCGGAACAGCACCACCGAATGCGTTTCGGTGCCGGCACTGAACAGTACGGCGTCCACCCCCACGGTGGCCTGCAGGGCAGTTGAGCGGTGGATCAGCGTGGAAGCAATCGGATCCGGCCCGGCCGCCCAGCCGTCCGCGTCCAGCACCGTGACCACCTGCCACGGCCCCCTGCCCTGGACTTCCTTCCACCCGGCCACGGCGGCCACCGCGTTCGGTTCGCCGGCGCATGCTGCCAGGAACTCACGCTCGCGAGCGCGCCGGTACTCGGACTCAGCGGTGTTGGAATCAAGCAGCAGCCCGGACAGCATCTCCAGTTCATGGTTGACCCCCGGCAGCTGGGTGAGGATCGCCGTCGGGCTTTCCTCCACGCTGTCCTGCTGCACCCACAGGTAGCCCACGCGGAAGCCGCGGACCATCAGTGGAACGCACACCCGGCCCAGCATGCCCAGGTCCTCGTTGGCGGGGACCACCACAGGCCGGACGGCTGTTGCGATGCCGTGCGAGAGCTGCCACGCGCTCACGTCCGCCGGCACCTTCTTGCTCAGCAGAAAGTTCACACGCACGCGGTCAGCGTGGGACTGGTTGGAGCTGTAGGCGAGCAGCACACCGTCCAGGTCCTCCAGCGAAAGCCCGCGGCCCAGCTTCTGCGCCACCTGCTCCACGAGTTGCTCCACACCCTGCTGCTGCATGGGCCAACAGTACTGCCTCGGAAGCTGCGGAGCCGAACGGACAGGAGGCGACACCTGACGCTCCGCGACTCGACAAGTGTCGACCCGGTCCCGGCAAAAACCGCGGAATCACGCGGTTCCCCTCGGGGTCCAGCACTGCAGCCATGTCGGCTGGCTCACAACCGGATTTATCGTGGAACTACAGAATCCTTCCGCACTTTCCGGCTGATCCGGCCGAGAACCTGGAGCCCACGATGATCATCGGCGTCCCCAAAGAAATCAAGAACAACGAATTCCGGGTGGCCATCACCGCCGCAGGTGTCCACGAGTTCCGCACCCACGGCCACACCGTCCTGGTGGAGCGCGGCGCGGGCCTCGGTTCGGGCATCACCGACGAGGAATACTCGATCGCCGGCGCCGAGATCGTGAACGAGGCGGACGACGTCTGGGCCCGCGCGGACATGGTGATGAAGGTCAAGGAGCCCATCAAAGCCGAGTACCACCGGTTCCGCAAGGGCCTGATCCTCTTCACCTACCTCCACCTCGCGGCCGAGCCCGAACTGACCCGGGAGCTCATCAACTCAGGCGTCACCGCCATCGCTTACGAAACCGTCCAGGAAGGCCGGAGCCTGCCGCTCCTCGCCCCCATGTCAGAGGTGGCCGGCCGGCTTTCCGTCCAGGTGGGCGCCTCCTCGCTGATGGCCCCAGCCGGCGGCAAGGGCATCCTGCTGGGCGGTGTTCCCGGCGTCCGCCCCGCCAAGGTAGTTGTCCTCGGTGCAGGCGTTGCCGGCACCAACGCGGCAGCCATGGCCCTGGGCCTCGGCGCCGACGTCACCATCATGGACATCAACATCCACCGGCTGCGCGAACTGGACGCCCAGTACCAGGGCCGGCTCAAGACCGTGGCCTCGAACAAGTACGAGATCGAAAAGTCCGTGGTGGACGCCGACCTTGTGATCGGTTCCGTCCTGATCCCCGGTGCCAAGGCCCCCAAGCTGGTCACCAACGACCTCGTGGCCCGCATGAAGCCCGGCTCGGTCCTGGTGGACATCGCCGTGGACCAGGGCGGCTGCTTCGAGGACACCCACCCCACCACGCACCAGGAACCCACGTACAAGGTCCACAACACCATCTTCTACTGCGTGGCCAACATGCCCGGCGCCGTGCCCAACACCTCCACCTACGCGCTGACCAACGTCACCCTGCGCTACGCCGTTGCCCTGGCCAACCTGGGCGTCAAGGCCGCCTTCGACCGCGATCCCGCCCTGGCCGCAGGCCTCAACATCGCCGCCGGCCACGTGGCGCACCACTCCGTATCCGAGGCCCACAACCTGCCGCTCGTAGCGGACTGGCACGAACTGGTCTCTGCGTAGCAGTCCTACGCCAGTTCGCGTGCTTGTTCTATGAGTTTGAGGGTTTCGACGGCGTCTTCCGGGTTTACGGGGAGGGGCAGGCTTGAGGCCGCTCCGCCGTCGAGGATTTTGTCCGCGAGGAGCCGGTAGAACTCGGGATAGGCACCGCGCTCGGTGGGCAGGGCGTCCAGGTGGCCGTCACGGCCCAGACGCCCTGCCCATTCCGGCGCTTCCATGCCGTACTCCTCGTCCAGCGGGCTGCCGCCGGCCACGATGTAGGGTTCCTGGGGGTCCACACCGTGCTTGGTATAGCCTCCGACGGATCCGAGGACGCGGAACCGCGGGGCCTGCTGGGCGCACAGCATGTTCATGGTGAGGTGGCTCAGCACCCCGGTTTCGTGCCGCAGCACCAGGAACACATCGTCCTCCGCCCGCTCGTCCGACCTCCGCGCCCGCAACTCCGCATGGACCACTGATGCCGGACCGAAAAGCTGGAGGGCCTGGTCGATCAGGTGGCTGCCCAGGTCGTACAGCGCACCGCCCCCCTCTGTGGCCGTGGCGCGTGCCTTCCAGGCTTTCGCGATAATCGGGGACCAGCGCTCAAAACGCGACTCGAACCGCGTCACGGTACCCACAGCCTCCACCGCCAGCAGCTTGCGCAGGGTCAGGTAATCGCCGTCCCACCGTCGGTTCTGGAAAACCGTCAGCACCCTGCCAAGGTCCCCGGCGAGCTTAACCAGTTCCCGGCCCTCGGCGCTGGTGACCGCGAACGGCTTGTCCACCACCACGTCCAGCCCCGCCTCCAGGGCGGCTTTGGCCAACGGGTAATGGGTGGCCGGAGGTGTTGCCAGCACGACGAGGTCCAGGTCATCGGCGCGCTTCAGCACGGCCGGACCGTCAGGCACTATCTTCACCTGCGGAAAGCGGGCCGTGGCAGCCGCCTGCCTGCCGCCGTCGGACGTCGCGATGATGTCCAGGGAGTAACTGCCGTCCGACGCGATCAGCGGCGCATGGAAGACGCTCCCTGCCAGGCCATATCCGACGACGGCGGTACGGATGGTTCGCGGTGCAGCTTCAGTCCCGGTCATGGGACTACGCTACTCCGCAGCAGCAAGGGAGCGTCCGGGAAAAATCGGAAAAAGTGCGGGAGCGTTCAGTAAAAACCGGCGAAAGGTGCGAGAGCGTCCTGGGCTTTGCGCGGTACGGCGAAGGCCGGCACCCCTGGCTTCAGGGATGTCGGCCTTTGCGTCAGTGCGGCGGGAAGCCTACTTCTTTTCCCAGCCTAGCGTGGTCCAGTCCGGAACCTGGGACAGGCTCTGGAACAGGGACGGGCCGTAGTTGGCCAGGCCGGTGCGGACGAAGGAGATCTGCGGGCCGTTCATGACCACGCCCATGGAGAAGTACTTGGCCATGTGCTCCTTCTCAACCTCCATGGCCGCCTTGTTGCGCTCCGCGTTGTCCTCGATGGAGGCGAGGTCGGCGATCTTCTTGTCCAGTTCTTCGTCGCCGAGGCCGTTCTCGTTGGTCTTGGAGTCGTAGTACTGCTTGACCGCCGACGTGGCGTCCGCGCCAACCGTGTAGCCGGAGACGCTCATGTCGAATTCGCGGGCGCCGAGGACCTTTCCGAAGTCGGCGGAGGCGCGCTGGTCAATGCCCACGTCCATGCCGCCGGCCTGCAGCTGCTTCTGCAGGGTCTGGGTGAAGGCGAGAGTGGTGGGATCGTCACCGAAGTTGCTGATCTTGAAGGCTGCGGGCTTGCCGTCCTTCTCCATGATGCCGTTGGCGTTCTCTGTGTAGCCAGCGTCGGTAAGGACCTTCTTGGCGGCTTCCGGGCCCGTTTCCTTGACCGGGTAGTTGTCCTGGTAGTACTCGGAGAAGGGCAGGAGCATCATGGAGCCGGAGCTGGGCTCTTCCCAGTTCAGTCCATTGAAGCGGACCTTGCGGAGAGCTTCACGGTCCACGGCGGCGAAGATGGCCTTGCGGACGGCAACGTCGGTGACCCGCTGCGCATTAATGTTCATGCCGCCGGCGAAGAGGCGCTGGCCGCGGCGGACCTCGGAGTTGCTGGTGCCCTCAAGCTGCTTGTAGAGCGCGATGGTGTTGGCGGACATGGCGTCGATTTCACCGTTTTTGAAGGCGGCGATCTGGGCACTGGTTTCCAGCTGGCGGAACGTAACGCTCTCCAGGACTGGCTTGTTGCCCCACCACTTCTCGTTGGGGACCAGCGTCACGGTCTTGGCGGCGGCATCGTACTGGTCCACCTTGAACGGGCCGGCCATCCATTCAGGATGCATGTTGCCCACAAAGCCTTCGTTGAAGATCTGGGGCGAGTTCACGGCAGGGTGGATCAGGCCGAAGAACAGGTCCTCCACCGGATACACCGGCTGGGTCATCTTGACGATGACCTCCTTGTCGCTGCTGCCGGCTTCCACGGACTCCACGAATTCGTAGGCACCGGAGGTGACGATGTCGTAGCCTGCATCGGGGCTCTTCAGGATGTTCCACGTGTTCTGGAAGGCCTTGATATCGATGGGCGTCCCGTCGTTGTAGGTGGCCTTCTCGTTGACCTTGATGGTGATGGTCTGCTTGCCGTCCACCACCTCGCTGTCCACGGACTCGCAGAAGTCCGGGTTCGGCGTCGCCTTGCCGAGGAAGTCCACCTTCCAGCAGCCGCCGATGCCGCCGCCGCTTACGGCAACCGGGTTGATGGGCGCCATCATCGCGGAGTTATCCGAGCTGTTGCCGTTGTTGGAAAAACCGTTGAAGTCCGGGCCGATGCTTCCCAGCGGAAGGGTAACCTTTCCGCCCTGTTCAAGATCGGCTGCCGGCTTCTCGTTGATGCTAATGAGCTTGGACAGGTCGCTGCCTGCCTCCTGGCCCTTGGCCGTCTCTGGCCCGGTGGCACCGCCACCACCGCCACAGGCCGTCAGCGCCAGAGTTGCAGCAATGGCCGCAGCTCCGCCGATCCTGGTCAGATTCCTCATGGTTTTCCCTTCGTTGTTGCTAGTGGTGGTGCTTGTGATGGGTCGGATAATCCTAGGGCGCATGGTGGTCCGCCGGTTCGTGGACCACCAGCATGTCTTCGTCCAGTTCCCCGTCCGGGAAAAAGCAGGCAAAGCGCTGGTCGGGCACTGGCCCGTGAGCCGCTTGCGGTGCCGCTGCGGCGGCCGGGGGTGCAACGGGTTCCAGCGGCGGCTCCAGGGTGAGGCACTTTTCCTGTTTCGCCGGCGGAAGTGCAGCAAAGACGGGACACCGTGTGGCGAAGTTGCAGCCTTTCGGGGCATCCAGCGGTGAGGGCAGGTCGCCCTGGAGGATGATGCGTTCGCGGGTGCGCTCCAGCTGGGGATCCGGCACCGGGATGGCGGAGAGGAGGGCCCGGGTGTAGGGGTGGCGCGGGTTGTCGAACACCCGGTCCACCTCGCCGATCTCCACGATCTTGCCCAGGTACATCACGGCTACCCGGTTGGAGATGTGCCGGACCACGGAAAGATCGTGGGCCACCAGGAGGTAGCTCAGGCCCAGCTCTGCGCGGAGCTTGTCCAGGAGGTTGATGACGCCTGCCTGGACGGAAACGTCGAGGGCTGAGACGGGCTCGTCCAGCACCACCAGCTTGGGGTTGACGGCAAGCGCCCGGGCTATCCCGATCCGTTGCCGCTGCCCGCCGGAGAACTGGTTGGGGAAGCGGTTGACGTGGTCCGGCTGCAGTCTTACGAGCTTCATCAGTTCCATGATGCGTTTCCTGATAGCCGGCCGGTCCATGCCCACGTTCTGGAGCGGTTCGGCGAGGACCTCGTAGACGGTGAACCGTGGGTCCAGCGCCCCCGTGGGGTCCTGGAACACCATCTGCAGTTCCCGCCGCATGGCGCTCTTGGTTTTGGCATCGACGGCCTGCTTATTGCTGATCCCGCCGATCACCACCTCGCCGTCCTGGTCCTTGTGGAACTCCATGATTTCCAGGAGGGTGGTGGTCTTTCCCGAGCCGGACTCACCCACGATGGAAAAGCATTCACCTTCGCGGATATCGAAGCTCAGGCCGTCCACGGCCTTGACGGTGCCGATGCGGCGTTTGAACAAAGCACCCCTGGTCAGCGGGAAGTGCTTGCGGACATCCTTGAGCTGCAGCACGGTTGAGCGTTCCGTCCGGGGGATGGAGTCGAAGCGCGACACCGGAACCGGCGGGGCGGCAAACACGTCCTGCACGTCCACCTCGCCGCCAAGTGCTTCAGACTTGATGCAGGCGGCCCGGTGTTTGGCCCCTCCGGCCACCGGGGCCAAAGCAGGTTCCCCGGCCAGGCAGGCGTCCGAGGCCAGCGGGCAACGCGGCGAGAACGAGCAGCCGGTGGGCTGGTGGAGAAGGTTGGGCGGCATACCCTCGATGGGCACCAGGGACGTCTTTTCCGCCACATCCACCCTGGGAACTGCGCCCAGCAGCCCCATTGTGTACGGCATCCGCGGGTTGTAGTAGATCTCGTCAACCTCGCCGGTCTCCACCGGCTTGCCGGCGTACATCACCATGATCTCGTCGGCCATGCCAGCCACGACGCCCAGGTCGTGTGTGATCATGACGACGGCGGCACCCGTTTCCTCCTGCGCCGTGTGGAGAACCTCCAGGACCTGCGCCTGGATGGTGACGTCCAGGGCCGTCGTCGGCTCGTCCGCAATGAGGACCCGCGGATTGTTGGCGATGGCAATGGCAATCATCACGCGCTGGCGCATGCCGCCGGAAAATTCGTGCGGGAAGGCTCTCAGCCTGTCCTTGGGGCTGGGGATTCCCACCATGGCCAGGAGTTCGACGGCGCGGGCTTCTTTGGCCTGCCTGCTCATGGTGGGGTTGTGGATGGTGAGCGCTTCGGTGATCTGGGTGCCCACGGTGTAGACGGGCGTCAGGGACGAGAGGGGGTCCTGGAAGACCATGGCCAGCTCGTTGCCGCGGTATTCGCACATCGCTTTGTCACTGAGGCCCAGCAGTTCGCGGCCCTTGAGCCGTACGGAGCCGGAAACCTCAGCCGTGGCGGGCAGCAGCCCCATGATGGCCAGGGACGTCACGGATTTTCCGGAGCCCGACTCCCCCACGATGCCCAGCGTCTTGCCGGGCATCAGGTCAAAGTCCACACCGCGGACGGCGTGCACCACGCCATTTTCGGAGTTGAACCGGACGTTGAGGTCGCGAACGGACAGCACGGCATCGGTCGCCGCGTGGAGCCCGGCGATGTGCAGCCGCTCAACCGGTGACCCGGTGGATTCTGCCGGCCCGGCAGTGGTTTCGCTGCTCATGACGCCTTCTTCTTCATGGTTGCCATCTCTGCACTGATTCTCCGGGCTTTGGTTTTCCTGGCTTTGCCCGAGGAACTGGAACTGGGGTCGAAGGCATCCCGCAGTCCGTCGTTCATCATTGCCAGGGAACCGGTGAGGAGGAACATCACCGTCAGGGGTACCCAGAACATCCAGGGGAACGTCTGGACCTGGGAGGTTGCACCGCCGATCAGCACGCCAAGGCTGACATCCGGAACCTTGATGCCGATGCCGATGAAGGAAAAGGCGACTTCCGCGAGAATGGCTCCGGTGACGCCGCGGGTGATGTCCAGAACCAGCAGGGAGCCGATGTTGGGGACCAGGTGCCGCCACACGATCCGGCGCGGCGGGACGCCCATGTACTGGGCTGCCTTGACGAAGTCCCGCTGCATGAGCGACATGGACAGCGAACGGATCAGCCTGGCCGTTCCCATCCAGCTGAAGACCAGCAGGACGATGATCAGCAGCAGCCAGGAGGGCAAATCCCGTCTCAGGCCTTCCCCTCCCCCGCTGGTGGCAACCGCCACCACTAGCAGCGCGGGCATCATGATGAGCGCTTCAAGGATAAAGAGCATCACCTTGTCCACCTTGCCGCCGAAGTACGCCATGGTGCACCCGTAGACGGCGGCGACGAGGACAGACACCAGGCCCACGATCAGGCCGATCAGGATGGAGATCCGGGTGCCTTCCACAGTCATCGCGTAGAGGTCGATGCCAGCCTGGGAGGTGCCCAGGTAATGCTCCGCGGACGGCGGCATCCCGATGTTGAAGGGATCGATGGTTTCCTTATCCCACTGCGTGAAGTAGCCGCCCACAAAGGAGAAGAGCGTCAGGGCAAGGAAGATGGCGAGGCCCGCCACGGCGGTCTTGTTGCGCATGAAGCGGCGGAAGATGATCGTGTTCTTGCCGATCACCACATCAACGTTTTCCAGGTGCGCGTCCTGGGCAGCGGCAGCAGGGTCGACGGCATTGAGGTTTGTCATGGCTACTGCACCCGCACTCTGGGGTCAACGAGGGTTGTGGCAAAGTCAGCCAGGATTGCACCCAAGGCGAAAATGACGGAACCGTAGGCAAGCGTGGCGGTGGCCGCGTTAACGTCCTGGAGCGAGATGGCATCAATGCTCCACGAGCCGACACCGGGCCAGGCGAAGATTTTCTCCGCAAAGAAACCGCCGGCAAAGATGGCCGGAATGGTAAAGGCGATGCTTTGGGCCACAGGAATGAACGAGACCCGGAGCGCATGCCTGGTGATGGCCTGGTTGCGCGTAAGCCCCTTGGCGCGCGCGGTCCGGACAAAGTCGGCGTTGACGTTGTCCAGGAGATACTGGCGCTGCGCTATCTGGTAGGAACCCCAGCCAACGAGCGTGATCGCAATGGTTGGAACGGCGTAGTGCGCCAGCATGTCCATGAACTGCGCCCACCCCGGTTCCATGCCGGGAGTGGAAATGCCGGTAACGAAGAAGATGCGCTGGCCTACGGTTTCGTTGATGTTGATGGCGCCCAGCTGTACAAGGAAGTATGCGATGGGGGCGGGAACAATGTAGGCGAGGTAGCTGTAGGACGTGATCACCCGGTCCTGGAACTTGTACTGCCGGGCGGCCGAATAAACGCCCAGGGCCACGCCGATGATCAGGGTCAGGATGATGGACGCGAGGAACAACCGCGTGGAGATCCACACCCGGTCACCGAATTCGGCGTTGATGAACGCCCCATTAGGGCTCCTGCCCCAATCCCACCGGGTCACGATGGCAGTCAACCACTCAACGTACCGCTCCCAGGGGCTGAGCTCCGGGTCCAGGCCCTTCAGGCGCATGGAACTGGCCACCTGCTCCGGCGTCGGACGCGGGATGCGCTCCTGCTCCAGTAATGCCGGCTTGAGTGTACTGACGGCAAGGAAATATCCGGCCGACGTGGTCAGGAAGATCATGACCACATAGGTGATGCCGCGCCTGGCGAGGTACTTGAGCATGGTGTGCGCTACTTCTGGTTCGCCGCCGCGCGCTGACTGAAGTGGCACACTTGCTTCCGCCGGCGTGCCGGAGTGCGGGACAGTTCAACAATCACGCGCAGGATCCTTCCGTCTTCCCGGGATTGGCGGGGGTTGTGCCGCCTCACCGGGTCTTGTGCCAGCGGGTAGCTGGCTGTCCCGCAGCCTTGGCAGGGCCGTCCTGAGGGACTATGTCGCGGGTCACATTTCTTGAGGAAACTATCACAAGCCTTGAGGCAAAACGTGGGTAACCGCAGGAAAGCTACCCGCGCGTATCAGATTGTTATGAATCATTCTGTGAAGTCCATATGACTGGACGCCGCCGCTCCATACAGCGTAATCTACGCGTCTTTGACCACCCTTGTGACAAGGTCAGCCCAAGAGGCGGCCAGCCTCTCGGGGGCCACGCCGCGGTCCCGTACCAAGTGGAGAAGTCGCTCCGGATCCAGCGTTGCGCTGAGGGACCCAGCCATGAGCCAGGGGTCCGAGTCGAAACCCGCCTCCCGCAGGAGCACCTCGATGTGCCGGTGCCACAGCGCCGCGGCCGGCACTTCAAACCGGCCCCGGGAGGCGTTCTCGGCGGCAAGCACCAGGTCCCCGAACTCCACCACGTAGGCGATCCGTTCGGAACCGAACGCGATCAGCCGATCAAGTCCGGGCGCCCCGGGACCCAGCGGAGGAGGGCCAAACAGGAACCGGGCCTGGAACGCAGATTCGGAATCGTCGAGCAGCGTCAGCATGAGCCCGGCCCTGCTCCCGAAGCGGCGGAACACTGTGCCCTTGCCCACCCCGGCCCGTTCCGCGAGGCGGTCCATGGTCAGGCCTTCGGCGCCGCACTCCAATATCAGTTCACGGGCAGCCACCAGCAGGCGCTCCCGGTTCCGGACGGCATCACTGCGCTCGGCAGGCGTTGCCGGTGTCATTCCCGGCCGCAGTGGGATGGAGCTCACAGCCACATTCTAGCCCCCGGGAATAATAAGCGGACCGTGGTCCGTTTAGTCTGGTGAAGGCAATGACAAGCCTCAGCTTCACACCGGCATGCGGCCCCTCCCGCTGCCTCTACCCCAGGAGTATTTATGACTAAGAGCACCGTCCTCACCCTCGTCGGCAGCCTGCGCGCCGGGTCCACCAACCAGAAGCTGGCCGAGGCCATCCAGCTGAACGCCCCCGAGCAGGTGGAGGTTGTCATCCACGACAGCCTGGGCAACATCCCCTTCTACAACGAGGACATCGACGTCGAAGGCCAGGTTCCTGCCGCCGCCGCCGCCCTGCGCGCCGCTGCCAGCGAAGCCGACACCGTCCTCCTGGTCACCCCCGAGCACAACGGCACTGTCCCCGCAGCCCTGAAGAACGCCATCGACTGGCTGTCCCGCCCCTTCGGCGCCGGAGCCCTCGCCGGCAAGCCCACGGCCGTCGTCGGCACCGCCTTTGGCCAGTTCGGTGGCGTGTGGGCTCAGGATGAGGCGCGCAAGGCCGCCGGCATCGCCGGCGCCCAGGTCCTCGAGGACGTCAAGCTCGCCGTTCCCGGGTCCATGGTCCGGTTCGCCGAAATCCACCCCAAGGATGACGCCGAGGTTGTGGAGCAGATCAAGGGCGTGTTCGATGCCCTTGCCGCCGCCGCCCCCGCAGCGTAGGCAAACCCGCCGGCGCCCGGTACGCAGCTGCGCGTACCGGGCGCTGCCGCATCCAGGTACTGCCGTGACCAACTCTTGTCCCAACCGGTACCTCACGGACACACTCCGCCGGAAAGGCCGGCCGTAACGTTAATCCACGGAACGTACCGGAACGGAATCGCGGTGCAGTCATGGCAGCAGAATGGAGCGCCGGGAGGCGACGGACAGGCTTGCGCGTAACGGCAACAGCCTGCCTGGCACTGCCGCTGCTGCTCGGCGCCTGCATTGGCGCACCTCCTGCAGGTACAGGCGCGGGGGCCTTGCCTCCATCCGCCCCCGGCAGCAGCGCGCCGACTGCGACACCCCCGGCGGCTCCAGCGCCACAGCCCCAGGACCAGCCGCCGGCAGGACAGGAGCCGGAAACGCTCCCGCCTGCCGCGGGCGTACCGCCGGCCAGCCCTTCCACAACGCCGGAAATCGCGGAGGGCTTGCCCGTTCCCCAAGCCAGACCGGCACCCGCAACGCAGGCGCCCCTACCTCCGGCCCCGGCCACCATTCCTGCCATGCCCCGCACAGTGACGGCTTACTACGTGCTCCTGGACGACGGCGGCAGCAACGGCGTGCGGTTCGGCTGCAATGACAGCCTGGTGGGCATGGACAGCGCAGCCCCTGATTCCGATCCGCTTCCGGCTGCGATGGGTGCGCTTCTGCAGGGAACAGATGGAGCGGGAAGGCCGGGCCCCGGGGCGGGACCCGTCCGGGAGATGTACAACGCCTTGGCGGACTCCGGGCTGAAGTTCCTCTCCGGCTCTTTTGATGGAACGACGGTCACGGTGTACCTGGCCGGCGCGCTGAGCCTTGGCGGGGTGTGCGACATCCCGCGGGTTGAGGCGCAGCTGACGCAGACAGCAGTTGCGGCAGTGGGCGCGATCCGGGCTGAAATCTACGTCAACGGGCAGCCGCTGAAGGAAGCACTAAGGCAGGACTAGCCATCGTCCAGCCGCCCGCCGCGCGTGCAGCAACAACAAGTGTTGCCTTATGAGCAACATCCGGTTGTATCCTGTGGGTGTGAGCCACGAAACACTTGATGCAGCAGGGACGCTGCCAGCGGAAGCCATCGATGCGATTGAACGGGCTGCAACGTCAGCCCACCGCCATGAGGACCTGTTCTCGGAGCGTGCCGCGAACATCCGGCAGTCGGCCGTGCGGGACGTTTTCGATATTTCCATGCGGCCAGGCCTCGTCTCCCTTGCGGGCGGCAGTCCGTATCTGCAGTCGCTTCCGATGGACCGGCTGGCGGCCACCGCCGCCAAAATCATCGCCGAAGACGGCCTCACGGCGCTGCAGTATGGCGCCGGACAGGGGACTGAAGAGCTGCGCACCCAGATCTGCGAGGTGATGGCCGCCGAAGGTATCCTCGACGCCCTGCCGCAGAACGTGGTGATCACCGCCGGTTCCCAGTCGGCCCAGGATGTTGCCACAAAACTGTTCTGCAATCCCGGCGACGTGGTGCTCGTGGAAGACCCTACCTACGTGGGTGCCCTCAACACCTTCGAGGCATACCAGGTGCAGGTGGAAACGGTGGACATGGATGAGTCCGGCCTGGTGCCCGAGCTGCTGGAGGCAAGGATCGCGGCGCTTCAACTGGCCGGCAAGAACATCAAGTTCCTCTATACGATCCCGAACTTCAACAACCCTTCAGGGATCACCCTCGCCAAAGAGCGCCGGCAGCAGGTGGTGGATATATGCCGCACTGCGAATATTCTGATCCTTGAGGACAACCCCTACGGTCTGCTGCGCTACTCCGGCGAGTACCTGGCCCCGCTCCGAGCCGACAATCCCGGGGACGTCATCTACATGGGTTCGTTCTCGAAGATCTTCGCGCCCGGCCTGCGCATCGGGTGGGCGCTGGTGCCGGAACACCTGCAGCGGCGCTACTATCTCGCGGCCGAGTCTGTGACGCTGTGCCCGCCGGCCCTGAACCAGATGCTGGTCTCCGCCTACCTCCGGGAGTACGACTGGAGGGGCCAGATCGAGACCTACCGCGGGCTGTATGCCGAGCGGTGCGCGGCGATGCTGGCTGCGTTGAAGGAACACATGCCCGCAGGGAGCACGTGGACCAACCCGGAGGGTGGCTTTTTTGTCTGGGTGACGCTGCCGGAAGGCGTGGACACCTACCCGTTGCTGCACAAGGCCATCGACGCGGGCGTTGTGTTCATCCCCGGCGCCGCCTTCACGCCGTCGGACGAACCGTCCAACAAACTGCGCCTCGCATTCAGCGCTGTGCCTCCCGAAGCCATCACCGAGGGTGTCCGCCGCCTGGCACCCGTGCTTCGGGAAGCCATCGCCGGGCTGTAGCGTTGGCCTGACCAGTGCCGCATAAACGAAGCAAAGGAGCATCACATGAGCGGAATCATCGTTGTAGGGGTTGACGGCAGCGGAACCGCGAAGAAAGCAGCCGAGTCCGCACGCGACCTCGCCGCTGCCTTGAACGCAGCACTCCACGTTGTGTCGGCCTTCGACAGCGACCGCACCGAGATCTTCGGCAGCGGCAGCGACCAGTGGATCGTCTCCGACGCCGACGCGGCCGAACACGTGGCCCGCACCGTGGCGGAGTCCCTCGGGGGCGGCGTCAAGGTCACGTATTCCGCAGCCCGGGGCCGGCCGGCGGATGCCCTCATCAAGGAAGCTGTTCGGATGGAAGCCCGCATCATCGTGGTGGGCAACCGCAGGATGCAGGGCATAGGCCGTGTCCTGGGCAGCGTTGCCAACAGCGTGGCCCACAATGCGCCCTGCGACGTCTACATCGCGAACACGTACGACGCCGACTAGCAGTAACCCCGGACACTCCCCGTGGTGGCGAATGTCGCTGCGGGGGGTGTCTGGTCTCACGCCCGATAGCCCGGTTCAGCCGTTAGCGCAACGATAAAATTGGATAGCCCCCAATGGTGCGGCACCCAGCAACCACTATCGAGGGGCACATCTTGATTACTCTCCAGCGCCGGCAGCTCGTAGGCCACGACATCCTCCTGGCCCGCCATGGCAACCACATCTGCTCCATGCGGGTTGACCGCAACAATGGCACCGTTGTGGCATTGCTGGATGACGGCAGCGTGGACTCGGCACCGAACCTCATCACGCCCGGGCTGCAGCTTCCCGAAACCGTGGGGAGCGTGCTGCGCGAAGACTGGAAGCTCCTCACGGCGTGGGCCGGCATGGCCGGGGCAATGGCCGTCCTGATGACGGCCGCGGCCGTCATCCTGGGAACCACCGCAGATCCGGCCACCATCGAGATGTTTTCGGCGTACCCGTATTCCTCGTTCTAGGGCCTGCCCGGCCGGGACTTGTACTGCCTAGGCCACCATCAGGCCCTGCAGGATCCACCAGATCCCTGCCATCACCACTCCGCCAAAGAGTGACCCCGTTACCACCTGCGCCACCGAATGGGCCCGCAGTACCACACGGGACCATCCGACGGCCGGGATCAGGAGCAGCAACGGAGTCCAGGCCGCCCCGAGCATCAGCACGGCGATGACGGTTGAGCAGGAGATGGCGGCAGCGTGCCCACTGATCTTCCAGAACGGGCTCACTCCGGCCAGCACCACTACTCCGCCAACCACCGCAAGGACCATGGCAACAACGCTCCGCGGCGCGCCGACAGCTTCCAGGACCACCAGCCCTGCAAGGATCGATGCCAGGGCCATCAGCAGAACAGGGGCCCGCTGCTTCCGGTCACTGACATGATGGTCGGTAACCCTTCCCAACCGGACCAGGACCAGCAGCAGAAGCAGCGGAAGCACGCACACAAACAGGGCCGCCAACGCGCCGTACGCCATAGTGGCCGGAAAGCCGCCCTCGGTGAGCGGACTGACCAGCAGCTGGATGCTCACCACCACGGGAGGCTGAAAGGTCTCCGTCAGCCAACGGGCAGTCCTGTTCTTCGCCCGGATGGTGCCGGTGTTAATGCCTACGCCGTCAGTCAAGGAGGAGCGCAGGCTCTTCCAGGATGGCGGCGACGTCCGCCATGAAGCGGGCTGAGAGGTCACCGTCCACCACGCGGTGGTCGAATGAGCCGCCCAGCGTGGTGATCCAGCGCGGAATCACTTCACCGTCAAGGACCCAGGGTTTCTGCTTGATGGTGCCAAAGGCAACGATGGCCACCTCACCCGGGTTGATGATGGGCGTTCCAGTGTCGATGCCCAGGGCGCCGATGTTCGTGATGGTCAGCGTGCCGCCCTGCATCTCTGCGGGCTGGGTTTTTCCCGCTCTTGCGGTGGTGGCCAGGTTATTCAGCGCCAGCGCCAGCTCCTTCAGGGACAGGTCCTGTGCATTCTTGATGTTCGGCACCATCAGGCCCCGCGGCGTAGCAGCCGCGATGCCCAGGTTCATGTAGTGCTTGACGTGGATTTCCGCCGCGTCAGCCCCGTCCGCGTTGTCCACCCAGGTGGCGTTGACGCTGGGGTTGCGGGCGGCAGCCCAGATGACGGCCTTGGCCAGGATGAGCAGCGGGGAGACCCTGATGCCCTCGAAATCCCGGGATGCCTTGAGCCGCTTGACGAATTCCATCGTGCGGCTGGCATCCACGTCCACAAAGATGCTGACGTGCGGCGCGGAAAAGGCGGACTCCACCATCGCCTTTGCCGTCGCCTTGCGGACGCCCTTGACCGGAATCCGTTCGATCCGCTGGTCCTGCGGCTTGCCCGCCTTGCCCCAGAAGCCGTCCGCCTTGTCCAGTTCCGCGTCGCGCTGGGCCTGGTAGCTGACCAGGTCCTCGCGGGTCACCTCGCCCCGTGAACCGGTGGCCACCACGTCCGCAAGGTCGATGCCGAGGTCCCGGGCAATCTTGCGTACGGGAGGCTTGGCCAGGACCCGGTTGACCAGGCCCGTGATGGTGCCGCCCAGGGTGGGGCGGTTGTCCGTGTCGCCTGCTGCCGGGCCCCCCGAAACCTCAGGTGCTGCTGTCACGGCGGCCGGCGTGTGCGGCTGGATGGGCTCCACTTCCGGAGCGTTGAGTGTCACGGCAGCGGAGGGCTGGGCTTTCCGCGGCCGGCGCTTGACGGCGTCGGCCTTCGGCCCGGAACCCACCAGCGGACCGCCGGCCAGGGCACTTTCCTGCGCGCCGCCGTCGGCCCTTGCTGCATCATCGGCGGGCAGCGTTCCGTAGAGGGGCTGGACGGGGGTTTCCGGGGCGCGCACGTCTGCCGGCGTGGGGTCGCCTGCCACGTCATCGCTGACGCTGATGATGGCTGTGCCGACGTCGATGGTCACCCCTTCGGGGACCAGTAACTCGCTGACGGTCCCGGCAAACGGGGAGGGCAGTTCCACGATGGACTTTGCGGTTTCGATTTCGCACAGGACATCGTTGATGGCGACGGCGTCACCGGGTTTGACCTTCCAGGAGACAATTTCCGCCTCGGTGAGGCCCTCGCCGACGTCCGGCAGGTTGAACTTGTTGAGAGTCATGGTGTCCTCAGTAGGAGAGGGCGCGGTCCAGCGCCTCGAGGATGCGGTCGATGTCCGGAAGGTAGTCTTCCTCCACCTTGGCAACGGGATAGGGCATGTGGAAGCCGCCCACGCGGATCACGGGGGCCTCGAGTGAGTGGAAGGCACGTTCGCTGATCCGTGCAGCAATTTCGCCGCCGATCCCGCCGAACGTCGGGGCCTCGTGGGCGACGATCAGCCGGCCGGTCTTCTGTACGGAGGCCGTCACGGTGTCGAAGTCCAGGGGCGAGATGGAGCGAAGGTCGATAACTTCGACGCTGCGGCCGTCCTCCTCCGCGGCATTGGCGGCCGCAAGGGCAACGGGAACCAGGGGGCCGTAGGCCACGACGGTGGCGTCGGTACCTTCCCGGAGGACGTGGGCCTTGAAGGGATCCGCTGACGGGCCCGGGCTTTCCACGTCCACGTCGCCCTTAAGCCAGTAGCGCCGCTTCGGCTCAAAAATGATCACCGGGTCCAGGCATTCCACGGCCTGCTGGATCATCCAGTAGGCGTCATGCGCGTTGGACGGTGTGATGATGCGCAGGCCTGCAGTGTGGGCGAACAGGGCCTCGGGCGACTCGGAGTGATGCTCCACGGAACCGATGCCGCCGCCGTAGGGGATCCGGATGACCACGGGAACCGTGAGGTTGCCGTTGCTGCGGGCATGCATCTTGGCGAGCTGGGTGGTGATCTGGTTGAAACCCGGGAAGACAAATCCGTCGAACTGGATCTCGCACACTGGGCTGTATCCCCGCAGCGCCAGGCCAATGGCAGTGCCGATGATGCCGGATTCCGCCAGGGGGGTGTCCACGACGCGGTCAGGACCGAATTCGCCGATCAGCCCGTCTGTTACGCGGTAGACGCCGCCCAGCGGGCCGATGTCTTCGCCCATCAGGAGTGATTTCGGGTTGCTGGCCAGGGTGGCGCGGAGGCCTTCGTTGATGGCCTTGGCAATGGTCATGGTGGTCATCAGTGGCCTGCCTTTGCTGCTGCCTGTCCGGCCGGTACCGCCGGAGGTTCCTCACCGGCAAACCCTGCGGAGTATTCCTCGAACCACGCCAACTCTTCGGCCACCAGGGGATGCGCTTCTGCGTAGGTGTTGGCGAAGGCGGAACGGATGTCCGGGGTCTCGAGGTCATGGGTGGTGCGCCGGACATAGGAGGCGAGTTCGTCGCCGTCGGCCTTGACCTGGGCGAAGAAGGCGTCGTCCGCGAGGCCTTGGGCACGCAGGTATTTCTCCAGCCGCAGCAGGGGATCCTTGGCTCGCCAGGCATCCTCTTCCGAGGACGGGCGGTACTTGGTGGGGTCATCGGCGGTGGTGTGGGCCCCAACGCGGTAGGTGAAGGCCTCGATCAGGACCGGGCCCTTGCCCTGGCGGGCGTGCTCCAGCGCCCACTCGGTGACCGCGTGCACGGCGATGACGTCGTTGCCGTCCACCCGGATGCCGGGGAAGCCGTAGCCCTTGGCGCGGTTGGACAGCGGGACGCGGGTCTGCACGTTGGTGGGGACGGAGATGGCCCAGTGGTTGTTCTGGCAAAAGAACACCACGGGGGCATTGTAGGAGGAGGCGAAGACCATTGATTCATGGACATCACCTTCGGAACTGGCGCCATCCCCGAAGTAGGCGATGACCGCGGCGTCAGGCGCCTGCGCCTTGGAGCCGGCGGCTGCGGCAAGCTTCTGGTCCCGCTGGATTCCCATTGCGTAGCCCACGGCATGGAGGGTCTGCGCAGCCAGGACCAGTGTGTAGAGGTGGAAGTTGGTGTCCTTCGGGTTCCAGCCGCCGTTGGAGACGCCGCGGAACTGGCGGAGGAGCTCAGCCAGGTCCACGTTCCTCGTCAGCGCCACCCCGTGTTCACGGTAGGTGGGAAAGATGTAGTCCTGCGGCTGGCTGGCCCTGCCCGAACCGATCTGGGCAGCTTCCTGCCCGGTCAGGGGCACCCACAGCGCCAGCTGGCCCTGGCGCTGCAGGGCGGTGGCCTCCACGTCGAACCGGCGGATGGCAGCCATATCGCCGTAAAGCCCGCGCAGGACCTCGGGCGTCAGCTTGCCGGCGTACTCGCTGAACACCGGATCGGAACCCAGCTTTCCGTCGGGACCCAGCAGCTGCACCATCTGCGCCGGGGGCTCGCCCATAACGGCTTCCGCATCAGCTTCCCGCTGGTCGTCAACCGCTGTTCCGTCGAACTCGGTGGAAGGCAGATGTGTGCCCATACCGTCTCCTTGCTTGCCGCATCCGGATGCAATGCAATGTCGCTGGGATATATGCCTCCGAAGGAATACATTCCCGGTGCGGCATATACATTGGCTTACTGATCCTAACTTTATCTTCAGTAGGTAGCCGCAGGACTACTTGTTAAGCGCTAGGAACCCCGCGGGGCCTTTGTATAGTCGGCACATAACTGAAGGAAGCGCGTGTTGGCCTCCTGCTCGCCGACGCTAACCCTGACCCCCTCGCCGGGAAAAGCGCGCACCGAGAGCGCCTGGGCTCCCGCCAGCTCTGCAAATTGGCTGCTGTCAGCCCCCAGATCCAGCCAGACGAAGTTTCCCTGCGCATCGGGAACAGCCCAGCCAAGGTCCCGCAGACCGGCAGTAACGCGAGCCCGCTCGTCCACCAGCGTTTGTACCCTTTCTACAACCTGAGGGAAATTCTGCAGGGAAACAATGGCGGCCTTTTCGGCGATCTGCGACACCGCGAACGGCGTCGCAGCCACCCGCAGGTGCTGGGTCAGCGCTGGATTGGAGACGCTGTAGCCGACGCGCAGGCCAGCCAGGCCGTGCGCTTTGGAGAAGGTCCGGAGTACCACCACGTTGGGGTATTTCCGGTAAAGGGCGATCCCGTCCACCGCATCGGCTGCCCGCACGAACTCCTGGTACGCCTCATCAATGACCACCACGACGTTGGAAGGCACCGACCGGATGAAGGCTTCGGTCGCGGCGCTGGTAAGGGCCGGTCCGGTGGGGTTGTTGGGCGTGCACAGGAGTATCACCTTGGTGCGCGCCGTCACCGCTGCCGCCATGGCGTCCAGGTTGTGCCGGCCGTCGGAGGTTACGGGAATCCGGACACTCTCCGCCCCGGCCAGGCCCACGCTGATGGGATAAGCCTCAAAGGAGCGCCAGGCATAGATGACTTCATCGGCCTTGCCGTCGTCGTTCTGGCCGGCGAACGTGGCGAGGATCTGGTTGAGGGCGCCCAGGCTGCCCGCTCCGGTGACGATGTCCTCCGCCGGGACTTTGAGGAAATCCGCGAGCGCCGCCCGAAGCTTGGTGCTGACGGGGTCCGGATAGCGGTTGAAATCGGTTTGCTGCGCGATCGCCTCGATGACTGCGGGAAGCGGCGAGAGCGGGTTCTCGTTCGAGGACAGCTTGTAACTGGCGAGTCCGTCGACGACGGCGGGCGGCTTTCCGGCCGCGTAGCGGGGCAGCCGGCCTACCACCGGACGCGGCGGGATTCCCCCGGCCAGGGTCTCTGATGAGGTCATGCGCACTAGCCTACTTCTCGTGCGATAACGATTCCGGGTGGTGTCCATGGCCTCTTCGGGCGTGCGGAGAAGGCCACCGTACCCAGCCCCCGTCCAGCGCGCTGTGCGAGCATGGGGCCATGGGTTCCTTCATTCTTCGGGTCATCATCAACGCTGCTGCCATCTGGGCAGCGAGCTGGGTCCTGCCCGGCCTGGAAATCTCCAGCCAGGCGGCCTCCGAGGCTGTGGCCAGGACCGGCGTTACCGAAGGTACGGACATCATCGGCCTGGTCCTGGCCTACCTCTTTATCGGTGCCATCTTTGGCGTGGTGAACGCGTTTGTCCGGCCCCTGGTGCGGTTCCTCGCACTCCCCATCACCATCCTCACCCTGGGACTCTTCACCATCGTCATCAATGCCGCGATGCTGTATCTGACGTCCTGGATCAGCAGTTACACACCGGTGGAGTTCACCATCGATTCCTTCTTCTGGACCGCCGTACTGGCGGCCATCATCATTTCCCTGGTCTCGCTGGTGGCAGGTGTGCTGCCCGGGGGACGGAAGCGTTAGCCTGCCGGGTTTCGCCCACGTGCCTACCGGCCGCCATGTCCCCGCTCGTGGGCGCGGGGGTCTTGCAGGGCGGGAGTGGGGCCCTTAGCCCTTGATAGGGAAAAACGGGTGGCCGTGGCGGTCCCGCCCGCTCCAAGGACGCCTGTCAGCACTGCGGTGGACTGTATCAGGGACGGGTCGCTGCTGTCCGCCACCAGCCGCGCGGCATCCTGGTACCCCTCGAAGCTGTGGCCAGGGCCCAGCCCCTTATCCTCCTGGGCGGAAACGGGGGAGGCCATGGATACGGTGACCCGGTTGCGGGTTTCGGGGTTCGCCAGACCATCGCTTCCGGGCACCCAGTCGGCCTCGTGTTCAAGGTGCAGCGAGCTCACTCCCTCTCCCGGCCTGGTCCCGGCCACCGGCGAGCCGGCTGTCAACACATACTTGACGTCGTACTGTTCCAGGACACGGGGATCGGAAGCCAGGTTCATGGCATGGATCCCGCCCTGGCTGTAGCCCACCGCGACCACGGCCGCACCACGTTCTGCCCCGGCGGTTTCCAAGGCATCAAGGACGGCCCGGTTGATCTCCTCCGAGCCGTACAGCATCGCCTCCGCGATGCCGGCTTCGTCGAAGGGGTTGTCACCGCCCGCGTACATTCCTGCCGCCTGGGTGCCGGGAAGGACCACCACGTACGTTGCAGCACCGCCGTTAGGGACCTCAAGGACCTCAATGTGGCCGGGACCGCGGGCATCGATGTTCCGGATGCGCTCCAGGAGGCCGGCCGGTGATGCATCCAGTTGCACCTGGGCGGATTCTTCCTGCCGCGCGGCGAGCGGCCTGGGTATGAAGTTCGCGACCAGGAACATCAGGGCGTCCCGGACGAAGGGTTCCTGATCGATCCTTGCCCGGACATCGGGAGCCGCCAGCCCCAGCATGGTGATGATGGATTCTGCGGTCCGCCGGTCCGGGACTCCTGCTGCGGCCATGGTGGCCCACGAGGTGCTGAACTCCTCCACGCTCGTGATTCCGAGGAACCTCCCGGCGTTGGCACGCCACTCCGCGTCCTCATAGTCCCGGAGGCAGGCACGTATCTGGCTGCTGATGCGCTGTAGCTCTGCCCTGGCAGCCTGGACGCGCCATTGACCGTTCCGTACTGCAGCCAGATGGGCGGATGTGGACCATGCCGGCTGCCGGTCAACCCAGCAAAGGTGGTCCAGGATCCGCCCGGTCTCCTGCTCAACGGCAACGAGGTCACTGGCCAGGGCATCCAGCTTCTCCGCGCCTGCCGTCAGCTCTTCGAGCTGCACGCTGATGCCAGTGGGGCCGCCCCTGATGCTCAGATGTCCTTCCCTGGAGGGGCCGAACAGGCGAATGCGGTCAGTGTCCATAGGTTGTCCGCCTTGCGTCAGTGCTGGCTATTAGCGAGTGCAGCCGCGACGCTCTCCTGGGCATGCCGTGCAACGGCGGCCTTGGCTTCCGCCAGGCATTCCGAAGCCTGGCGCAGGGCAGCGTCCTGGCGGGCGACGGTGTTCCGGTAGGCCTGCCCCGCCGGTGACTGCCAGTCGAGCAGCTGGATAGCCCTCAGGCCAGCGATGACTTCCTCAACCCTTGCCACGCAGGACCCGAGCCGTCCCGCCAGTGGCATGAGGTCGGCGGCGACATGGTCTGCCGCTCCGGGCATGCCGTCCCCCAATACATTCCACATCCGCACTCCCCCTTGGGCAACCCACGGGTTGCCGCCCTCGCATTGCTTTACTGATGCGCCAACGCTAAGGAAGACCCGGCAGCAACCCCAGCACCGCCGTCGGCTATGTGGACAAGTTA
Source organism: Pseudarthrobacter sp. TE3704 (assembly GCF_056279405.1). NCBI lineage: Bacteria > Bacillati > Actinomycetota > Actinomycetes > Micrococcales > Micrococcaceae > Pseudarthrobacter > Pseudarthrobacter sp. TE3704. The sequence goes on from NZ_JBWCCJ010000001.1 coordinate 95,418, forward strand.
TGTGGACAAGTAACGTGGAAAGGCACGCTTAAGGAGCCGCCGGAGTTCGTGAAAGAATCAGCACATGCCTGAAACTGCCGCCACAGCTGATACACGTACGCCCTCAGGACGCCTGGCCCTCGCCGCGTCACCGGAAAAAATCGCGCTCGGTCCCCTGGACGGCCGGTACCAGTCCGCCGTCGCGCCGCTGGTTGATTACCTGTCCGAAGCTGCGCTGAACCGTGACCGTGTGGCTGTGGAAGTGGAATGGCTCATCCACCTGACCAGCAACAACGTCCTCCCGGGCGCCGGGAAGCTCACCCCGGAACAGGAGGAGCAGCTCCGCGCCATCGTCACCGAATTCGACGCCGCGTCAGTCGCTGAACTGGCCGAAATCGAAGCCGTCACGGTTCACGACGTCAAAGCCGTGGAGTACTACATCGGACGCCGCCTCCCCGGCATCGGCATTGAAAACCTGACGGCCATGGTCCACTTCGGCTGCACATCCGAGGACATCAACAACCTCTCCTACGCCCTGGGAGTCAAAGGCGCTGTGGAGGACGTGTGGCTGCCCGCCGCCCGCGCGCTCGTGGCCCAGATCAGCAGGATGGCCGAGGACAACCGCGCCGTTCCCATGCTGTCCCGGACCCACGGGCAGCCGGCCACGCCCACCACCCTGGGCAAGGAACTGGCGGTCATCGCACACCGCCTCACACGCCAGCTGGAGCGGATCGCCCGGACGGAGTACCTCGGCAAGATCAACGGTGCCACCGGCACCTACGCCGCCCACGTTGCGTCGGTTCCCGGCGCAGACTGGCAGCACGTCGCCAAGTCCTTCGTGGAAGGGCTGGGGCTGACCTGGAACCCCCTCACCACGCAGATTGAAAGCCACGACTGGCAGGCAGAACTGTACGCCGACGTCGCGCGTTTCAACCGCATCCTGCACAACGTCTGCACGGACATCTGGAGCTACATCTCCATCGGCTACTTCGCCCAGATCCCCGTGGCCGGAGCCACCGGTTCCTCCACCATGCCGCACAAGGTCAACCCGATCCGCTTCGAGAACGCCGAGGCAAACCTCGAAATCTCCAACGGCCTGCTGGACACCCTGGCCGCCACCCTGGTGACCTCCCGCTGGCAGCGCGACCTCACGGACTCCTCCAGCCAGCGCAACATCGGCGTGGCCTTTGGCCACTCACTGCTCGCCATCTCCAACGTCGCCAAAGGCCTGGAACGCCTGGACGTAGCTGAGGACGTGCTGGCCGGGGATCTCGACACCAACTGGGAAGTCCTGGGCGAGGCCATCCAAATGGTCATGCGCGCGGAGGCGATTGCCGGCGTCGAAGGCATGGAAAACCCGTACGAGCGGCTCAAGGACCTCACCCGCGGCCAGCGCGTGGACGCCGCCCGCATGCAGGAATTCGTGCAGAGCCTTGGCCTTTCAGCCGACGCTGAGGCCCGCCTGCTCGCTCTGACGCCCGGGAAGTACACGGGCATCGCCGACCAGCTGGTGGACCACCTCAAGTAGGCCGGCCGGCAAACATCACAGGAAGTACGACGGCGGCGCCGGGCTCTGGCGGGCCCGGCGCCTTCGCGTTGCCAGGCCCTGCATAGCGCCGGTCCACTGTCCTGTTGCCGGGGTGCGAAACTGGAGAGCATGAAGCTGCTGCTCATCCGTCACGGACAAACCCCCGGCAACGTCCTTGGCCAGCTGGATACCGCCCATCCGGGGCCCGGGCTCACCGAACTTGGCGAACGGCAGGCCGAGGCCCTGGCCAGGTCGCTGGCCAACGAGCCGATCGGTGCCCTGTATGCCTCCACCCTGATCCGCACACAGATCACCGCGGCGCCGCTGGGCAAGCTGCACAGCCTGGACGTGACCGTGCTGGATGGCCTTCATGAGATCGAGGCCGGCGCCTTGGAAAAACTGACGGACCACGAATCCCACAAGCGGTACATGGGGACGGTGTTCGCCTGGGCGGCCGGGGATCTTGATGTCCGCATGCCGGCGGGGCCGGACGGCCACGCGTTCTTCGACCGCTTCGACGCTGCCATCACCCAGGTGGTGGAGCAGGCGGCTCAAGGACAGCATGAAACTGCAGCGGTAGTCAGCCATGGTGCCGCGATCCGCACCTGGGCCGGGCGCCGGGCGGAGGACGCTGACCACGAGTTCGCCGCACGCCACGTACTGGCGAACACCGGAATCGTCGCACTGGAAGGCGACCCCGACGCGGGCTGGAAACTGCTCCACTGGGACGGCAGCCCTGTCGGCGGGCTGGCCCTCGCAGATCCCACGGCAGAAGATCCTACCGGTGGGAACGTAGCGGGCCCTTAGCCGTCACGGCTCACTGCTGCGGGACAAGCCGTGCGGCAAACGCCGCAGCCTCTTCCGCCGTCGGACGTTCCCGGCTGTCCATGGCCGTCAGGGACCGCAGGAACGGCCTCCAGCGGGGCGCCACGACATCAGGAACATCAGGGCTGCGAAGCGTCCTGGCCACCAGGGATTCGATGGCAGTCCCGGGAAATGCCTTGGTCCCGGTCAGCAGTTCCAGGAGGACCAGCCCCAGGGAGTAGACATCCCACGACGGCCGGGCGGCCCCTCCTGCTGCCTGTTCCGGGCTCATGTAGTGCACTGTTCCGGAGGAGATGCCCGGCTCGGGCGCTGAGCCGGCTGCCGCTGCGATCCCGAAGTCGATAATCCGGACCGGGCTTCTCCGCAGGCCACTCAGCATCAGGTTGGCAGGCTTGATGTCGCGGTGGACCAGGCCCTTGGAGTGAAGGTGGGCGAGCGCACTGAACAGCCCGTAGGCCCAGACTGCCACATCGCCGGGGTTGTGGCTGTTGATCCGGACTGCATCGGAAATGCTGGATCCCAGCGCCAGCTCCTGCACCAGGAACGGCCGCCCGCCGTGCGGTCCGCGGTCCGGCAGGGAACCGTGGGCACGGAACCTGATGATGGAGGGGTGATCCAGCGCCGCCAGGATGGCAGCTTCGTTGCGGATCCGCTCGTGCTGCTTGACCGAGTGCGCCGCCGCCATCTTGACGGCCACGTCCGGTCCGCCTGCCAGGTCCACGGCGCGGAAGACCTCTGCTGCGGAACCGCGCCCAAGGCGTTCCTTGAGGTAGAAGCGGCCCGCGACGACGACGCTTGCGTGAGGTTCCGCGGCGCGGCGCGCCCTGTCTGCGCACCCCTGTTCCGGCTGCCGGTGTTCGCTGAGGGCGGGTCCTTCGGGGGCAAGGGCCGGCGCGGTCATGGGTGCCGTAGCGGGACGCAGGCTTCGGCCAGGACGGCCGCTTCATCGGCAGAGTCAGCGGCCAGCCAGGCATCGAGCTGGAATCCGCAGCGGCAACGCCATACCGGCGGCAGTTCGGTGAGGACTGCATCTTCCGGCGGAAAACTGTAAGCAGCGGCCGCCGGCCCGATGGCAGGAGTGGCAAGTTCCATGGGCGTCCCGCAATGGACTTCGGTAAAAGTGGTCAACGCGCTCACGACTCCCTAAGGAAGAAACTTCAAGATTGATCGTAAGCTTACATATTACTAGTCAGACTAGCTAGTCCGGCTAGTTACTTTTTTGGTGCCCGTTCTTGACGGAAAGGGCATCCGTCATCTGCTGCAGGAAGTCGACCACAACATGGGCCTGGTCCGCCGTCAGACCTTCGGCGACGGTCATCATCCGGCGGTGCATCGCACCAAGCGTTTCGCGCACCTCCCTGTCCGATTCGACTGTGGGAATGACGACGATGGAGCGGCGGTCGGTGGGATGGGCCTCGCGGCGGACGTGTCCACTGGCTACCAGCCTGTCGATCAGCGAGGTAGTGGACGCGCTGGTAATGCCCAGGAACTGGCTCAAATCCTTGGGAACAACCGCCTTCCCGGAAGCCTGGGCGCGAAGGAGGAAGCGTAACGCCAGGATGTCCGTTTCACCCATGCCCATCGAGTCCCGGGTGGAACGGCGGACGGCATTCTCGGCGGCCCGGTAATCGCGCAGTGACTTCAGCACGGCAGCACCGTAGTCCAACTGCCCGTCCGGACCATACCAGTAGCCGGAGCTTTCGTTACCCGTGGAACCCATGGAATTAATCTTAGACCAACTGATAAGTAGCTGACCTAGCAATACGGTCGAACCGCCCGCCCACGTTATCCAACCGCTTACGCAGAAGAAACACCCGCGTAACCGCCGGCTTCTAGCCTTTTAATGCATATCCCTTCGGCGAATCGAGGCAGACATGCAGACCAATCCGCGGCTGAACATCCGGCAGGTTTCCTGGTCCAACCCTGTGGGCGCCGACCTGCGCCGCGCTCAGCAGGCTGAACTCGATGCGCGCTTTGGTACCCCTGACCACGAACCCGGCACACCGCCGTCGGGCGCTGACTGCGCCGTGTTCCTCGTGGCGTATGACAAAGGATCAGGCCAGCCTGTGGGCTGCGGCGGCCTCCGCCTCCTCGATTCAACCACCGCTGAAATAAAGCGACTGTACGTCCTCCCCTACACCCGCGGCTCGGGGGTGGCCAGCTCCATCCTCGCCGCCCTGGAGGCGGAGGCGCACAAACAGGGGATCACCAGGATCAAGGCCGAAGCCGGTTCCGCACAGCCGGACGGCCGCAATTTCTACCAGAACTCCGGGTTTGAGCCGGTCCCGAATTACGGTCCCTATATCGGGGTGGAACACTCCTATTGCTACGCCAAGAGCATTGATGCACGGAGCGCCGCGCACACGGCCATGGCATAAGGTCCAGGCGTCATAAGTGCGTAGGGATTCCGCCCCTCCGCTAATCTCGGCCTATGGAAACAGCAGACATCACTTTCCGCACCCGCAAGTGGGTACGTCCTGAGGACCTCAACGCCAACGGGACCCTGTTCGGTGGAAGCCTGCTGAAGTGGATTGACGAGGAAGCCGCAATCTACGCCATCCTCCAGCTGGGCAACGGCAGGGCGGTGACAAAGTACATCTCGGAAATCAACTTCGTCAGCTCGGCCGTCCAGGGCGACCTCATCGAGATGGGCCTGACCGCCACGCGGTTCGGCCGGACCTCGTTGACCATGCGAGCCGAAGTCCGCAACATGATCACCCGGCAGAGCATCCTCACCATCGAGGAGATCGTTTTCGTTAACCTGAGCCCCTCCGGAAAGCCGGAACCGCACGGCTACACGGAGATTACCTATGACCGCGACCGCATTCCCACCCACCACCTGACCGAAACACTGACCCAGGACTGACGTTTCACCCGGCGTTCACCCCAACGCCGCCTACCATTCCCTCCACTGGACCACAGTGAACAGCCGGGCTGTTTATCGAATCGATAGCAAAACAGCCCCACATTCCGCACACCCGGCTATAGGCTGTGCGGACATGCTCCGGTTCCAGTGCAGAAATGAGTCCTGATCGTGCGTAAATTGCAGTCCTTGGTTGCCGCCGCCGTCGCCGCCGCCCTTCTTGCCGGATGCGGCGGTGCCGCTACTCCGCCCGCTTCCTCCGGGGATGCGTCCTCCGCTCCCGCCGCGAGTTCCGGCGAAACACTGGTGGTGTACACCAACTCCAACGGCGAAGGCCGCGGCGAATGGCTGACCGCCAAGGCAGCAGAAGCCGGCTTCACCATCGAAATCGTGGGTGCCGGCGGCGCGGATGCCACCAACAAACTGATTGCCGAGAAGAACAACCCGATCGCCGACGTGGCCTTCGGGTTGAACAACATGTACTTCTCGCAGATTAAGGCCGAAGACGCGCTGGAACCGTACACCCCCTCCTGGGCAGGCGAGGTGGACAAGGAACTGGGCGACGGCGAAACCTACTGGCCCCTGGTGAAACAGGCCATCCTCCTGGGCTACAACTCAGACAAGATCTCCAAGGACTCCGCCCCGCAGGACTGGACGGACCTGTGGACCAAGGATGAATTCAAGGACCGCTACGAGCGCGTGACCGGACTGGGCACCGCCACCGCCCAGCTCGTGTTCGCCGGCATCCTCAGCCGCTACCGGGACGACTCCGGCGACCTGGGCATTTCCGATGAGGGCTGGCAGCAGGTTGAGCAGTACTTCCAGAACGGCAGCCCGGCCGTTGCCAAGACCGACCTTTTCGCGCGCATCGCTTCCGGCGAGGTGGACATGGGACAGATGCCGTCCTCGATCATCGCCGAACGGGAAAAGTCCTTCAAGGTGAACGTTGACACCGTCATTCCCTCCGTGGGCGTCCCGCTCGCGGTGGAGCAGATCGCCCTGGTGAAGGGGACCGAGAAGAAGGAGCAGGCGCAGAAGTTCATCGACTGGTTCGGCAGTGCGGATGTCCAGGGTGCGTTTGCCCAGCAGTTCAACTCCATGCCGGTGAACAAGGCCGCCGAAGCGAAGGCCAACCCCGAGGTGGTGGACTTCTTCGCGGACCTCAAGCAGCAGGACATCGACTGGGAGTTCGTGCAGGAGAACATGGGCGCCTGGGTGGAGAAGATCGAGCTCGAGTACATGACGTAGTCCGGTCTCCCGCCGCCAGCTTTCCCGCTCCACCAGACAGGTTTTGCCATGATCCGCTTGGACAACATTGAAGTTTCCTTTGGCGACTTCACCGCCATACCGCACCTGGACCTGCACGTCCGGCCGGGTGAATTCTTCACCCTGCTGGGCCCGTCAGGCTGCGGAAAGACGACGGCGCTGCGCACCCTGGCCGGTTTCATCCAGCCGTCCGCGGGCACTGTCCACGTGGACGGCAAGGACGTCACCCGGCTTCCGAGCGATAAGCGGCAGGTGGGCATGGTGTTCCAGAACTATGCCCTGTTTCCGAGCATGAGCGTGTGGGAGAACATCGCCTTCGGTCTGCGGGTCCGGAAGGAGAAGCAGGCCGACAGTGACCGGCTTGTCCGGGACATTGCCCGCCGGGTGGAACTCAGTGATGAGCAGCTGGCCAAGAACGTGGCCGAGCTGTCCGGCGGGCAGCAGCAGCGGGTGGCCGTGGCGCGGGCACTGGTGCTGCGGCCCAAGATCCTGCTGCTGGACGAGCCGCTGTCCAACCTGGACGCCAAGCTCCGCCACCAGCTCCGGCAGCAGCTCAAGGACCTGCAGAGCGAGTTCGGCATTACCACGGTGTACGTCACCCATGACCAGGACGAAGCCCTGGCCATGAGCGACCGGGTCGCCGTGTTCAACAATGGCGTGGTGGAGCAGGTGGGCACCCCGCAGGAAATCTACGACCATGCCGGCACCGAGTTCGTCTGCAACTTCATCGGTGACAGCTCCACCCTGACACCGGAGTTCGTGGCCGAAGTGAACCGTCTTTCCGGCGCGCAGCTCAGCACGGAAGCCACCTCGTACCTGCGGGTGGAGAAGGCGTCACTGGCCGCACCTGCGGGCGGCAGCCCCGTCGTCGGACTTCCCGGTACCGTGGTATCCCGCACCTACCATGGCCTGCATAGCCGGTACGTGGTGCGCAGCCACGGCGCGGAGATCCGGCTGCTGGTCAAGGAGGATGGCGGAGCCCATCCGGAACCTGGAACGGAAACCACTGTCTACCTCCAGCCTGCCCATATCCTGCAGTACCACCGGGAAACGGGCGTCGCCCTGAGGCAGCAGGAACAGGCGGTCGTCCTGCCATGAGCAGCGCGTCCGTCCGCGGGATGGTCCGCTCCCCGTTCGTGCTGGTGGTGGGTGTAGTGCTCACCTGGTTCATCGCCGCGTTCCTGGTATGGCCCAATGTCAACGTCCTGATGGCCACCTTCTTTCCGGACGGCAGCTTTTCGGGGCGGGCGGCCGAAAAGCTCCTCTCGTCCCAGCGGGCCATGAAGGCACTGGGCAACAGCTTCCTGCTGGCGGTGGCGCTGTCTGTCACGGTCAACCTGGTGGGCATCTTCATTGTCCTGGTGACGCATTACTTCCGGATCCGGGGCTCGCGGATCCTGTTCCTGGGCTACGCCTCCACGTTTATCTATGGCGGCATCGTGCTGGCCGCGGGATACAAGTTCATCTATGGGGACAAGGGAATTGTTACCTCGCTGTTGGTGAAGGTGTTTCCCGGCATGGATCCGGGCTGGTTCTCCGGATTTTTCGCGGTCCTGGTAGTGATGACCTTTGCCACCACCACCAACCACATGCTCTTCGTGGCGAACGCGCTCAAGGGCATTGATTACCAGACCATCGAAGCGGCCCGGAACCTGGGCGCCTCCACCTGGACCATCCTCCGCCGGATTGTGCTTCCCATGCTCAAGCCCACGCTGTTCGCCGTGACCATCCTGTCCTTCCTTACCGGGCTGGGGGCACTGAGCGCCCCTCAGGTGCTGGGCGGGCGCGATTTCCAGACCATCACCCCGATGATCCTGACGTTCACCAACAGCCCCACCTCACGGGACCTCGCTGCCCTGCTGGCCGTGATCCTTGGCCTGGCCACCATCCTGATGCTCGCGGTGATGTCCCGGCTGGAGAAGGGCGGTACGTACTTCTCGGTGTCCAAGGTGTCCTCCGAGCTGCAGAAGCAGGAGATCACCAACCCCGCAGCCAACATTGCCGTCCATGTGCTGGCATACCTGCTGTTCGCCGTGTACACGCTGCCCGTGGTGCTGATCGTGCTGTATTCGTTCGCCGACGGCGCCGCGATCCAGACCGGCCAGCTCGCCCTGGGCAACCTGACCCTGGACAACTACGTGCGGGTCCTGACCCAGCAGTCCGGGCTGCGGCCGTTCATCGTCAGCGTGGTCTACAGCGCACTGGCCGCGCTCATCGCCGTGGGCGGGCTGCTGTTCGTGGCCCGGCTGCTGCAGAAATACAAAAACTGGGTGGCAACAGCCTTCGAATACCTGCTGCACATTCCCTGGATCCTGCCTTCGGCCCTGCTGGCCCTTGGCCTGATCATCAGCTACGACCACCCCAATCCGCTGGTGGGCGGTGCAGTGCTCACCGGTACCACGGTGATCCTGCTGATCGCCTTTGTCACCGTCAAGATCCCGTTCACGCTCCGCATGCTCAAGGCTTCTTTCGCCTCTGTGAACTCCTCGCTGGAGGAAGCGGCGGCCATCATGGGTGCCAGGACGCTGTACGTGTTCCGGCGGATCCTGCTGCCGCTGGTGCTGCCGGCGGCCGCCGCCATCACCGCCCTGAACTTCAACAGCCTGCTGGACGACTACGACACCGCCATCTTCCTGGCCCACCCCCTGGTCCAGCCGCTGGGCCTGGTCATCAAAGCCAACACCGACGGCGCCGAAGGCGTGGCGGGCGTTGCCAACACCTTCGTCTACACGGTGCTTCTGATGGTGATCACCGGCGTCACCATGTATCTCGTCTACGGCCGCTCGAGCAGGGGCAAGTCACGGAAGAAGCGGCTGCCGGCCGTTCCGCCCGCTTCCCCGGTTCCCGGTCCGGGTCTTCCCGGAACGCCGGTATCCACAGAGGATGCCGCACAGCCGGCAGCTCCCGTCCGGTGATCAGTCCGCGGAACCGCTGACGACGGCGGAACGTCCGTTCCGTCGTCGGGCGAGGCTGAGGAGGCGGTCACGCAGGGGCTGCCCACCGTCGGCGAGGGCGACGCGCCCCAGCGCCGAGGATGCCAGGCTCAGGACGCGGGTCCGCAGCCGCCGCTGCCGGTCGTAGGCACGCAGTGCCTGGTCTTCGGGCAGCGTGTTGAGAAGGTCAGCCAGCGTCACCGCATCCACAAGCGACTCGCACGCGCCGCGACCCAGGGTGGGGAGCATGGCGTGCGCGGCATCGCCGACGAGCACGGTCCGCCCGCGGACATAGGAGCCCAGGCGCGGAACTGTCCAGATCCGCTGGACCAGGCATGCTTCGGGAGTGGCTGCGGCCAGCGTGCGGCGTATGGCGGGGGCGTGGGTGGCATAGCGTTCCCGGGCGTGTTCCAAGGCTGATGCTGAGTCAATCCCGTACGGGCCCACCCCGGAGCGGTAGCTGGCGTACCAGAAGGACCCTCCCCGGGCGGCGGCCATGCCGAACAGGTCGCCGCGGCCCCAGTACTCTCCCACCTCGCCGGGACTGACCGGAGCTGGGAGAGTCCCGCGGAGGGCGAGGTACGGGGTGAGGCGCGCATCCGTTGCGGCGCCCCAGGCCTCCCGGCGGACTGCGCTGTGCACGCCGTCGGCACCGACCAGCAGGCTGCCGTCGGCGGGAAGTGACCGGACGTTGCTGGTGATCCGGCGGACGGTTCCCGGGACGGCGCCGTCCAGCAACCGGAGAAGGTCAACCCTGGATATGCCGAACATCTCCCCCACGCTGACGGTGACCCACGGCTCACCCTGGGCGTCACGGACGGATCCGCTGCCGATCACCGGGCTGACCGCCCGCGCCTCTTCAAGGATTCCCAGCCGCTCCAGCGCACGCTGGGCGTTCGGCCACATGCCGAGCGCGTTTCCGACACCCGGCAGTTCGGGCCGCTTCTCATACACCGTCACCTGGAACCGGGCCGGGTCCAGGCAGGCGGCCAGTGCCAGTCCCGCAATTCCGCCGCCAACGATCGAGATGGTTTCCATGCTTGTGATTCTACTACTTTTGTAGTGGATGGCTAGGGGGCAATTAGACTGTGGCCATGCCCGACAGACGCACCGAATTGATGGACGCCGCCCTCGCCGTGGTGGCAGAGAAGGGCATGAAGGGCCTCACCCACCGGGCAGTGGATGCCGCCGCACACCTGCCCGAGGGCACCACCTCTAACTACTACCGGAACCGCGCGGCCCTCGTGGAAGCGGTGCTTGACCGCATGCTGGAGCTGGACGCCGCACTCCTGCAGGAGCAGGGCCCCGCCGGTCCGCCGCAGGACATTGAGGAACTGGCAGACCAGCTGGCCACCCTGCTGCTGGCGCTGGCCGGGCGGCACGCTGGGCTCAGCCGCGCCCGCCTGGCCATCTCCCTCGACAGGCCCGAGTCAGTGACAGCCGGACACTTCCGGCTGGTGGGCGGCCTGGAGCAGGCCCTCGCCGCGCTGGGCGTGGCGGATGCGCCAGCCCGGGCACGGGACCTGGCGGACTACGGCGACGGCGTGCTGCTGCACCTGCTCACGGTCAGGCGCGATGAGCAACCGGACGCTGCAGCCATCGCCACAGCAGTCCGGCGGCTGCTGGCTTAGCGGGCGCCGGGCCAGCCGGTGTAGGCCTCGGCGAGGTAGGCCATGCCGTGCCGGGAGGACACCACGGAGTTCAGTTCGCCCAGCTGGCGCGCGCGGGAGAAATCGTCGGCGTCGGCGGGGGTGTGCAGCATGGTGGTCATCCAGTAGGAGAACTGCTGCGCCTTCCAAACCCGCTCCAGGGCGCGGTCGCTGTACGCCTCGAGCGGCCGGTCCGAGCCGGAGTTGTAATGGCTGTCGAGCCCTTCGAAGAGGACCTTGACGTCATGGATGGCAAGGTTCAGGCCCTTCGCGCCGGTGGGTGGAACTGTGTGGGCGGCGTCGCCCACCAGGAAAAGGTTGCCGTGGCGCATCGGGGTGTGGACGAAGCTGCGGAACGGCAGGACCATTTTCTCGATGACCGGCCCCTCTTTCAGTTCGAAGCCGTTGCCGTTCACGCGGCTGCGGAACTCGGCCCAGATGCGGTCGTCGTCCCAGTTGGCGACGTTTTCCTTGGGGTCGCACTGGAAGTACATCCGCTGGACGGTTTCGGTGCGCTGGCTGATTAGTGCGAAGCCGTTGGCGGAATTGGCGTAGATCAGTTCGTCGGAGCTGCGCGGAGCCTCGGCCAGGATGCCGAACCAGGCGAAGGGGTATTCGTGGAAGTACCACTTGCGGTGCGCCTCGGGGATCTGGAACCGGCAGTGGCTGCGGGAGCCGTCGGCGCCCACCAGGAAGTCTGCCCGGATCTCGTATTCCACGCCGTCGGAGTCGGTGAACCAGACCTTCGGCTTGCCTTCGAGGTCGTGGACGGTGGTGTCCGTGACGCTGTACCGGACGTCGCCGCCGTCGGCCGTCCTGCGCGCGGCGAGGTCCAGGAAAACGTCCGTCTGCGGGTACAGCCAGACGGACTCCCCCACCAGGTCCTTGAAGTCGACGCGGTGGCTTTCACCGTTGAAGCGCAGCTCAATGCCGTCGTGCCGGTCCCCGTCCCGCAGCACCCGGTCCGAGACGCCGCTGTCCACCAGCAGGTTGACCGTCCCGTGCTCCAGGATTCCGGCCCGGACCGTCTCGGAGATCTCCTTGTGGCTGCGGACTTCAATGACGGTGGACTCGATGCCGGCCTTGGCCAGCAGGTGGGACAGCATCAGGCCGGCGGGGCCGGCACCCATGATGGCTACCTGGGTGGTGATGATTTTGCGTGCTGCCATGATTCTCTCGCTTCGTTGCGGGGCCGCTGGGCCGGTTCGGTGCGTCTGGCTAACAGTGTGCGCCGCCAGGGGTGACGGCCGTTACAGCAATTCCGTTGAATGGTTCAGCGTCAGGAATCGGCAAGGTTCCGGGCAATGCCGCGGGCGGCTGTCTGCAGGGCGGGCACCAGCGCCTGCAGGCGCATCTCGCGCAGCGGAACCACGACGCCGAGGGACGCCACGGCGCGTTGCTTGCGGTTGAGCACGGGGACGGCGATGCCCCACGTGTCCGGGTCCACGACGCCGGCCAGCTGGGCGAAGCCCTGATGGGTCGTTTCGCTGAGCAGCGAGCGGATGGCGGCCCTGGTGACCTTTCCGTCGGGATCGACGAACTGCTCCAGGTATTGCGCTTGGAGGGCCTTGTCCTGGTGGGCCATGAGCGCCAGCCCCGCAGAGGAGATGTGGACGGGCATCCGTCCGGCCACCTGGGCACGGTTGGCCACGGAGCCCGGCCGGGACAGCCGCTCCACGAAGAGCGCTTCCCAGCCGTCCAGCACGGCGAGGTTCACGTTCTGGTTGAGCACCTGCTGGATGTCCTCCATGAACGGCATGGCCGCCTGGCGCAGGGCGAAAGTTGGCGACGTGCGGTTCACCAGCTCCCACAGCCGCAGCCCCGGCCGCACCATGCCCTCAGGCCCAGTCTCCAGGAGTCCATGCCCCGCGAGCTGCCGGACCAGCCGGTGCGTGGTGGTGAGTGGCAGTCCCGCGCGGACCGCAAGGTCGGACAGCTGGAGCGTGCTGACCTCCGGCGGAAAGGCGGAGATGAGCCGGACGATCCGGTCCACCACCGAATCGCCTGACCTCGAATTCGCCACGCAGCACCAGCTTCCGATGAATGGTTGAAGCCTCAGGGTACCGCCCGCCGCTGCAGGCGGCTAGGCCGTCGTCGTGCGTTGACGCACCCGGCGCCACGCTCCCGGGGCCAGCACCACGGCAATCCCGACGGCGGCCCCGATCACCGTTTCGATGATGCGGTCCCGGAGCAGGATGCCGGGCGCCGAAGGCACCACCAGCAGCGTGGAGATCAGTGCCAGCGGGGTGACGAACACCTGGGCCAGCAGGTACTGCCGGATGATGAACATCTCGGCGCCGAACTGGCACAGTGCCATCACGAGCACCGTCTGCCAGGGTTGCAGCCCCAGCAGCACAATGCCGGCAAGGATCACCAGCCCCAGCACCGTGCCGATGATCCTTTGGACTCCGCGGCGCACCCGGTGGCGGGTGGTGTGCCCCACGAGCGGAACCACGGCTGCCACCATGGCCCAGTAGTTGTGGCCGAATCCAAGCCGTTCCCCTGCCCAGGTGGCCAGTGCCCCCGCGAGCCCGGCGGCCACCAGGTAGCCGAAGCCTTCCAGCCATGCCGCCCGCTTCTCGTCAGGGGTGCGGCGGATGGGCCGGGGCCTGGCCCACGGCGTGCGGTGGCTGGGCAGCACGCGGGAGGAGAAGCCGATCAGCAGGCAGAAGCCGGTAGTGAGGACGGAAACCAGCATGCCCTGCCACAGCGGGGGCTGGTTGGGGATGGAGGCAATGGCGGCGAAGGCGAAGATGTGGAACAGCGAACCGGCCGGGCGCAACCGCAGCCACGAGATGGCCACCGAGCAGGCGCCGGCAACCACGGTGATGGCGAGGACCAGGAGCCAGGTAGTGGTGGGGACGTCCAGGCCCCAGGCCGCCTCCATCCTCGCAGCGAGGGCCGCCAGGAGGATCACCAGCAGCATCAGCAGTCCGGCGCGCAGCTGCAGCGCGAAGCGGATGCCGTGAGGTTCGCCGCGGCCGTAGATTCCGGTGAAGGCGCCGAAGGACGCGAAGATGGCCAGGTCCAGCCTCCCCAGGAGGACCAGGATGAAGAGCGGAACGAAAACTCCCACGGCGCATCTCAGGGCAGGGTGGTGGTCCTTGTTGGCGGGAGCAATGCTGAACATCTCAGCGAGCATCTTCACGTGGCAATAGCGCCTTTCCTGCGGTACCTGGTTGGATGGGCGGCCGCGCTGACGTTCCTTCACGATCTTACGGCGGTGGCTCCGGAAACTGCCCGCCACGTTCCCTTGAATGGAATCAGGAGGCAATGCTGCCGAAACAGCACCCGGCGATGCTTATGCCATGACGCCACGCGCACAGCATTCCCCAGCCGCCGAACTGAGCTGTGAAGTCTGCGGCCTGATGCCCGAGCCTCCCAAAACCCGCCTGACACTGGCCAACGTGGCCGTAATGCTGCCCATCGAACTCCTGGTCCACGCCATGGTGGTGGACACCCAGCTCCCCTACGTGGCCAAAGTCCTCGTACTGGCTGTCACTGCCACGGTCCTGGTGATCTGGGTGGCGGAGCCGTCCGCTGCCCGGATCCTGCGCGGCTGGCTGCACGCCCCCGCACTCCGCCACCGCCGGAAGCTTGGTACGGCACCGGCTCTGTGGCGGGCACGGACGGTCCTGTGCGACGAGCCGGGGTCGCTGCAGAAAGTCACCAAGGCACTGGCCCGCCTGGACACCAACATCCTGAGCATCCACGTCCATCCGGTACCGGGCGGGGTGCTGGACGAGTTTGTCCTTTCTGCTCCCGGCTCCGTCAGCGAGCGCGAGTTGCTGGAGGCCCTGCACGAATCCGGCGGCACCCGGGCGCACGTCTGGCCCACCACGGCCCTGGCCATGGCCGACGGCCAGACCAGGGCGCTGAGCCTGGCCGCCCGGATCGCCGACGCCCCGGAGGAGCTTCCCCTGGCCGTGGCGGAACTGCTGCGGGCCCGGATCCTCAGTCCGGCAGAGGCCGCTCTGGAGAAGCACGACGCCGGCACCCGCCTGAAGATTCCCACCGCCTGGCACGGGCCCATCACCTTCGTCCGGCCCGGCGAACCGTTCACTCCCGCGGAGTCCGCCCGCGCCCACCGGCTCGCAGAGCTCGCCGAGATCCTGGCGCACCGCCCCGCCGCCTCCCGCCCCAACTAGGTAGCGCCAACGGCCGTTTTGAGCCTCCAGAACGTCAGTTCGCGCTACTCAGTTGGGTGCTACATCCGCAGGGTGAGGGCGGACGGGTCCATGGTCATCAGGACGTGCCTGCCCTGGCCCTCATGGTCCCCGTCCAGCTGGTAGTCGTCGTTGTGCTCCAGGGTGATTTCCACGGTCTTGCCCTGGAAATACTCCACGGAGGTGTCCTTGTTCCGGCCCTTGCCGATGATGCCTGCCAGCACGGAAAGCCAGCCCAGCCGGCCCTGGTGCGGCGCCAGGACCGCGATATCGAGCAGCCCGTCGTCCATCTTGGCGTCCGGAAAGATCTCCAGGCCGCCCTGGACCTTGCCGCAGTTGCCCACCATCACGCTGCGGACGCCCCGGTGCACTACCGTTTGGCCGTCGATCAGGACGGTGGCCTTCACGGGCTTGCCGGGCAGGTTCCGGATGCCGGCGTCCACGTAGGCCAGCCAGCCGACCTTGTCCTTGAGGTCCTCGTTGGTGTCCGCCATGATGGTGGCGTCGTACCCCACACCGGCCATGACCAGGAACAGCTGTTCCTTGTCCGGGTTGCTGCGGCGGGCGCGGACCACGTCGATCTTCCGCTCCGTCCCGATCAGCGCACCGGCCATGGCGCCGTCGTAATCGGTAACGTCCATGCCCAGGTTCCGGGCCAGCAGGTTGCCCGTGCCCAGGGGAAGCAGGCCCATCGGGGTATTGCCGCCGGACAGGACCTCCGCCACGCAGCGCACCGTGCCGTCGCCGCCGGCCGCGATGACGATGTCTGCCCCCTGGGCCAGGGCTTCCTTCGCCTGGCCGACGCCGGGGTCCTCCTTGGTGGTCTCGTACCAGAGCGTCTCGCCCCAGCCGTTTTCCACGCAGTGCTTGGCCACCAGGCCGCGCACGTCGATGTCCACCGGCTTGGCGGGGTTCACGATGATTGCAGCGCGCTGCAGCGCGCCGGCGTTGTGGGCAGTCATGGTGTCCTTCGGGCGTTGATGCGGGCAGAGCGAATGATGGTGAAGATACCGATGGCATCCACCACGGCGATAACAGCAATCATCCAGTACAAGCCCTGCGATGCCACCAAGGCCATGCCGAGCAGGCCCGTGACAATTGACGCCAGGACCGGCAGCAACCATACGGGACGCGATGGGCGGGCCGCGGCGGGGGCGTCGGACGTGGTTCGGGGGTCACTCATGCGGTACGGCTCCTCGGGCTGTATGTGGTGAATCCTCTTCCCTGCAGGCTACAGCGCCTTCACTGCCCCAAGTACCTGGGCCAGCGAGTCCTTTGCGTCTCCGAACAGCAACGACGTCTGGGGTTCGTACAGCAGGTCGTTCTCGATCCCGGCAAACCCGGGACGCATGGAACGCTTCAGGAACACCACCTGCCGGGCATCCGCCACCTCCAAAATGGGCATGCCGTAAATCGGCGAGCCGGAGGAAGTCTTCGCAGCCGGGTTCACAACGTCGTTGGCCCCTACCACCAGCGCCACGTCCGCGGTCTTGAACTCCGGGTTGATCTCACCCATCTCCTTGAGCGACTCGTAGGGCACGTTCGCCTCGGCCAGGAGCACGTTCATGTGCCCGGGCATCCGCCCTGCCACCGGGTGGATGGCAAAATCGACGTCGATGCCGCGGGCCTCCAGGGCCTGCGCCAGTTCCGCCGCGGTGTGCTGCCCCTGCGCCACGGCCAGGCCGTACCCCGGGACAATGATCACGCGCTGCGCATAGCCCAGGAGCACCGCCACGTCCTCGGCGCTGGACGACCGGACGGGACGCTCGCTCACGGCGGTGGACCCCGCCGTCGACCCTCCGCGGAAGGCGCCGAAGAGGATGCCGGCCACGCTCCGGCCCATGGCTGCTGCCATGGCGCGGGTGAGGATGGTGCCCGAAGCGCCCACCAGGGTGCCGGCGACCACCAGGAGGACGTTGCCCAGCACCACGCCGGACGCGGCGACGGCCAGCCCGGTGAACGCGTTCAGGAGCGAGATGACGATGGGAACGTCGGCCCCGCCCACAGGCAGCACCAGCAGGACGCCGGCCGCCAGGCCCAGGAGCAGCAGCACCACCGCGAGCGCCGCCGAACCGGTCAGGATGACGCCGACGGCGGTACCCACTGAGGCGAGCAGCACGGCAGCCATCACCACGGGGAGCCCGGGGAACACCACAGGGCGGGTGGTCATCAGTTCCTGCAGTTTGGCGAAGGTCACCGCGGAACCGGCAAAGGAGACGGCACCCACGAGCAGGGTGAACACGATGGCCAGCCGCACCCAGGGATCGGCCGTGTGGCTGAGTTCAAGAAGCGCCACCAGGGCAGCGGCCCCGCCGCCCACGCCGTTGAAAGCGGCCACCAGCTGCGGCATCTGCGTCATTTTCACGCCCCGGGCCACGGGCGCCGCCACCACCGTACCCACCGCAATGGAACCGAGGATCCAGGGGATGTTGTCCAGGCGCATGGACAGGAACACCGTGATGACGCCGATCAGCGCCCCGAGCGCGCCGATGAGGTTTCCCCGCCGGGCTGTCCGCGGGGAACTCAGGCCACGCAGCGCCAGGATGAAGAAGACAGCCGCGATGAGGTACAGCAGCGACGTCCAGACGGGATCGAGGATGCTCACTTGCGGTCCGCCTTCGCCACGGTCCGGGCAACCTCTTTTTTGGCGTGGAACATGTGGAGCATCCGGTCGGTGACCACGAACCCGCCCACCAGGTTGGCGGTGGCCAGCACCACCGCGAGGAGGGCCACGGCCAGGACCAGGGGATCGGCGGCCTGCCCGGCCACGATGATGGCCCCCACCAGGATGATGCCGTGGATCGCGTTGGCGCCGGACATCAGGGGTGTGTGCAGGGTGCTGGACACCTTGGACACCACCTCGAAGCCAACGAACACGGCCAGGACCGTAATGGTCAGCAGGCTTATCCCGTCCATCAGAGCACCCCTTCCTGCCCGGCCCGGGTTCTGGCGCCGAGGAGTTCCGCCGTGGGCAAGTGCCGGACAGCGCCGTCGTGGGTGAGGCAGGCCCCGGCCACCACCTCATCATTGAAGTCCGGGGTCACCACGCCCTCATGGATCATGAGTGCCAGGAGGTTGGCCACGTTCTTTGCGTAGAGGCGGGAAGCGTCCGAAGCCATCGCCGAGGCGGGGTCCTTCAGGCCCACCAGCGTGACGTGCCCGGCGCCGTCGGCGGTGGGGACGGCGATGTCCTGGCCGGGTACCACGCCCTCCACGTTGCCGCCTGACTCCGCGGCGAGGTCGACGACGACCGAACCGGGGCGCATGCCCTGCACCATCTCGCGGGTCACCAGGAGCGGGGCGCGCCTGCCGGGGACTGCCGCCGTCGTAATCAGCACGTCCGACTGTGCGACGTGCGGTGCCAGCAGCTGCCGCTGCCGGGTTCCGGCGTCGGAGCTGAGCTGGCGTGCGTACCCGCCGGCAGCCTCCGCTGTTTCGAGGTCCAGCCGGATGAAGGTGCCGCCCATTGAGGCAACCTCGTCCGCGGAGGCGGGGCGGATATCGTTGGCGAAGACGCGGGCGCCGAGGCGTTTTGCGGTGCCGATGGCCTGCAGGCCGGCCACGCCGGCACCCAGCACCAGGACGCGGGCCGGCGGAACGGTGCCGGCGGCGGTCATGTACAGGGGAAAGAACCGGGGCAGCCGGATGGCTGCTTCCAGGACGCAGCGGTAACCGGCCACCAGGGCCTGCGAGCTGAGCGCATCCATGGACTGGGCGCGGGAGATGCGGGGAACGAGTTCGAGGGCGAACGCCGTGACGCCTGCCTCGGCGAGCGCTTCCACCGTGGGCAGTTCGGACGACGGCGATGCGAGTCCCACGGTCACCGCTCCCCGTTTCAGGGACTTGGCGGTGTCCGGGTCGAGGGGGCGGACATGGGCCAGGGCGTCCAGCCGGGCAAGGTCCAGCCCCGGGACCACCTGCGCCCCGGCCTGCCGGTAGTCCTGGTCAGGATGCCCGGCGGCGGAACCGGCGCCTTCCTCCAGCAGGACTTCCGCGCCCAGGGCGGTCAGCTGCTTGACGGTTTCCGGCGTGGCTGCAACACGCCATTCACCGTCCCGGCGTTCCCGCGGAATGCCCAGTTTCACCCGCTGACTCCCCTCGCAGACAAGTGCGGCGGCGGCCTGCGAAGCCGGGTCCCGGAATTTGTCCGGAGACGGGGCTTTTTGCGGAGCGGCGCTGCTGCACGTAGTTGGCTAGAGTCTATGGCCCGCACTGCCGTGGCGGGAGTGGGTCAGCCGGCTTGGATGGGAAACAGTTACATTAGGCGCTTCGCCGCTGATGCGGGCGGGACGGCCCGCCGCCAGCCAGCCGGTAGGAATCCTCCAAAAGCTCCCCGAGCAGTTGCGCATCGATCCGGTCCAGCCGCACCAGGACCAGCTGGGGCGAGCGGTCATGGTGGGGTGTCCAGAAGTAGGTGTCCGGCTCGGTGCCCGCCAGGGCTTCGCGTTCCTCCGTCTTGACCGTGAGGACACCGGGTTCCCAGATCCGGGCCATCAGGCTCCTGGCAAACCAGGCGGGCTGGCCCCAGCTGGGCCGCTCGGTGACGCCGGGCAGCGCGAGCGCGGCTTTTCGGACATCATCTTCCGTGACCACCCTTTACCCCCGGGCGCTGAGATCTGCTGAGACCAGGTTGGCCGTGGCCACGATCTCACGGGCAATCGACGCCAGGTAGGCATCCCTGTCCGGCTGCGCGGCGACGGACTGCGCCTGCAGGGAGACGTTGACGGCGGCCACTACCTTCGTGGGTCCGTCGTAGACCGGGGCCGCAACGGACATCAGCCCCAGTTCCAGCTCCTGGTCCAGCAGGCACCAGCCCTGGGCCCGGACCGTCTCCAGCTCTGCCAGCAGTTCCGGAACGGTTCCCAGGCCCCGCGGAGTCAGGGGTTTGATGTCAGCCGCGGACAGGTAGGCGTCCAGTTCTGCCGGCGGAAGATGTGCGAGCAGGACCCTGCCCATCGAGGTGGCGTAGGCCGGGAAGCGGGTGCCCACGGTGATGCCGATGGTCATGATCCGGCGGGTGGTCACCCGGGCGATGTAGGCGATGTCGGTGCCGTCCAGCACGGCCGCGGAGGTGGACTCGCCGAGCTTCAGCGAGAGCTCCTCCAGGTGCGGCTGCGCGAGCTGGGGCAGCGAAAGCCCGGAGAGGTACGCGTAACCGAGCTGCAGGACCTTGGCGGTGAGCGCGAACGTCTTGCCGTCTGTCCGCACGTAGCCCAGCTCCACCAGGGTGTGCAGGAACCGCCGCGCCGTAGCCCGGGTCAGGTCAGTCCTGCCGGCCACTTCCGTCAGGGTCATCACCGGATGGTCGGTGTCGAACGCGCGGATCACGGCCAGCCCGCGCGCCAGCGACTGTACGTACTGGTCGCTGGCTTGCGGGGCGCCCGCTACTGCTGCTTCGGTCATGGTTACCAATCCTAGGGCCGCCGGGTTTCGACGGGCTCAACCATTGGCTGCGGCGGCCTTGAGCGGGACGGGGACGAGTTCCTGGAGTTCTTCGAGGGTGCAGCCGAAGGTTTCGCGGACCTGGACGCCGTCGGGCCCGGTGAGGAAGACTGCCTTGTCCGTGTAGACGCGGGTGACGCAGCCGACGCCGGTGAGCGGGTAGGTGCAGGATTCCACGATCTTGGATGCGCCGTCGCGGGTGAGCAGCGTCATCATCACGAAGACGTCCTTGGCGCCGGTTGCCAGGTCCATGGCACCGCCGACGGCGGGAATGGCGCCGGGGGCTCCGGTGTGCCAGTTGGCGAGGTCACCGGTGACGGAGACCTGGAATGCGCCCAGGACGCAGATGTCCAGGTGCCCGCCACGCATCATCGCGAAGGAGTCGGCGTGGTGGAAGTACGAGGCTCCGGGGAGTTCGGTGACGGGGATTTTGCCGGCGTTGATCAGGTCGCCGTCGATTTCGTCGCCCTGAGCTTCGGGTCCCATGCCGAGCATCCCGTTCTCCGTGTGGAGGGTGATGTCCTGTTCAGCGGTGAGGTAGTTGGACACCAGGGTGGGCTG
Organism: Pseudarthrobacter sp. TE3704; assembly: GCF_056279405.1. Lineage (NCBI taxonomy): Bacteria > Bacillati > Actinomycetota > Actinomycetes > Micrococcales > Micrococcaceae > Pseudarthrobacter > Pseudarthrobacter sp. TE3704. Next base: position 116,630 of record NZ_JBWCCJ010000001.1, read on the forward strand.
GCCGATCCCGAGGTTCACGAAGGACCCGGGGGCGATGTCGCGGGCCACCAGGCGGGCGAGGTCGTCGCGGCTGAGGGCAGTTGCGGAGGTCTTGATGCTGGTTTCGGTGAGGCTCATGTCAGGCCGCCTTCTCGGTGGTGCCCGCCGGGATGCGGACAATGGTGTTGACGTAGATGCCGGGGGTGACCACGGTCTCCGGGTCCAGCACCCCGGTGGGGACGATCTCGGAGACCTGCACGATGGTCTGCTTTGCCGCGGCGGCCATGATGGGGCCGAAGTTGCGGGCTGTCTTGCGGTAGACGAGGTTGCCCTTGCCGTCCGCCTTGAGCGCTTTGATCAGTGCGACGTCGGCGTGGATGGGTGTTTCGAAGACCTGGCCGCGGCCGTCGATGATGCGGGTTTCCTTGCCTTCGGCCAGCATGGTGCCGTACCCGGTGGGGGTGAAGAACCCGCCGATCCCGGCACCGGCGGCCCGGATCCGCTCGGCCAGGTTGCCCTGCGGGACGAGCTCGAGTTCGATCTGCCCGGCCTTGTACTTGGCGTCGAAGTGCCAGGAGTCGGACTGCCGCGGGAAGGAACAGATCATTTTCCGCACCCGGCCTTCCTTGATCAGCAGGGCAAGGCCCTGGTCGCCCTGGCCGGCGTTGTTGTTCACCACGGTCAGGTCCGTGGCGCCGCAGTCCATCAGCGCATCGATCAGTTCGAACGGCTGCCCGGCGTTGCCGAAACCGCCGATCATCACCGTGGAGCCGTCCTTGATGCCGGCCACGGCCTCGTTTACGGAGTCAACAAATGTCAGCATTGCCTAGCCCTTCACGCCAGTAGTTACGTTTTCGAGCACCACGGCCAGGCCCTGCCCGACGCCGATGCAGATCGCCGCGACGCCCCAGCGCTCCCCCGAGGCCTGCAGCGACCGGGCAAGGGTGCCCAGGATCCGGGTTCCGGACGCGCCCAGCGGGTGGCCCATGGCAATAGCCCCGCCGTGCCTGTTCACAATCGCCGGATCAATGCCCCAGGCGTTAATGCAGGCCAGCGACTGCGCGGCGAACGCTTCGTTAAGTTCGACGGCGCCCACCTGGTCCCAGCCGATGCCCGCCTTGGCGAGGGCCTTGTTCGCCGCCTCCACCGGGGCGAAGCCGAAGTACTGCGGATCATTGCCGTGCGCGCCGCGCCCGGCAATCCTGGCCAAAGGCTCCAGCCCCAGCAGCCCCGCGGCACTTTCACTGCCCACCCAGGCCGCGGAGGCGCCGTCGGACAGCGGGGACGCGTTGCCCGCCGTGACCGTACCGCCCACCTCTGCGCCCTCGGGCTCTGAACGGAACACCGTCTTCAGGGCCGCCAGCTTCTCAGCCGTGGAACCGGGGCGGATGCCCTCGTCCCGCACCAGGTCCGTGCCCGGAACCGGGGCCACCAGGTTGTCGTAGAAACCCTCGTCCCACGCCGCGGCGGACAGGTTGTGGGAGTTCGCGGCGAACTCATCCTGCGCCTGCCGGGTCACACCGTACTTTTCACGGAGCCGCTCGGTGGCCTCGCCCAGGGAGATGGTCCACTCCTTGGGCATCGCCTTGTTCACCAGGCGCCAGCCCAGGGTGGTGGAAGCCAGGGTCATGTCCCCGGCCGGGTAGGGCTTCTCCGTCTTCGGCAGCACCCACGGCGCACGGGACATCGACTCAGCGCCGCCCACCAGCACCAGGTCCGCGTCACCGGTGTTGATCTGGCGTGAAGCGATGATCGCAGCATCCAGGGACGAGCCGCACAGCCGGTTCACCGTGGTGCCCGGGATCGAGACCGGCAGCCCGGCCAGCAGGGTGCCCATCCGGGCGATGTTGCGGTTCTCCTCGCCGGCGCCGTTGGCGTTGCCGAACACCACCTCATCGATCCGCTCCGGATCCAGTCCCGAAGCGCGCTTCACGGACTCCCGGATCACATGCGCGGCGAGATCGTCGGGGCGGACGGCGGCGAGGCCGGAGCCGAACTTCCCGAAAGGGGTGCGCACGGCGTCGTACACAAAAGCCTGGTTCATGACTGTTCCTCTGATTCTGTCCGGTTCCCAACTAGGTCGCAGTAAGTGTCGTTATGAGGGCTCAAAACGACACTTAGTGCTACCTAGTTGGGTGGGGTGGGGGTGTCTGTGGCCGCGGGTGCGGTGTCCATGTCGCGGAACACCTGCTGGGCCGTTTTGAAGGCGGTGTTTGCGGAGGGGACCCCGCAGTAAATGGCGGTCTGGAGCAGGATTTCCTTGATCTCATCCCGGCTCAGGCCGTTGGTGAGGGCCGCGCGGATGTGCATGGCGAGCTCTTCCCAGTGCCCGTGGGCCACCATGGCCGTGATGGTGACGGCGGACCGCATCTGCCGGGAAAGTCCGGGCCGGGTCCAGATGCCGCCCCACGCGATCCGGGTGATCATGTCCTGGAAATCGTCGGTGAATTCGTCCTTGTTGGCGTTGGCGCGGTCCACGTGCGCATCGCCCAGGACTTCGCGGCGGACCATCATGCCGCCGTCGTAGATCTCCTGGCCGGTGGCACCCGGCTGGACAACACCATGCCGCTCCATGCCGCTCATTTCGCTGCCGCCCGGGACTCGGTCCAGGAGATGAGGTTACGGAGCAGGTCGGCCACGTGCCCGGGGGCTTCGAACGGGGCCAGGTGGGCCACTCCGCTTAGGGTCGCGGCGTTGGCGGTGCCCCCGCCGGCGGCGATGCCCGCGGCAATTTCCTCCGCGAACGACGGCGGCGCAACAGTATCCTCCGCACCTGCCAGGGCCTGCGTGGGGACGCGGATGCTGCCGAGGTCTGCGCGGACGTCAAAGGCAGCCAGGGCTTCGCAGCAGAACGCGTAGCTGAAGCGGTCGGCGTCGCGCAGGGCGTGCAGGAGGCGGCTGCTCCGGGCCGGTTCGCGGTCCATGAACCCCTTCGCGAACCAGCGCTCGGCCGAGCCCTGGATCATCACGGGGGTGCCCTGGGCGCGGACCGTTTCGGCCCGTTCCAGCCAGCCTTCGGGAGTGCCGAGCTTGGCTCCGGAGCACTGCACGGAGAGGCTCTGAAGGCGTTCGCCGTGCTTGATGCCGAGCTGCAGCCCGGTGGCGCCGCCCAGGGAAACCCCGGCGTAGTGGAAGGCGGCGCCGGGGGCGATGGAGTCCACGAGGTCAACCACGGCATCGGCGAGGTCGGCAACGAGGAAGGTTTCGGTTGCGGCCGGCGAGACGCCGTGGCCGGGAAGGTCCCAGGCCACCACGTCGTAATCGGTGCCGAGCAGGGTGGCCGCCTCGGTCCACAGGAGGGTGGAGGTGCCGAGGGACGGTCCCGCGACCAACAGTGGCCTCTCGCCCAGCGGGCGTTGCGGGGACAGCAGCACTGCCTTCAGGGTGGGTCTAGCCACGGTTGGCTCCGTTCGGGGTAGCGGTTGCAAAATCGGCGTAGGCGGCCAGGATGCGGCGTGAAATCCCGTCGGCCTCGCCCAGGTAGCTGGCGGGATCCAGGAGTTCGTCCAGCCGGAGGTCGGGAAGCAGCCCGGCCGGCACGGCCTCGCGGAGCAGTTTGCGGTAGGTGGCGCCCTGTTCCGCCGCGGGTGCCTGGAGGGTCTGGTCCACCACGTCCTGGAGCTGCTGCTTGCCGGTGCGGCCGTCCTTCTCCTCGAGCAGGGGTGAGACGGCGGCGTTGACGCCCTCGGCCAGCAGCAGCGGACCGGCGAGGTCCAGGTTGCGGCGCATTGCTTGCGGGAAGACCTGCAGCCCTTCGGCGAGCTCCCGGAGGTGGCCGGCAGCGCCGAGGGTGAGGGCGAGGAGCTGCCGGAGCGCGGGCCATTCGGTGTGCCATGCACCGTCCGGGCGTTCGTCGTTGAAGTTGGCGGCCGCGAGGTGCAGCTGTGCCACCAGCTGCGGTCCCTGCAGCGCCGCGCTGCGGACCAGCACGGACAGCACGGGGTTCTGCTTCTGCGGCATGGCCGAGGACACGCCGCGGCCCGCAGCCCGCGGCTCGGCGAGCTCGGCCACCTCCGGCCTGCTCAGGAACAGCACGTCCGCCGCGATCTTGCCGAAGGCGTCCAGCACCGACGCCAGGGCATGTCCCAGCGAGGTGACGGCCAGCCGGTTGGTGTGCCACGGCGCGGGAGCGGCGGCGAGTCCCAGCTGGGAGGCAAGCGATTCGGCGAGGGTGAACGGCGTGGCGGGGGAATCGGCGGTCAGGACGGTGCCGGCGGCCAGCGTGCCCGCCGCGCCGCCGAACTGGACCGGCAGCTCCAGGTTTTCCAGCTGGCGGCCGGCCGCGGCCACGCCCTGGAACCATTGGGCGGCCCGGAGCCCGAATGTGAACGGCAGCGAGTGCTGCGTCAGGCTCCTGCCCACGCACAGCGTGTCCGCATGCTGTTCCGCCAAGGCGGCGAGCGCCGCCGTCGCCCGCTTCACGTCGGCGAGGACCGCCCCAACGGTGGTGTGGGCCATCAGCATCAGCGCGGTGTCCAGCACGTCCTGGCTGGTGAGCGACGTGTGGACAGCCTTTCCGGCGCCGATGCCCTCGGTGTCCAGGGCCGCCACGTGCTTGCGGAGGTCGGACAGCAGGGGGATGACCGGGTTTCCGCCGCCCTGGGCGCGGAGCGCCACATCGGCCAGGTCGTAGCGTCCCGCCTCGGCGGCGGAGGCCACGACGGCGGCGGCTCCGGCGGGCGCCAGTCCCGCCTTTTCCAGCACAACGGCCCAGCCGGACTCGACGGCGAGGATCGCCGCCAGCACCGCGCGGTCCCCGGTCAGCGCAGCCACCAGGGGCGACGCCGAAACGGGGCTCAGCAGTCCGGCGTCGCCGCCGGCACCGCTTCCGAAGTTGCCCGGGACGCCGGAGGTCACTGGAAGTCCAGGAAGACTGTTTCGCCCTCACCCTGGAGGCGGATGTCAAAGGTCAGTCCGCCGTCGGGATCCCGCCGGGCGATCAGGGTTTTCCGGCGCTCCGGCTCCAGGGAGGCCAGCAGCGGGTCCTTGGCCAGGGCCTCCTGGTCCTCCGGCAGGTAGATGCGGGTGAAGAGCCGGTTGGTGAGGCCGCGGGCAAAGATGGCCACCGAGATGAACGGTGCGGCGCCCGGCGAGGTAGGGCCCGGGTTGACCGTGGTGAACGTGTACACGCCGGAGTAGCCTACGGCGCCGCGGCCCCAGCCCGTGAAGGAGTACCCGTCACGGTGGAACGAACCGGTCTTCTGGACGATGTTGCCCTGGGCGTCGGGCTGCCAGATCTCCAGGATGGCGTCCGGCACTGTCTCCCCGGCGCCGTCGTACACGGTGCCCTGAAGGCGGATGGATCCGGGCGAGCCGGGGGCGAGGAGTTCGTTGTCCTTTTCGAACGGCAGGGCGTACCCGTAGAACGGGCCCACGGTCTGGCCGGGCGTGGGGACAAGCTGCGTGGTCTGGTTGCTCATGTTCCTATTCCTCGTCACCCTCTGCGCCCAGCGCTTCGTTCTCGGTCCACGTCCGCTTGGGACCTGTCAGGACAATGTCCCAGTTGTATCCCAGCGCCCATTCGGGCTCCGTGAGGCTGTGGTCATAGTTGGCCACCAGCCGGTCGCGGGCGTCCTGGTCCACGATGGTCTGGTAGATGGGGTCCAGCGGGAAGAGCTGGTCCCCGGGGAAGTACATCTGGGTGATGATGCGCTGGGTGAACTCGGTGCCGAACAGCGAGAAGTGGATGTGCGCTGGACGCCAGGCGTTCAGGTGGTTCTTCCACGGGTAGGCGCCGGGCTTGATGGTGGTGAACCGGTAGGAGCCGTCCGGGCCGGTGATGCAGCGGCCGATGCCGGTGAAGTTGGGGTCGATCGGCGCGGGGTGCTGGTCGCGCTTGTGGATGTAGCGGCCGGAGGCGTTGGCCTGCCAGATCTCCACCAGCTGCCCGGCTACCGGGCGGCCGTCGCCGTCCAGGACCTTGCCGGCGACGATGATCCGCTCGCCCTGGGGTTCGCCGTTGTGCTGGATGGTGAGGTCCGATTCCAGCGCGTGCACGTCCTGGTGCCCGAAGGCCGGCGAGTACAGCTCGATGGTTTCCGGGTCCGCGTGGTGCAGGCTCTTGGTGGGGTGGCGCAGGATGCTGCTGCGGTACGGCGGGTAGTCCAGGCGGGGCTGGGTCTCGGCCGGGGCACCGTCTTTGAGTGCCCGCTTGTAGGCGTCGGCCAGGCCGTTGATCTCGTCGCTGAGGTCCTGCTGTGTTTCCACGGCGCGGTCCAGCTGCGCGTGTCCTGCCTTGGGTTCGGCAGCCGGTACAAGCTCGTCCGTCTGCGCGGTAGTTTCGTGCGGCACGGCTGGCTCCTTTCTGGTGTTCGGTCTCGTTTGGGAAGGTGTGCGGGTCTGGCGGTCAATCGCGCCGGTCAGTGGCGCTGGAGGGATGCGTGCTGGCGGTGGTCGTACTGGACGGCATGCCGGACCGGGGCGTTGGGGGCCCCGTACCCGTCGTAGCTGCCGCGGCGTTCCACCATCTCGAAGAACACGCTGCCCACCGTGGCGGTGTAGAAGTGCAGGAATTCCCCGCTGGCATCGCGGTCGTACAGGAGGTTGAGTTCCTGCAGGGTGGCCAGGAACCCGGGTTCCAGGTCGAACCGGGCATCGAGGTCCTCGTAATAGTTGGCCGGGATCTGCAGGAACTCCAGGCCCCGCTCCCGGGCGGCCCGGGCGGTGGCCACGAGGTTGTCCACGGCGAAGGCGATGTGTTCCTGGTAGGTTTTCCGGACTTCGCTCTGCGCCTGCTGCGCCGGTGCCAGGTTCAGCACCAGCCGCACGGCGCCGTCGGTGGTCTGCATGACCTGTGAGCGGACCAGCCCGCTGGGGCTGGGAACTTCGGCGAAGGGCTGCGGCTCCAGGGCCAGGGCGCTGGTGTAGAAAAGTACGGCTTCGTCAAAGTGCTGCCACGGCTGCGCCAGGTTGACGTGGTCGATGACGGCGCCGGCTCCGCTCGAGGAGCGCTCCAGGCCCCCGCCGAGCTCACCGGCCTGCCGGAATTCAGCAGTCCACGCCGCGGTGCCGTCCGGGCTGCCCTGGCACAGGAAGATTTCGGTGGAGTCCGGGGCCGAGATGCCCTGGAACACTTCCTCGTCGGCCTGGACCTTGCGGGCCACCACCGGTGCCTTGAGCTGCTGGGCCCGGGCGGACGCAATGACCGGCGAATCGACGTCGAAGCCCAGCGCGGCGATGGCGGGTTCGGCATGCGAGGCCGCCTGCTCGTTGATGATCACGCGGGCCTGGCCCATGGTCCAGAGCTGGACGTCCTTGGTGCGGTGCCGGCCCTCGAATGCGAAGCCGAGCTGGCCCAGGAGCTTCTCGAGCTGCGCGGTATCGTCCGCCTTCACCTCGGCGAAGTTGAAGCCGGCCGGTTCGTTCACCTTGGGCAGGGTGGCCAGTTCCATGGGATAACGACGGCGGATGGCGGCACTGCCGCCCCCTTCGGCTTCCGCCGCGGCGGCGAGCCATTTGGCGCTCTGTTCCTCCAGCCAGATCAGCGAGCGCATGGCGTCCACGGCGGTACGGTCAACATCCGACTGGCGGAAGACGTCGTTGAAGACCTCCAGGGAGACCGGGCCGGTGTAGCCGGCGCGGACCACGTGGCCCATGAATTTGGCGAGCTCGAACTGGCCCTCGCCCGGAAACACGCGGTAGTGGCGGCTCCAGGAGAGCACGTCCATGGTGAGTTTCGGGGCATCTGCCACCTGGACGAAGAAGATCTTGTCCGCGTTGATGTCCTCGATGGGCGCCGTATCCCAGTCGCGGGACAGGATGTGGAAGGAGTCCAGGCAGGTCCCAAGGTTGGGATGGTCCACCATCTCCACCAGGCGGTAGGCGTGCTCGTAGTCGTTGACGTACTTGCCCCAGGCCAATGCTTCGTAGGCCACCTTGATGCCGTGGTCGCCGGCCAGCTCGGCAAGCTGCGCCAACTGTGAGGCCCTGAGTCCGTCGTCGTCAATGGTTGCCGTGGCAACGTTGGAGCAGACCAGGATGGTGTCCATGCCAAGGCGGGACATCAGCCCGAATTTTGCCTCGGCCCGCCGGAGGTTGGCCTTGAGCAGGTCCGGCGTGACGCCGTCGAAATCGCGGAACGGCTGGTAGAGGTCAAGGCCCAGGCCCAGGTCAGCGGCCATCTTCCGGACATCCTCGGGACCCAGGGTGGAGGTGACCAGGTCCTGCTCAAAGATCTCAATGCCGTCGAACCCTGCAATGGCGCAGGCCTGCATCTTTTCCTTCAGCGTGCCGGAGAGGCAGACGGTGGCGATTCCGGTGCGCATCAGGCTGCCACCTCCTCGGCGGCCACGAGTTCCAGGAAATGCGAGCGCATGCGGTCCGGGTCCGGTTCCAGTCCGGTGAAGATCCGGAAGGCGTCGGCGGCCTGGCCCACTGCCATGCGGCCTCCGTCCAGCACGGCGCAGCCCTTGGCCCGGGCGCCCCGGACCAGTTCGGTGTCGATGGGGCGGTAGACGATGTCCGCAACCCAGTGCCGGGCTTCCAGCAGGCCAAGGTCCAGCGGGACGCCGGGGTGCGCGGCCATGCCAACGGGGGTGCAGTGCACCAGGCCGTCGGTGAGCGGCATCAGCTGCGGCAGCTCCGCCGTCGTATGGGCTGTGACGGTGCTGTCCGGAAAGAAACCGGCCAGTTCGGCGGCGCGCTCAGCGGCGCGCTCAGGAGCCACGTCCACCAGGTCGAGTGCCTTGACGCCGGCGGAGAGCAGGGCGTAGGCGACGGCTGAACCGGCACCGCCGGCTCCGAGCTGGACCACGCGGTCCAGCTTCGCGCCGGGGAGGCCGGAAGCGAGGGCGGCGCCGAAGCCGGAGAAGTCAGTGTTGTGGCCGATGAAGCGGCCGTCCTCGATCACCACGGTGTTGACGGCGCCAAGCTTCAGGGCGTCCGGGGAGATGACATCCAGGTACTGCAGGACCAGCTGCTTGCAGGGGTGGGTGATGTTCAGTCCGTTGAAGCCGAGGGCGCGGGCGTTCTGGAGCAACTGGCCGACGGATTCGCCCGGCAGGCCCAGTTCCAGGAGGTCGATGGGGCGGTAAAGGTAGCGCAGGCCCTGCACATCACCTTCGCGTTCGTGCATGTAAGGGGTGAGTGACGGCGTCACGCCATCGCCGACCAGTCCCACCAGGTAGGACTCAGTTCGATTACTCATCCGTGCAGCTCCTTTGGTAACGGCACCGGAAGCGGACGTCCGCGCGTGGCGGAAGGTGCGGTTCCGGTGTTGGAAATAACAGTACAACAATTGTTCATCTATCGCACTAGCGTTCGTCATACGAACAGTTAGCGTTGCGGCAGCCGTGCGGCCAGCTCCGCGGCAGCGTCCTGCAGCAGCGGCACGTGCGCTTCCAGTGCCTCCAGGCTCAGGCGGAAGACCGGAACCGCAGTGGCCAGGGAGGCAAAGGCGTGGCCCTGGCCATTCAGCAGGGGCACGGCAACGGCGCGCATGCCGGCCTCGTTCTCCTCGTCCATCACCGCATAGCCCCGGCGGCGCGTGCGTTCAATCTCGTCGCGGAACAGTTGCCTGTCGGTGATGGATTTATCGGTCAATGCCTCCAGCGGCAGCTCCGCCAGCAGCCGCTCGCGCTCCGCATCCTCCGCGAAAGCCACCAGGGCCTTGCCCACCGCGGTGGTGGAGAGGGAGCCCAGATGCCCGGGGTCGGAGGTGACGCGGAAGATCTGCGGACCGTCCACCTTGTTGACGGTGAGGTGGTGGTTCCCGTCGCGGACGCTCAGAATCGTCGCCTCACCCGTCTGCTCGGTCACGCGCCGCAGCACAGGCATGGCCGTGCCGGCAAAGCCGTGGTGGTTGGAAACCCGCTGGCCCAGCTGGAAGATCCGCAGCCCAAGATGGTAGCGGCGGCCATCCGGTTCATAATCCACGAACCCGTCCCGGGCCAGCGAGCCAAGGAGCCGGTACGTGGTGCTGAACGGCAGCTCCGCGCGGCGTGAAATCTCCGCCGCGCTGGCGCCCCGGGGCTCATCCCCCAGGAGGACCAGGAGGCTCAGCGCCTTGCCCACCATGTCCGTGCGGTCGGCCTTTTTCCCTGCAGTCCCGGACCCGCGGGCATCAGCGGGAACATCATCGGCCACTGTGGTTTGGTTCACACTCATACCTCGATGTTGCCACAATGTGAGAGCTATTTCTAGATCGTGATTATTTTCTTGACAGGTGACAGCCCTCACAGCCATCATTGCTGTATCGCACAAGCAGCTCTCACCATGCGGCTACTTGTCCCGGATCTACTGTTCGATCCAGCGCATAGCGCCCCCGCCCGCACCCAGGCGGCTGCGACCAAGTTTTAAATTCGCGACAATGTCGTCACACAAAGGAACTCCATGAGCCAGACACTTCCGTCCGCCGGAGCGGGCACCGCCACCCATGGCGGGACGCCCAAGAAGGCGGCCCTCGCCAGCTTCCTGGGCAGCGCCGTCGAATACTACGACTTCTTCATCTTCGGCTCCGCAGCCGCGCTGATCTTCCCCACCGTCTTCTTCCCGGACGCTGATGCCAACGCCGCCATCATGTCCTTTGCAACCTTTGGTTTCGCATACGTCGCGCGCCCCGTGGGCGCCGTGATCCTGGGCCACTTCGGCGACCGGGTGGGCCGGCGGAAAGTCCTGATGTTCACCCTGCTGCTCATGGGTGCCTCCACGTTCCTCATCGGCTGCCTGCCCGACTTCAACACCGTGGGCTGGTGGGCTCCGGCACTACTGGTGCTGGCGCGGCTCTGCCAGGGCCTTTCCGCCGCCGGCGAGCAGGCCGGAGCGTCCTCCATGACCCTCGAGCACGCCCCGGACAACCGCCGCTCCTTCTTCACCTCCTGGACCCTCACCGGCACCCAGGGCGGCCAGATCCTCGCAGCCCTGGTCTTCATCCCCGTCCTCGCCCTCCCGGACGAGATCAAGTACGGCATCGGCTGGCGCATCCCGTTCTGGCTCAGCGCCGTCGTGGTGGTTGTTGCGTTCTTCATCCGCCGCACCCTGCACGAGCCCCCCGCGTTCGAGGAAGCCCAGAAGTCCGCCCAGATCTCCAAACTCCCCGTGGCCGACCTCCTCAAGGCCCACTGGCGCGACGTCCTGCGCGTTATCTGCTGTGCCTTCATCGCCGCCGTTTCCACCGTGTTCGGCACCCTCGCCATCAGCTACGCCAAGACCGTTGCCGGCGTTGACGGCACCACCACCCTCTGGCTCGTGGTGGGCGCCAACCTCGTGGCCCTGGGAACCCAGCCACTGTTCGGCATGCTGGCGGACAGGATCGGACGCAAGCCGGTGTTCATCTATGGCGCACTCTCCAGCGCCGCCCTCACCCCGCTATTCCTGCTCAGCCTCGAATCCGGCAGCGTCCCCCTGATGTTCCTCGCCGCCATCGGTTTCTTCTCCTGCGGTTACGCCGCCTCCAACGCCGTCTGGCCGTCCTTCTACGCCGAGATGTTCAGCACCAAGGTCCGCTTCTCCGGCCTGGCCATCGGCACCCAGCTGGGCTTCCTGATGGCGGGCTTCGCACCGGCCATCGTTGCAGCCATGGGCGGCATCAAGCCCGGCGGCTGGGTCCAGATCAGCGTCTTCACCGCCGTCATCTGCTCGATCGCGGCCATCTCGGCCCTTACTGCCAAGGAAACCTTCAAGGTTCCCACCAAGCAGCTCGGCCTGAAGTAGCGGTCCGCCCGGCTGGACGTACGGGTCCAGCCAGCCTTGAAGCCGGAAAGCCCGCCATTCCCCCAAATGGCGGGCTTTCCCTTTCCTGAGCAGGCACGTCATCAAATTCTCCAATTGGAGGCAGGGAAGGCTACCCTAAGTAGTCCCCTTTTTTTCCTGCCCTTCCCCGGGGCAGCCCTGCTAGGCGGTTTCAGTGCGTTCCTTCCTTCGTCCCCGCGTCCTCGTGGCTGCCCTGGCCACCCTTACGCTGGCCGGCTGCGGCTTCAGCGGCAACCAGGCCCAGCCTGCGCAGAGCACCGCAGCCGCGGACACCAGCCAGCGGATCGTGGTGGACAACTTCCGGGCACCGGTAGCCAACTGGGCCGTCGAATCCGACGCCGCCTACATCCTTTCCCTCTCCGGCTGCCTCGAAACCCTCACCAAATACGACCAGGCCGAGGGCAAAGTAGTTCCCTTCCTGGCCACAGAGTGGAAGCAGACCTCCCCGCTGGACTGGGACTTCAGCATCCGGCAGGACGTTTCCTTCCAGGACGGCACCGCACTCACAGCGGAGTCCGTGGTGGCTGCCCTGAACCACGTCCTGGACGCCAAGGTGCCTGCCCGCGCCTTCAACCGCACCATGATCAGCAGCGTCACCGCGCTGGACGCCACCACCGTCAGGGTGAGCACCCCGGCGGAGAACCCCCTGGTCCCGTACCGCCTGGCCAGCGTCAACACCGGCATCCTTGCCCCCGCTGCCTACAAGGACGCCGAAGTGAACCCGTTCGGGCACTGCACCGGCCCCTTTACCCCGGTTTCCGAAAAGGCCAAGCAGTCGCTGACGCTGGACCGCAACGAAAACTACTGGGGCGGCGACGTCCAGCTGGCCGGCGCCGAAATCAGGTTTATCACCAACGGCGCCACCCGCGCCGCCCAGGTGCAGACAGGCGAAGCGGACATCTCCCTGTCCATCCCGGTGGCCAGCCTCGCCGCCCTGAAGAGCGCTCCCGGCGTCACCGTGCTGGGCGCCGATTCGCCGCGCACCGCCACGCTGTACATGAACAACGGCCGCGCGCCGCTGGACAACGTCGACGTCCGCAAGGCAATCCGGGACTCCCTGGACCTGGATGCCCTGGCTGCAAGCGTCTACGAAGGCGCTGCCCTTCCCGCCACCGGTCCGTTCGCGCCGTCGGAGCCCTGGGCTGGCGAAGACCAGGAGAAGCACAAGCAGGATCTCGACGAAGCCCGCAAGCTGCTGGCGTCCGCCGGGTACACCGCGGACCGCCCATTGGAAATCATCGCCATCGTGGAGCGCGCGGAATTCGCCGACGTTGCCGCCGTCATCCAGGAGAACCTGAAGAACATCGGCATCCCGCTGTCCATCCAGGCCAAGGAATACGCCTCCGCCGAACCGGACGTCATGGCCGGCAACTACGACATGCTGCTCAGCCAGCGGAACCGGCTGATCGACATCGCAGACCCCATCGGCTTCCTCACCGCGGACTACACCTGCAAGGGCACCTACAACCTGAGCCACTTCTGCGACGCGGAGTACGACAGGATCATCGCCGAAGCTGCCACAACCATTGATGCCAACGAACGCTACAAGCTGTACGCGGAAGCAGGCCGGATCCTCCAGGACAAGGCGGTCAACGCCTGGCTCGTGAACGAACAGGCCACCGACGCGGTGCGCACCAACGTCCTCTCCTACGTCCAGGACCCGCTGTCCCGCTACGTCCTGACGGCGAACACGGCAAAGTCCGCCTCCTAGTCCTCCGGGATACACCGCATGCTGCAGTTCATCACCAAACGGACCGCCACCCTGCTGGCCGCCGTTGCCGTGTCCTCCTTTGCGGTGTTCCTGATCCCCTACGTCACCCCGGGCGATCCTGTCCGGAAGATCATCCGCTCGCGGGTGGCGGGGGATGCGGTGGATGAGTCGGCTGTCCGGAGCCTCGCCGAGAGCCTGGGCCTGAACGACCCCCTGGCCGCGCAATACCTCCGCTGGCTGGGCGATTTCTTCACCGGCGACATGGGGCTGTCCTTTGTCAGCCGGACTCCCGTGGCGGAGCAGGTGCTGCCGGCACTGGCCGTCACGTTGAGCCTGGTGGCCATGTCGCTGGCGCTGGCCGCGGCGGTGGCCCTTCCGCTCGGCATCATCTCCGGGCTCCGGCCGGGCAGCATGGCGGACAAGGCGATTACCGCCGTCACGCAGGCCTTCATTGCGATGCCGGAATACTGGGTGGCGCCCGTCCTGGTCCTGGTGTTCGCCCTCAAGCTGTCCGTGCTGCCCACCGCCGGCTGGAACGACCTCTCATCGGCTGTGCTTCCGGCCCTGACCCTGGCCCTGCGGCCCATCAGCTTTTTCACCTCCGCGGTCCGCGCCGGAATCATTGACGCCGCCGGCGCCGATCACGTCTCGGCGGCCCGGGCGCGCGGCCTGAGCCATGCACAATCCATCCTGCGGCACGTCATTCCGAACGGACTGGTGCCCCTGTCCACCCTCTTCGCCGTGTGGTTCGCCGGGCTGTTGGGCGGTTCGGTGATCGTGGAGGTGATCTTCGCCGTGCCGGGCATGGGAAGGCTGCTCTTTGACTCCGTGATCAACAGCGATATCCCGCTCGCCCAGGGCGGGGTGGTGGTGGTTGTGGCCCTCGCCGTCGGCGTGACCACCCTGGCGGACTTCGTCCACCGCTTCCTCAGCCCTACAGTGGGAGACTCCCTTGCGTAGCCGGAGCATCGTCACCACCCTGGCCGCGGCAGTCCTTGCCCTGATCGTCCTGGCGGTGCTGCTGGCGCCGTGGATCTCGCCCTACCCGCCGGCAGAACAGAACCTGGCGCAGCGCCTGGCTGCGCCCTCGGCCGCGCACTGGCTGGGCACGGACAACCTGGGACGGGACACCCTGAGCCGGATCCTGGAGGGCGGCCGGTTCTCCATGTCCGTGGCCGCACTGGCCACCGTGCTGACCTGCCTGTTGGGGGTGGCGGTCGGAATCGTCAGTGCGCGGCGGCGCGGCTGGGTGGATGAATTCCTGACCCGCACCAATGACGTCCTGCTCGCACTGCCGGAAATGGTGGTGGCGCTGTTCATCGTGGCTGCGCTCGGCACCGGGTTCGGTCCCCTGCTGCTGGCGCTCACGGTCACCGGCTGGACGCCCTTCGCCCGGCTGGCACGGACCCTGGCGTATGACATCTCCGCCCGCGGCTTCGTGGACGCCGCACGCGTGGTGGGCTGCACGCCGTCGTTCATCATTTTCCGCCATGTCCTGCCGCACCTCGCCGCCCCCGTCCTGGGCCAGGCGACGCTGCGGTTCGGGCACCTGCTGATCAGCGTGGGCGCCCTCTCCTACCTGGGACTCGGTGTCCAGCCGCCGCAGTCCGACTGGGGCTCCATGCTGGCCGCCGCCCAGCCCTTCGCCGACCGCGCGCCGCTCGGCATCCTTGCCCCTGGCCTTGTCATCTTCACCGTGGCCCTCTGCGTCACGCTGCTGGGCCAGCGCGCGGCGCGCATGGCAGCCGCTCCCCTGCTGATTCCGGCGGCGGCAGACGCATGAGCACGCCGCTGGTCCTCGAGGACGTGGAAGTCAGCCTGACAAGCGACGACGGCGGGCGGCGGGGAAGGCCGGTGCTGTCCAGCGTCTCGCTGTCCGTGGATCCGGGCGAGTTCGTGGCACTGGTGGGCAGTTCAGGATCGGGCAAGACCCTGACCGCCATGTCCTGCCTCCGCCTGCTCCCGCCGCAGCTGGAGATCACGGCCGGTTCCATCCGGCTTGCCGGCCTTGACCTGGTGCAAGCCACGGAACCGGAGCTCAATACGGTCCGCGGGGGCCGGCTGGGAATGCTGTTCCAGCAGCCCAAGCGGATGTTCAACCCGAACCGGACCATCGGCCACCACCTTCGGGAGCCCCTGCGCCTTCATGGCGGGCTCCGCGGGCCGAAGGCCAGGGCCAAGGCAGTGGAGCTGCTCGAGGAGGTGGGCTTTTCCGATCCCGTCAGGGGGTTCCGCGCCTACCCCCACCAGCTCTCCGGCGGCATGGCACAGCGCGCCATGACGGCTTTGGCATTGGCCGGGCAGCCGGAGATGCTGCTCGCCGATGAGCCGACGTCCGCCCTGGACAAGGTGCTGGAACGCCAGGTCCTGCAGCTGCTGGACCGCGAACGCCGGGAACGCGGGCTGGGCATCCTGTACATCACCCACAACCTCGCCTCGGTGGCCGCCTACGCGGACAGGGTCCTGGTCATGAATGCCGGCAGCATTGTGGAGGCAGGCCCGGCCCACGAACTGCTCACCCGGCCGAAAACCGCGTACGCCCGGGATCTCCTGGCGGCAGCGCAGCTTGCCCCGGAGTCCCGGCGCCGTCCGTCCTCGGCGGAGCGTGACGTCCTGGTCCTGGACGGCGTGGGGAAGCGCTTTGGTCCGCGGCGGAAGCCGGGCAGCGCCGCGCTGGACGGCGTCTCCCTGTCCCTCCGCCGCGGCGAAATCCTGGGTGTGCTGGGCCAGTCAGGTTCGGGAAAAAGCACGCTGGCGAAAGCAATTGTGGGCCTCGAAGCTGCCAGCACAGGGACCATCACCCGGCAGCTGGACGGCGCCGAAGCCCAGCGGCCCACGGCCGTCCAGCTGGTGTTCCAGGAACCGCACAGTGCCTTTGACCCCCGGATGACGCTGCGGGCCAGCCTGCGGGCGCCGCTGCTGCCGCGCCGCGGGCTGACACCCGCCCAGCGGGAGGAGCGGATCGCCGCCGCCCTGGCCGAGGTGGAGCTGGACGCCGGGCTGCTGGACAAACGCCCCGGCCAATGTTCCGGCGGACAGCTTCAACGGGCCACCATTGCCCGCGCCCTCCTGCTGGAGCCGCAGGTCCTGATCTGCGACGAGGCCACCTCGGCACTGGACGCACTCACGCAGCGGACCATCCTGAACCTGCTGCTGCGGCTGCAGCGGGAGCGCAACCTGTCCCTGATCGTGATCTCCCACGACATGGATGTGGTGCGGTACATGTGCGACAGGGTTGCCGTCCTGCTCGAAGGCCGGGTGGTGGAGGTGGCGGAGACGCGTGACTTCTTCGCGGCACCCCGGCACCCGCACAGCCGGTCCCTGGTGGCTGCCTCCATCCCCTGCCGTGCTGACGGCCTGTGGTCCATGCTGGACGCCCGGAACCATGCCGCACGGGCGGGGCTGGAGCGGCAGGCTGCGGAAGGCTAGGACCGGCCGGTCGCCAGCACCGACGCCAGGTCAAAGTTGACGGGCTCCTCCAGCTGCGCGTACGTGCAGGACTCCGGGTCCCGGTCCGGCCGCCAGCGGTTGAACTGCGCCGTGTGGCGGAACCGGTCACCCTCCATGTGGTCGTACCGGACCTCCACCACAAGCTCGGGCCGCAGCGGCACAAAGGACAGGTCCTTGCCGGCACTCCAGCGGCTGCCCTCGGCGTTGCGCGGCGTCCGCCCGCCCTCTTCCTGCTTGCCCCACGCCCAGGGGTGGCCCTCGAAATCCGTGACCAGCGGCTGGAGCTGTTCGTACAGTTCCTTGCGCCGCTTCATGGGGAAGGCGCCGATGACGCCCACACTGGCCAGGCCGCCGTCGTCCTTGTACAGGCCCAACAGCAGCGAACCGATGCTGTCCGGGCCGCTCTTGTGGACCCGGTAGCCGGCCACCACACAATCCGCGGTGCGCTCGTGCTTGATCTTGAACATCACGCGCTTGTCCGGCTGGTAGGTGCCGCCCAGGGGCTTGGCCACAATGCCGTCCAGGCCTGCCCCCTCGAACTGGCTGAACCATTGCCCCGCAATGTCCTTGTCAGTCGTCGCGGCGGTGAGGTGGACCGGGGCCTTGCTGGCCGCGAGCGCCTTCTCCAGCGCCGCCCGCCGTTCAGCGAAAGGCCTGCCCGTGTAGTCGTCGTCCCCCAGCGCCAGGAGGTCGAACGCCACGAAGGAGGCCGGTGTCTGCCCCGCCAGGAGCTTCACCCGGCTGGCCGCGGGATGGATGCGCTGCTGCAGGGCGTCGAAATCCAACCGGTCCCCGGACGCGCCCACCAGCACGATCTCGCCGTCCACCACGCACCGTGCCGGAAGGTTCTCCTTCAGCGCCGCCACCAGCTCGGGAAAGTAGCGGGTCATGGGCTTTTCGTTGCGGCTGCCGATCTCCAGGTCGTCACCGTCACGGAAAATGATGGACCGGAATCCGTCCCATTTGGGCTCATAGCTGAGGTCGCCCTCCGGGATGCCGCTGACGGACTTGGCGAGCATGGGCGGGACGGGCGGCATCACGGGAAGTTCCATGCTGCCCATTCTTGCCCGGCGACTGCCCTTCGCGGAACCCCGGGGAGGCTGCCCGGGCGGGCGGCGCGGCTCAGCCGGCCAGCAGCCAGACGATCAGGACCAGCGCGGGCGCGGCGGCCGCCGTCGAGAGGAGGATGGTCTCCCGCGCCACCGCCACTCCCCGGCCGTACTTGCTGGCGAAGAGGAACGCGTTCTGGGCTGTGGGCAACGCCGCCATGAGCACCACGCCAAGGAGCATCTGCTGGTCCAGGTTGAACAGGAAGCGTCCGACGACGAACGCCACCGCCGGCATCACCGCGGACTTGAGTGCCGTGGCTGTAAGGATTTCCGCTGTATGCCCGCCGCTTTTCAGCATGCGCGTGCCGCGCAGCGACATTCCGAAAGCCAGCAGCACCACCGGCACCGCGGCTCCGCCCAGGAGGGTCAGCGGTGCCATCACCGGCTCGGGAAGCTCCACGTTGAACGCAGCGAGGACCACACCCAGGAGGGAGGCGATGATCATGGGGTTCCGGAACGGCTGGGTGAGCAACAGCCGCGGCGAGATGCGGCCCGCGGCCGAAAGATCCAGCAGCGTCAGGACCAGCGGGGCCAGCAGGAGCAGCTGGACCAGCAGAACCGGTGCCACCGGGGTTGCGTCGCCCAGGGCGTAAAGCGTGATGGGAATGCCGATGTTGTTGGCGTTGACATAGGAACTCGCCATGGCGCCAATGGCCGTTTCCGCCAAAGGACGGCGGAACCACAGGCGGCTGACGATGACGTACAGCAGGGCGGTGGCGGCCGCCGTGATCAGCGCGAGCGGCACATAGGCGGAAAAGACCACCGAGATGTCCGATTCCAGCACCACCGTGAAGAGCAGGACGGGGTTGGTGATGAAGAAGGCGGTCCGCGTCAGCGCCGACACCGTGGCCTCGCCACCCAGCCCGCACCGGGCGGCAAGATATCCCACGGCAATAACGACGCCGATCACCGCCAGCCCGATCAGCACGCCGCCCATCCGAGGCACTTCCTTCCCGTCCTTCCGCCTCCCGCCGGTGAGGCGGGAAGGCAGTACTACAAGTTACAAACTTATCCGACAAGCAGGCTCTCGCCGTCACCGCTGAACCTCAGCCCTCGACACGGCACCACTACGGACGGTAGAGGTTAACGATGGTTACCCTCGGTTTTCACGCATCGCATGAACAGATCAGTCCCGGCCAGTTGCTCAAGGACGTCCAGCACGCGGAGCGCGCCGGTTTCGATGCCGCCATGTGTTCGGACCACTTTGAGCCCTGGTCGGCACGCCAGGGGCATTCGGGCTTCGCCTGGTCCTGGCTGGGCGCCGCCTTGGCCACCACCAAGCTGAGGTTCGGGGTGGTGACGGCACCTGGCCAGCGCTACCACCCGGCCATCATCGCCCATGCCTCCGCCACGTTGTCCAGCATGTTCCCGGACCGGTTCTGGTTCGCGCCCGGCAGCGGGGAGAACATGAACGAGCACATCACCGGTGACGGATGGCCCGCGAAGGATATCCGCCAAAGGCGCCTGGAGGAGTGCGTGGACGTGATCCGCCGCCTCCACCGCGGCGAGGAGGTCACCCACCGCGGGCTGGTGACCGTGGAGCAGGCACGGATCTGGGACGTTCCCGAAAATCCGCCGCCGCTGATTGCTCCCGCTGTCAGCGTGGACACCGCCCGCCGTGCCGCCGCCTGGGCCGACGGCCTGGTCACCGTCAACCAGCCCGCCGCGAAACTACGGGAGATGCTGGCCGCGTACCGGGACAACGGCGGGCGGGGAAAGGCGGCGCTGCAGGTCCACCTTTCCTGGGCTCCCAGGGAAGCTGACGCCGCAGCCATCGCCCTGGACCAGTGGCGGACCAACACCTACGATCCGCCCATCCCTTGGGACCTGCCCACGGCTGGGCACTTCGACCTCGTGGGCGAACACGTGACAGAGGACCAGGTCCGCAAGACCGTGAACGTGTCATCGAGCCTGGACCAGCACGTTGAGTGGCTGGCGGAGTACGCCGGGCTGGGCTTCGACGAGCTGTACCTGCACTTCGTGGGGCAGGAGCAGGCTCCCTTCATCGACGCGTTTGCGGCGGAGGTCCTGCCCCGGCTGCGCGCATCCGGTGTCCCGCAGCTTGCCGGTGCCTCCACCGAACCGGCCGCCGGGGCGTCCGCATGAGGATCGCCGAGACCTCGGACCTTTGGTGGAAAAACGCTGTCATCTACTGCCTGGACGTGGAGACATTCTTTGATGACGACGGCGACGGCCTGGGTGACTTCGCGGGCCTTACCCAGCGCGTGGACTACCTGGCCGCCCTGGGCGTGACGTGCATCTGGCTCATGCCGTTCTACCCGTCCCCCGACCGGGACGACGGCTACGACGTGACCGACTTCTTTGGCGTGGATCCCCGGCTTGGCACGCTGGGAGACGTAGTGGAGTTCATCCGGGCCGCCAAGGACCGCGGCATGCGCGTGATTGCCGACTTCGTGGTCAACCACACCTCGGACCAGCACCCATGGTTTGTCGAGGCACGGAAATCAACCGACAACCCGTACCGGGACTTCTACGTCTGGCGGAAGGACACTCCCCCGGACACGTCCTCCGAGGTTGTGTTTCCCGGGGAGGAGGACTCGCTCTGGACGCAGGATGAGGCCACCGGAGAGTGGTACCTGCACATGTTCGCCAAGCACCAGCCGGACCTCAATGTGACGCACCCCGGGGTCCGTGACCAGATCGCCAAGGCCATGGGGCTCTGGCTGGAACTGGGGCTGGACGGATTCCGGCTGGACGCCGTGCCCTTCTTCCTGGAGACCCGGGGCCAGCCCAAGGACGAGGCGGCCAACCTGGATCCGCACGAGTACCTCGCCGCGCTGCGCAGCTTCGTCAGCCGCCGCAACGGCAGCGCAGTGCTCCTGGGCGAAGTGAACCTGCCGTACAAGGAACAGGTGGAGTACTTCGGCGGGCCGGAGGGCAATGAGCTGAACATGCAGTTCGACTTCATGTCCATGCAGCACATCTACCTGTCGCTGGCCCGGCAGGACGCCCGTCCGCTGGCGGAAACGCTCAAGGGCCGCCCGCCGCTCCACCCGGACAACCAATGGGCCATGTTCGTGCGCAACCACGATGAACTGACGCTGGACAAGCTCAGCGACGGCGAGCGGGAAGAGGTTTTTGCCGCCTTCGGGCCGGAGAAGAACATGCAGATCTACGGCCGTGGCCTGCGGCGGCGGCTCCCGCCGATGCTCGGCGGCGACCAGGAGCGCCTCCGGATGGTGTATTCCCTGATGTTCTCCCTGCCCGGCACCCCCGTGCTGTTTTACGGCGAAGAGATCGGAATGGGCGAGGACCTTCGGCAGAAAAGCCGGGCTGCGGTAAGGACGCCCATGCAGTGGACCAGCGAAAAGAACGGCGGATTCTCCACCGCAAAGGCCTCCGAGCTGGTGGCACCCCTGGCCAGGGGGGAGTACGGGCCGGAGCACGTCAACGCGGCAGCCGCGAAGCGGGATCCGGATTCACTGTTCAACTTCATGTCCACCGTGATCCACCGGTACCGCGAATCCCCCGAACTGGGGTGGGGGGAGTTCGCCGTCCTCGACCAGCCCGAACCCGCCGTGTTTGCGCACACATGCAGTTCCGACGGCGGCATGCTGGTCCTGCTGCACAACCTGGGCGAAGGCGCGGCAAACATCCAGGCATGCCTCAGCCCGGCGGACGGCTCTGGGCGGGGGTACAGGGACGCTGTCCTGCTGGACCTGTTCGACGGCGACAATGTTCCCCTGGAGCCCGACGGCAGCTTCAGCGTCAAGCTCGGGCGCTACGGCTACCGCTGGTTCCGTGTGCACCGGAAAGGCGACCGGCTGGCTCCCTAACGCTTCGGCACGTTAACGGGGGCGCCCGGCGCCGGCCTTTATGAAAAGATCAACCATGCGCGCCATGCAACACTCCAGCAAACTCCAGAACGTCCGGTACGAACTCCGCGGGCCCATCCTCCAGGCTGCCAAGAACATGGAGGCAGAGGGGCACCGGATCCTCAAGATGAACCTCGGGGACACCGCCCCGTTCGGACTGGAGACTCCGGAGTCGGTGGTGGTGGACATGATCCACCACCTGCGGAGCGCGCAGGGCTACAGCGATTCCAAGGGCATCTTCTCGGCCAGGACCGCCATCTCGCAGTACTACCAGACCCGTGGCCTGATGCAGATTGGCGTGGAGGACATCTTCATCGGCAACGGTGTCAGCGAGCTCATCTCCATGTGCCTGCAGGCTTTCATGGAGAACGGGGACGAAATCCTGGTCCCCGCACCGGATTATCCCCTCTGGACGGCCGCCGTCACCCTGACAGGGGGCGTGCCCGTGCACTATCTCTGTGACGAGGCCGAGAACTGGTGGCCTGATATGGCGGACGTCGAGGCCAGGATCACCAGCCGCACCAAGGGGATTGTGATCATCAACCCCAATAATCCAACCGGTGCGGTCTACCCCCGGCAGGTGCTGGAGCAGTTCGCGGCGCTGGCCCGGAAGCACAACCTGGTCCTGTTCTCGGACGAGATCTACGAGAAGGTGCTCTACGAAGACGCGCAGCATATCCACACCGCGTCCGTAGCCGAGGATGTCTGCTGCCTGACGTTCAGCGGCCTCTCCAAGGCCTACCGGATGCCCGGATACCGGGCGGGGTGGGTGGCCGTCACCGGGCCGCTGGCCGCCACCGCGGCCTACCGTGAGGGCCTGGAACTGCTGGCGTCCCTGCGGCTGTGCCCAAACGTTCCCGCCCAGCACGCCATCCAGACGTGCCTTGGCGGTTACCAAAGCATTGAGGCGCTGGTCCAGCCGGGCGGGCGGCTGCGGGAACAGCGGGACCTCGCGTTCAAGCTCCTGACGGCCATTCCCGGCGTTACTTGCGTCCCGGCGTCGGGGGCCATGTACCTCTTCCCCCGCCTGGACCCGGAACTGTACCCGATCGCCAGCGACGAGCAGTTCGTCCTGGACCTCCTGCAGGAACAGAAGATCCTGGTCTCCCACGGCTCGGCGTTCAACTGGCCGGCGCCGGACCACTTCCGGTTCGTGATCCTGCCGTCCGTGCTGGACATCGAGGAGGCAGTGGGCCGGATCTCCACGTTCCTGTCCGGCTACCGCAACCGCGCGGCGGCCTAGCCGGAACGCTGCCTCAGGGCGTCGGCGAGCCGCAGCAGGGTCCCGGCCTCCGCCACGATCAGGTCCTGTGTGGAGGCGGAAACGCTGACACTGCGCCGCCTGCTGTCCTGCTCCTGGTTCCGGATGCCGACGGCGATGGCGCTCATCAGGTCCGCATCCTCCGCCGTGGCAAGGTCGCTGCCGATGAGCTGGACCAGCACCTTCAACCCGGCCAGTCGGCGCTGCGGATCAGCGTCGTTGAGGGCGGAATCAATGGCCCACTGCGCGCGCTTCCACCACTGGTCCCGCCGGTCTGCCCGGTCCCGCTGCCGGTACGCCAGGAAGGCGACCAGCACCACACCGAAGGTTGCCAGCGGCGCCAGCGCCGCCGCAGCCAGCACCGACGTCCAGATCCCCTGCACGATCTCCATGGGTCTACCTTAGGGGCCCGCCCGCGCCGGCCCCGCGGACACCTGCCGTGCCGGAGAAACACCGCCGGTTCGAAGAACTAACCGGTACCTAACCGCGGGGAAACCAGCACGCAACATTGCCCGGCCACACTGATAGTGCAGGCAAGAGCCGGCACCAGCCCCAGCCAGGAGGCCCCGCCATGTTGAAGAAAGCGACCACGCATGTAACCAGAGTCCGCGCCCTGGACCAGCTCCACCGCGGCGATGAAATCGAAGCCCGCCTTTCCGTCGGGCCTTCCTACGACGACGTGGTGATCCGACGCGGCAGCGTCCAGGAAACGGCGCCGGGCATCGGCGTCGTCTGGATCATGGACCGGGTCACGGGCCTGCGGAAAGCAATCAATACGGACGAATGCAGCGTGTGGCGGGTCGCCTGAGGCCGGCCGCCAGTAAACCTTTTCCGGGCAGTACACACCGCGGAGGCGGGCGCAGTCAGTAAGGACTGCCCGCAGCCGCGGCGGAGTGACGCTCAGCCGCCGGCCACCGACTGGATGATCAGCACCTCCTGGCCCGGCACTACCTCGGTTTCCAGCCCCCGCAGCCGCCGCACCTCATCGCCGTCCACGTAGATATTGACGAAGCGGCGCAGCGCGCCCGTTTCGTCGCGCAGCCGCCTGGCAAGCACCGCGTAGCCGGAGGTCACGGAATCCAGCAGCTTATCCACCGTCATCGGCCCGTCGGCGGGCGCAGTCAGTACGGACTGCCCGCCGGCCAGTGGCTGCAGGACGCCGGGAAGCACCACCGTGATGTCAGGCACCGGCCACCGCTGCGGCCCGCACGCAGAGAACGTCCGGCAGGTGGGCTGCCACTTCCCTGAACGTTTCGCCCTCGTCCGCACTGGCATAGACGCTGCCGCCGCGCGTGCCGAAGTACACGCCGGCAGGCTCCGCCGTGTCCACCGAGGCAGCGTCGCGCAACACGCTGTTGTACTCGGCCGTTGGCAGCCCGGAGGACAGCCGCTTCCACGTGGATCCTGCGTCATCCGTGCGGTGGACGGCGAGTTCGCCGTCGGGGGGAATGCGTTCCCCATCTGCTTTCAGCGGCACAACCCAGGCCGTTCCCTCGCGGCGGGGATGCGTCAGCATCACAAAGCCGAAGTCGGCCGGCAGCCCATCCGCTATCGAGGTCCAGTTGTCCGCATTGTCGTCCGTGCGGTACACGCCGTGGTGGTTCTGCGCGTACAGGCGTCCGTCCACCGCGTGGTCGGCCGCAATCTTGTGGACGCATTGGCCGAACTCGGGATTGGGGTCCGGCATGAAGTAGGCGGAGATCCCCTTGTTGCGGGCCTCCCAGGAGGTGCCGCCGTCGAGCGAGCGGTACACGCCGCCGGTGCTCATGGCCACGTGGACCGTTTCCCCGGCCGGGTGGACCACAATGGAGTGGGCGGCCGCGCCGCCGTAGCCTGCACCCCATTCGCTGCGGTGCGGATGGTCCCACAGGCCCCGGTTCAGTTCGAAGTGTTCGCCGCCGTCCGTGGATTTCCACACGGAGATGGGTTCCGCTCCGGCCCACACCACTCCCGGACGGGAATCGGCATCGGGATCGGGATAAATCTGCCAGATGCGCTCCAGCGCGGCGCCGGTGTCCTCCGGAAATTTGATGGCGCCCTGTTCCGGCTCGGACCAGGTGGCACCGAGATCATCGGAATGTGCAACGGTGGGACCCCAATGCTCGTTCCGGACGCCCACCATGATCCGGGTTCGGCCGTCCCTGGTATCAATCCCGATGCTGGGAACCTCGCTCATGAGGAAATGCGGGCCGGTAAACGACCAGTCGCGCCTGTCCTGGCTGGTGGCCAGCCACAGCCCTTTTTTGGTGCCGATCGCTAAGACAAAACTCTCTGCGGATGCCATGCCCACCATGCAACCACCGCGGTGGGCTGCCCGCAACGACTTTTGCCTAGTCCACGAACTCCGACTGCGTCTCGATAAAGTCCCAGTCATCCTCCGTCAGCACCGCTGCCGGATTGTCCGGGTGGGGCCCGCCCGCTTCGGCGATACCCTGCAGCACCGGAAGCGGCAGTTCCTCCGCGCGAAGGTTCTCCCTCAGCCATTCCTTGGTCGCAAGATCCAGGTCCAGCCACCACATGTAGATTTCCATGACGTCCACGCACCCTTTCGTTTGCTTCAACGTTAGGCGCGGCGCTTTTCGTGGACAAGGCTCATCCTGTCCGGCAAGTAGCCCGGGCCAATGTTCGGGTACGCACAAGTAACCGGGCCTCCGGACGCCCATGAAAGACGAGTACCACCTACTGGCGACCGGCCCCCGCCGTCGCTCCTAGCCTGAAACCTCAAGCAAGCTGACCGTGTGCTGGGGCATCGGCGTCACCGCTGGCCCTCCTCAACATGGTCCGTTTCACATCACACTGGGGAGAAGACTTATGAAACGCACCATCATCACTGCGGGGGTGTTGGGGCTGGGGCTCATCAGCCTGACCGCCCCGGCCATGGCAGCATCCGACAACGTCAGCCTTTGTCACGCGAAAGCAGGGGGCGGTTACACCTCCAACACCATTGACGATTCCGGACTCCATGGCCACGATCACCACGGCGATGACATCATCCCGCCCAACGAGCACTTGTGGGGCGGACAGAACTGGGACGCTGCCGGGATCGCAATCCATGCCGGCGGTTGCGTTGCCGCCGTCGTAGTGCCTCCGGTCGTCGTGCCACCCGTTGTGCCTCCTGTGGTGGTGCCGCCGATCGTCGTCGAGCAGCCGCCCGTCGTCGAAACGCCCGCGGTAACGCCGGTGGATCCCCCGGCCGAGGTGCCGGCCGTCGTCGTTGAACCGCCCGCAGCCGCTCCGATTGTCAATCCTCCGGCTGCTGCCGTCCCTGCGTCCGGTGCCGTGGTGGTTCCCGTGCCGCAGGCAGCTCCGCGGGCGGGTGCTGCGGCCACCGCAACCAACAGCCTCGGAACCAACAGTCTCGGAACCAATCAGGGGTACAACGCCCAGACTGCGGTCGGCGGCGCTGAAAGCTCCCCTGCCTGGCTTGGCGGGCTCGGTGCGCTGATGGCGGCGGGAGCGGCTGTGGCATTGCGCCGCCGTTCCGGCTCCTCCATGGCGAACTGACGCCGCCCGTGCCGCAAGCAGCGGCCTCCTGACAAGGAAGGCGTTCCGCCAGTGCCCGGCGGGACGCCTTCCTTCCTTTTCATCCCGATGACAAAGATGAGGAGCACAATGTCCCGGGAACGCAGCCGGCACTCCGCCCAGGTCCGGCGCCGCTGGCGCCGCTGGAACCGCGGCGACCTCGCCATCCTGCTGTGCGGCGTCCTTGCCTTCCTGTCCATCACGTTCGGCGGGCCGCTGCTCCAGCTGACCCAACCGGCCGCCGTCGGCAGTTCAGCGCCCACTGCCGCCGAAGTGCGGTCTTTGGAGCCGGAGCCCATCACTGTCACCGGCACGGCGGAAGGAACGGTTGCTGCCCCGGTTGCTCCCGCGACGCCGGGGGAAGGCACGACGGCGGCACCGCCTGTGCAGGAACCGGCCTTTCCAGCGGCGGCAGCCCCGGTACGCATCCGCTATCCGTCTGCAGGCTTCGACGTGCCGGTGCACCCTTTGCAGCCCGACAGCGCTGCACAGGCGAGCCAAACGATTGTGCCGCCCGAGACGAAAGACGGTTACTGGCTGACCCCGTTCGGGATGCCCGGAGCCGGGTCGGCCAATACAACCTATGTGATCGGCCATAGCTGGGATGGCGCCGAGGCGCCCTTCAACCACCTGAGTTCCGCCGCCACGGTGGGCCACCGCTTCGACGTCGACACCACGGCCGGAACCATGACCTACCAGGTGGAGAACGTCACGACGTACCTGAAGTCCAGCCTGAAGGACAGTCCTGTCTGGGAAATCGTGCCCAACCGCCTGGTCCTCATCAGCTGCTACACCGAGGACCCGTGGGGAAAGAACGTGGTAGTGACGGCCTCACCTGCGGTTTCTTGAGGAATCAAGGTCCCGTACCTGTTCAGGGGTCTGTCACCGGGCGGACAATGGGCTATGACATCCGAACGATTCAGCGGCACGGCCCCGCTGCTGGTAGGGATCATGCCCAAGCAGCACCCGGAGGTCCTGCAGACCGCGGCTGTCCTCGCCGCCCGGTTGGGCACGCCGCTGGTGTGCGCCTACGTGGATGAAGCCAGCTACCTGGTGGAATGGGATCCGGCGCGCTCAGCACACCGGCTTTCCCTGCACCCGGATGCTGACGATGATGACATCCGCGCCCTGACAACCGGACTGAAGGCGGACGTCCAGGCCGCGGTGGAAAAGGTGCCGTCCGGGGGCGGCAGCGTGGAGTGGACGCTCCGCACGCTTTCCGGCGATCCGGCCCGGGCATTGGGCCGGCTGGCGGCGGAAACCAACGCGCCGATGATTATTGTCGGCACTTCGGAACGCGGCTTCTCCCACCGCCTCTCGGAAGCGCTGAACGGATCGGTGGGAGCCTGGCTGAGCCATCACCAAAGCAGGCCGGTACTGGTGGTCCCGTATAAGATGCCCGCCCACGAGGACCGGCCGTAAGCACTGCCGGGACCGCTGTTCAGGCCCTCCAATAATAAAGCGAAAGTAGTTATTCGCGGTGCTGGCGGAGGGCACTACCAGCCAGTAAGCTGATTCAAGCAGGCCGGATCCACCGAGGTGGATCCCGCGTTTGCCCAAAAGCTGCTCCGGAGTGCGTATCCCCCAATAACGCACTCCGGAGCTTTTTTGTGCCCAAAACCCGCGATGCAGCGCATACCCCTAGGGGGTACTTGCCTCGATACCCCCATGGGGTATACGGTGGACGTATGAACCCTACGGAAGAAGCAGTCGCCGCGCCCGAAGCGGACTCCGCACCGGACCACGGGTACACCGGCAACAAGGAGGCCTACCTCCGGCGCCTGAAGCGCATTGAAGGCCAGGTGCGCGGAATCGCCAGGATGGTGGACGAGGACAAATACTGCATCGACATCCTCACCCAGGTCTCCGCCGTCACCAAAGCCCTGCACGCCGTCAGCCTGGGCCTGGTGGAAGAGCACATCGGCCATTGCGTGGTCGGCGCCGCCTCCGAACCGGACCCGGCCGCCCGCGCCGAAGCCATTGATGCCAAAGTCAAGGAAGCTGCCGACGCCATCGGCCGGCTGCTTCGCTGAGAGCTACCCCCCAACGCCATCGCCGGCTACCGCCGGCAAGACCCAAAGGAGCCAGCCATGAGCACCACCTCCCCCACCACCACTACCGTCAGCGTCTCCGGAATGACCTGCGGCCACTGCATCTCGGCGGTCAGTGAAGAACTCGAAGCCCTCGCTGGAGTGGAAGCCGTGGATGTCGAACTCAATGCCGGCGGCATCTCCACCGTCACCATCACGTCCGCGCAAGAGCTTTCGCCCTCCGAAATCGGCGAGGCAGTGGCAGAGGCCGGCTACCTGGTCGTCGCCAACGAAGCCTAGAAAGGTCCCGGGACAACAGACATGAGTTCCCAGGAACTGCTCCACCCGCCGGGCAACCGGGTGGTGGAGCTGGATATCGAGGGCATGACCTGCGCCTCCTGCGTCAACCGCGTGGAAAAGAAGCTCGGCAAACTCGACGGTGTGCAGGCCTCAGTCAACCTCCCACTGGAATCCGCCCACGTAACGGTGCCCGAAGGAATCACCGACGAGCAACTGATAAGCACTGTCAACGCGGCAGGGTACAAGGCAAGGTTGCACTCGCCCAGCTATCCGAGCCATAACGCCAGCACGCTAGGTGAGCTGTCCGCAAGCGGTGACGCCGGGGACGTGCGGCAGCATGCGTCTAAGCTGGGCCCACGGCGGCAGGGTTCCCTGGACGAGCCTGCGAGTCCAGGGGGCCGCCGGGGAGGCACGAGCGAGCATGCCGAGCAAGTCTCCGGTGGCGCCGCGCAAGCCAACCACGCCGCGGCGGCACGGCTCCGGCCCCGCCTGATTTTGGCTGCCGTCCTGACGGTGCCCGTGTTCCTGGTTTCCATGTTCCCGGCGTTCCAGTTTCCGCACTGGGGCTGGGTGGCGGCTGCACTGGCGCTGCCGGTGGTGACGTGGGCGGCCTGGCCCTTCCACCGGGCAGCCGCCATCAACGCGCGGCACCTGGCCTCCACCATGGACACGCTGGTATCCATCGGTGTTGCCGCGGCGTACCTGTTCTCCGCCTGGCAGCTGTTCCTGGATCCCCGCATGACCGAACACCCGGGCATGGAGGGGATGGAGACCGGTGGCCTGTACTTCGAGGTAGCGGCGGTGGTCACCACCTTCCTGCTGCTGGGCCGGTACCTGGAGGCCACCGCCAAGCAGAAGGCAGGCGACGCCCTGCAGGCCCTCCTCAACCTGGGCGCCAAGGATGCCACTGTGCTGCGCGGCGACATGGAACACCGAATCCCGGCGGACCAGCTCCAGGTGGGTGACGTCCTGGTGGTGCGGCCCGGCGAAAAAATTGCAACCGACGGCCTAGTGGTCGAGGGGCATTCGGCGGTGGACGCGTCCCTGGTGACAGGTGAGTCAGTACCGGTGGAAGTGGGACCGGACAGCCCCGTGACCGGCGCAACCATCAACACCTCCGGCAGGCTGCTGGTCAAGGCAACACGGGTCGGCTCAGAAACCACCCTGGCGCAGATGGCACGCCTCGTGTCCCAGGCGCAGACCGGCAAGGCACCCATCGCGCGCCTCGCCGACCGCATCAGCGCCGTCTTCGTTCCGGTGGTCCTGGCCATCGCCGCGGCCACCTTCCTGCTGTGGCTCCTGCTGGCCGGCCCGGACTTTGCGGACGGGCTGCGGCCCGCGTTCACCGCCGCCGTCGCCGTCCTGGTCATCGCCTGCCCCTGCGCCCTGGGGCTCGCCACTCCCGTGGGCCTGCTGACGGGCACGGGACGGGGTGCGCAGCTGGGCATCCTCATCAAGGGACCGCAGGTCCTCGAGGACACCCGGTCCGTGGATACCATCCTGCTGGACAAGACCGGAACCGTGACCACGGGCATCCTCGCCGTTGATGCCACGGTGGCATTCGAGGGCTTCCGGGAAGATGAGGTCCTCCGGCTGGCCGGAGCCGTGGAATCGGCATCGGAGCACCCCGTGGCCCACGCCATTGCGGCAGCGGCCAGGGACGCACAGGCAGCGGACGACGGCGGTTTCCTGCCTCCGGTGCAGCGCTTCCGTTCCGCCCCGGGCGGCGGAGTGTCGGGAATCGTGGGCGGCAAGCAGGTGACCGCCGGCAGGACCGGGTGGCTGCAGGACAACGGCATCACGCCCGCCAGTGGTCAGCACGCGGTACTGGCGGCAGCGGAAGCCGCCGGCGCCACCGCCATCTGGGTTGCCGTGGATGGGACTCCTGCCGGCGTCATCAGCCTGCGGGACACCATCAAGGAAGGCTCGGCCGCAGCGGTGGCCAGGCTAAAGCAACTGGGGCTGCGCCCCATCCTGCTGACGGGTGACAACGCCGCAGTGGCCGCGCAGGTGGCGGCCGCCGTCGGCATCGATTCGAAGGACGTCTATGCCGGTGTCCTGCCGGAAGGGAAAGTCGAGGCGGTCCGCACGCTGCAGGCCAAAGGCGCCACCGTGGCCATGGCCGGCGACGGGGTGAATGACGCTGCCGCCCTGGCCCAGGCGGACCTCGGCATTGCCATGGGTTCCGGCACGGATGTGGCCATCGAGGCCGCGGACCTGACGGTGATGGGCAACGACCTCGCACAGGTTGCCCAGGCCATCGAGCTGTCCCGGAGGACCCTGGCCACCATCAAGACCAACCTTTTCTGGGCGTTTTTCTACAACGCCGTGGGCATCCCGGTGGCCGCGCTAGGGCTGCTCAACCCGATGATCGCGGGTGGGGCGATGGCAGCCAGTTCCGTCCTGGTGGTGGCCAACTCACTTCGGCTGCGCAGCTTCGGCAATCAACCACAGGGAGCGGCGAAAAACTAGTCAGGCCGCGCCGTAGCGCACCGCGGCGCGGGCCTTGGCCTTGGCTGTCTCAGTTTCCCGGTCCTTGGGAGGCGCCTGGGAAACCAAAGAGTCCAGGAGGTGCTGGGTGATGTGGGCGATCTCGTGCACCGCCTCCTCGAAGGCTTCCTGGTTGGCCTTGGACGGCTTGGTGCTGCCGCTGACCTTGCGCACATACTGCAGCGCTGCGGCGTGCACTTCCTCGGAAGTGGCGTGCGGCTCGAAGTTGTGAAGGGTTCGGATATTCCGGCACATAAGGCCATGCTAGGCTCTGGAGCGCCTGGGATCGACCCCTCCTGCACAGGTTGCTGGCACCCGGCCATGGGGAGCACGGCATGGGCAGGGGTGCCCATCGACACTGTTTTGACGGCCGGGGTAGGTTTTAGGCAATGGATCTTCCGGACAAGCCGGGGGCCGCTGGGGATGCCGACCTGGTTCGGATCCACTCACCACACAAGGAGAAACTGATGGCTATTTGGGGTGCAGACGTTGAGCAGCTTCGTACGCTCGGCAAGAACCTTCGGCAGGGCGCGGACGTCATCGAATCGCAGCGCAATTCCCTCACCGCTCTTCTGGACAACACTCAGTGGATGGGACCGGATGCTGACAAGTTCAAGGAGCAGTGGAGGGGCGAATACACCAACAGGCTGAACCAGGTGACTGAAGCTCTCCGGGAAGCCAGCAACCGGGCAAAGCTCAACGCCGACCAGCAGTTCGACGCCTCCCACGGCTAGCCTTCGCGGCGCGAACACCATCAAGGCCGGACACCATGTGGTGTCCGGCCCTGATGTGTTTAACCCTCCGGCCGCCTCTCGCGGTGCGGCACTTAGGGGACCGGTTCGACGTCGTTGGCGTGCTCCAGCGGTGACGCGGCCTGTGTCCTGGCTTCCTTGTTCGCCGTGGTTGTGCCTGCACCGCGCACGGGCGGCACCGTGGCCCGCAGTTCGTCAACCCGGACCAGGATGACACCGCCCACAATGAGGACGCCGCCCAGGAGCTGGACAGCTCCCGGCAGTTCCCCCAGCAGCAGCCAGGCCCAGATCACGGCAAAGAGGACCTCGGTCAGCGACACGAAGGACGCCACCTTGGAACCCAGCGCCCGGGCGGCCATGATGCCCGAGACGTAGGCCACAACCGTCGCCAGCACAACCAGGCCGGCCAGCGGGACCCACCAGGGGGCGGTCCAGGGGCCGAGTTTCGTGTCTGCGGCGCTGAAGGCCATGGGGAGCAGGCCGGTGGCTGCGGCAAGCCACATCACGGCCGCACCCACCATCAGGCCGCCCGAGGCCAGCACGATGGGCGGCAGGGTGTCGTTTTCCTTCGCGGTGATGAAGAAGTAGATGGCCAGGCAGACCGCCGCTGCAATGCCCCAGAGCACGCCCACCGGATCCACCTTGACCGCACCGGTGAGGTCCAGGACCAGCACAAGGCCGGCCAAGGAGAGCAGTGTTCCCCCGAAGGTGAGTGCCCGGGGACGCTTCCGGCTGGCGGCCCAGAGCCACAACACGATGATGACGGGTGCCAGGTACTCGAGGAGGAGGGCAACGCCCACGGACAAACGGGCCACGGCATTGAAGTAGAACAGCTGGCATGCGGCCACGCCGATCAGTCCGAACAGGAGGATGGTCACCCAGTTGTCCCGCAGCTGGTGCCAGCGCCCCCGCAGTGCGGGAATGGCCGGAATGGCGAGGATCATCGCGGCGCCCGTGAGCCGGGCCGTCACGGCGGCTCCCGGCGTCCATCCGGTTTCCAGCAGCGCCTTGGCGAACGAGCCGGAAAGCCCGAAGACGGCGGAGGAGAACAGCGCCACCCCCAGCCCGGATGCCAGGAACCCCCGCCGGGCAGTGGGTGTTTGGCGGTTCTGGGCGTGGTTGTTGGCGGCAGGCACCGTCGCCTCCTGTCAGGAGTAAAGTGGGGTAATGGTCATGACATTACGCTTCCGCACTGTAAGGAGTCAAGATGGTTTTTGCCCCTGACACTGAGGTGGCACTGCGCACCGTGGTAAATCTCATCAACTCCGCGGCGAACGGCAGGGAGGAGCTTGCGGCACAGGCAGACCTGGACAGTTTCCTGGCCGCCGAAGGCTTTTCGGGTTCCAGGACCCGGGACGAGGCGGAGCTCGCCAGCGTGCGGGACCTCCGGCGCCAGTTGGCGGCAGTGTGGACCGCCGGTGAAGATGCAGCGGTGGAAACGGTGAACCGGCTCCTGCGCGAGGCGAACGCCTTGCCCCAGCTGGTCAAGCACGATCGCTGGGATTGGCACCTGCACGCCACGACCCCCGAGGCGCCGCTGGCAGACCGGATGAGCACGGAAGCGGCCATGGCGCTGGCGGACGTCATCCGCGGCAAGGAGATGGACCGGCTGCGCACCTGCGAGGCAGAAGACTGCGACGCCGCCGTGCTGGACCTCAGCCGGAACAGGTCAAAGCGTTACTGCGACACCGGTAACTGCGCCAACCGGATGCACGTGGCTGCCTACCGCGCGCGGCAGGCGGCAGCAGGCTAGCGGCACCGCAATTCAGGGCGGCGGGTCAGCGGTCCGAGGGCCCCTCGGGTCCGGCCTCGGAAGCGGGCGGATTCTGTGCGCCGGGGGCGCCGAAGCCGTGGGACGGCTTTTTCGAGCTGAGGTTGACGCCCGAGCCCTTGCCCAGGTGCTCGGCATTTTCCTTGTAGCTCATGGACAGCATGGCCGCAATCACCAGGGTGACGATGAACGCGATGCCGGCGCCGGTGAAGGCAAGGTCGAAGCGGGGGGTCTTGGCGCTGCCGCCGGAGGCAAAGATCAGGACTGCCACGAAGGTGACGACGGCCCAAAACGCGGAGAACATCAGCGGCCCCTTCACCGAGGTCCGCAGCTTGCGCGGTTTTCCTGGATGCTGGTCTGCCACGGTGAATCCTCCCTGCAGGCGGCACGCTGCCGTCCTGGTTTACGTAGTGCGGTGGTTCGCCCGGCCCTATTTTTCTACAACGAGTAGAACCGCGCGTTCCTAGTTTACGGCTTCCCGGCCCCGCCCCGGGCATCGTGCTTGAGCGTCAAACCGGAGAGTACCCACAGGACGCCCGAAATGATTGCCCCGCCACCGGCCACTCCGAGCAGGGCGTGTGCACCCAGGCTGATGAAGAAGGGCAGGACGGCAGCGGTTCCGAGGCCAATGATGCCGGACGCAATCCAGTCCCGTGCCAGGACGTGCCGGCCGCGGAACCGCAGGCCGCACCAAAGCTCCAGGGCTCCAGCCACCCCCAGGCCAAGGGCTGCTATGACACCAAAAAGCAGGTCGCTGTGCATCAGCACCAGGGCGAACCCTGCACCCGTGAGCACTGAACCCGCAGCGGAGAGCAACTTGCCCGGCGTGGATTCCCGGGCGAACCCGGTGGCGGGAGCGCCCCAAAGGGAAACAACGCCGGTGGCCAGCAGGTACAGTCCACCGGCCCAGCCCATGACCTCGACGGAGGGCGATGGCCAGAAAATGGTCACTGCACCAAACACGAGGGCCGCCGCCGAGCGGAGCAGCACCGGCTTCCACAGGTCGGGCCGGGGTGCAGTTCCCGCTGCTGCGCCTGCGGGTGTTATTGGTTGCGTCACCGGTCCAGTTTAGTGGGGCGGACCGCTAGGCCGAACCCAGGACTATCCACCGGTCCGACCTGGCGCGCACCCCGAGGGTGACGGCGCGGGCCGCCATATAGCCCACCGCGAAAGCGGCCCACAGCCAGCCCAGGCCGGCTGCGCCCCCCGCACCGGAGATCGCAACAGCGGCGAGCAGCGGCGCATACACGGCAAGGTTGACCAGCCCCGCAAGGGCCAGGTACTTGGCATCGCCGGCGCCGATCAGCACGCCGTCCAGCACAAAGACGTAGCCGGCGATTGGCTGTCCGGCCGCAAGGATCCATAAAGCAACGGCCAGCACGGACTGGACCTGCTGGTCCGACGTGAACAGGGCTCCTGCCCAGGGGGCCACCGCGGCGAGCAGCAGGCCCGTCACCACTCCAAAGCCGGTTCCCCAGCGGATCATGGTGCCCGTGAGCAGGCGCGCCTTGCCCGCGTTGGAGGCGCCCAGCTCCTTGCCGATCAGCGCCTGCGCGGCGATGGCGAGGGCATCCAGTGCGAAGGCCAGGAACGAAAAGATGGTCATTGCGAGCTGGTGGGCAGCGAGGTTGACTGCGCCCTGCGCGGTAACCACCAGCACGGTCACGAGGATGGCTGCGCGCAGGCTGAGCGTGCGCAGCATCAGCCAGGACCCCACGCGGGTCATGCTGCGGATGCCCCGCCAGCTGGGCAGGAGGCTGACGCCGTGGCGGACCGCGTTGCGCCGCACCATCACCAGGTAGACCGCCGCCATGGCCCACTGGGCCACACTTGTTCCCACCGCCGAGCCCGTGACAGACCAGCCCAGTCCGTAAACCAGCCACAGGTTCAGGACGATGTTCAGGCCGAAGCCGGCGGTGGCCACCACCAGCGGGGTCCGCGTATCCTGCAGTCCGCGGAGAACGCCCGTGCCGGCGAAGATGAGCAGCATGGCCACCAGGCCGGGCATGGACCAGCGCAGGTAGTCCACGGCGAAGGACCGCACCTCACCTTCCGCCCCCATCAGGCCAATCAAAGGTTCGGCAGCCACGAAG
Source organism: Pseudarthrobacter sp. TE3704 (assembly GCF_056279405.1). Classification (NCBI taxonomy): domain Bacteria; kingdom Bacillati; phylum Actinomycetota; class Actinomycetes; order Micrococcales; family Micrococcaceae; genus Pseudarthrobacter; species Pseudarthrobacter sp. TE3704. The sequence goes on from NZ_JBWCCJ010000001.1 coordinate 152,622, forward strand.
CCGGCAACCGCAAGGCCCACGCCGAGCAGCAGTGCCAGCCACACGCCGTCGCGCCCGGCTGCGAGGGCCTTGCCCAGTTGTCCATCACCAATGGCGCGGGCGACGGCCGGAGTGGTGGAATACGCGAGGAAGACCATCAGCCCGACGGCGGTGTGCAGCACCGCGGACGCCAGTCCGACGCCGGCCAGTTGTGCCACGCCGAGATGCCCCACGATGGCCGAATCCGCCAGCAGGAACAGCGGCTCGGCCACGAGCGCCCCGAAAGCAGGGACAGCGAGGCGGAGTATTTCCCGGGCATGGCCTTTGCGGGACTCCACGGGAAGGGAGGGCGATTGTTGCGGCACCGTGCCAGCTTAACCTTCCGTGACATTCACCTGCCGGTCGTGCGGCCGGACATGACAAAGCCCACACTTCCACCGATATAGTTGACTCTTCAACCTTTGGTGCGGAAGACTGGATACCTCAAGCCGCTGTGATCCGTCCCTGCTTGCACACCTGTCCAGCTCCGACCAAAATCCGAAACGGTGGATCTTCCATGAACCAGTCCCGACTTACCACTACCGCCATCACGGCCCTCCGCATTGTCCTGGGCTTCCTCTTTGCAGCCCACGGCTGGCAGAAGTTCAGCGAGTGGACCATCGCAGGCACCCAGGCCTCGTTCGCCAAGATGGGCGTGCCGGCCGCCGAGATTGCAGCCCCGGCAGTCGCCGTCCTGGAACTGGCCGGCGGAATCGCCCTGATCGTGGGCATCCTGACCCGGGTGGTTGCCGCCCTCCTGGCCCTGGATATGCTCGGCGCCCTGTTCCTGGTGCACGCCTCGGCCGGCGTCTTCGCCGCCAATGGCGGCTACGAACTGGTCCTACTCCTGGCCGCTGCCGCGTTCGCACTGGCACTCACCGGCGCGGGCCGGGTCTCCGTGGACCGCACCCTGTTTGGCCGCAGCAACTCCAAGCTGGCAGTCCTGGCCTAACCACGGCCACAAAAAACACCGCTCGACGGCGGCTGGGCACCTGGGTGCCCGGCCGCCGCCGACGTTTAGGCGGCAAAATATCGAACATTGAGGAACGACCCGCAATCGTAAAGGCGCAGGAAAGATTGGGAAAACGCTTGCCAGCCGGCTGTTGCTGCTGATAAACCTGTGACTGTTGCAGTGAGAACTGCATCACCGCACCCCAGGTCTCAGCCTTTCTTCAACTGGTCACTTCCGGGAACCTTCTCTTGCGTCGCGCACCTGCACTACAAGTGCGCCCTCGTTTTGAATCGTTCCAAACTAAGGCCGGGACCGCTTCACCACCGCTCATCGAAGGAGATGTCCGTGAAGAAACCCCCGCAAGCGAAACCAGGCCCCGAGGCAGGGCCGCAGCAGCGCCGCAGGATCCTTACCTCGGGCACCAAGGCTGCCACCGCGGCTGTTGCCTCTGCCGCGATCGCTCTGACCGGTCTCCCGCCGGTCCACGCGGACACCGCACTGCCGCCCGTGGGCAGCGGGTTCAAGTTTGATTTTGGCCCCGGTTCCACGGCTGCGGGCTACACGCACGTCGATGCCGCCACCCAATACTCCGCAGCCGGGAAGTTCGGCTTTACCGACACCGCCGTTACCTCAGGAGCAGACCGCGGCACAGGTGACCCCCTCCGCTCGGACTTCGTCCAGGCCCAGGGCAGCACGTTCCTGGTTGACCTGCCCAATGGGGATTACACCGTCAAGCTGATAGCAGGCGACGCTGCGGAAGCAACCAACATCGCCATCACCGCGGAGAAGATGGCCAAAGTCCAGCTCACGGACAAGCCGGCAGGCCAGTACCTGGAAATGGAATTCCCCATTTCGCTGGTGGACGGCCAGCTGAACCTCGATTTCAGCGGCACAGCGGCCAAGATCAATTCACTGGTCATCGCCGCCCGGGCTCCCCGCACGGCCACCACCGATCCCGGCGTCTACCTCGCCGGTGATTCAACCGTGCAGACCTACGACCCCGGGTTCGTGCCCCAGGCCGGCTGGGGCCAGATGATCGACCGGTACTTCGACGGTGCTGTGACCTTCCGCAACCATGCCATCGGCGGCCGGAGCTCCAAGAACTTCATGAGCCAGGGACGGCTCGATGAGATCCTCCGGGTCATCAATCCCGGTGATTACCTCATGGTCCAGTTCGGGCACAACGATGCCACCATCGGCGTGGATGACCGTTACGCCTCCCCCGAGGACTACAAGGAGTACCTGCGGACCTATGTTCACGGCGCCCGGCAGCGCGGCGCCACCCCCATCCTGGTCACCCCTGTGGGCCGCCGCGACTTTGACGAGGCCACCGGCAAGTTCCGGGTGAGCTTCCCGGAGTACGTAGCCAAGATGCAGGAACTGGCGGGCGAGGACAATGTGGCCCTGGTGGACCTTTCCGCCTCGAGCCGCTCCTATTACGACGCGATCGGTCCGGAGGACACCAAGTCCGTGTTCCTCCACGTCGACGCCGGCGTCTACCCCAACCGCCCCACCGGAACAGTGGACAACACGCACTTCCAGGAATACGGCGCCATCCAGATCGCCCGCCTGGTGGCCGGCGGAGTGAAGCAGCTCGGCGTCCCTCTGGCCTCCCGCGTCAAGGAAATCGCACCGCCGTCGTCCGTTCCCGCCAAGCCGCAGGGACTCGTGGCCGGCAGCGTTTCCAACGCCGGGGCACTGCTGAAATGGCAGCCCGTTGAGGGTGCGGACATCTACAAGGTGTACCGCAAGCTGGCGTCCGAGCCGGACAGCGCGTACCAGCTCACCACCACCGCCACCGTGCCCACAGCCAACTTGGCGGGACTGGCCGAAGGCACCGCCTACAGCGTCCGCGTTGCGGCCATGAACGGCAAGGGCCTTTCCGAGCCCAGCGACGCACTGGCCGTGACCACGAAGCAGGCGAAGTACAAGTTCGACTTCGGCCCCGTGGGCGCACCCCTCGAACCCGGCTACACCGAGGTGAACCGGACCATGGGCTACACCCCGGAACGCACCTTCGGCTTCAAGGACATCTCGGTCCTCAGCGACCGGGACCGCGGCGCCGTCACCACCAACCTGCTGCGGGACTTCGTCCTGAGCGGCTCCAGCTTCGAGTTCCAGCTGGACGTGCCCAACGGCACCTATGCCCTGAAGACGTACCACAGCGACTGGATCGGCTCCACGCGGACCGACGTGGCCGCCGAAGGCATTCCCTTCGGCCAGGTCTCCTCCAGCCGCGCCTCCTCCGCCACCAAGATCATCAACCAGGTCCTGGTCTCGGACGGGCAGCTGAACCTGGCTATCAGCGGCTCGGGCCAGCGGCTTAACGGCCTGGAGGTCACCCCGCTGCTGGTGGGCCCCACGAACCTGCACACCACAGCGGTCAACGCGGCGGCCGAACCCCCTGCCGTCGACCTGGCCTGGGATGCCGTGGCCGACGCCGCCAGCTACAAGGTCTTCCGCCAGGCGTCCTTCGAGTCCGAACCCCAGGTCATCGCGGAAAACGTGGCCGCCCCTGCGTTCCAGGACACCACTGCCTTCGCCGGCCTGACCTACAAGTACTTCGTCACCGCCGTGGACAGCACCGGCCTCGAATCGGTTCCCTCCAACACGCTCGAGACCGCCCTTGTGGATCCCGGCACGCCCGTCCCCGCGCCCACAACCAAGGTGGACATCAAGGCCGTGGAGAAGACCAGCGTGACCTTGAAATGGCAGAAGGTGGCCAACGCCGCGGCCTACCAGGTCTACCGTTCCACCTCACCTGACGGCCCGTTCGAATACGCGGGCCGGGCCACCGAGGTGAACTACACCGACTACACGGTCCTGACCACCATCAAGTACTACTACCGCGTCACCACCGTGAACAAGGGCGGTGAATCCGCGCCTTCGCACGTTGTGGGAACGGAAAAGGTCACCGTGGTCAACCGGCAGATGGAGCAGCTTGACCGGGCACCCGTGGCACTTCTGACGGACGGCGGAGTGCGCGTTGGCTGGCGCCTGCTGGGCCTGGACCCGGAACAGGTGGGCTTCCACGTGATCCGCGACGGCGTTCAGCTCACCGACGAGCCCATCCGCAACAGCACCACGTTCCTGGACCCCTCGGGCACAGCCGCCTCCCGCTACGTCATCAAGAGCGTGGGTAACGGCGGGGAACAGCTCACCGGCGAGTTCACGCCCCTGTCCCGGGACTACCTGTCGGTCAAGCTGGACAAGCCGGCGGACGACTACACCAAGGACGGGCAGCCCTACAGCTACTCGGCCGGTGACGCGAGCGTCGCCGACCTTGACGGCGACGGCACCTACGAAATCCTCCAGATGTGGTCCCCGTCCAACGCCAAGGACAACTCCCAGGCAGGCTACACCGGCCTTGTCTACGTGGACGCCTACCGGATGGACGGCACCAAACTCTGGCGGATCAACATGGGCCCGAACATCCGTGCGGGCGCCCACTACACCCAGCTGCTGGCCTACGACTTCGACGGCGACGGCAAGGCCGAGGTTGCCATGAAGACGGCGGACGGAACGCGGGACGGTGCCGGCACCGTCATCGGGAACGCCGGGGCCGACTACCGGAACAGCAGCGGCTACGTGCTGACCGGGCCCGAGTTCATCACCGTCTTCCACGGCGCCACCGGCACCGTCATCGACACAGTGGCCTATGAGCCGCCGCGCGGAGACGTGGGGGCCTGGGGTGACACCTACGGCAACCGCGTGGACCGGTTCCTGGGAGCCGTGGCCTATCTCGACGGCGAGCGTCCGTCCATGATGTTCAGCCGCGGCTACTACACCCGCGCCGTCCTGGTCACGTACGACCTCTCCGGCGGCAAGCTGGTCAAGCGGTGGACGTTCGACTCGGACATCAGCGGATCGCAGTACCGGGGCCAGGGCAACCACAACCTGTCCGTCGCGGACGTGGACGCCGACGGCAAGGACGAGTTCGTCTTCGGATCCATGACCATCGACGACAACGGCAAGGCGCTCTACAGCACGGGCCTGGGCCACGGCGACGCGATTCACACCAGCGACCTTGACCCCTCGCGTCCGGGCCTGGAAACGTTCGCGGTCCACGAGGACATGGGCTCCAGCGGAAACCTCGGAGCCACCTTCAGGGATTCCAGGACCGGCCAGGTCCTGTGGAGCATTCCGGCCCTCAAGGACACCGGACGCGGCGCTGCGGGTGACATCGATCCCCGGTATGCCGGTGCCGAAGGCTGGGCCATCGGCGGAGACGCCGCCTGGAACTCCCCCGTCGGTCAGCTCCGGTCCACCAAGGGTGAGCTGATCGCGGAAAAGATCCCCGCCGCCAACTTCCTGGCATGGTGGGACGGCGACCTGCTCCGCGAAATTGTCGACCACGACTGGGATGCCACCACCGGTACCGGAACTCCCAGCATCGCCAAGTGGAACTGGGAGACCGCCTCCAGCGACCGGCTGCTGACAGCAACCGGTGCCAAGACCAACAACAGCACCAAGGGCAACCCGGCCATCCAGGCCGACTTGCTGGGTGACTGGCGGGAAGAGATCGCCTGGCCGTCAGCAGACAGCACCGAACTGCGGATTTACACCACGCCTTCCGGTACTGACGTCCGCCTGCGGACGCTGATGCACGATCCGGTGTACCGCCTCTCCGTGGCAAGGGAGAACATCTCCTACAACCAGCCGCCGCACCCGGGCTTCTTCATCGGGGAAGGCATGGAGCTTCCTGCCCAGCCGGACATCGTCTACACCCGCGCCGGCTAGTCCCGGTCAACAGTGACCTGCCCCGTCCGCCGATTCGGCGGGCGGGGCAGTTCTGTTTGTCTCTTTGCCGGGGCGACCGGCGGGTAACCGGGGGCGTCAGTATGATCACAGCATGACGTCCACCGGCACCCCGAATTCCGTAACCCTCCGCTTCCTGGCCGCGCCGATGGACGTGGGCCACAGCGGGTCGGTGGACGCCGGCACGGTCCTGGAGTGGGTGGACAAGGCGGCTTATGCGGCGGCCGTGGGCTGGGCGAAGTCCTATTGCGTCACGGCCTACGTGGGGAACATCCACTTTGCGGATCCCGTGAACAGCGGCGACATGGTGGAGGTGGAGGCGACCATCGTGTACACCGGGCGGTCCTCCATGCACATCCGGACTGTTGTGTCCTCCGGAGATCCCAAGGGCGGCGCGGCCACCATGCGCAGCCAATGCATGGTCATCTTCGTGGCTGTCGGAGAGGATGGCAAACCGATCCCCGTGCAGCAGTTCGAGCCCGTCACGCCCAAAGAGATTGAGCAGCGGGACCACGCCCTGGCCCGGATCAAGGTCCGCGAGCAGATCGTCGAAGCGATGAACCGGCAGGAATATACCGATGCCGGTACGGCAGAGCGCGTGACGCTCCGATTCATGGCCGCGCCCACTGACGTGAACTGGGGAGGCAAGGTCCACGGCGGAATCGTCATGAAGTGGATCGATGAAGCCGCCTACGTTTGTGCCACCCGCTACTGCGGCCGGGACACCGTGGCGGTGTTCTCGGGCGGAGTCCGTTTCTACCGGCCCCTGCTGATCGGGCACGTGGTGGAGGTGGAGGCCCGCCTCGTGTACACCGGAACCAAGGGTATGCATATTGCGGTACACGTCCGCTCCGGCGACCCCAAGGGCGGCGGGCTCAACCTCACGACGTACTGCCTCACCGTGATGGTGGCGCGCGACGACGAAGGCAACTCAGTGCCGATTCCCGCCTGGGTGCCTGTCAGCGACGAGGATAAGAGGCTGCACGCCCACGCGCGGGAACTTCTCGAGATCAGGGGTACGGCGCCGGGCAACCGGCTCCCCAACCACTTGCTGACCCAGGGCTGACCCGGTTCCCTAGAAGCCGCCACCGCCGGCGTCAGCCGCCATGTTGGCGAACCGGGAGTAGTGGCCCTGGAAAGCCACCACGATGTCCTTGGTGGGGCCGTTACGGTGCTTGGCCACCAGGATGTCCGCTTCGCCGGCGCGCGGGGATTCCTTGTCGTAGACATCCTCGCGGTGGAGCAGGATCACCATGTCGGCGTCCTGCTCGATGGAGCCCGATTCACGGAGGTCCGACACCATGGGCCGCTTGTCCGAGCGCTGCTCGGACCCACGGTTCAGCTGGGACAGCGCGATGACGGGGACCTGGAGCTCTTTGGCCAGCAGCTTCAAAGCACGGGAAAACTCGGAGACTTCCTGCTGCCGCGACTCCACCTTCTTGCCGGAACTCATCAGCTGCAGGTAGTCGAGGATGACGAGCTTGAGATCGTGCTGCTGCTTCAGGCGGCGGCACTTGGCGCGGATTTCCATCAGGGACATGTTGGGACTGTCGTCGATGAACAGCGGGGCATCATTCATGCGCCCCATGGTGGTGGCGATCTTGGACCACTGCTCGTCCTTGATGGTGCCCTTGCGGAGGTCCTGCAGACCGATGGTGGCCTCGGCCGAGAGGAGGCGCATGGCGATCTCGTTCCGGCCCATTTCGAGCGAGAACATGACCGTGGACAGGTTGTTCTTGATCGCGGCGGAGCGGGCAAAGTCCAGGGCGAAGGTGGATTTACCCACGGCCGGACGGGCGGCGATAACGATCATCTGGCCCGGGTGGAGCCCGTGCGTGAGCTCGTCGAGTTCAAAAAAGCCGGTGGGCACACCGGTCATGCCTTCGCCACGGTGGCCGGACGCTTCGATCTCGTCCACAGTGGACTCCATGACGTCCTTGAGGACCACGTAGTCCTCAGCCGTCCGGCGTTCCGCCACAGCGTAGACCTCGGCCTGGGCCTGGTTGACCAGGTCCTCCACCTCGCCGTCCGAGCCGTAGCCCAGCTGGACGATCTTGGTGCCGGCGTTCACGAGGCGCCGGAGGACGGCCCGTTCGGCCACGATCTCGGCGTAGTACCCGGCATTGGCAGCGGTGGGAACGGTCTGGATCAGCTCGTGCAGGTAGGCAGGGCCGCCGATCCTGTTGATTTCTGCGCGCTTGGTGAGCTCATCGGAGACCGTTACGGCATCGGCTGGTTCGCCCCGGCCGTACAGGTCAATGATCGCTTCGTAGATGGTCTCGTGGGCAGGCCGGTAAAAGTCCTGGCCGCGGAGGATTTCCACAACATCGGCGATGGCATCCTTGGAGAGCATCATGCCGCCCAGCACCGATTGCTCGGCGGCGATGTCCTGGGGAGGCTTCCGGCTGGTGTCTGATCCGCGGGTGGTCTCGACCTGGTCCAGATGCGCGATTGACAAAGCTGCCGTCCTCCATTTGTACCGGGGCCTGGGTTGCCCGGTTATTGCTGTCCTGTTGAGGCCTCATCCGGAAAAGTCCGTGCTCCGCCACCCGTACAGGTGTATCGGCAGGGTCTGACAATGCTGCCGCCAGTCCCTGGAACCGGAAATTATGGAGTTATCCCCACTGTCCACAGGTTTTCCACAGAGGCCTGTTCCGTGGGCCCACACAGGGCCCGGGACTGCAGTTTTCCCGGGGATCCCGGAGCCGCTGACTGCCCTAAGAACAGGTACCCCGCTACGCTAGCCCCCCGGGACCCGGCAGCAAAGCCGGAAGCCCCGAAGGGCTGTGGATAACCTGTGCACTAACCGGCATAGCTTGTGCACAGCCTGTGCGAAAGGCTGTGGATAATAAAAAAGTTTGCCTCCCGCCAGCCCTCTGACCTGCGAAAACGCTCGTCCGGGGATGTGGAGTAAATATTTCTTCTGTGGAATTTCATCCACAGGCCCCGACGCGCCGGGTGCCCTGTCCCCAGCCCGATCCATACCCGTGACCAAGTTCGTGCCGGGGAAGTGGCCGTGCTCATATTCGCCGTCAAGCGTTTGCCCTGCAGCCCTTCCTCCTGTATGCGCATCGGTGAATATTGCTGTGGATAAAGTGGATCTGGCATAAGCTCTATGTATGGGCGAACTACTGCTGGTGCTGTTGCCTGCGATTGTCTTGGTGGCGCTCATCTGGGGGATCTTCACGGCGCTGACCCCCCGCGACGCCGGCATGTCGGACGCGGAAAAATACCAGCGCGACCTCGCGGAGCGCTCGGCCCGGCACTATGCAGCCCAGGTCGAGGCCGCCACTGCGGCGCGTGCAAGGCTGGAGGCCAAGACCCGTCCCAGCCAGAACACGCAGCAGCATACCCAGCAGCAGGACCATGCCCGGATGGACATGCTGAACCAGGCCGCCGCCGCGGGTTCGGGCCACCACGGGTTAATGCCTGCCGGGGGTGGCCAGCTGAACCATCAGCTGGCCATGCAACTGCAGGCCATGGTCCGAAGCGGCCAAAAGGTGCAGGCCATCAAGCTGCTCCGCCAAGCAACGCAATCAGATCTGGCCACCGCCAAAAAATACATAGAACGGCTCTAGAACAATGGAATCGCTTGTGGTCCCTGTCCTCATCCTCCTGGCTGTCATCGCCGGAGTTGCACTGGCAGTCCGCGCCATGGGCAGGCGGAAGGCAACACACACCTCCGAACCGGCACAGCCGGCTGCGACGTCCGCAGAGTTGGCCCGCACTGCCGCTGCCAAGCTGTCAGAGGACGAACACAGGCGGCTCTATGCGTTGATCGCGCAGGGGCAGGCCATGGCCGCCATCAAGCTGTACTACGAGGCCACCGGCGATGGCCTGCGGGCTTCCCGCGATGCGGTGGGCGCACTGGCAGCCCACCCGCAGCCTTACCGAAGCCCCGAGGTGGCCGGCCCGGAGCAGGACGATGACGAGGACGATGAGCCCCAACGGTTCCCGTACCGGTACCGGGCCATCGCCAGCAAAGGCGACGTGACCCGTGAGGTCAGCAGCAACATGCTCAATGACGAGATCTACGGCAGGATCCGCACCCTGGCACGCAATGGTGACACGGAGGCCGCGGCCACGGCACTCACCCGGCACTCCGACATTTCCATGAAGCAGGCCCGGGAGTTCATCGAACTGCTGGACGACTAAGGCCGGCGCCCGGAAGGGGCCGGGACGCCGCGACTAGAAGTCGAACAGCTCGCCCAGCCAGCCTTCCTTCTTCTTTTGCTGGTGCCGGCGGTCATAGTCACGGTCGTGCCCCTGTTTTCCGTACTTGCGGTCGTCGTAGCGAGGCTGCTCCCGCCGGGGCTCGAAGTTGGGGTAGAGCGGTGGCGGCGTGGGTCCGGGTGCCGGACGCGCCGGCATGGCCTGAGATGCAGCGGGCATGTCCGCGGCCCGGTCCAGGATCTTGTCGAGCTCGCCACGGTCCAGCCAGACGCCGCGGCACTGCGGGCAGTAATCGATCTCCACCCCGCTGCGCTCGGTCATCAGAAGGTCTACGGAATCCACTGGGCATTTCATGTCCCGCACAACGACCGGCGCCTCCCGAAAGTTCGCCGCCGCCAGGCGTCAGCGGTTTCCGGAAATCCCGGCCAGCAGCTGTTCGAAGGGCAGGGACTCCATCGGAGCAGGCTTACGGCCTGGCTGGGGCCCTTCCAGCAGCCGGGTGAACTCGCCGGCCGCACGGTTGATCCGCTCCCCGAGGGACGATCCGCCGCCGTCCACGCTGCCCCAGTCCTGGGGACCGGCAAAGACACCGGTTGCCGCCATTCGCGTGCGGAGGTAGCTGAACAGCGGGCGCATGGCGTAGTCCAGGACCATCTGGTGCCGGTCCGTACCGCCGGTCGCGCCCAGCAGGACCGCCTTGCCGTCCAGGGATTTGGGGTCCAGGACGTCGATGAATGACTTGAACAATCCGCTGAAAGATGCGCTGAATACCGGGGTCACGGCGATAATTCCATCGGACGCCTCTACGCCGGCTATCACGTCGGCAAGGCGTGGAGCGGCATAGCCGGTCACGAAGTTGTTGGCGATGTCCACGGCCAGGTCCCGGAGGTCCACGACGTCCACTGTCACGTCGTATCCGGCCGCGGCCAGTTGCCGCTCAGCCGACGCGGCCAGCTGGTCAGCCAGCAGGCGGCTCGACGACGGTACGCCAAGTCCTGCGGAAAGAACTGTGATGCGGCGGGTTTCCATGGCATTCTCCTGTTGCTCGTTCACTTCACCATACATGCATTTGCATCTATACGGTGAACTGATGCTGCCCCGGAAGTATTCCCGCGGGGAATGTTCCCTGTGCTGCCGCCTGTCTGCCAGACTACCTGGATGAATGAGAACAAGACCGGGCCCACGGACGTGCCCGTGGAGGAGTTCCTGGCGTCCGTGGAACACCCGGCCCGGCGCGCTGACGGGTTTGAACTGCTGGAGTTGATGAGGTCCGTTACGGGGCAGGACGCCATCATGTGGGGTCCCAGCATCGTCGGCTTCGGCAGGTACCACTACCGGTACGGCAGCGGACGGGAGGGCGATTCCGCCGCCGTAGGATTCTCACCGCGCAAGGCGAACCTCGCCCTCTACAGCCTCACCTACGGCCCGGACGCGGACAGGCTGCTCCCGGCGCTCGGCAAGCATAGGACGAGGGCGGCGTGCCTCTACATCAACAGGCTGGACGACGTCGACCGTGACGTCCTCGCCGGGCTGATCCGGAGCGGATACCGGCACGTGATGGCCGAACTTCATACCCCCTGAACAGCAAGAGAAAACCCCCGCCGCCGGGTTACGGCGACGGGGGTCTTTCCTGCAGTCAGAGACTACTTGCCAGCTACGACCTCAAGGTCGATCACAGCAGCAACGTCGTCGTGCAGACGGACGTTTGCCTGGTAGGAACCTACCGACTTGATGTGTGCCGGCAGTTCAACCTTGCGCTTGTCGATGCGGCCAAGGCCTGCGGCCTCAACAGCGTCAGCAACGTCGGCCTGCTTGACCGTGCCGAACAGGCGTCCGGTCTCACCGGCCTTGACAACCAGCTTGACCGGCTTGGCGGAGAGTGCAGCGGCCTGCTTCTGAGCGTCTTCCAGGGAAGCGTGCTCGCGGGCGGCGCGGGCAGCCTTGATGGACTCAACCTGCTTTTCGCCACCCTTCGACCAGGTCAGGGCAAAGTTGCGGGGCAGCAGGTAGTTACGTGCGTAACCGTCCTTGACCTCGACAACGTCGCCAGCAGCACCGAGACCGGTTACTTCGTGGGTCAGAATGAGCTTTGCCATGTTAGTTAATCCCTTCCTTAGCCGCGGCCAGCGCCGGAGTAAGGCAGCAGAGCAACTTCGCGGGCGTTCTTGATTGCCTGTGCGATCTTGCGCTGTTCCTGGACCGTAACGCCGGTGACGCGACGGGCGCGGATCTTTCCGCGGTCGGAAATGAACTTGCGCAGCAATGCTACGTCCTTGTAGTCGATGACAGTGATGTCAGCGGCCTTCAAGGGGTTGGACTTTGGTTTGGGCTTACGGAGTTCAGCCTTAGCCATCGTGGAGCTCCTAATCTAGGGAGCCCGTGGATGTTGATCCACGGGATGGTGGTGGTCCGACGGCGGCAGCCGCTCGGGTGCCGTGAGGCACTTGGTGCGGTCCCGGCGTCGGGCCTTTATTGGTTTGTTTAGAAGGGAGGTTCGGAGTCGGGGCCGTTGCCCCAGCCGCCTGCGTTGGAGACACCGGGCGTGGCCCAGGGATCGTCCTGTGCAGCCTGCTGGTTGCCGCCGCCCCAGCCGCCACCGGAGTTGCCGCCCTGGTTTCCACCAGAGTTGCCGCCTCCGAAGCCGCCGCCGCTGTTGCCGCCGCCGAAGCCGCCCTGTCCACCCTGGCCGCCGGAGCGCTGGGTGCGGTTGACCTTGGCATTGGCGTAACGCAGGCTGGGGCCGATTTCGTCGACCTCAAGCTCGATGACGGTGCGCTTTTCGCCTTCTTTTGTTTCGTAGGAACGGCTCTTCAGGCGGCCGGTAACAATCACGCGCATGCCCTTGGTGAGGGACTCGGCGACGTTCTCGGCTGCTTCACGCCAGACGGCGGCGCGGAGGAACAGGGTTTCCCCGTCCTTCCACTCGTTGGACTGGCGGTCAAAGGTACGCGGGGTGGAAGCGATGGTGAAGTTCGCTACTGCCGAACCGGACGGTGTGAACCGCAATTCCGGGTCATTGGTGAGATTACCGATGACCGTAATGGTGGTCTCGCCTGCCATCTACTGCCTCCTTGTTCGATCCTGGGTGAAGAGTGCGTTTCCTGCGGGGTAAAGAATGAAAGTCGGTGCTGAAATTACTCAGCAACAACCTTCTGCTCTTCGGGGCGGGTGATCTTGGTGCGCATGATGGTCTCGTTAAGAGACAGCTGGCGGTCAAGTTCCTTGGCGGTTTCCGGCTTGGCGGTGAAGTTCACCACGGCGTAGATACCTTCGGACTTCTTCTTGATGTCGTAAGCCAGCCGGCGACGGCCCCAGATGTCAACCTTTTCGATGGTTCCACCATCGTTGGTGATGACGTTCAGGAACTTCTGAAGCGACGGCTCAACGGTACGCTCTTCGACCTCGGGGTCGATGATTACCATCAATTCGTAAGGACGCATATGTGAACCCACCTCCTTTGGGCTAAGCGGTTACGGCATTTCCGTAACAGGAGGTTCATTTGCGATGCCGTGCGATGCCCCGCCGCCGGAACGGAGGCAGGACGCAGCACAGACTTCAATATCTTAGTGCATTTGGACCGGATAGGCGATTCGCGCTTGACACGAGCCTAGGGCGGACGCTTGCCGAACGGCAGCAGGGGCAGCCCGTATGTGGAAAACCGCCCGCCTGGGGCCGAGGGCGGCTCCGGGCTTGCGGTTTTCAGTCAGGGTCAGGCAAGGCGGGGAATTACGACGCCGGACCCGCCTTCACGGGCACGTCCTGCGGTTCGCCGGCGTCCCCGGCGGCAGCGGCCGGACCGGACCTGCGGTAGCGCCATACCCCGATGGCCACCACAACCGCGGCCAGGGCGACGGACAGCAGCAGCGATTCCCGGGTGGACTCCAGGATGATCATGCCGATGAGCAGAGCCACGATGCTGCCGATCGCCAGCCAGGTGAGGTAGGGGAACAGCCACATTTTCAGTGCGAGGTCCTTGGCGGCACTGCCCATGCGCTTGCGGAGGACCAGCTGGGATGACGCGATGACCAGCCAGACGAACAGGGCGATGGCACCTGAGGTGTTCACCAGGAACAGGAAGACGGTGTCCGGGGCAATATAGTTCAGGCCGACTGTCACGAAACCCACAACCGTGGAGGCCAGGACTGCCGAGGCCGGAACGCCCCGCCGGGAGATTTTGGTCCACGAGGCCGGTGCGTCTCCGCGCTTGGACAGCGAGAAGAGCATGCGGCTGGCCGTGTAAAGGCCCGAGTTCAGGCAGGACAGGACGGAGGTCAGGACCACGACGTCCATGATGGTGCCGGCACCGGGGATGCCGAAGAGTTCGATAACGGCAACGTAGGGGCTCTTGGCGACACTGGCATCGTTCCACGGCAGCAGGGTGACAACGATGGCAATGGAACCGATGTAGAAGACCAGGATGCGCCACACGGTGGACTTTACGGCCTTCTTGACGGCGTCCACCGGGTTCTCGGATTCGCCGGCTGCAATGGTGGCAATTTCCGCCCCGAAGAAGGAGAAGACCACAACCAGGATGCCGGCCAGGACCGCACCGGGACCGTTCGGCATGAACCCGCCGTTATCGAGCAGGTTGGTCAGGCCGGGCGCCGGGACGCCGGGCACCAGGCCAAGGATGGCCGCGGCACCGAACAGCAGGAACAGCACGATGGCCGCAACTTTGATGGAGGCAAACCAGAACTCGAACTCGCCGTAGGACTTCACCGAACCGAGGTTGGTCAGCGTGAGCAGGACCATCAGGATCAGGGCCCAGATCCACTGGTCAATACCTGGTACCCACCGGTGCATGATGGCCGCGCCGGCCGTAGCCTCGATGCCCAGCACGATGATCCAGAACCATGCGTAGAGCCAGCCGATGCTGAATCCCGCCCAGCGGCCCAGCGCCTTGTCGGCGTAGGTGGAAAACGAGCCGGTTTCGGGGTTCGCTGCCGCCATTTCGCCCAGCATGCGCATCACCAGGATCACCACAATGCCGGCCGCCATGTAGGCCACCAGGATTCCGGGACCGGCCTGCTGGATAGCCGCGCCGGAGCCCACGAAGAGGCCGGCTCCGATGACTCCGGCTATCGCGATCATGGAGAGGTGCCGCGGCTTGAGCGACTTTACTAACTGTTGGTCAGCGGGCATGGGTGCGCCGTCCTTTTGGGTCATTGCGAATTGATGGGAACCTGCGCCGGGGGCAACAGGCCGGGGCGGTCGCCGGGCAAGCCGGCGCCCAGTGCTGCGGGTCACATGTTTCTCCCACCCTAGACGCGGAGAAGGCGGGGGGCTCATGTGCATCGGCACAGACGGCGGGAGGCCAAATCAGATCTTCCCACAGGCGCACGCAGTTCTGTGAACCAAGAGGTTACCAGGAGGCAACTGCGAAACGTCGAGGAAACGAATGCGGCAATCTTGATGGAATCCAGCGGTTATTCGACTGCCAGCCCGTCCTTGGGCGGCGCTATATTCACTTCTAACGGCTGGGTACCGTGCTGGAGGTGATGAGCCGACAGCTTGCCGAACCCCCGGTTACGCAAGCGACCGGACGGCGCGGCTTCGTATTGGAACTGGTAGCGCTGGATAACGGTCTCCTTCTGATGGGGAGACCGCATGTCCTTAATTGGCCGAAGCAAAGAACTGGACCGGATCCTTTCGGTCATCCGGAGCTCCAAGGAGTCCGCCCTCGCGGTGGTGGGTGGACGCGGGGCGGGAAAGTCGGCCCTGCTGTCCGAGATTCCTACCCTGGGCGATTACCGTACGGTCTTCCTGGGCGCCAGCGCGGCAGAGTCGGACTGGCCACTCTCGGGGCTCACGGCCCTCCTCAACGGCATGGACGAGCCCGTCCTGAACCGGATCAGCGATGAGCTCCTGCGCGACGCCGCCGGAGCCATGAACGTGTCAAGGGTGTCGAGCATGCTCCTCAACGCCCTGTGCCAGCGCTCATCGTCCCGGACCGTCATCGTGATCGATGACGCAGACCAGCTGGATCCCGGCAGCCAGGCCGTCATCGGTTTCCTGGCCCGGCGGCTTGCCGGAACGGACATCGCGTTGTTTCTCAGTGTCCGCGGAGACATCCAGGACAGCCCCTTCAGCGGGCTGCCGGCCCTGCAGCTTGCTGCCCTGAGCTACTGCGACAGTGTGCGGATGCTGGAGGCAATGCCCGGGCGGCACACCACGACGGCGGCGGCCCACGCGGTTGCCGCAGCCACCCTGGGAAACCCGCTCGCCGCCGTCGAGCTTTACCACCGGCTGCTGGAACGGCAGGCGGAGGGCAAATTTGCCCTGCCCGTCCCCTTGCCCTGCAAGGGCAGCTTTGAAGCCGGGTACGCGTCCGCCGTGGGCACGCTGGCGCCGGGCGCGCGCCACGTCCTGGACCTGCTCTCGCTGTCCTGCCGCAGTGACATGGCCACGCTGGAGAAAGTCAGCCCGGATGCCTGGGCCGGGGTGGACGAACTGCTGGCCACCGGTATGGTCAGCAGGTCCGGGCCACACCTGGCAATCCGGGACCAGCTGCTCCGGGGTTATGTCTTCGCCGCCATGACGCCGGCGGTCCGCACATCCGGCCACCGGGCCCTGGCGCAGGCCTCCGAAGCCACCGACCCCTACGCGCGCCGCTGGCACCTGAGCTTCACCACCCTCGAACGGCAGACCCCCTTTGGGCTGCTCCGGAGCGCGGTTGGCCTGATCCGCGGAGGGGAAGTGCCGTTCGCGGTGGAGTACATCGAACGTGCCCTCACCATCAATCCGTGGGAAGCCGAAACCGCTGCCCGCCTCACCACCCTGGCGGAGCTTCTGTTCCACCGGGGCGAGTTCGTCTACGCCCGGCGTTACCTGGACTGGGCGCAGCGGGTCACTCACAATCCCGCCTTGATCCTCCGGCTGACCGGCCTGTCATTCGAGATCGAGTTCATCCAGGGCGGGACGGTCCGTTCGAGCATGGTGCAGCGCCTCGTGAAGGAATGTGGCCAGCATGACCCGGCATATGCGGCCAGCCTGCTGGCCGGCGCCGCCCTCTACTATGCCGAACGCTGGGAGCCGAAGGATGCCGCAGAACTTCTCACCTTGGGGGCTGAGTTCCACGGCTCAGCATCGGCTGAGAGCTTGGCCATTGCTGACCGCGCCAAACTGCTGACAGCTGCCATGGGCGGAGACACCGGCAACGTCAGCAGGAAGCACGAGCCGGCGGGAAACGCCCGCATGCCCAGCCTCCTGGTTCAGGGGCGTTCCCTCAGCTACGCGGAGCGCTACGATCATGCGCGGGAAGCATTCGCCATGGTGCGGAGCGATGCGGGGGCAAGCAACACCATCTGGCGGGAAACCGCACTGTTCCTGGCGGTGGACAATGAGATCCGGGCGGGAAACGTGCGTGCGGCAGTCAAACTCATTGATGACCTCGAACGCCATGAACCTGAAATGAAGTACCACCGAGGCATGCGGCATGTCTTCCGGCTCTGGCGTGCCCATGCCCTGGGCGACGAGACGCTGGCGCAGGGGTACGCCGTTGAGGCGCAGCGCTACTCGGGCGCGGAAAGCCACCCGGCCATCAGCGCCCAGCTGGCTGCCTGCCAGGGCCACTTTGCCCTCCTGCGGGGAGACCTCGCGGAATCCTTTGCCCAGCTGTCCCGCGCGACGGAGATCGGCATGGGTTTTGGCAATCCAACGCTGCTGCGGTGTGAGCCGGACCTTGTGGAGGTCCTCATCCGGCTGGGCCGGCACCGCGAGGCCACGCAGGCCCTGCAGCGCCTGGAAAGCCGATCCGTTGGGCTGCGGTCACCCTGGCTGTTCAGCGCTGTTGCCCGCAGTCGCGCAATGCTGGCCGACGGGGAGCAGTCGCTTCAGCTGTTCAACCAGGCCCTGGAGAGCAGAACCGGCCACGACTCGCTCCTGGAACGTGCGCGGACTTTGCTGTGCTACGCCGAGCGGCTCGGTGCCTTGGGCCAGCTGCGGGAGGCCAGGGACCGGCTGTTGTGCGCAAAGGTGCTGTTTGACGAGGCCGGAGCGCATGCCTGGACCCACCTTGTTGACGCCCTCCTTCTGGACGAACGGGTGGAGCCGTCCCGCAGTGCCGGCAACCCGGCGTTGCTGATGCTCGCAGACCATGAACGTGCCCTTGCACACATGGTGGCCCGCGGCATGCGCAATAAGGAAATCGCCGCCAAGCTGTTCGTCTCCGTCCGGACCGTGGAGGTGCGCCTTACTGCCATCTACCGAAAGCTGGGAGTGGAATCGCGGGCACAGTTGACCGCCTTGGCGGCCAGCAAGGAGACCCCGTCCCGGCAGAAGTACGTCTTGCCGGTTCTCTAGGTGTACTGAGTCGAGACGTTGGTTACAGCGTGAATAGGTGAAGACCTCTTAGGTTGCTGGTTGCCGTCCGATTGCCCATGTAGCCGCGTAAATGGGCGTCTCGCGGACCTGTGCCCACCTGTGGATCAGCCGGTACCGGGGCCCACGGCTTGGACGGCCTTCAGGACGTAGCTCCAGACCAAAGGCATGCCCGCATGCCACTCCCGGTAGAATTCGTTGCCGATGTCCTGACCCGACGCGTGGAGCACCGCGAGGGGCCGACGGATATAGCGTTGCGCTGCGGCACCAGTGCCCGGACAGTCTCCCGGATTCTGGCCCGCGCCGGCATGCCCAGACTGTGGGACCTGGACCCGTGACCAGGGCACGGTCCGGGCGTCCCGGGCCACCGACCGGCACTACGAACGCGACGCCCCAGGGGACATGATCCATGTTGACGCGCCGTCATCGCTCGGTTGCTGCTGCCCCCCGGGGAGGCTCGTAGTTTTCCCAGACGTAATAGGTGTCGGTGCCGTACGAGTTCTGAAGGGTGATCGTGTTCGTGAGCTCATAGCCGAATGACTCCATCCTTGGCATGAGATCGCGGCTCGCCGGTGTGGCTCCGTTGAAGTAGACGTACTGCCAGTAGCGGTCACGAAGTCCGTTTTCGGCTGCCTGCATGCCATGCTGGCCGTCGTAGTAGATCCAGTCCGTCGTGGTGAACTGCCAGACCTCCGTATCGTGCATGAACCGGTAACGCATTGGCTCCACGACGTCGCCCAGGGTCCGCATGTAGGGTGTCGCCTCCCAGGAGTAAGCCATGATGTCCGAAAGCTTCTCTGTGTTGGACCACCCGCCGTACAGGCGGTGGCTCTCAGCCAGACCGGCGATGGCCAGGACCCCCACGAGGGCCACCGACACCAGTCTGCGGGCCGGGTGGATGATGTGGGCGGATAGCAGGGCCCCGATTGCCAGGGAGACGAACAGCAGCCCGAAACCCAAATGCTTCTCCAGCGAGACGCTCTCGCCGATGTATCCCTGATAAATGGCCGGGGCGAGCATGGCCCCGAGCAACGTTACGGCCAGGAGCGGCCTGCGCAGCTTCAGTGCGACATACCCGGCCGCGACCGGGCCGACCACCAAGTATGGCCAGATGCTCTTCGCAGTCATCATCGCTATATCCTGCCAGGGCGTGTTGTTGATCACGTTTCGGTCAGTCGTTGTGGTGATCAGCCCCTCCACGGCGGGGCTGCCGACGGTGAGCGCCAGGGCGGCGAGGGTCGCGGCGGTGACCATGCCAGCCGCAGCGGTGAACCGGATGCTGCGCCAGCGCTGATGCGAGGACAACAAAATTACCGCCAGCACCACCGGAACGAACATAAGGGCCGCGTACTTGGAAACGACGGCGACCGTGAGCAGCAGGCCCACAGCCGGCGCCCAGGCGAGCCGGCGCGTTTGGACCCCCCGGACCCCGGCAGCCATGGCCAGGGCGAGCAGAGACAGGGCCATGGCATCAAAGGTTGCGAAGTGCCCGAGAAACGAGGTTGGACTCGCCACGCCAAATGCGGCAGCCGTCCAAAACGCCGCCTTGGCGTGGAAGAGGCGCTTGGCTACGGCGTAGAGCGCGGCTGTCGCCGCGAGCATCCACAACAGACTGAAGATGCGCACCAGCTCGAGGCCGCCAACCCGGTCCAGGACCGAGGCGATGACCGGGTAGAGCACCGGGGCCCCAGAGAAGTAATGGGCGGGCTCGTCAAACAGCGGCGTACCATGAAGCCAGTTCTCGATGATCCGGTAGCCGGTCCAGATGTACAGGCCCTCATCGCGATGGATGGTATTGCTCAGCCGCAGGCTCGCAATTGCCTGGACGAGCAGGATCAGGCCCAGTGGCAGGTGCCTCATCCAGGAGCGGGCGGCGGGTCGTACTTTCGCGGGCAGGAAAGAGGCGATCGCCAACCCCCACACGGGGACCCTCGCCTCGGGGCGGCTGGGAGCGATGGTGGTCATGCGCGCGCACCCTTCTTGTCCCCGCTGATGCCCCGGAAGAGATCAACAGGGTTGCGCAGCTGTCCGTTGACGTCAGCCTCCTTGCGCAGCTTGCGGGAGGGCAGCTTGACCCGTGGCAGGTCGATACCCAGCGCCAGCAGGAACACCGGCACGAAGACGTACGCATTTACCCCCACGAAAACCACGGCGGCCCACCAGTCGGCCATCGCGTACTCCGGCTGGGACAGCCGCCAGGCGAGCCCTGCAATCACAGCGCCGAACGTGACACCGACGTACCCGACGATGAGGCGTTTGACCTTGACCGCCAACGGGGCCGGCTTGGTACTGCCGTGGCTGGGAATCCATTCCGACGGCCGCCCGAAGAAGACGTCAAAGATTGCCACCGCGTGGGCGAAGGAGTAGATGAGCTGAGCCCGCAGCACATCGAGCCTCCAGCGCGACGAAAGCAGCAGGGGGTAAACCACGAGCCACAGCGCCAGCAGTGGCAAGAGGGGAAGGAAGTTCGCGGCTACCATGTACTGGGGAAAGACCAGGATCATGATGAGGATGGGCAGCGGGGCGAAGAACGCGTTCATCGCCGTGGTGGCATAGTACAAAAAGCCAGACCAATATGAGAGCCGCTGGCGCGCGTCCAGACCCGAGCTGGTATGGAACTCTTCACTTCTGACGAGCTCCATCGAGCCCTCGCACCACCGGTACTGCTGGCTTATGAACGAGTCGATGGTGTCCGGGCAGATCCCCTGGGACAGGTTCACCGGGACGTATTGGAGCCGGTAGCCGGCCTTGCCCATCTCAATGCCGGTGAACACATCCTCAGAGTGCGCAATCGGGGGGAACCCCCCGATCTTGTCCAACGCGGCCCGGCGATACAGAGCCGATGTGCCGCAGCAGATCGCCGCATTGACCGAGTCGCGGCTGACCTGGATGAGGCGGTAGAAGATCTCCTGGGTTGCGCCGGCGGCCCGCTCCAGCCAGTGCATCGATTTGGGGGTGGAGAATAACTGCGGGCTCTGTACGATGCCGATAGAGGTGTCGTCCATGTAGGGCAAAAGCTCGGAAAGGAAGTCCGGGCGCGGTACAAAGTCGGCGTCGAAGATCGCGATTACGTCGCCGGAACTGCGATCGAAGGCGTAGCGCAGGTTGCCCGCCTTCTTGAACTCGCTGCCCGGACGCGCGACATACTCGAAGCCGTGTGCCGCGGCGGCAGCCCGGACCTCCTCACGGCCCATGTCATCCAGGACGTAGATTTTGACCGTTCCCTGGTAGTCGAGCTTGGACACGTAAGAGTAGGTGTTCTTGAGAATGTCCAGCGGCTCACCAGCGGTGGGCAAAAACACATCAACCGAGGGGTACTTCACGGGAGCCCACGTCTCGACCATGAACAGGTGGTCCGGCAGGGTCACGTTGCGCCTGTAGGTCGATGTGCGCAGGCCCAGCAGCGTCTCCGCGGCGTAGAACACCAGCGGGATGAGGAAGACCAGCGTCCAGTGTTCCATGCGCGAGAAGCCGTAGAAGCTGATGGCGATGCCCAGGAACGCCAAGGCGTGCGCCCAGAAGAACCAGCGGTGCTGGGATCCTTTGATGTAGGCGTACTTCTCCTGGTCGTTCGGCGGTGCCACAACCGTGGGCTCTGGCGGTACGGTGCGGATGGCGAGCGATGTCATGTCTCTCCAGACGGGGAAGGGCGTGGGCACCAGGCTGGGTCACTGCGGTTCAGCGACCCGGCATGGCTCGGGAATGGTGCTCAGGCGCAGGCGATGCCGTTGCCGTCCTCGTCCAGGCCCAGGGGGTCGGTGCCCCGGACCTGGAGGGGGATGCCCTGCGGGAAAAGCGTCAGCAGCTCCGTACAGGTCCAGGCCACATTGATGTTGTGACCGGCATGCTGTGCGGCGCTGGGTGGGGCGACCGGCAGACACGAGCGGCCGTCGCCGTAGCCGGGAGCACAACCGCCCGTGCGTGCGGCGTCGTTGACTCCGGCGTCCTGTTCCCCGCGTGCCAGGGACCGCATCTTCAGGCCAACCGCCTGCTTGGTGGTGCCGTCGTTGACCCCAGCGCCCTCGGTGGTCACGCCCGCTGCTGCCGGACCGTGCGGTTGGGCCAGGGCGTCGCTGAGGCTTTGCCGCTTGCCGTTACCCGGCCCGGTGTCGGCAGAGGCAACACCGTGCGGCTCGGCAAGGGCGTCGCTGAGGCTTTTCGGCTTGCCGTTGCCCGGCCGGGCGCCGACAGTTGCCACGTCAGGCAGTGCCGAAGCGGCGGCGGGGACGGTGCCGTTTGACGGGGGGCTCGTTGTGGACGAAGCACCGCCCTGGCTGCCTGCCTGAGCATGGGTTGAGTGCTGCGCGTGTGTGGCGGCCGGGGAATCCCCGGGGGCGGCTACGCTTGTGCCGACCATTCCGATGAGCCCGAGGGTGGAGGCCAGGGCCACCATCCCGGCGGCCAGCGTCCTGCGCTTTTTCATCCTTATCGTCCTATCGTGATCCAGCGGGCCACCGAGACGGCCCCCTTGTCGTCCAGGACCGCGAGCATGTACGGCCCGGGCGGCAGCAGAGCTGCGTTGCTCGGGACGAGGGCGGTCCTGGTGTTGCCGTTGCCGGTAATCGGCAGGTCCACTAGGCGGGAGTTGGTGTCCATTTGGTGGGTGGATGACATCGGGCTCGTCAGCGAGGCGCTTGCGACGTTCCCGGTGACCTCGAGGCTGATCGATTGCCCGTAGGTTGCGTCGGCCGGGGCAGACGTCACCGTGGGCCGGGTGCCCCGGAACAGGTATGGCGGGTTGTAGATAGAGACGCGCATCTCGACCGACCCGTCGATCGGGTTTGATCCGAGGATCATGACGCGTCCGTCAGGCAGGAGCAGGTTCATCGAGTGGTAGTTACGACCCACCGGATCAGCCGGGATAGTAGTCCAGGTGTTGGTCGCCGGGTTGAAAATCGAGGCCGCGCTGATGTCGCCCATGCGGTTGCCTGCGGCTCCGTTGGAGGCCAGAACCGTCCGGTCGAACATATTGGTGAGGTTGAGGTATTGACGGCCGGGTCCAGGCAGGTCCGGGCCGGGGCGCCAGGTCGGGTTGGTCTCGTTCATGTTGATGAGGTCCACCGCGTTGGTGGGAGCCGCACCCCGGTCGATGTAGCCACCGCCAGCGATCATGAAGCGCTGGTTCTGCGCCGGCGGCAGCAGCACGGAACCGGCGTGGTCGCGCAGGTCCTTGTCCCGCAGGCCTGGGACGTCGGCGACCTGGGCGGTGCGCCAGTTGTAAAGCGACGACCCGCTTCCCGGGCGCTGGTCTCCGAAGGTATGTGCCCCGGTGTAGAACATGCGTCCATCGCCCAGCAGGAACATGTGCGGGTACTCGCCCCAGTAGCTCCAGGTTTGGGGCACCTGGGAGGTGGGCAGCCAGGAGCTTGTGGCGGAGTTGAACATCTCCGTGGTGTGTGCACCGTGTGTGCCCGCGGCGTCGGTGAGGCCGCCCCCCATCCAGACGTTTCCGTTCTCCAGCTTGGTCAGTGTTGGGTACCAGCGGCCCTCGTTGGCGTCATTGGTCCGTGTGAATTGGTTCGTCCCTGGGTCGAAGATGTAGGACGAGCGCAACCCCTTAAAGCCGCTGGTCGGCGTCCACCACTCCTTGGTCCCGCCCTGGATCAGGACGCGGCCGTCGGGCAGTGTGACGTGCCCGGCGCAGAACATGTCTTCCGGCGTGGGGACCTGAGTCATTGCGCCAGTCGTGGGGTTCCAGACGTGCGTCGTGAATTGACCTGCCCGGAAGTTGCCCTCGTCGTTGCCCGAGCCGGCGATCACCAGGACCCGCCCGTCGCGAAGCAGCGTCTGGTGGATCCCCCGGTTAGGCAGTGTGATCGAGGCGATTTCCCACTCACCGATGGTGGCGCGCGGGTCTGTGGTGGGTGGGGGCGTGGTGGTGCCCACAGCAGCTGTGAGCGTCCAGCCCGTTGACATGACGGTGCCGTTGCCGATGGCTGCCATTCCGAATGACAGCCGCGTGGTGTCTGCCGGGATGGCGGGCAGGGGCGCGGTGACCTGCGTCCAGCCGGCGGCGGCGGGCAGGGTGCGGAGTGTCGTCCAGTACTGCCAACCGCCTGTGGATGTTGCGGTGAACAGCGGGATTGAGTTGGTGGCGACCGTGGACTTGTACTGCACGCCGAGTGTGTAGCCGGTGCCAGGGCTGACAGTCGGGGCGCATCCCGCCGCGTCCGAGGCCATGATCTTTGCGTCACCGCTCTGGTAGCCACTCACCGTGTAGGCAAAGCTGCGCGTATCAGCCGGGAACCCGGCCGGAACATCCGTGCCCGACAGCACGCCGGAACGGTTATGCGTACCCCAGGACCCCTCCATCCAACAGGTAGGGATGTCCGTGCCCGTCGCATAGTTGCCGTTGGCCACCAGGTTGGTGGTGTCCGACGGAGGAGGAGGTGAACCCGCTGTGAGTGTCCAGCCCGTTGACATAACGGTGCCGTTGCCGACCGCCGACATTCCGAACGACAGCCGCGTAGTGCCGGCCGGGATGGCGGGAACCGGCGCGGTGACCTGCGTCCAGCCGGCGGCCGCGGGCAGGGTGCGGAGTGTCGTCCAGTACTGCCAACCGCCTGTGGACGTCGCGGTGAACAGCGGGATGGCGTTGGTGGCCGCCGTCGACTTGTACTGCACTCCAAGGGTGTAGCTCGTGCCAGGGCTGACAGTCGGGGCGCAACCTGCCGCGTCCGACGCCATGATCTTTGCGTCACCGCTCTGGTAGCCACTCACCGTGTAGGCAAAGCTGCGCGTGCCAGCCGGCGATCCAGCCGGAACATCCGTGCCCGACAGCGCGCCGGAACGGCTGTGCGTACCCCACGACCCCTCCATCCAGCAGGTCGGGATGCCCGTACCTGTGGCGTAGTTAGCATTGGACACCAGATTGGTGGCATCCCCCGGCGGCGGAGGAGGGGGCGCGGTACCCGTGTCGAGGGTAATCGTGTGGACCTGCGTCAGGCCGGGTGTTCCCGGGTTGGCCAGCCACTCGTCGTCCTGAAGGTGGGCTTGGACACGGTACGTGCCCGAAGGCAGCGTGTACTGACGGGTCTGCCCGCCTGGGATCGGGGTGGTGTGGTCGCCGTCCCAGCCCACAGCGATGGTCCCGCCCGAGGGCACGGTGAAGCTGGCCTCGAAGGTGCCATTCGCTGCAGTGCCCGAGGCGGGCGCTGCAGCCACACCGAGGTTGATCTTGTCCTCGACGTTATTGGGGTACTGGTCGGAGAAATCTGTGGGGGCGCCATGGTTCTTGTCGGCATACAGCCACCACTCGACCTGGCGGACACCGGGTGTGGGGCCGGTGGGACCCGGGGTGTCCTGAACGGTGGCACTAAGTTGCATGCTGGCACCGGCAACGTGGGTGCTGTTGTTGGCCGGAGCCACCAGGACGCCCGTAGGCAGGGCTGCCTGAGCGGGAGGGGACAGGACAATAAGCCCTGTCGCAGCCAGGCTGGCCGCAGCCAGGAGGGCTGCGAAGCGGGGGCGGGCGCGACGGTTCATGCGGATTCCGCTCCGACCGGGGTGATGGCGGTTGCAGGGACCTCCGCGGGTATGCCGGCCGAGGGCCGGACCCGGTAGATGACCCGGGACGTGAAGGCGAAGCGGACCAGGAACGCGGCCGCCAGGGTCACCGCCTGGGCGACAAGGCCGGGGATGAGCAGCAGGTCCACCAGGAGCACAAGCATTGGCATGCGGACGACTGTCTCGATGTTGTTAAACCCGAAGCTGGCTGCGAAGCGCTGCCAGAAGGGCCGGCGCTCACGCATATCGTGGAACACCAGCCGCTCCTGCATGAGGAAGTTGCTCAGGATGGTCAGCTCCGTGGCCACGAACGCCGCTGCAAGGTAGTGCGTTCCCATGCCGAGCATGACTGACATGATCACGAGGTTGAGCACTGCGCCGAATGCCCCCACGGCTGCGAACCGGGACATCCGGCCGACCATTGGAGTGACGGTCATTTTTCCCGAGCGCTGGCCGGACCGCACCGGTGACGCGGCGGTGGCGAGGTGTGTGTCCTGAAAGGAAGGAGTAGTCATATTCACCGTAGTCCTGAGCTCGAAAATGCTGCCGAGGCGTCGTACTGCCTTCAAGCTAGGCAGCGTGGGACGCTGTTCGGCCTCGCGAGTGGACACCGGTGCGGGGATATGGCTGGTTCATGTGGAAGCTGCGGAAACTGCGGTATCGGCCCCTACAGGAACACGGGTGATGGGCCGTGAATAGCTGGCAGGGCCTCGTCCTGCCGCCGCAGAACCTTCTGGGAGCATCGCGGGGCAGCACAGCGCACAGATGCGGGCGCGGCAGAACGAGGGGTACGGGCAGCTGGCACGCAGCCGCATCAGTTTGGATGGTGCTTTATGTGGCTATCCGCACTCAACCGGGTGGTGTCTGCAATAAAAGGACGCCAAGCTACTCACCGTGGCCGGAGAAGTTGTGACGGCTCATGCTCCGCCGCGAGGGACCGGCTTGACCTGCAAATTTCAGGCGCGCGGCCGGGCCGTCCGTCCAAGGCCGCGTCCGGCATTCATGTGACACGCTCTGGCATGTCACCCCACTTTGCGGGAGCCGCAGGCCGAGCCCTAGGCTGCCGTCCGGAAAAACAGCTCCGTCACGGCCGAAAGCCGCCGCGGATCCTCCACACCGCACAGCTCCCGGGCGGAGTGCATGGACAGCAGAGGAATCCCAACGTCCACGGTACGGATCCCCAGCCGCGTGGCCGTCAACGGACCGATGGTGGAACCGCAGGGAATTGCGTTGTTGGAGACGAATTCCTGGAACGGCACGCCGGCCTCAGAGCAGAGCCGGGCCCAGAACGCGGCGCCGGGCGCGTCCGTCGCATACCGCTGGTTCGCATTGATCTTCAGCAGCGGCCCTCCGTTGAGCACCGGGTGGTTGGCGGGGTCGTGCCGTTCCGCATAGTTCGGGTGTACCGCGTGCCCGGCGTCTGCCGAGACGCAGAACGACGCCGACATCGCCTGCCGCCGCTGGCTCACCGAGGCCCCCAGGCCGTCGGAGATGCGCACCAGGACATCCTCCAGAATGGGCCCGCAGGCGCCGGAGCGGGAGTTGGAGCCGATCTCCTCGTGGTCAAAGGCGGCAAGGACGGCGATGGGCCCGGAAGCAGCCCCACCGGAGGCGTGCGAAATCAGCGCAGCAAGCCCCGCATGGGTGGACGAAAGGTTGTCCAGCCGCCCGGATGCGAAGAACTCACCTGAACCCCCGAAAACCGCAGGGGCCTGCGTATCCGCAACAACGACGTCGTACCCGCCAATGCGTGCAGGATCCACGGAAGCATCAGGCACAGAAGAAGCCAAAACGTCCAGCAGGTCAAAATCAGCCGGGTTGCCCAGCCCCCATACCGGGTTCATGTGCCGCTGCTTATCAAGGGTCAGCCCCTCGTTGACGGCCCGGTCCAGGTGGATGGCCAGCTGCGGAAACCGGAGCAGGGGACCGGTTTTCGTCAGGTGTTCGGTGCCGTCCAGCATCACCAGCCGGCCCGCAAGCTGCAGTTCCCGGTCAAGCCAGGAGTTCAGGAGCGGCCCGCCGTACACCTCCACACCGGCCTGGAGCCAGCCGTGGGCGCCGGTTGTGGGCTTGGGTTTGAGCTTGAAGGACGGCGAATCGGTGTGGGCCCCCAGGATGTTGAATCCGGTGGTGGGCCCTGCGCCCCCGGGAACCACCCACGCGATCAGGGCGCCGTCGCGGATGATGAAGAACGAGCCCGGCCCGCCCTCCCACGGCTCCAGCTCATCAAGCCGCGTAAACCCCGCCCCTTCCAGCCGCCGGCCCGCCTCGCGGACCGCGTGAAAGCTCGACGGCGATGCGCTGACATAGGCGCCAAGGTCCCGGATGTGGTCTGCGGCGGAGGAATCGAAAGGCATGCTCCCGAGTCTAGATGGTCACGTTAAGCCCCGCCGTGTACCCCTGCGCCGCGGATCCGGTCATCGTGGCGAGCTGGTAGATGCCGCCGTCGTTCCGAAAGACGCTGTCCGACTGCAGGGTGGTGCGACGCATCGCGGCCACGCTCCCCTCATATCCGGATGTGGCGTAAACGTCGTCACAGGCCGCCTGGGTGAGGGCAATCTGGGAAACTGCCAGCACCTGCCCTGCGGCGGTGGCATTGCTCATGGACTCGAACACCTCGAAGTGGATGTGCGGCCAGCGGCCCGGATAGGCGCCGGGGAAGATCGATGTGAAGGTGACCTGACCGTTGGCGTCCGCTTCCTGGACGCCGCGGAGGTAGTTTTCATTGGCCAGGCCGGAGTCGTACATGGAGTACTTCCCGTCCCGGTCGCAGTGCCAGGCGTAAACGGCCGCCCCGGCCAGCGGCCGGCATCCCCCCGCGTTGTCCAGGAGTGTCAGGGTGAAGGTCAGCGGGACGCCTTCCGCCTTGCCGGAAAAGGCACCGAAACTTGGCGTGATGTCGCGGCGGACCACTCCGGAGGATGTCAGGGCATCAGGTCCGTTGGAGCCATCTGCCGGGAAGGGCCCTGCCGTTTCCTTTGGGATGTCAACGCCGCACTCGGTGATTGCGCGGGTCACCGTGGGGCTGGCCGGAGCGGAGGATATCCCGCCAGGTGCCGGGGCGGCCGGGGAGGGGGAAGCGGACGACGGCGACGGGCTGGCTGGTGTGCCTTCACCGGGCGTGCAGGCAGCAAGGGCTGCCACGGCGCCGCCCGCGCCAAGGAACCTCCCAAAGAAACGGCGGCTCATCATCGTTGACAGGTCGAAGTCGAGTCCCCGGTCATGGTTCGGATGCGGCTGCCTGGCGTCCGCGCCGGGATCTTCGGGCGTGCGGAAAGTGGTCATGACTCCATCAAAGGCCACCGCGCGTGCCTTGCATAGGTCCGTATCAGCCGTGCATGGATCTGTATCAGTAGTCCGGGTTGCTGGGAACCACCAGGCCGGTCTCATACGCATAGACCACTGCCTGGACGCGGTCCCGGAGGTGCAGCTTGGTGAGGATCCGGCGGACATGCGTCTTGACGGTGGCCTCGGACAGGAAGTAGCGGTGGGCAATTTCAGCATTGGAAAGACCTTCAGCCATCGCCTCCAGCATTTCCGTCTCCCTCGGCGTGAGATCTGCCAGCAGGGGGTCCGGTGCGGGCGCGGCAGGTGCCGGCCGGGCCGAGCCGCGGACGTACGTTTCGAGCAGGCGCTGGGTAATCCGGGGCGCCACCACGGCGTCGCCGCTGGCCACCACGCGGACGGCATTGATCAGGTCCGACGGCGCCGCATCCTTCAGGAGGAAAGCGGACGCACCTGCCTGGAGACCGGCGAAGGCATACTCGTCCACATCGAAGGTGGTCAGGATGATGATCCGGGCGCAGGAGCCGGTGGCGGTGATGGCCCGGGTTGCCTCGATGCCGTCCAGGACAGGCATCCGGACGTCCATGAGCACCACATCCGGGCTAAGCTCGCCCACCAGCCGGATGGCTTCCGTGCCATCGGACGCCTCACCCACAATCCGCAGGTCCTCCTCGCCTTCCAGGATCAGGCGGAAACCCATCCGCAGCAGTGGCTGGTCATCCACCAGCAGGACGGTGATCGGTGCGTTTTCGGTCATACCTTGCCTTGCAGTTCGTGCGGATAGGGAATGAGTTCTGGCTGGTCATCGCCCGGCCAGCACAACACGGCGGTAACCCGCCAGCCGCGGCCGGTTGGACCGGCCTCCACTGTGCCGGCGTAAATGCGCGCACGCTCCGCCATCCCTGCCAGTCCCTGGCCGGTCCCATAGGAGCCGCCCTGGACGCCGCCTCCCTCACTGGCCTGCTGCCCCGGAACCCCCGCGCCGTCGTCGAGCACTTCAATGGTGACCGTGGAACCGGAACGGACGATGCTGACGTCCACCCGGCCCAGGGACCTGGCGTAGCGGAGCACGTTGGTGAGCGACTCCTGGACGATCCGGTAGACGGTGAGCTGGAAAGCGGCATCATCGGGCAACGCCGGGCCACTGTGGGAGTAATGCAGCGGCAGCCCGGCCGTGCGGAATCCGTCCAGCAGCTTGGCCAGGCTGTTCCCGGCGGCAATCGGCAGCCTGGGGGCGGTTGCGCCGGCGTCATCCCGGAGGACGCCCAGCACTCGCCGCATGTCGGCAAGGGCTGTGCGGCCCGTTCGGGACAACTCGCCCAGCACGTCTCCGGCGTGTCCCGGGTCTTTCCGGACTACGACGGCGGCCCCGTCCGACAGGCTGATCATCACCGTCAGCGAGTGGGCAACGACGTCGTGCATTTCCCGGGCAATCCGGTTCCGTTCGTTGACCGAGGCCAGGCGGGCTGTCCGTGCCGCCCAGGCCGCCACCTCCTGCTCATGTTCCCGCCGTTGCTTCACGCCGATGCCGATGCCGGTGGCGATGACGTTGGACAGCGCGATGCTGGCACCGGTGGCAATGCTGGCCAGAAGGTTGAAGTCGCCCGGGTTGGCGCCCGCGTCGTGGACGAAGGAGCTTTCCATGGGGTGGGTGTGGGTACCCACGGCGGCCAGCAGATAGAGGAGGGCCAGCGGCGCGGTGGCCACCGCCATGGTGATCAGCGCGAACCGGCGGGTGTGGACCACGGCCACGGCATACAGCGAGAACCACAGCCCGGCGGAGACATTGGAGCCCCAGGGATGCAGCAGCGTAACGGCCACCTCCACCACCGCCACGAAGGCCACCAGGCCTACCGGGCGGGCCCGGCGAAGGAACATCGCTGCCGCCACCGCCGCCAGCAGGGCTGCCGCGGGCCAGTTGCCGGAGATGACGGCATCAACCACTGTCGGCGTCACCAGCAGTGCATAACCCAGCGCCACCACCGCATCCATGACGCGGGGGTGCTGATAGAGATACCGCCGGACAAGTCCCCGGCGGCGGGCCGTCAGTTCGGCAAAGGACGCGTCAGCCTGTCCGGCTGCCGCGTCCAGTGCTGGTCCCCCCTGGTTCATACGGGTCAGACGTCGCGTTTCTTCAGCACGATCATGGCCGGAATCAGGAACAGCAGCACGTAACCCAGGAAGATCAGGCCGCCCTGCCATGGATCGATCACGCCGTCCGTATGGCCAATGGACAGGAACCGTCCGCCGGCGTCGCTGGGAATGTACTGCGGGACGTACTTCCAGAAGTCACCGGGAATGAGCGTGAGGAAACTCGCGGCGATGGACAGGACGAAGAAGATGCCCACCAGGACTGTGATGCCGCCGGCCGAGTTCCGCAGCAGGGTTCCCAGCGAGAGTCCGATCAGGGCAACGCCCGCCACATAGAGGCCACCGGTGAAGATGCTGTAGAGCACACCGTCGGTGGACCAGTCCAGGTCGAAGCCGATGCCCTGGAACACCGGCATGGCGATCAGGAACGTGGCCACGCCCGCGATGGTGGTGATGACGTACGAGATCACGGCAAGAATGATGGCCTTGGCCATGAAGGCCGGTGTGCGGCGCGGAACGGCATTAATGGTGGAACGGATCATGCCCGTGGCGTATTCGGAGGACATGAACAGCACCGCCAGGGATCCGAGGACCAGGATACCGATCTGCAGGCCGGCGTTGGGCAGGTTGTAGAGGTCGAATCCGGATCCCGGCGGGAACGTCTGTTCCAACATTTCCGGGGTCAGGGTCTGGCCCTGGTCCCTGGCATTGCGGATCATCTCGTCCAGGAATGTGTAGCGGATCAGGACGGCCAGGGCGCCCACGCCCACGATGGCCACCAGCGTGAGCAGCAGCAGGATGCGGGTGGACATCAGGGACCAGAGTTTGATCCATTCGGACCGGAGTACGCCGCCGAAAGTGACGCCGTGGGAGCCTGCTGAAGAACGGGCGGGGGCGTCAGCGGTTGGTGTTTGTGTGCTCATGGTCCTTACTTTCCTGCCGTCGCCGGGGAGGCCAGCGCAGGCCCTCCGGTCAGGTGCGAGTGGTATTCAACTTCATCCTTGGTGAGGTCGAAGTAGGCGTCTTCCAGGCTCGAAACCTGCGGCGTGAGTTCATACACCAGGACGCCGTTGCGGAGCGCCACCTCCGCGATCTCACGCGGCCCGATGCCGGTCACCGTCAGGGTCTCCGGTTCGCTTTGGTCCACGGTGACGCCGTCTCCTGCCAGCAGTGAAGAAAGCTGCGGGGCGGAGTCCGTGCGGACCAGCGTCCTGGACTGGCGGGTTCCGGCGATGATTTCCTGGACAGGAGCGTCGGCAATGATGCGGCCGCGGCCGATGACGATCAGGTGGTCGGCGGTTTGGGCCATTTCGCTCATGAGGTGCGAGGAGAGGAAGACGGTTTTGCCCTGGTTCGCCAGGTACCGGACCAGGTTCCGCACCCAGAGGACGCCTTCGGGATCCAGTCCGTTGACCGGCTCGTCCAGGATGAGCGTCTGCGGGTCGCCAAGGAGGGCGGCGGCGATGCCCAGCCGCTGGCCCATGCCCAGCGAAAAGCCGCCGGCTTTCTTCTTTGCCAC
Source organism: Pseudarthrobacter sp. TE3704 (assembly GCF_056279405.1). Classification (NCBI taxonomy): domain Bacteria; kingdom Bacillati; phylum Actinomycetota; class Actinomycetes; order Micrococcales; family Micrococcaceae; genus Pseudarthrobacter; species Pseudarthrobacter sp. TE3704. Next base: position 185,243 of record NZ_JBWCCJ010000001.1, read on the forward strand.
GGCATCAAGGCCGGTCATCTCAATGACCTCATGGACCCTCGCCTTGGGGATGCCGTGCGTGGCAGCCATGGCCAGGAGGTGGTTGTATGCGCTGCGGCCCGTGTGCACCGCCTTGGCATCCAGCAGGGCACCCACCTCGTGGAGCGGTGCCTTGTGGTGCGCGTAGGGCAGCCCATTGACCGTGACGGATCCCGACGTCGGCCGGTCCAGTCCCATGATCATGCGCATGGTGGTGGATTTACCGGCGCCGTTGGGGCCCAGGAAGCCGGTGACTTGCCCTGCCCTGACAGTGAAACTGACTCCGGCCACGGCGGTTTTCGCGCCATAGACCTTGGCCAGGTCTTTTGCCTCAATCATGGATATGTTCCTTTGGACGGCAGCGCAGGGCTGCGGATGGGTTCAGGTACGCGGTGTACCCCTTACGCTACCGAGGCCGATGCCCCATTTCGCCTGTCTCAGGGATGATTCAGGGGCAACTCAGGGTAGTCCCCGTGGATGACCGGCAGCCCAACAGGCGGCGCGCCCTTCTAGGAGTGGGGCGTGTAGTAGGACAGGGCCCGGGGAACCACGCTGTACTTCACGCTGCGCACACCGGCCAAGGCCTCGCCGTCCACCGCCAATGCCATGGGTGCCCCGCCGGCGTCGATGCGGACCTCGGTTGCCTCCCTCAGGTGGGTGATCCGCGAACCTGCCACCGTTCCGGTCAGCACCGACCACAGGAGCCGGAGCCGCGCGAACGATTCATCGGCCGTGATCAGCCTGACGTCCAGGAGCCCGTCGTCCAGGACCGGGCGGAGCAGCGGCGCGTGGTCCCGGGGGTAGTAGCGGCCGCGCCCCACGTAGGCGATCCACACCTTGTGCAGGACACCGTCCACCGTGAGCGTGACGGGCGTCCCCGCGGCGAAGGTCCTGATCATCGCCACAACCCCGGCGAGCGGTTTCCCGAGCGCTGGCTGCAGCTGCTCGCGCCGCCGCACCAGGTCCGGGTAGAGGCCGATGCTGGACGTGTTCAGCATGATCAGCTCCGCAACTTCAGGCTGTCCCGCCAGCCCGCGCTCCACCGTGACAATGCCGATGTCCGCCAACGCGGCCTCGCCCCTGGAGGCGGCCGCAACGGCTTCCTTGAGGCTTCCTGTTCCTGCGTCGCGGGCAAAGTGGTTGAGCGTTCCGCCCGGCAGGACCAGGAGGGGGATGGAACGTTCGACGGCGGCCGCGGCTGCTGCGCCCACCGTGCCGTCGCCGCCCCATACGCCGAGGGCGCGGGTGCCCGGCCAGTCCGCGGTTGCTGCTATTTCCGCCAGCAGGTCGTGGTCGGGCTGAACGGTGTTGACATGCGCCTTCGGGAATACTTCTTTGAGGGCGGCAGCCGTCTCCTCCCTGAACGAGCCACCCAGGGTGTTCACCACGATGCTCAGGCCCTCACCGCCCGGCATTTCGGGCGCAGGCGTCCAGGTCCGCGCGGGCTGCGGGAAGGGTGGACGGACCGGCCACCACCTGCGGGTTACCAACGCTGCTCCTGCCCCCAGGGCGGAGCCAAAGAAGACGTCCGAGGGCCAGTGCGCGCCGGTATGGACCCGGGAGTAGGCCACCCCCAGGGCTGCCGGCGCCAAGGCGGCCCCCAGGGCGGGCCGCACCAGCCCTACTCCCAAGGCAAACGCCACCGCTGACGCCGAATGGCCGGACGGCATGGAGGAGCTGGTGGGTTGGGGATGGACGAACCTGAACACCGGGAGGTGCTCCGGCAGCGGCCGGGTGCGGGGGAGCAGCGTTTTGAAGACGCCGTTGGTCACAGCCGATGCCACAGCCTGGGCCAGCAAACCGTGCAGGGCTGCCCGGCGGGTCTTTCCCGGGAAAGCGGCCATCATTGCGGCCGCCGCAATCCAGAGCTTCCCGTGGTTGCCCGAAGCCGAGAGCCTGCGGAAGAAGTCGTCGTGGTTGCCGCCGGGCAAATCGGAAACATGCTTTAGGAGGTATTTATCCAGTCGGCCGATCCATCGATGGCTGTTACGCCATGTGCTCTGCATGCCCTCACCCTACCGCCACCGCCGGCAGGGACGCCCCATCATCTTTGGCCCCCAAACCCCAACGCTCTCTCACCTTTGGGGCTTAAAACCCCAACGCTCTCTCACCTATTGCGGCGAAACCCGGAACGCTCTCGCAGGTCCGACGGCTTACGCGGCTTCAGACGCCTGCTTCGTTTTGAGCGGCTTGGCTGCACCGGCAAGCAAGAGGGCCAGGAGGATCGGGGCCAGGATCGCAAGCAACGCCAGGTGGATCCCGGTGAGGTCCCCGAGGTACCCCAGCAGGGGAGGGCCCGCGAGGAACGAGATATAACCGAGGGTGGATACAACGGATACCCGTGCCGCGGCGTGCTTCGGGTCGTCGGCCGCTGCGGACATCCCCATTGGAAACGCCAGTGCTGCTCCCACGCCCCACAGCGCAGCACCAGCTGCAGCCAGCCATACGTTCCCGGCGAGGACGAAGAGGCAAAGACCGGCGGCGGCCGCCGCCATGCTGGCCCGCAGCACGGCAACGCGGCCGTACTTGTCGATGACCTGGCCGCCGAAGAACCGCATGGCTGTCATGGCCAGGACAAAGAGGGCAAACATCAGGGCACCGGTCGACTCTGAGGTTCCAAGCCCGTCGACCGATGCCTTGGCAATCCAGTCGTTACCCGCGCCCTCCGTCAGGGTCGCCCCCAGGACCACAACACCAATAAGCAGGGTGCGGCTGTCCCGCCATGCGGAGGGCCCCTTGGCGGGCGTCGCTTCGCCCACAGGGGTGGCAGTTGGGATGTGGGGCAGGAAGTAGCGGGGGGCGATCATGGTGACCACAACGACGATGCCGACAATAACCAGCAAGTGCACGGGAAGGTCCACACCCAGGTTTGACAGGCCCGCGCCGACGAGCGCGCCCACGAAGGCGCCGCCGCTGAAGGCCGCGTGGAACTGCGGCATTATGGTGCGGCGCATCTTGTGTTCAACGTCGGCCCCCTCAATGTTCTGGGACACATCCCACAGGCCGATGGCGATGCCAAAGAAGAAGAGGGAAACGGCCGTGCCGGGAATCGATGCGACGGCAAGTGACAGGGCGATGCCAGCACCCGCGGCGGCAGCCAGCAAACCGCCTAAACGGACAGTATTGGCCGTTCCCAGCCGGCCCACCACCAGGCCGGCCGTGGGCAGCGCTAGCAGTGAGCCGACGGCGGTGCACAGCAGGAGCGTCCCCATCTGGCCCGAGGTGATCTGTAGCGTTTCGGTGACTGCCGGAATTCGTGCAGCCCAGCTGGCGAAGACCAGGCCGTTGATGCCAAAGACCACGAACGTGGCCACCGCTGCTGCCTTTAATCCCGCTTCATGTGCCGTGCCGGTATTCAGGCTCATACATTCACTACTTCCACTGAGTATTTATCGAGTTGTGCGCGCTCTTCGGCGCTGAAATCTTTGTCCGTCACCATGACATCTACCCGCTCCAGGCTTGCCACAAGTACCCTTGCCTGTGCGTGCCACTTGGCCGCAGCGGCTGCCAGCACCACACGCGCACCGGCTTCGAGGCCCGCGCGCTTTACCGCCGCATCCTCGAGGTCATGGGCGAGCAGGCCGTCCTGGAAATCCACTGCACAGGGCGTAACAACGGCGGTGTCAAAGCGCAGGGACCTGATGTTTGACTCTGCCAGGGGTCCCCGGAAGCACAATTCCCCTGGGATCAGGCTTCCGCCGGGCAAGAGGAGAGATGGCCGCACCCCGGCACCGCCTTCCTCACCGGCTGCAGCATTGAGCGACCGCAGAGACATGGGCATCAACGTGAGGTCCCTGCCAGCCACTGCGCGTGCCACCTCGGTGGCCGTACTGCCGCTGTCCAGCCAGACGTGTTCGCCGTCCCGCAAAAGCTTCGCTACTGCCGTTGCAATCCGCTTCTTGACATCCTGGTCCTCCAGCTCACGCTGGCCGTAACCCGGGTTCCTGCCCTGCGCGATGAGGCTCCTGGCTCCGCCGTGGATGCGCCGCAGGACACCGTTGGCGGCCAGGACTTCAAGGTCGCGCCGGATCGTTGCCCCGGACGCATCACAGGCGAGGATCAGCTCATCCACGCTGACCTCGGACCGTTTCCGCAGCAGCTCTGCAATGGTGCGATGCCGCTCGTCCGTCTTCATGATCAAATGATAGCAACCAGTGATTACTTAATCATCACATGCGCAAAGCCGGCGTGCACTGCGGGTGCGTTCGGGACAAACCCGCATAAGGTGATGGAGCGTCGCGGGAAAACCCGCGAAAGGTGAGAGAGCGTCCGGGGTTAGCGGGCGCGCACAACCCGTTTCTCGTCCCAGACCGGCTCGTCTGATTCGTACACCTTTCCGTCGGAGCCGAACACCAGGAAGCGGTCGAACGTGCGGGCGAACCAGCGGTCGTGCGTGACCGCCAGGACGGTGCCCTCAAAGTGGTCGATGGCCCGCTCCAGCGCCTCCGCGGAGTGCAGGTCCAGGTTGTCGGTGGGTTCGTCGAGCAGCAGCAGGGTGGCTCCGCTGAGCTGCAGGAGCAGGATCTGGAACCGTGCCTGCTGGCCGCCGGAGAGGGACTCGTACTTCTGCTCCGACTGTCCGGCCAGCCCGTAACCGTCCAATGCCCCGGCGGCGGCCTCACGGCCAAGACCGGAACGGTGCTCGTCGCCGCGGTGCAGGATCTCGAGCAGTGTCTTGCCCAGGAGATCCGGGCGCACGTGGGTCTGGGCAAAGAAGCCCGGCCGGATGCGGGCCCCGAGTTTTACGGTGCCCTCGTGGGGAACTTCGGCGATCTCGACGTCGGATACCGGCAGGTGCTCGCGCTCGGGGTCGGTGCCACCAGTGGCCAGCAGGCGGAGGAAGTGGCTCTTGCCCGAGCCGTTGGAACCGAGGACGCCCACGCGGTCACCGAACCAGACTTCGGTGGAGAACGGCTTCATGAGCCCGGTCAGTTCCAGCCGTTCGGCCACGATGGCGCGTTTGGCAGTCCTGCCGCCCTTGAGCCGCATCTGGACGTTCTGCTCAATGGGCAGCGCCTCGGGCGGGCCCACCTCGAGGAACTTCGCGAGGCGGGTCTGGGCTGCGTGGTAGCGGTTGGCCATGTCCGAGCGGAAGGCCGCCTTGTTCTTGTACATGTTGACGAGTTCCTTGAGCTTGATGTGCTCCTCGTCCCAGCGTTTGCGGAGCTCCTCGAAACGGGCGTTCCGGTCAGCGCGCGCGTCCACGTAGGAGCCGAATCCGCCGCCGTGGATCCAGGCCGCAGCGCCGTTGATTCCGGGTTCCAGCGTCACGATGCGCCCGGCGGCGTTGTTCAGCAGTTCACGGTCGTGGCTGATGAAGAAGACGGTTTTCCTGGACTCGTTGAGCTTGTCCTCGAGCCAGCGCTTGCCGGGCACGTCCAGGTAGTTGTCCGGTTCGTCCAGAAGCAGGAGGTCGTCCGGCCCGGCGAAGAGTGCCTCCAGGACCAGCCGCTTTTGCTCACCTCCGGAAAGGCTCGACGCCGGGCGGTGCTGGGCGCGGTCAAAGGGGAGTCCCAGCGCGGCCATGCAGACCTCGTCCCAGACGGTCTCCACGTCGTAGCCTCCGGCGTCGCCCCAGTCCACGATGGCCTGCGCGTACCGCATCTGGGTGGGTTCGTCGTCGTGCTCGATCATGGCCAGTTCGGCCTGGTCAACCTCGCGGGCGGCGGCAGCCAAGGCAGGCGGTGCTGCGGACACGAGCAGGTCACGCACGGTGGATTCGTCCCGGACCTGGCCCACGAACTGGCGCATGATCCCCATGTTTCCGGACCGTCCGATGACGCCCTCGTCCGGGGTGAGGTCGCCGGCGATGATCCGGAAAAGAGTGGTTTTTCCCGTCCCGTTGGGTCCGATCAGCGCCGTCTTGGTGCCATCCGGAACCTTGAAGGTCACCCCGTTCAGCAGCTGCGTGCCGTCGGAGAGGAAGTAATCAATACCGGAAACGTCAATATGGGCCACGCAGTCCATCTTCCCACGCGGCCCGTCGGGTTGACCGTCAGCCGGCGGCGGTGAGGAACTCCTTCAGCAGCGGCCCTGAGGTTGTTGCTCCCAGGCCGCCGTCCTCCACGAAGACGGCCACGGCAAGGTCTCCGTGCACGGCCACAATCCAGGCGTGGGTCTTGGGCGGATTCTCTTTGCCGAACTCGGCGGTGCCGGTCTTGGCACCCACGGGCTCGCCGGGAACGGACGCGAGGAACCCGGCGTGTCCGGAGGTGACCACGGCGCGCATCATGTCCGCGAGGGAGGCGGCCTCGGCCGCCGTGATCGGCTGGCCGGACGCCGTCGAGGGTGCTTCGGCCGTGGCCGTCGCAGACGGCTGGGCGGCCGGAGCTGTGGACCCGCTGGTGGTCCCGGCAGCGGCAGCACCGCCGTCGGGGTTCAGGACCAGCTGCGGCGAGACAGGCGCCCCCTTGGCCACGGAACCGGCCATCATCGCCGCTGCCAACGGTGACAGAAGTACCTTGCCCTGGCCGATCATGGAGGCGGCATGCTCGGTTCCGGCTGCTTCGGCGGGGACGGAACCGAGGAATGCCTCAGCCCCGAGTGCGGGCGCCTCCACGGCGAGGCCCATGGCCATGGCCGCCGCTTCGAGCTGCCCCTGCGAGACCTTGTCACGCGCGGCAATAAAGGCTGTGTTGCAGGAATGGGCGAAGGCATCGCGGAGGCTGACGGAACCGAGGGAACCCTCGGGATACCCCTCCGCATTCTTGAACGTCCGTCCGTCCACCGTGAGGGTGGGCGTGCATTCAACCTTGGATTCGGGAGTCAGGCCGTTGCGGAACATCGCCAGCGAGTCCACCATTTTGAAGATCGAGCCCGGGGCGTACTGCCCCAGCATTGCCGTGTTGTAGCCGTTGCTGCCCGGCCCGGAGGCGGCCGCAAGGACCGCCCCGGTGGAGGGGCGCAGGGCCACGATGGCGGAGGCGGGACCCACTTTTTCCAGGGTGCTTTCGGCGAGCGTCTGCAGCCCCGGGTCCAGGGTGGTCTTCAGGGGCGTCCCCGGGGTAGGCGCCACCTCAAAAAGCACGCGCCTGGGGTCGGTGGCTGACGACTGGATCTGTTCGCGGGTCAGGTCCGCACGCTGGGCGCGGATGACGACGGCGTCCGTCCCCCTCAGCTGCTCGTCGTACTGTTGCTGCAGGCCTCCGATGCCCGTCACATCGCCCGCCGTCAACGCTCCTTCCGAAGCTTCGATCTGCTCAGCGGTCGCCTCGCCAACGGAGCCGAGCACAGCGCGGGCAAAAGTCCGGCTGGGCGCCAGCGGCATGGAGGCTGGAATGGCCCGCGCGCCCGGGATCGCGGCAATCTGCTCATTCGTGATGGTCCGGCCCTCTTCACGCAGGGTGATTGCCGGCACGAAGGCCGAGGCACCGGATGCCTTGACCTGCTCCACGTATCCGGCGGGATCGACGCCCACCAAAGCGGCCAGTTTTCCGGCTGAATCGGCAGGGTCGGCGGCACCCAGCTGCGGCTTGTCGATACCTACGTTCACCACGGGGCGGTACGTGACCAGCGGGACGTCGCCGGCACCGAGGATGTCGGCGCGCTGCGGCGACTGGGCGCCCTTGGTCAGGATTTCGGAATCCGCGAGGCCCGGAGCCAGGAGGGCTGGATCCCAGACCGTGAGCCACTTGTCGCCGGATTTCTTGAATTTGGCCGACACCGTGTACTTCCACTGCGCGTCACCGAAGGACCAGGTGTAGTTCAGGGGCGACGACGCGTTGTCCCCGTCCAGGGTAAGTTCGCCGGCTTCGACGGTGGGCTTTTGCGGATCAAGGGCAGCAAAAACGTTCTTGAGCTGGTCGTTGGCAGCTCCAGCATCCTTGCCGTCGAACTCCACCGACGCGATATCCAGGCCAGATACGGCGGTGGCCAGCTGTGTGGCGGCTGCTTCGGCACCGCTGCGGCCGTCGTCGCACGCCACCAGCGATGTTCCGAGAATGAGCGCAGCTACGGCTACCGAAATTTTTGTTTTTTTCCCCATCGCGCCATTATGCCCCGGTTTTGCCACTCCTTTTGCCCACATTGCGACGGTGCCTTTCGGCTCACTTTCCTCCCTAAGCCGACATTCCCAGCGCCGGCACTCCCATCCCGAATATGTCCTTGAGGGCATGTGTCGCAGCGTGCAGTCCGGGCATTCCGGTGACCCCCGGACCCGGCGGAGTGGAGGACGAACAAAGGTACACGCCGTGCAAGGGGGTGCGCCACGGCGTACGGGAAACCACCGGCCTCTGGACCAGGCCCCGCAGGTCCATGGTCCCCACGCTGAAATCACCGCCAATGTAGTTCCGGTTGTACTCGGCCAATCCAGCGGCGGTGACCGCATTCGTCTGCACTATGAGGTCGCGGAAGCCCGGCGCGTAGCGCTCCAGCTGTGCGGTGATGGCCTTGGTCATGTCCTTGGTTGAACCCGCCGGAACATGGCAGTAGGTCCACACAGTGTGGTGCCCTGCCGGCGCCCGCCCGGCGTCGAACCGTGAGGGCTGTGCCACCAGGACGTACGGCCGTTCCGGATGGCGGCCGGCGTTCACCTCATTCTCTGAGTGGGCCAGGTCGCTCCTGGTACCGCCCACATGGACCGTGCCGGCGTCGGCCAGTTCGGGCGCCTGCCACGGAACGGGCCCGGACAGGATGAAGTCCACCTTGCACGAGCCGTTTCCGTAGCGGAATGACTCCATTGCCCGCCGGTAGCCGTCCGGCAACGACTGACCGGCCATGGCGACCAGTCCGCGCGGCGATACGTTGAGCAGCGTGGCCTTGGCAGGGGGAAGGTCTGCAAGCCTGTCTATCGGAGTGTTCGTATGGATGGCGCCGCCGTGCGCCTTAACGTCCTCGGCAAGTGCGGCAGCGATTGAAGCGGAGCCTCCCAACGGAATGGGCCATCCCTGCGCATGCCCGAGGGCGCCCAGCATGAGTCCGGCGCCGGCGCCGGCGAGGGAGGGCTGGCGGGAGATGGCGTGGGCGGCAACCCCGGTGAGCAGGGCGGGGGCGTACTCCTCGCGGAACCTGGCGTTCCAGGCCCCCGTCCCCTGTTCCAGGGTCCGCAGCCCAAAAATACCGGCGGCTGCAGGGCTGCGCGGAATCCGGAAGAGCTGGTTCTGCGTGAAGTCCATGATCCCGTCCACGTTCCGGACCAGAGGCGCCATGAGCCTGCGATAGGCGGCGCCGTCCCGCCCGAGTTCCGCTGCCGTCCGGTCGAGGGACCGGTAGGCCAGGGCGGCGCGTCCGCCGTCCAGCGGCGAACCGTAGGAGATGTCCGGGGTGACCATTTCCACCCGGCGGGCCAGTTCGAATGCCCGGAAGAAGGGTGAGGCGAGGGCCATCGGATGGACAGCCGAGCAGACATCGTGGAAGTGGCCGGGCTGCATCAGTTCGGTGGTTCGTGTCCCGCCGCCGATGGAAGCGGCTGCCTCGAAGACCTCCACCGAAAGTCCGGCGCGGGCCATGACTGCCGCTGCCGCCAGCCCGTTGGGGCCGGCTCCCACCACCACAACTTCAGGCATTCGAAGGCTCCTTCCAGGGCAGGAGTGAATCCGCCGGCCGGCGCAGGCTCAACCGAATCCTGTCCGGCGCGCCGGCAAAGGGCCCGCCATGGGGATCATCGGTGTGGTGGCGCCGGATGGGATCATAGTTCGGGTCATAGATGTCCCAGGTAACGCGGGCCATGAGATAGGCCACCGCCAACATGTGGGCAGCCACGGTGAGGACGTAGTAGGGCATATCCAGGTTGTGCTGGGAGGAGCCTGCGCTGGTCACCTGTCCAAGGTACATCCACACGGCGGCCCAATGCAGGCCCTCGATCCCCTGCCAGACGAGGAAGTCGCGCCACCGGGGCCGCGCCAGCGCCAGGAGCGGGATCAGCCACACCACAAACTGCGGGGAATACGCCTTGTTGGTGAGGATGAAGGCGGCCACCAGAAGGAAGGCCACCTGGGCAAGGCGGGGCCGCCGGGGAGCGCTAAGGGCAACAACGGCAATGGCGGCACATGCCACCACCAGGAGTGCGGACGAGAGCACGTCCACAGCGGCCGGACTCAGCTCTGGCCAGCGCAGCCTGCCTGCCACCAGGTTGTAGGCGAACCAAGGCGAACTGTAGCCGGCATCGCGGTCAGCCGTGAACCGGAAATAGTAGGCCCAGCCGTCAAAGTTTGTGGCCGCGAACGGCAGGTTCACTGCAATCCAACTGCCGGCCGCCGCCCCGCCCGTGACCAGCAGGGCGCGCAGCCGGCCGGTGCGAAGGGCGAGCAGCAGGATGGCTACCAGGAGCAGCAACGGGTACAGGTTGGTGGCCGTGGCGAGTCCGATCAGGATCCCGGCCGGCACCAGCCGCTGCTGCGCGAAAAAGTACATGGCCACAGCGAGCAGGCAAACCGTCCACAGATCCCAATTCACGGTGCCCGCGAGAATGATCCCCGGGGCCAGGGCCACCATCGCGGCGTCCCAGGGCCGGCGGGCGGACATCCTCGCTGTTGCCAGGACGGCGATCATGGCCGCCCCTGCCAACAGTGCCGCGTTGATGTCGAAATAGGCCAGGACCCGTCCCTCCGTCACGCCGGTTCCCGGGACCAGCCACGCCGTCAGCCCGGCGATCAGTCCTGCAAGGACGGGATATTCGAACTGGCTGGTGAGAATGGGAAAGCCTCCCTCAGCCAGACCGCGGTGTGAGAAAAGCTCCGGAAAATCCGAATAGCAGGTGGCGTAGAACTGCGTGGGGGACTCCCAGCCATTGGCACGGCAATAGCCTTTAAGCAGGACGCCGACGAGCGCGGCGGCAAGGGTGAGGAGGATCAGGACCCGTTCCACGGTGAATATCCCGGGTGAAATAACGCCGGGGTCCGATCTGCGGCCCAGCGGACCGCCAATGACTTCCGTGAAGTTCCGCAGCAGCATGTCGCTGCGGCTGGGAACCACCAGTCGGGACCGTCCTCGGCGCCCCGGGGGCTGGGTCTCCTCCATGGAGTTGAGCTTACCGGTGTGAGTGCCAGGATGAGGTTCAACGTCGGAACGGCCTGTATCGTCGCAAGGTGTGCCGGGAAGCATTTTCCCGGCAATTGTCCTTCCAATCGTGAACGAATGTACGGCTGCTTGCCGCAGGGAACCAGCAGCTTCAGGGGGTTATAGGTGGAGAGCCAAAGGGTCAGCGGCCATGCTGCCGGACCACGCTCCCGGCTGGCCGCATTGCCGGGCCCGGCTGCTGGGCAGTGGTGGACGCCGGTGTCCCTGGGCCTGCTGGGCTTCTGCGCGGCGTTCATAGGATCGTGGATTCCCTCGTTCTGGGATGACGAGATCGCCACCATTTCCGCGGCCGGCCGGTCTCCGGGCGAGTTGTTTCTGCTGCTGCAGTCCGTGGACGCGGTTCACGGCCTCTACTACCTGATCATGCATTTCTGGACGTCCGTCTTTGGTTTCTCGGAAATTTCCATGAGGATGCCGTCGGCGTTTGCGGTGGGTCTTGCCTGCGCGGGAACGGCCGTCATCGGGCGGAAACTGGGGTCCGAATCCCTGGGTTTTGCCGCCGGCCTGGTGCTGGCCGTCCTTCCCCGGATGGTGTGGGCCGGAACCGAGGCCCGGCAGTCTGCTTTCACCGCCATGCTGGCCGTGGCCCTCACCCTCTTGCTGCTCCGGGCATGGGAATCCAACCGGATCCTCGACTGGGTCCTCTACGCTCTATGCGCAGTGGTGGGCGTGTGGATATTCATGTTCTTCGGCTTGGCCGTCGCGGCGCACGCAGCCGCAGCGGTCCTACTCCGGCGCCGGGTGCTGGCCACTTTGGTGGCCTGTTCCGCAGCCGGGGCGTCTGTGCTGCCGTTCCTGATCTATGCCCTGGGGCAAAAGGCGCAGGTGGACTGGATCCAGAACCGTTCCCTGGCGCAGAACCTGATGACCGCGGCCGTCAAACAGTACTTTTATGGCGATGACCGGCCCACGGGGAACATGCCTCCGCAATGGGTTCTGGCGTTCGTGGTGCTCCTCGGCGTGGTGGAGATTGCCTTGCTGGTGTGGGGCCTTTGGTCCGCCCGGAACAGCACTGCCCTGCGTCCCCTTCTGGTCCTGTGCCTGGCAGGCGTAGCAGTCCCCGTTGCCGGGCTTCTGCTGGTCAGCGTCGTGGCCCAGCCCGTCTACGTGGCCCGGTACCTGACGTTCACCGCCCCTGCGTTTGCCCTGCTGGTAGGACTGGGCATTTCCAGGCTTCCCGCCAGGCACACACTGCTCCGCCCCGTGGTGGTAGCAGGAGTCATCTGCTGCAGCCTGGTCCCGCAGCTCACACTCAAGAGCCTGGTGAATGAGCCGGCCGATACCGAACGCCGGATTGCGGCGCTGCTGGATCAGCAGGCGCCGCAACCCGCCGCCATGGTGTTCGGCGAGCCGTACCTCCGTGACATGGTGCTTGCCTATCCGGAACGTTTCGGCGGAATCCAGGACCTGTCCCTGGAGGAAACACCGGCAGAGTCCGGGACGTTGTGGGGCCTGGATGCCCCCGTCACCGCCGCTGAGCTGTCCGGCCGTGGCGAAGTGCTGTTTGTCGGGCTCGGAAATGCCGCCCCCAGCAACCTCTCCGCTTTCACCGCCGCGCAGTGCCGGGAGACCGGCAACCGACCCTTCCAGCGGCTGGTCCTGATCTCCTTCACCTGCTCCTGAACGTCCCGGCCGCAAAGGTCCCGCCGCACACGCGGCAGGAACATCGCGGCCGGCCGTGCGTGTCAGCGCAGCCCGCCCATTTGTTGGTGCATCAGGACGAAGACGTCATTCCGCTGGCGCTCCAAGAGGTCTTGGTTGAACAGCATCCTGCTCCTGGTCCGCCGTGGTGCAGTGAACAGGAATTTCCGGAGTTTTCGGATCATTGGTTCTCACCTCCCTACGGGGTGATAGCCAGCCTTATAAATGGGCATAACAAAATAAGGCCGCGTTGAAAAGGAATTAGCGCCCACATAATGGCGCTACAAATTCGCCGAACTAATCAAGGGTATTTTGGCGGAAACGGAATTTCCGGCAGGAGAGCAAGACCCCATCGGAAAACTGGTTCCGAGTTATGGGATGCGGGAGTCCACGCTCACAGGAAATGTCCGGCACCGCCGCAAGCTGCACGCAAACCAGAAATCGGAGGCAGGCCTAGGGACGCGAAATTTCGCCGAGCATACCGTGAATACCTTGCCGCCGCACCAAGGGACGGAGGGCAAGGGCAGGCGTCAGCAGCCTGGCTGGCCCCCGAACAGGTGCGCATTATGCGCAGGGGCCGGGTGCGCGGTGATGGTGGTCTTCCGTCCGCCAGTCAAAGTCATCATTTCTCCCAACCTCCTTTTCCTCTGTTCGCTGCAGACAAAGCGTGCAACCGGGGCGCTGACCCCGGCAGTTGGCTCTGGGGTCAGGAATAAAAATACACCAGGATTCTTCCGGTGGCTACTGCTTTTGGGGAATTCGGCAAATTTATCTATCAAAAGAGGGAATTAAAGGCCCCAGCGGACAATTGCGGGCGTCCTCTTATCCCACCCCAGTGTGCAGACTTTTGCGGTGCCCAGGATAAAGTGCCGGCCCTCCGTGGGCGCCAGCTCCAGCCACCGGGCCGTAAGGATCCGCGAGAAATGGCCGTGCGCAACGATCAGCACATTGTCCATTCCAGATTCCAGGACCCGGCCAATGATCTTATCCGCCCTGGCCGCCACCTCATCCAGCGTCTCGCCGTTGGGCACACCGTGGGTCCAGATCAGGTAGTCAGGGTTGTCCTTGCGGATCAGGTCCGAACTGATGCCTTCGTAGTCCCCGTAATTCCACTCCACGGCCAGCGGCTCGTGCTGCGCGTCCGGAAATCCCGCCAGTTCCGCGGTCCGCCGGGCACGCCGCAGCGGCGAGGTGAGCACCAGGTCGAAATCGACGGCGTCGAGCACCTTACGGGCTTCAACAGCCTGCTGTTCGCCTTCGACCGTGAGCGGGAGGTCCGTGAGCCCGGTGTACTGGCCGCTCTTGGACCACTCGGTCTCGCCGTGGCGGAGGATCCAGAGCTGGGGGCGGGGGGCAAGGGCGGGATCGGTCACTTGGTCTCCTCAGACGGGGAAGGTTCGACGGCGGCGGGAGACTTTCCGGCTTCCGCTGCGGCAGGAGCTGATTCGGGCTGTTCGGCCCACCAGCGGAGCAGCCGGGCCTCCGCGTCCTCAACGGGCAGGGGACCGTGTTCCATCCGCTCATTGAGCAGGAACTTGTACGCCCTGCCCACCACGGGCCCGGGCTTGAGGCTGAGCAGTGCCATGATCCGGGCGCCGTCCAGGTCCGGCCGCACAGCATCCAGGGACTCCTGCTCCCGCAACGCGGCGATGCGGTCTTCAAGGTCGTCGTAGGCAAAGGCCAGGCGCTCGGCCTTCCGCTGGTTCCGGGTAGTGACGTCTGAGCGGGTGAGCCGGTGCAGGCGTTCCAGCAGGGGCCCGGCGTCTGTGACGTAGCGGCGCACCGCCGAGTCGCTCCAGCCGGCGTCGCCATAGCCGTAGAAGCGCATGTGCAGCTCCACCAGCCGGGCCACGGCTTTGGTGGTGTCGTTGTCGAAACGCAGGGCCTTCATCCGTTTGGAGGTGAGCTTGGCCCCCACCATGTCGTGGTGGCGGAAGCTGACCGCCCCGCCAGGTTCGAAGCGCCGCGTAGCCGGCTTGCCGACGTCGTGCATCAATGCTGCGAACCGCAGCACAAAGTCGGGCCCGGGCACCGGGCCGTCACCGTCCGTCTCCAGCTCCGCTGCCTGTTCCAGCACCTGCAGGGAGTGCTGGTAGACATCCTTGTGGCGGTGGTGCTCGTCGGACTCGAGGCGGAGGGCGGAAACTTCGGGCAGCACGAACTCGGCGAGGCCCGTGTCCACCAGCAGGTCCACGCCGACCCGGGGCTGTGCGCCGCAGATGAGCTTGACCAGTTCGTCGCGCACCCGCTCGGCGGAAATGATGGTGATGCGTTCGGCCATGCGGGTCATGGCTTCCCGGACGTCGTCGGAAACTGACACGCCCAGCTGGGCCGCGAACCTGGCGGCCCGCATCATCCTCAGCGGGTCATCGGAGAAGGAGGCCTCGGGTGCTCCAGGAGTGGCCAGCACGGAGGCGTGCAGGTCGCGGACGCCCCCAAACGGGTCCACGAGCTCCATGGCGGGCAGTTTCAAGGCCATGGCATTGATGGTGAAGTCCCGCCGCAGCAGGTCGTCGGTCAGGGACGAGCCGAATGCCACCACGGGCTTGCGGGACTCGGGATCGTACGCCTCGGCCCGGTAGGTGGTGATTTCGATCTGGAACCCGTCCTTGCGCATGCCGATGGTTCCGAAGGCCCGGCCGATCTCCCAGAAGTTGTCAGCCCACTTCTTGATGAGGGCCACGGTCTGGTCCGGGGTGGCGTCCGTGGTGAAATCCAGGTCGGGGGAGGTCCGCCCCAGGAACAGGTCCCGCACCGGCCCGCCCACCAGGGACAGTTCGTGGCCGGCGTCCACAAAGCGCTGGCCGAGCTCCAGGACCACCGGGTCCACCTGGAAATCGACGGTGTGGGAATCAGTCTTGTGATGTGCGTGCGCCATAGTTACTTAAGCTTGGCAGAAACCTGCCGCCCGGCAGGCCAAAAAAGCGTCAAGATCCCGTGGATTCGGTCCGCCGCCGGGAAACTGCGTCATATGCCGTCCATGTTGGTGTCATGTTCCGGTCATCACGAGCGGGCAACAGTCGTTAGAGTGGACTCCATGGCCCATCCAGTACCGAGCGCTCCCGGCAGGAGGACGAACGCACCATTGCCGTCGGCAATCGGTGCGCACGTTGCACCTGCCCAGCATTCGGCGCCGGCTTCACTGCCGACGGTTGAGGAAGTCTCCGCCGGCGGCGTGGTGGTGGACACGTCCGACGCCGAGTTGAGGGTTGCGATCATCGCCCGCCTTAACCGCGGCGGACGCCTTGAATGGTGCCTGCCCAAGGGCCATCCGGAGGGCAAGGAAAACAACGAGGAAGCCGCGGTCCGGGAAATTGCCGAGGAAACCGGCATCGAGGGCAGCATCCTCGCCCCGCTGGGCAGCATCGACTACTGGTTTACCGTCAGCGGCCACCGGGTCCACAAAACGGTCCACCATTACCTCCTGCGCGCCACCGGCGGCGAGCTGACCATCGAAAACGATCCGGACCAGGAAGCCGTGGACGTGGCATGGGTGCCCATCCAGGAGCTGGCCCGGAAACTGTCCTTTCCCAACGAGCGGCGCATCGCCGACCTTGCCCGCGAAGTCCTGCCCGGACACCTGTAGCGCCGCACTGCCCGTGCCGGCATTGCGGCGATAGCGGCGTCCGGGTGAGACGATGAACTCGATGTCAGCTTCCAATTTTCCTTCCGATAAACCCGGCCGGCCCGGCGACGCGGTCCCCGAGGGTCTACCCGTGGAACCGGCGGGCCCGGATACCGGTCCAATAGCCGTCGGCGCCAGCGAAACCCGCTCCAGCGCCATCATGGCCGCGGGCACACTCGTGTCGCGGTTCCTGGGGTTCGGCAAGACCTGGATGCTGGGCACGGCGCTGGGGCTTGGCTCCACAGTCAATGACACGTTCATCAACGCCAACAACCTGCCCAACCTGATCTTCCTGCTGGTGGCCGGCGGCGTGTTCAACGCAGTCCTGGTGCCGCAGATCATCAAGGCCAGCAAGGCTCCGGACAGGGGAGCGGACTACATCAGCAGGCTGCTGACGCTTGCTGTCCTGCTCCTGCTGGGCCTGACGGCGCTGGTCACCCTGGCAGCCCCGGCGGTCATTGAACTCACCACGCAGGGATACACCCCGCAGCAAAAGGCCCTGGCTGTCACGTTCGCTTTCTGGTGCCTGCCGCAGATCTTCTTTTACGGCCTCTATGCGCTCCTGACCCAGGTCCTCAACGCCAACGGCGCCTTTGGTCCTGCCATGTGGGCGCCCATCCTCAACAACCTTGTGGCCATCGCCGGCCTCGGGATGTTCATCTGGATCTTCGGCACCAACGAGTTCAGTCCGCACACGCTGGAGAACTGGGGTGAGACGCAGACACTGTTCGTGGCCGGCTTCTCCACCATCGGCGTCGTCTCCCAGACGGCCATCCTCCTGATACCCGTATTCCGGCTCCGGCTGGGACTCCGTCCACGGTTTGGGTGGCGCGGCGTGGGACTGGGCCAGGCAGCCAAGCTGAGCGTCTGGACCCTCCTGACGGCCGCCGTCGGGCAACTCGCGTTCCTCTATGTCATGCGCATCGCCACCATCCCGGGTGCGGAACGCATCAGGCTGCAGGAGGCTGGCGACCCGGCGGCCGAGATGCTGCCGGGCAACGCGGTGCTTGAAGTGGCCAGCCAGCTGTACCTGCTGCCGCACTCCATCATTGCGCTGTCCCTCGCCACGGTGCTGTTCAACCGGATGACCAGGGCGTCGCAGGACGGCAACCGGGACGAGCTGCGCGATGCTCTTTCGCACGGGCTGCGGACCATGGCCGTTGCCACCGTTTTTGGTGCCCTGGCCCTGTTCGCCCTGGCCGGCCCGTTAGGCATGTTCTTCTCGGGCGGGGACAAACAGGACGGCGTGATGCTGGCGCAGACGCTCACCATCCTGGCGCTCAGCACACCGTTCATGAGTGCCAACTTCATGATGTCCCGGGTGTTCTACGCGAACGAGGACGCACGCACGCCGTTCTACATTCAGCTGCTGCTCGCGGTGGTTTACGTTGCCGGCGCCTTTGCCATCCAGTTCCTGCCGGTCAACCAGATCATCTACGCCATCGCGGTCCTCTACATGGTGGGCAACATCCTGTCCGTGGTCATCAGCGCGTACTTCCTGCGCCGGCTCCTCGGGCACCTTGACGGGGCCCGGATCGCCAACTCCTACATCCGGATGGGCTACGCCGCCCTCGGATCCGCCATTGCCGGTGCGGGTGCGCTGTGGCTGATGGGCAGCTACGACCCCAACGGCTTCGCCTGGCATGACCGGCTGACCGCGCTGATCACGGTCATCGTTGTTGGTCCCGTGATGCTGGTGGTCTACTTCGTCCTGCTCAAACTGTTCCGCGTCGCCGAACTGCGCGACCTCCTCCGTCCCCTGCTTGGCCGCCTGGGCCGTGGCGGCCCGGCTGCGCCCGCGGCGGCAGGCGGGGCCCCGCCGTCGTCCTCTCCGGAGGGAACGCCGTCCGTGGAAGGTGCGGTCGCCGCGGAACGCCCTGTACGTCCCGAACGGGCCACGACCTCCGTGGATACGGGGCTCATTCCCCGGATTTCCGGCGAGTTTGATGCTGCTTCCTTCCGCGCCGGCCCCGAGCCGGAGCGTGGGGGCAGCCGCCCGGATTCTTACGACGGCGGCGGCCAGGGAACGTCCGACGGCGGCTACCTGCCGGGCGAGGACCAGCCGGGGACAGCACGCGGCGGGTTGCTCCGTGAGCAGATCCCGCTGCCCGGCCGGCGCACGTTCCAGGGCAAGGCAGGCGAAAACCCTTACTTCAAGCGGCGGCGCCCCCGTAAAAAGTGACTGCCCTGCCCTTTCCGGAGGTCTTTGTCCCCGGCGCGCCGGACGCAATCCGCTAGGATCGGAAAGGTACAAGGGGGAGTTGTATCCAGGGGCAGGCCGCGCGGCAGTCCCTGAACGGCGGTTGCGTCATCTATACCGGCAATCCCGGAAAATCTAGGAGGAACACGTGTCCAACCCGATCGATGTCGGATCAGTACTGGGCGGCCGCTACAAGGTCACAGCCACCGTATTGGCCTCGCACGACCACGATCTGGTGCTGGATGGTGTGGACCAGGTCCTGAACCGGCCCGTCAGCATCCTGGTTGCCGGACCCGAAAACACAGAGCAGGTTGCCCAGAGCGCCCGCGAGGTTGCCACTGGTGAACGCCCCGGCACCGTGCAGGTGCTGGACCTCGGCGTCACTGAGGCAGCCACCTACCTCATCACCAACCACACGTCCGCCGCTGATCTGCTGGACCTCGTGGTGGCATCGAATCCTCCCTACGTGGAGCCCTTTTTCACCGACACCCTGGGCAGCGAAATCTTCGGCCAGCCCCGGTCGCACGAGCCGGAACCCTACGACGATGAAGATCACGTCGACGCCGGCTACATCAATTACGGCCAAACGCACCCCAGCCAGGTGGACCCTTACCGGACTGCACCCGTTGTGCCGCCCAGGCCTCCCGTCCGGCCCGCAGCATCGCCTGGGGTTGGCCGGTCTGGAGCCTCCGCAGTCGGCGGAGCCGCGGCTGATCGTGGGGCTGCCGCTGCTGGCGGGGCTGCGGCTGTTGGCGGTGCTGCCGCTGCGGCTGCTGCCTCCGGTGCCGGTGGGGCATCACGTCGTGGCGCGACTGCGCCCGAAGCTGATCCGGACGCCACCGCCGCGCATCCGGTTCAAGACGCTCCCCGTGGCGCCGACACGGGTGCTTCCTCCGGTGCTTCAGCCGAAGCAGCAGGCTCCGGGAAGCCCAAGGTATCCCTGTGGTCGGATGACGATTACGTGCAGTCGGACCAGGAGGGCTACAACCACCACGAAGAACCGGTGGACGAGCCCCAGCCGGTGAACAAGAAATCAGCCGCCTTTGCCCGGGCTGCAGCCCCGGCGGCCGCAGGAGTTTCTTTTGCCGACCCTGGTGACTACGACGGCGACCGGGACGAGCCTGAACGTGAACCCCGGTCCATGCGCTGGCTGGTGGGCGGCCTCCTGGCCGTTGTCCTGATCGCTGGTCTCGTGTTCGCCGTAACCAATCTGGGCAGCCTCTTTTCCCAGCCCCAGGCAAATAACCCGGCTCCGGTCACCAACACCAGCGCACCGGAAGGTTCGGCCCCGCCCTCCGCAGCTCCCAGCTCAGCTCCGCCTGCCGCGCCGCCCGTCATTGAAAGTGTGACCCGGCAGGGCAACTTCGACTTTGCCGCCACATTCGACGGCGACCTGGTGAAGGCGTACGACGGGAACGCCGCAAGCTACTGGTCCGACATGGAATTCGCCACCGACAATTGGGGCGGCCTGGCGGCACAAGGCGTTCCGCTGGTTGTGAAGCTGGAGAGCCCTGCCACCGTTTCATCCGTCACCCTCTCGCAGCTTGGTGGCTCTGGCGGAAACATCACCGTTTACACCAATGACCAACCGTCCCTGGACGGTGCCAAGACTGTTGGCACCAACAGCTTCACTTCCACGGACCTTAACATGCCGATGGCCGAGCCTGTGGAAGCGGAATATGTCATCGTTTCGGTCAACTCCCTTCCCCGTCTCGCTGCACCGAAGACGCGGTACGGCTACGGCATCCGTCTGGCGGAGATCAAAGTCCAGTAACCGTCCGCTCTTCAACACCAGCGGCCCTCCCCATCAACTGGGGGAGGGCCGCTGGCTTTTAATACGTTTCCGGGTTGCAGTCTTTGCAGCCGGTGATGGGGAACCGCTGTGGGACGGTAATCTGGAAAGAGCGTCTGGCGGAGATGGCATGATGCCGTCTACCGGCGGTCTTCCATGTCCAGTCGCCGGAATATCCAGCATCCAGTAGCAGTTGTGCCATATGGCCGGCCTCCACAGGGAGGTGCGTCAAATAAGGAAGAGGTTCACCGTTCAGTGACCATCGAAGAAAACACCGCGTCCGAAGTGCGTGATGTCATCATTGTCGGCTCCGGTCCGGCGGGTTACACGGCTGCCGTCTACACGGCCCGCGCAAATCTCAAGCCCTTGCTGCTCGCTGGTTCCGTAACCGCCGGCGGTGAACTGATGAACACCACTGACGTCGAGAACTACCCGGGCTTCCCCGACGGCATCATGGGTCCGGACCTCATGGAGAACTTCGAGAAGCAGGCTGCCCGCTTTGGCACCGAGATCCAGTTTGAGGACGTCACCGCACTTGAGCTCGATGGTCCGGTCAAGACGGTGACCATCGCCACGGGGGAGACCTTCCGGGCAAAGGCTGTTATTCTCTCCACCGGCTCCGCATACCGGGAACTGGGACTGCCGAACGAGAAGCGCCTTTCAGGGCACGGTGTCAGCTGGTGTGCAACCTGCGACGGTTTCTTTTTCAAGGACCAGGACATCGCTGTGATCGGTGGCGGAGACTCCGCGATGGAAGAGGCATTGTTCCTGACCAAGTTTGCGAAATCAGTAACGGTTGTACACCGCCGTGATTCGCTTAAGGCTTCCAAGATCATGGCCGACCGCGCGTTGGCCCACGAGAAGATCAGCTTCATCTGGAACAGCACTGTGGATGACGTTATTGGCGAAGACAAGGTCACCGGACTTAAGTTGAAAAACCTGGTTGACGGAACTGTTTCCGATCTTGCCGTTACGGGCGTCTTCGTCGCAATCGGCAACGACCCGAGGACTGACCTCGTGAAGGATGTCCTGGCGCTGACCCCGGAGGGAACCATTGCCGTGGAGGGACGCAGCTCCCGTACCAGCATTCCCGGCGTCTTCGCTGCCGGCGACGTTGTTGACCCCACCTACCGGCAGGCAATCACAGCGTCCGGCTCAGGCTGTGTAGCCGCCATCGACGTGGAGCACTACCTGGCAGACCTGGCCGCATAAGTTTCGCCCCTCGCTATCGGAAAGAAAGACAAGGTATATGAGCAACGCAAAAGATGTAACTGACGCAAGCTTCGGGACGGACGTACTGTCCTCCGACAAGCCGGTAATCGTGGATTTCTGGGCGGAATGGTGCGGTCCGTGCCGCAAACTCGGTCCGATTCTCGACGAGATCTCCGTTGAGTACAGCGAGAAGGTTGATGTCGTCAAGGTGAATGTTGATGACAACCCCGCCATCGCCGCGGAGTACGGTATCACCTCCATTCCTGCCGTTTACCTGTTCCAGGGCGGCGAAGTGAAGAACACGGTTATCGGTGCAAAGCCGAAGCAGTTCTTTGAAAAGGAATTCTCCGACGTCCTTTCCTAGGGATTCTGATTCTCAGATTGCTATCTGAGACATTCGAAAGTGGTCACTGCCCTCGGGTAGTGGCCACTTTTTTGTTTGTCCGGAACATCAGGATCTTGTTTGCTCGCGTGCGATGATCCCTTGGGTTGCCCTTCGATCCGGTAGCAGCACCCGGTCTGCCAACGTGTGCGCTTAGACGTGTAGCGGGATGCAAATGTGCGCCCTTACTATGTTTCACGTGAAACAAGGGGGACTCGCCAGCGCGCTGCTCCTTTCTAGATAACCGCAGATGGTCTTCTGCTTCCCGATACCAGTGGCCGCGGACTCGCGAAGATGGCAGGGAAGAGTTGCGTCCTGGTGTCCGTATGGCTGCCACGAAACCAGCGGATGCTAATGAGGCAAGGCACAGCAAGAGCGTGGCTCCTATTATCGTCAAGGAGTACGGCAAGCCGGCGGTACTTTTCACAACTTCAAGAAAAAAGCTTCAGGGAACTCATTCAGCAACCACTGGCACGGTCATATAGCGCTTGACGAGCAGAGTGTTGCTCGTACGCCTGCGATTGGCATCCCAATGATTAAGGCGCCACTATTGTCCACCTTGGATCAGGCCGTCGACGCCCGGGCTGTCGCGCGGTTCCACGTGAAACATCGGGCCCACCTGCTCGCGTTCCCCGGCCCGCGGGAGCGGGGAGGGGGTATTCTGCTGTTGCATGCACCAGATGCCGTCATTGTCGGCCGCCAGGTGAATTGCACATCACTTCATAAGAGCCCGGCGACAGCGCGACTCTACTCATCGTATATCCACGAACCATTCAGCCTCCGCTGGTGCCGAGATACCACCGTGGTGCGAGCGACGCAGGTTTCACGTGAAACAGCACGCGACCCGGGAAAATAGCTCGGGCGCATGTAAGCATGCTTACCTGTCGTCTTTGCACCTTTCCCGTGCGCAAGCTTGACTGCATACTCGACGCCCTGTGCAATGAACCACTCCAGGGGTCTCCGACATCCCTTAGGAGCTGTTACTGGATCCGTTGGCGACAAATGATAGCGGCACATTACTTCTGAAGAACGCCCGCTCGTCAGCCAGTAGCTTCCTCTCGGCCCGAACCAGCGGGAGCCCCGGCGAGTGTCGCACCCCATTCGCCCTTCTTCCCGGGCGCAGCCCGTCGACACATGCTTTCCACGCGCCAGCTCCAAACCCCAGCTCCATGCGCGGAATACGAGAGCACATTACAAGGTCCAACTTCTAAAACCGTTCGGGCCCCGGGACTAGGCCTCCAGAAGGAACATCGGCCAACGATGTGTTTGACGACAGTCAGTCAACTCAGGCGAAAGAAACGTGTTGCGCCTAAAGAATGGGTCAGTCGAATGGCCTTTCCAGCTGCCCCCCAAGAAGGCGACACAGCTTCAGCTGCCTGCCGTCATCTTCGTCGTGACATAACATCGCAGCCTCCGGCAACGTCGCCACGTCGTTGAAAGGCTGGAGCTTCAGCCGAGGCTTTCTACCCACGCGTCTGATCCGTCGCTGCCACACAGTAACGATTGCCGCCCTATCGGTTTTCAGGGACACCAGGGGATTGGCCGGCGGTATCGACTCGGAACCCATCGCTACCGTGTGTGATGTTCGTGCTGGCCGTAATACAAGGATCCAGATGATCAGGGCACGACAGTCGGTACCGTCCTAAACAGCCTTGCCCCAGCGAGGACTGACTAGTCTGACCGAGCAGACCCCGCAAGGAAGCCGTAGAGGAACGGCATCTCTAAATGTTTCACGTGAAACGAAAGGCCGTCGGAGGGCGGTGCCAAGAGGCATGAGCTGCACCCGCTCTTGAAGTACGCCCGCCAAAGCTTCAAGTCGGCCGATATGCCAATAGTCGCCAGAAACCCGGCCTACCACTGGCCGCCCGCTGTCAGTGGGTAAACACGACGCTCGGCGCCTTGCCAATACCCAGGCCTGGAATGGCCCTCCGTAGCGAAAGAAGGATGTACAGGGCCAAGATAGGGCGCCGTACCAAAAACTGGGGGAGATGAGCGGAACGTACATGCAGTACGACTGGAGGCTCAACTACAGTTACTGCCTGAGTCATATTGCACAACGAGCTTTCAGAGGAAGACCACTTCGTCTATCCGAAGGCCTCGCTCCTGAATTACCCTGGCTTCGCAGGCAGATGCGTTCCTACCATATGAGCATCCACACCTCGGCGAGTGGTCACAAGCTCAGCCGTGGCTTCCACTTCAAACCTCCATGTTCTCCCGGTACGTCACGCGCTCCCGACGACCTTACCTACCGACCCATCGCGGAGAGAAAGTCGACTCCAAGTCGTCCCTGTCGGGCGCGTGGCGCGCTGCCTATTCCCCGCGGATACGGGTCAGGCGGCTCCTATGCGTTGCGCAAATCCACAAGTTATCCACAAGCGCCGACCCTAGTTATCCACGCAGTTATCCACAGCCCCTGGGAGGTGTGCTTGTTGTGCTCCCGGAAGCCGCCTCCCCTAATGCGCGTAGCGTCGGGAAAGGTAGGCGGCTCTATATGCCTAGGGTCCGCCCTTCACTCTGAATCAGCAGCACCACAAGTCGCAGTTGTCGGCCCCTAAAACCACCGTATTCGCGCGAATATTTGCAGTATGGCTCGCTTTCGGGCGCCGTCTTTTGTGTTTCACGTGAAACAGGGGCGTGCAGCGAGCGGCCGTTACGTGAACGCGAAGTAACTAACCTGGGACCTGTCCTTATAGGGCCCTGCACTCGCGTGCAGTCCTTGCTGTTTATCCACGCTTGGGCGATTAGTAATCCACAAAGTTATCCACAGCGATATCCACTGCCTATAATGCTACTCATACTCACAGGAGAGTGTGGAAATCTCACTGGCCTATTCGTCCCGTTCGGCCTAGGGGCTCGTGACAGGGCGTGGTACTGGAAGTGTTGGCGGAGACCAGAAGTTGACCCGACTGCGACACATTGTGCCCGCATTAGGTCTCTACGGCGCTGCCGCCCTGCTGATGGCGAGCCGCCACACGATGCGAAAGTATTCCAACCACCCGGAAAATAGGCCTGTTCGCTGCAACCCTTCATCAGTGTCTTAATGCCAAACTGAAAAGGACAGCACCAGTGCAAAGAGCGGTCTCCGTAGAGCTCCGCCCTTGTCGGCGCCAGTTCGCGCTGCGGATAAAAAGCACCAAGCTAGTATCCATTTGATGACTGGTGCCTTTACGTCGCCGCAAAGGGAACGCTGGCTTGATGTGATCTCGGCGCAGCGGTTCTGCATCGACGACCGTAAGAGCAGCGCGGGGGGGTGGAATCGAATCAGGGGGACGATAGGACGGGAATCATGTTTCACGTGAAACGCATATTCCACGACTGATAGGAGTGCGTGAGACGGGGTGGGGCCAGGGCCCGAGGATACGGTCGACTCGCGGCCGGATATTCGCTGCAACTCCAAATTTCAGCCGGCCCCTCCGCGCGGGGAGGCCTGCGCACTTGCCGTTCGACTCCAATCCGCCCATCAAGGCATAACGCTGGGACCGGGTCGTCCTGGTGACGTCTGATCCTTCTTCCTAGTGCAGCACTCAGTGCGGTGCCATCGATCGAGGCCTAGGAAGATTTGCCGTGGCAACCCATCAGTTCTAGTGATGCCAGCCCTTGGAGCGGAGGTCTATCGGGAATGTCGACGCCATGAAGCTCGGAAGCACGAGGGGACAGGGACGGTGCGCTGAGGTGCCGGCGAGGCTGACGCCGTTTCACGTGAAACACTGCGCCCGCCTCCACCACTGACGAGTCAGCGTCCAATGAGGGAGGCGATGGAAAGCCGCAATTGCTCGCATGAAACACGAGGCTGGTGCTCACGGGCTGGGAGCAAAAACACGATATAGACACAAGGTGCAAGCGAAAGATGGGCACGCCGCCTACTGCGTCGGTGTCGACTGTGGCCGTCTCCGCATTAGGCATAGGAAGCGAGATGCCAGGACTTATCCGCGTCTGGTGACATCTGCATTCAGCTTGCCCCTACGCCTGCATGGGTGCGGCCCCAGGAACCCCATCAAGGAATCTGCTAGGCCGAACGATCAGGGGGGAGAGCCCGGCGCGGAAAGAGTCCCCATCCACGAGGAGCCCCGAATTCGTCCGTCGAGCCATCCTTCGCTTCAGACCACCTGATCGAGCGCGAGTTCTGGTGCTTGAGCGACTTACCCCCAGCGGCGGCCGTCAAGGTTCCTAACGTTGTTGATCGCCTTTCAGGATCATGATGTCCCCGAGACTCTTGAATCATCTGCGGGTAAATACTCAGCTCCGCTCCAGGGCGGGGCGCTATGCCGGACACCGCCACTCACCTAGCAGCGCCGTTTCACGTGAAACAGTAGCGTCGCCATGCGACCAGCTATTCAGGACGCTCAGACTCCCGTGTGCGATCTCCATTAAGTCTTACCCGAAATGCAGTGCGGCGAACATGTGAGCCACCTGTCACTTCCCGTAGAAGCGATGAAAGAAGTGCGACCTGAAGGGAGTGCACACGGGGCGGCAGTGCTTCCACGGTCGGCCCGTATGCTTCACATATCGGTGCCTGTCTCATCCATGAAAAGACTGCGCATGCTTTTGATGCTGCAGAGTTGGAGAGGATCCTTGAAGTGCCTTTGTGTATGAGCGAACGGACACGGTCAGCAAGTGAATCTGGATGAAACGCTCGTATTGATAAGAACTGTATTCAGACAGAAAAGGGCCCGGTTCGTGGTGAACCGGGCCCCTAGGGAAAGACTAGTTTGTTGAACCGGGAGCCAACACATCCATGATGCGGTTCAGGTCTTCGACACTGGCGAATTCGATGCTGACTTTTCCTTTCCTGACACCCAACGAAATCTTCACGTTGGTATCAAGGCGGTCTGACAAGGATGATGCGAGGTAATCCAGACGCTCATGACGCGCGCCGGGACGGGGCACATTGTTTTTCGGCTGCTTCGTCGGGTCCTGGTAAAGAGTGACAGCCTCTTCTGTGGCCCGTACCGACATACCCTCAGCGACGATCTTTTGGGCCAGACGCTCCATTGCGGCAGCGTCTGGAAGCGACAGCAGCGCGCGGGCATGACCGGCGGACAGGACGCCCGCAGCGACGCGCCGCTGCACCAGCGGAGGAAGCTTGAGGAGCCGCAGGGTGTTTGACACCTGGGGGCGTGAACGACCGATACGGTCAGCCAGCTGCTCATGCGTCGTGCCAAAGTCCTCCAGAAGCTGCTGGTAAGCCGCAGCTTCTTCCAAGGGATTCAGCTGGCTGCGGTGCAGGTTCTCCAACAATGCGTCGCGAAGGAGATCATCGTCGGTGGTATCCCTGACGATGGCGGGGATGGTTTCGAGTCCCGCAGCCTGAACGGCACGCCAACGACGCTCGCCCATGACGAGCTCATATGGTTCTCCACCGGATTCAGTTGATTTACGGACGACAATTGGCTGGAGGACGCCGATTTCCCGAACCGAGTGGACAAGCTCGGCCATGTCGTCTTCATCGAAGACGGAACGTGGCTGCTTCCGGTTGGGATGGATCTCGGAAACGGGTATTTCGGCAAAACGCACACCCGGTACGTCAACAAGGTCAACATCGCCATTGGATCCGGCGAACTCGCCCAAAGGCGCGGCGGCAGCAACGTCCGGGCGGACCTCAGTGGATTCCTCAGGGGATGCCTCAGGCTCCTGGACGGACTCGGCATTGTCAGGCCCGCCATTCCCGGCTGCAGGAGGCGGTGGAGTGGCAGCCTTCTTGGCTGCGGCAGCACTGGAAGAACGGGAAGTAGCTTCGGCAGCCGGGGAGGCGGTGTTCTTGGCAGTGGACTTCGCCGGGGCCTTGCGGGCCGGTGGGGCGGTCAGCTTCTCGGCCACAGTCTTTGCTGTGCCCGCTGCACTTTCGTCCGAGGGTTCGGTCTTCCTTCTGCCCTCGGGGAAGAAGAGATCTACAGGACGGGATACGGCTGCACCGTTACCCTGCCCATTGGACGCGGCGGAACTTGGAATCAGCGCGCCAAGACCGCGGCCTAGGCCCCGTCGCTTCTCGCTCATGGGTAAATCCCTCCAGTGGTAGAACCAGGCGTGAGCCGGCTCCGGTCGTTGCAGTGTTGAAGATATTAGCGTTCTGCTATTTCAGCAGCGGCTTCCAAGTAAGACAGGGCTCCACTGGAGGATGGGTCGTACGTCATAACCGTCTGCTGGTAGCTCGGTGCCTCAGAGATCCGTACCGACCGGGGCACCACTGCGGACAGCACCTGGTCGGGGAAGTGCGTCCGCACCTCGGCAGCAACCTGCGCAGCGAGATTGGTTCGGCCGTCATACATGGTGAGCAGGATGGTGGAGACGACGAGCTCAGCGTTGAGGTGCTTCTGAATCATCTCGATGTTTTTGAGAAGCTGGCTCAAACCTTCGAGGGCATAGTATTCGCACTGGATGGGAATCAGGACTTCATTGGCTGCGCAGAAGGCGTTGACGGTAAGGAGCCCCAAGCTTGGCGGGCAGTCGATGAAGATGTAGTCGAGACGCTCTTCGCCGTTCTTTTCACGGGTCTTCGCGTAGACGTCGATCGCCCGGCGCAGTCGCTGCTCCCGCGCGACCAGCGATACCAGCTCAATCTCGGCACCTGCCAGGTGAATGGTGGCCGGCGCGCAGATGAGCTTGTCGATATCGGGGCACTGGGCCACCACATCGGCCAGGGCAACATCATTGATCAGGACGTCGTAAATGCTGTCCACATCGGCATGGTGCTCAATACCCAGCGCGGTGGAGGCATTGCCCTGGGGATCGATATCGATCACCAAAACATTCAGTCCCGCTGCTGCCAGGGCCGCGGCGATGTTGACGGTGGTGGTGGTCTTGCCCACGCCACCCTTTTGGTTGGACACGGTGAAGATGCGTGTCTTTTCGGGGCGCGGCAGCTTACGTCCCATTAGACGCTCACGGCGCTTCGTTTCATGGGCCAGCTCCCGTGCAATAGGGCTGGAATCGTCGATTGCATCGATGATGTTGGTTCGACCTGCTGAGGTTGTTTCACGTGAAACAAGCGACGAGGTTCCGCCGTTTGATACTTGTTTTGGGTGAATTCCCCCTCTGCCGGGGACCGAAAACGGGCCAGCGACAGAACGAGCTGACCCCAATGACACAAACGGTGGTATCCGTTGTGCGGAGGCTTCACTACTGGTCACTGGGGCACACTCACTCTCGTTCAGCCAATTTTGCTGCCGTTGACTAGCCTAACTGCTTGACCCGGCAGACTTCGGTCACCGGGCCTTGATTAGGATTTCTTTTGGGACTTGTTCACAACGATGCGGACTACGGTGGTGGGCTCCTCAAGCAGGTTGTCACCAACTGTAAGGACAGACGTCTGAACACCGCCCAATTTTCGAATGACCTTGGCGGCCTTCTCGATTTCCTCGGCCGCGCTGCGGCCTTTAATGGCAACAACCTCGCCATGGCCGGCCAGGAGGGGGATGGTGAGGCCGGCCAGGTTGCTCAAGGCAGAAACTGCCCGCGCAGTCACCACATCGGCTTCCACCTGGCCCACTGCCAGCTCAGCACGGGTCCGCATCACCGTCACGTTATCCAGTCCGAGGTCGTCCACCACTTCCTGGAGCCAGATCACCCTGCGTTCCAGCGGCTCGATCAGGGTCAGTTCCAGGTCCGGCCGCGCAATCGCGAGGCAGAGGCCGGGCAGCCCGGCGCCGCTTCCGACGTCGGCCACGTGGCTGCCCTGGGCAATCTCGCTTTCGATGACGGCGCAGTTGAGTACATGCCGGCTCCAGAGCCGCGGAATTTCCCGTGGGCCAATCAGCCCGCGCTCTGTTCCGGAAGTAGCCAGATGTTCGACGTAGCGCTTGGCCAGGTCCAGCCGGTCGCCGAAAATCTTCTCAGCGGCCAGAAGCTCAGCTGCCGTGATGTCAACCATGATTAGCGGGTCAGCAATTCTCTAGTCTGCGGAAACAACAATGTGGCGTCCGGTGCCTTCGCCCTCGGACTCGCTGACGAGGCCCAGGTCAGCAACAGCGTCGTGAACAATCTTCCGCTCGTAGGCGCTCATCGGTTCCAGCGCCACGGACTGGCCGGTTTCCTTCACCGTAGCCGCAGCGTCTTCCGCGATCTTCTGCAGGTGTCCGGTGCGTTCCTGCCGGTAGCCGTTGATATCCAGGACCAGCCGTGACCGGTTCTCCGTCGCGGACAGCACAGCAAGCCTGGTGAGCTCCTGAAGGGCTTCAAGGACTTCGCCGTCCTCGCCCACCAGACTGTCCAGGCCTTCGGTCTCCTCTTCGGCAACGATCGAAATATAGGTGCGGCCGTTGCGGACCTCAATGTCGATGTCACCATCGATGTCAGCGATGTCGAGCAGTTCCTCCAAGTAATCCGCCGCGATGTCGCCTTCTTCTTCAAGACGGCTGACAGCTGAAACCTTGGGGGAGGAAGCTTCTTCGTTCACGGACTCGTCCTGATCTTCGAGGATCTCTTCAGAAAGGGCGTGTTCGGTACTCTCGGCTGACATTACTTCTTCTTCCTGTTCTTGCGTTGTGGCTGGACACGCTGGCCCTTGGATTCAGCGACGGCGGCCGCGGCAGCAGCATCCGCTGCCTCATCCTTTTTACCGCTCAGGATCGAAAGGGCCGGAAGGCCCTTGGCGGCACGGCGCTCGGCGAGGGCCTTTGCGGCGGGGGATCCCGGCGTCGGCATCCGGCGGATGACGAAGAACTGCTGCCCCATAGTCCAAAGGTTGGTGGTGGTCCAGTAGATCAGGACGCCAATGGGGAAGTTGATTCCACCCACGCCAAAGACGATGGGCAGGATGTAGAGCATCATCTTCTGCTGGCGCATGAAGGGGCTGGCCATGGCTTCTTCAGACATGTTCTTGGCCATGATCTGCTTTTGCGTGATGAACTGCGAGGCCGTCATGGCCAGGATCATCAGGATCGAAAGGATGGCAACAGTTATCTGGTTATCGCCACCGCCGCCGTGCAGCAGCGTTGCATTCAGCGGTGCGCCGAAAATGGTGGAGTCGTCGAACTGCACCACCTGGCCATGGCTCATGGCACCGATGCCCTCGCCCTTGTCGCGGGCACCGGAGATGCCGGACAGCACAGTGAACAGGGCGAAGAAGAACGGCATCTGGATCAGCATGGGAAGGCAGGCCGAGAACGGGTTGGTCCCGTGCTTCTTGTACATGGCCATCTGTTCCTGCGCCATGGCCTGGCGGGACAGCTGGTCCGTCTTGCCCTTGTACTTGTCCTGGAGCTTCTTCAAGTCCGGCTGCAGCAACTGCATGCCGCGCTGGGCCTTGATCTGCTTGACGAAGACGGGAATCAGGGCGGCACGGATCACCAGCACGAGGCCAATGATGGACAAGGTCCAGGTCCAGCCAGAGGCTTCAGGGAGCCCAATAGCAGTCAGGCCCTCATGGAAGCCCACCATGATGATGGACACAAGCCATTTGAACGGAAACATGATTGTTTCAAAGAAGTCCATACTTATCCCTATTCGTCAGGCCGCACTGCGGCCTTCTTCATCAGTCCGAGCAGCCAGGTACTTGTCCGGGTTGTTCAGCACAACAATTGTGGGGGCTTGGCTCTCCGGCCAATCCCGCTTACCGGCGGGGACGTGGTCCACGCCGCCGGCATTCCATGGATGGCAGCGGCCAAGGCGCCTGACTGCGAGCCAGCCGCCCTTGACGGCTCCATGGACAGTGACCGCTTCAAGGGCGTAGGCCGAGCATGAAGGGAAGAATCGGCAGACCTGGCCGTACAAGGGAGAAATCACCTTGCGGTAGGCCTTGAGCAACACGATGAGGATGTTCCTGGGCAGGTTCCACAAGAACATCCCGACGGCGGCGGCGGCAACAGGATGGGGACGGGCGACGACGGCGGTGGCGTTACGCACGCGGTGTCCCCTCCTGTGTTGTACCGGCCGAACCGTTGGCGGCAGCCTTCGGGAGGCGGCCGGCCAGCCGGGTCAGCGTCGATTCCAGTGCAGCGTTGTAGTCCGACAGCAGCTGATCCCAGCTGGCAGTCGCGGACGCAGGAAGCGCCCGGACCACTATGGCGAAGCCTGTGCCATGCTCGCGCAGCGAGGCAGCACCTGCTTCTCTTAGTCTCCTCTTAACGAGGTTCCTGACCACAGCGTTCCCTACACTCTTGGAAACGATGAACCCGATCCGGCTGGGTTCGTCGGCAGCAATAGCTGCCGCATATAACACTACGTTCCGGCGCCCATTGCGGACACCGGAACGTACAGTTGTTGAAAAATCGGATGCAGTCCTTAAGCGGTTGCGGGTGGCCAGCACCTTAAACTCGCAAAGAGATGTCTACCGAAAAGTTCAGTTATTTAAGCCGACAGCTCGGTACGGCCCTTGCCACGACGGGCTGCCAGGATGGCGCGGCCGGCACGGGTACGCATACGAAGGCGGAAGCCGTGCTTCTTGGCTCGACGGCGGTTATTCGGCTGAAAAGTCCGCTTGCTCACGTTAGTTACTCCAGTGGATCAAAGGTGCGCCCACCCGATCAGTATGGGGAAGAACTGGCCGACGCTAAGTTTTGTATATGCACGCTTCCCCCGGCTGCTCAGACGCGGAGCGCCTGAGAGATTCAGATGGGGCCAAAAAGCGGACACAAAGGACTTCACAACGTTAGGGCAATTTAAGCCTTCGAGTCAAACCGGCTGGTCGCCCCCACGCTATCCCCAGCTGTGCCTAACCCACCCCCCGTGCCTGTGGATGAAGTGGCTCACAAGCCCCTTTTTCGAACAACAACCGTGTAATTATCCACAAGCTACTTGCCAGCTATCTTCTAGGCTTTTCATCCCCTAGAGTGGCTCAGTAGCCGATTATCCACGGACTGTGCATAACCCTGTGGATTAAGCGGGGCCAGCACCCTGGTTCTCGACCTAGGGCTGCAGGCAATGCAGGCAAAGCAAGTTTTGAGGGAACCGATTGATGACAGTAGACGAAGCCAACCACGCCAATACTGTCGGAAGTTCCTGGCGGCGAGTTGTCAGCCTGCTGGAACAGGACCACCGTGTTTCACCGCGGCAGCGTGGCTTTGTCATCCTCGCCCAGGCGCAGGGCCTGATTGGCTCCACCCTCCTGGTGGCGGTTCCCAATGAACTCACCCGTGAAGTCCTCCAGACCCAGGTCAAGGACGCCCTCGATGATGCCCTGCACAACGTCTTCT
Source organism: Pseudarthrobacter sp. TE3704 (assembly GCF_056279405.1). Taxonomy (NCBI): domain Bacteria; kingdom Bacillati; phylum Actinomycetota; class Actinomycetes; order Micrococcales; family Micrococcaceae; genus Pseudarthrobacter; species Pseudarthrobacter sp. TE3704. The sequence continues at coordinate 218,258 of NZ_JBWCCJ010000001.1, forward strand.
CCGAGGACATCCGGTGCGCCATTGACGTCGACACGGACCTGGTTCCCATCCACGAGGAGCCCGAACCCGCCGTCGAGCCGTCCTTCGCTTCGGACCAGCTGATAGAGCAAAAGCCGCAGCCCATGCTGCCCAGCACCTCCCATGAGTTTGGCCGGCTGAATCCGAAGTATGTCTTCGACACCTTCGTGATCGGCTCCTCCAACCGGTTTGCCCACGCGGCCGCCGTCGCCGTTGCGGAGGCCCCGGCGAAGGCATACAACCCGCTGTTCATCTACGGCGATTCCGGGTTGGGCAAGACCCACCTCCTGCACGCGATCGGCCACTATGCCCGCCGCCTGTACAGCGGTATCCGCGTCCGCTACGTCAACTCCGAAGAATTCACCAACGACTTCATCAACTCCATCCGCGATGACGAAGGCGCCAGCTTCAAGACCACCTACCGGAACGTGGACGTCCTGCTCATCGACGACATCCAGTTCCTGGCCGGCAAGGACCGGACGCTGGAGGAGTTCTTCCACACATTCAACTCGCTGCACAACAACAACAAGCAGGTGGTCATCACCTCGGACCAGCCGCCCAAGCTGCTCGCGGGATTCGAAGACCGGATGAAGTCCCGCTTCGAGTGGGGCCTGTTGACAGATATCCAGCCGCCGGAACTTGAAACCCGTATCGCCATTCTCCGCAAGAAGGCCCTGAGCGAAGGCCTGTCCGCACCCGATGATGCCCTCGAGTACATCGCTTCCAAGATCTCCAGCAACATCCGTGAACTCGAAGGTGCCCTGATCCGCGTCACGGCCTTCGCCAGCCTCAACCGGGAGTCCGTGGATGTGGCGCTGGCGGAAATGGTCCTCAAGGACCTCATCACCGACGACGGCGCCCAGGAGATCACCTCGAGCCAGATCCTGCAGCAGACGGCCGACTACTTCAAACTCAGCATGGAAGAGCTCTGCAGCAAGTCGCGGACCCGCACTTTGGTCACTGCCCGGCAGATCGCCATGTACCTCTGCCGGGAGCTGACCGACATGTCCCTGCCCAAGATTGGCCAGGAGCTCGGCGGCCGCGACCACACCACCGTCATCCACGCCGACCGGAAGATCCGCGAGCTGATGGCCGAGCGCCGTGTGATCTACAACCAGGTGACAGAGCTGACCAACCGCATCAAGCAGCAGCAGCGCGACTCCTAACCGCCCCGCCTATACCTTATTAACAGGTGCATGTGGATAAGCCTGTGGATAGTTAAGGGGACAACCGCGGTTAATGGGCTTAAAACCCTTAATCCGCCTGTGGATCGGCAAAATCGCCAAAATTCTTATCCCCATCCACACCCTGTTTAAAACCTGCTGCGCCCACAGTCCATGAACAGGGCTTAACCGCCGGAACGCGGGGCTGGACGAGGTTATCCACAGTTTCCACAGCAGTTATTAACACTACTAATCCCAAAAAATTGAAATCCCTCAAACAACAAGATCGATCCGCACCCCACGAGGGTCGGGCCGGGCGGCCCCGGCCTTCCCCAGGACGAACCCGGGGGATGGGTTAATCCCGGATCTTCCGGCTAAGCTGTCAGCAGCGCTCCCATCCCCGGGTTCCTGCGTGGTTTCCATCAGCAGGGACCATGCACGTTTCGGGTGTGGGGTACCACTTTTTGGGATTCCCCCACGGGAGTTTCCAGTCCACATGGCAGCAGCAATGAAAGGCGGCACCCTTCCGTGAAGTTCAGAGTCGATCGGGACGTCCTGGCAGAAGCCGTCACCTGGACAGCCCGGTCCTTGTCTCCGCGGCCGCCTGTGCCCGTTCTTTCCGGGCTGCTTTTGAAGGCTGAAGCCGGAACAGTCAGCCTCTCGAGCTTCGACTACGAAACCTCAGCCCGGCTGGAAATCGCAGCCGACATCAGGGACGAAGGCACCATCCTGGTGTCCGGACGCCTGCTGGCCGATATCTGCCGCAGCCTCCCGTCGGCTCCTGTCGACGTCGAAACCGACGGCAACAAGGTAACTCTCACCTGCCGCCGCAGCAGCTTCCACCTGGCCACAATGCCTGAAGCCGAATACCCGCCGCTGCCGGCATTGCCGGCCATCAGCGGAACCGTGCCCGGGGACTCCTTCGCCCAGGCTGTTTCCCAGGTGATCATCGCTGCCAGCAAGGACGACACCCTGCCCATCCTGACCGGTGTCCGGATGGAAATCGAAGACGACCTGATCACCCTTCTCGCCACCGACCGCTACCGCCTCGCCATGCGTGAGGTTCCGTGGAAGCCAGTGACCCCCGGCATCTCCACCAGCGCCCTGGTCAAGGCAAAAACCCTGAACGAAGTAGCAAAGACGTTGGGCAACAGCGGAGATATCAACCTTGCCCTCTCCGACGACGACAGCCGCCTGATCGGCTTCGAAAGCGGCGGACGCACCACCACGTCCCTGCTGGTTGACGGCGACTACCCGAAGATCCGCTCGCTCTTCCCGGAATCCACCCCCATCCACGCCACGGTGCAGACCCAAGAACTGGTGGAGGCTGTCCGCCGTGTGTCGCTCGTGGCTGAACGCAACACCCCGGTCCGGCTTGCCTTCACCGAGGGGCAGTTGAACCTGGACGCCGGTACCGGTGAAGATGCCCAGGCATCAGAGGAACTTGAAGCCCAGCTTTCCGGTGAGGACATCACGGTGGCCTTCAACCCGCACTATCTGGTGGAAGGCCTGAGCGTCATCGAAACCAAGTTCGTCCGGTTCTCCTTCACCTCGGCTCCCAAGCCCGCAATGATCACCGCCCAGGCAGACGCCGACGGCGAGGACCAGGATGACTACCGTTACCTGGTGATGCCCGTCCGCCTCCCCAACTAAGTAGCGCCAACTGTCGTTTTGGAGGCCCAAAACGACAGTTACTGCTACCCAGTTGGGCAACCTCCCATCCCTAGCGCAGAAAAGAGTTCCCCATGCACATTGGACTGATCGGCCTTGGCAAAATGGGATTCAACATGCGCGAACGGCTGCGCAAGGGCGGCATCGACGTCACGGGTTATGACCGCAACCCGGACGTCACCGACGCCGCCTCGGTGGATGAAATCCTCGCCGCCATCCCGGCGCCCCGGCTGGTCTGGGTGATGGTTCCGGCCGGCGCGGTCACCGATGCCGTCATCACGGAACTGGCGGAGAAGCTTGACGAGGGTGACCTGGTGGTCGACGGCGGCAACTCCCGCTTCACGGAGGACCAGAAGCATGGCGAACTCTTGGCTGCCAAAGGCATCCGGTTCGTTGACTGCGGAGTTTCCGGAGGTGTTTGGGGCCTGCAGAACGGCTATGGCCTGATGGCCGGCGGGGACGCCGCAGACATCGAGCGGGCACTGCCGGTGTTCGATGCACTGCGTCCCGAAGGTGAACGCGAGGACAGCTTTGTGCATGTAGGCGGCATCGGTGCAGGCCACTACGCCAAAATGGTCCACAACGGAATCGAATACGGCCTGATGCAGGCCTACGCGGAGGGCTACCAGCTGCTCGCGTCCAAGGACATCATCAATGACCTGCCGGGCACCTTCCGCGCCTGGCAAAAAGGCACCGTGGTCCGTTCATGGCTCCTTGACCTTCTCGTCAAGGCACTGGAAGAGGATCCGGGGCTGCAGAACATCGATGACTACGTAGAGGATTCCGGTGAAGGCAGATGGACGGTGGAAGAGGCCATCGCCAACGCCATCCCCGCCCCGGCCATCACGGCCGCACTGTTCGCCAGGTTCGAGTCCCGTGAAGACAGTTCCCCTGCCATGAAAATGGTGTCTGCCCTCCGGCACCAGTTCGGCGGACACGCAACCCGTCCGGCCAAGTAGCATCCACCGGGGACAGCTGCTGTCCCCAGAATTGTCGAAACCCGCGTGTATCTGGAACACCTTTCCCTGACCGATTTCCGCAGCTACGCCCAGGTTGACCTTGCCTTCGAGCCGGGCGTCACCGTCCTGGTGGGATACAACGGCATCGGCAAAACCAACCTGATGGAAGCCATCGGCTACCTTGCCACGCTGAGTTCCCACCGCGTCAGTTCGGACGGACCCCTCCTGCGGTTCGGTACCGACCGCGCACTCGTCAGGGCACGGCTTGTCCGCGGCGGGCAAACCACGGTCCTGGAACTGGAAATCAACGCCGGGCGGGCCAACCGCGGCCGCATCAACCGCAGCAATCCGGTACGTGCCCGCGATCTGCTGGGCATTTGCCAGACCGTCCTCTTCGCTCCGGAGGACCTGGCGTTGGTCAAAGGCGATCCTTCCAACCGCCGGCGGTTCCTGGACGAACTGCTCGCCAGCCTCATCCCGCACCACGCTGCCACCCGCAGCGACTACGACAGGGTACTGAAACAACGCAACGCCCTGCTCAAATCAGCACGGGGCGGAAAATTCACCTCCGGACACGAGGCAACCCTGGACGTGTGGGACCAACACATGGCTAAAGCGGGGGCCGAACTGCTCCACGCGCGCCTCGAACTGGTGGAACGCCTGCGCCCGCACCTGGCCCGCGCCTATGCCGAACTGACGGACGGGTCCAAATCCGCTGACGCCACCTACCGCTCCACGCTGCAGAACCAGATGGACGACGACGGCGCGCCGCTGCCAGGTGGGCCACGCACGGCAGTGCCAGGCACCGCCGTCGAACCGGACGACCTGCGCGCGCTGTCCGTGGAAGACCTCACCGAACGCTACGTCCGGGCCTTCGCCGAATCGCGGAAAAAGGAGGTGGAACGCGGTATTTCGCTGGTGGGCCCGCACCGCGATGACCTGGAACTTGTCCTGGGACAGGCGCCGGCGAAAGGCTATGCCTCGCACGGTGAAACCTGGTCCATGTGCCTGTCCCTTCGGCTCGCTTCCTACTACGTGATGCTCGACGACGCCCGCACGGGCGGTTCCGCCCCCATCCTGATCCTCGACGACGTTTTTGCCGAACTGGATGTGCAGCGCCGGCGTAAACTGGCCGCTATAGTCTCCGGCGCGGAACAGGTCCTGGTGACCGCCGCCGTCGACGCCGATATCCCGGAAGAGCTGTCCGGACGGCGGGTGAAAGTCATCCCGGGAGGAATTGATGGTCAGGGACAGTGAAGACGGCGGGCTGCAGCCCGGCCGCGATCCCGACAACATTGATGCCCCGCAGGCCGCACTGAACAGAATGCGGGAGGCCGCCGCTGCCCGCGGTGAAATCCGCAGGAAGGCAGTGCGCCCGGGGTCCGCAAAAGGCAAAAACGGAATCCGGGACACCCGCGGCTTCAGCCAGTTCCACGCCACCGGCCGCGACCCGCTGGGGCTGGGCAAAGTGGTGGGCCGGCTTGTAGCCGAACGCGGCTGGACGTCACCCGTGGCCGTCGGCTCCGTCATGGCCGAATGGGCCACCCTGGTGGGACCGGAAATCTCGGCCCACTGCACCCCCGAAAGCTTTACGGCCACCACGCTCCACGTCCGCTGCGATTCAACCGCATGGGCAACCCAGCTCCGCCTGCTGAGTGCCAGCCTGCTCGAGAAATTCAGGGTGGAACTCGGCGACGGAGTGGTCACCAGCATCCAGGTGCTCGGCCCCTCAGCCCCGAGCTGGCGCAAGGGCGGCCGAACCGTCAACGGCCGCGGCCCCCGGGATACCTACGGCTAGCTTCGCTGCCGACTCTTGAAAATACCCCCAACGGCGTGTAGAGCGCTGAAAGGGCCGGAGGGTGTATAGGCACCCGGAGGCCGTCCTCCTGGGGCGCCCTAGGCGCGGTCAACGGCCTCACACGGCCACGTTGCCGCCTGTCCACGCCCCTGGAATGCGGGGTTATGGCCTGTTTCGCGGTAGAATCGTTGCAGATAACTGGGCGCGGGTGAAACGTTGACTGAGTCCGTTCTCCGTGCGCATCCGGCACGCGGAGTGCGGGCCCCCAACCGTCAGCAAGTCACCGGCGCCATAAGTTTGTGCCTGTTGGCGGGTGACTTTTCCGGACGGAAGGGAAACCGGCCGGCCATCATCGAGAACAGAGGAGTCGACAGCGCCTGTGGCTAACGACAATACAGATATTCTGGCAGTTGAACCCGCAGTCGAGGATGCCCGTACCCCTGACACCCCGGCGGAATCCGCGAAGCCGCGCGAGTACGGCGCCAGCGACATCACTGTCCTTGAAGGCCTGGAAGCCGTCCGGAAGCGGCCGGGCATGTACATCGGTTCCACCGGGCCGCGCGGGCTCCACCACCTGGTGTACGAAGTGGTGGACAACTCCGTCGATGAGGCCCTGGCCGGGTACTGCACCCACATCGAGATCGTCCTGCAGGCCGACGGCGGCGTCAAAGTCGTGGACGACGGCCGCGGCATCCCCGTGGACATGCACCCCACAGAGCACAAGCCCACCGTCGAAGTGGTCATGACCATCCTGCACGCCGGCGGCAAGTTCGGCGGCGCGGGCTACGCGGTTTCCGGTGGCCTGCACGGTGTGGGCATCTCGGTGGTCAACGCGCTGTCCAGCCGCGTGGACACCGAGGTCCGCCGCCAGGGCCACGTCTGGCGCATGTCCTTCGCTGACGGCGGCAAGCCGCAGGGCAGCCTGGTCAAGGGTGAAGAGACCGACCGCACCGGCACCACCCAGACCTTCTACCCGGATCCGGCAATCTTCGAAACCACCGAGTTCGATTTTGAGACCCTCCGCGCGCGGTTCCAGCAGATGGCCTTCCTCAACAAGGGCCTGCGCATCACCCTGACGGACGAACGCGCACCCGCCAAGGATGAAGCCGACGCCGACCTGGACCTGGACGCCATCGCCACCGAAGGCGAGGTCAGCGCCGAGCACCGCACCGTGGTGTACCAGTACGACGAAGGCCTCCTGGACTACGTCAAGCACCTGAACTCCGGCAAGAAGGTGGACGTTGTCCATGAGGACGTCATCGCCTTCGAAACCGAGGACAAGGAACGCCGGATCGCCCTGGAAATGGCGATGCAGTGGACCAACGCCTACTCCGAGAGCGTCCACACCTACGCCAACACCATCAACACCCACGAGGGCGGAACCCACGAAGAGGGCTTCCGCGCTGCCATGACCTCCCTGATCAACCGCTATGCGCGGGAAAAGGGGATCATCAAGGAAAAAGACGACAACCTCACCGGTGACGACATCCGTGAGGGCCTCACCGCCGTCATCTCCGTCAAGCTGTCCGAGCCCCAGTTCGAAGGCCAGACGAAGACCAAGCTCGGCAATTCCGAGGTCAAGGGCTTCGTCCAGCGTGTGGTCACTGACGGACTCGGCGACTGGCTGGAACGCAACCCGGGCCCGGCCCGTGATGTCATCCGTAAGGCAATTTCCGCAGCCCAGGCGCGCATGGCGGCCCGAAAGGCACGGGACAACGCACGCCGGAAGAGCCCCCTGGAATCCTTCGGCATGCCCGGCAAGCTCTCCGACTGCTCCTCGAAGGACCCGGAGAAGTGCGAGGTCTACATCGTGGAGGGTGACTCCGCAGGCGGATCCGCCAAGCGCGGCCGCAACCCGGAAACGCAGGCCATCCTGCCCCTCCGCGGCAAGATCCTGAACGTGGAGCGCGCACGCCTGGACAAGGCCCTGGGCAATGCCGAGGTCCAGTCCATGATCACCGCGTTCGGTACGGGCATCGGCGAAGACTTCGACCTTTCGAAGCTGCGGTACCACAAGATCGTCCTGATGGCCGATGCCGACGTGGACGGCCAGCACATCACCACCCTTCTGATGACCCTGCTGTTCCGCTACATGCGGCCCCTCATCGAAAACGGCTACGTCTACCTGGCGCAGCCCCCGCTGTACCGGATCAAGTGGTCCAACGCGGCCCACGACTACGTCTACAGCGACCGGGAACGCGACGCCAAGCTGGTGGCCGGCCAGGCCGCGGGCCGCAGGATTCCCAAGGACAACGGCATCCAGCGCTACAAGGGCCTGGGCGAGATGGACTACACCGAGCTGTGGGACACCACCATGGACCCGGACAACCGGACGCTGCTGCAGGTCACCATGGACGACGCCCTCGCCGCTGACCAGATTTTCTCTGTCCTCATGGGCGAAGACGTGGAATCACGCCGCAACTTCATCCAGCAGAACGCCAAGGACGTCCGGTTCCTGGATATCTAGAGCGCCGCTCCTAAATATTCAGAATCTGACATATACCTGAAACGGAAATAAATAAATGAGCGACGAAACACCCGAGACTCCGGCATCAGACGCCGGGACTCCGGACACCGTTCTTGAAGGCGACGTGCTGATTGACCGTGTGGAGCAGGTGGACCTGCAGACGGAAATGCAGCGGTCCTACCTGGACTACGCCATGGCCGTCATCGTGGGCCGTGCCCTCCCCGACGTCCGCGACGGCCTCAAGCCCGTCCACCGGCGCGTTCTCTACGCAATGTTCGACGGCGGCTACCGCCCCGACCGTTCCTTCAACAAGTGCGCCCGCGTGGTGGGCGAAGTCATGGGCCAGTACCACCCCCACGGCGACACTGCGATCTACGATGCCCTGGTCCGCCTGATCCAGGACTGGACCATGCGCTACCCGCTGGCACTCGGCCAGGGAAACTTCGGTTCCCCCGGCAACGACGGCGCTGCCGCGCCGCGTTACACCGAAACCAAGATGGCGCCGCTGGCCATGGAGATGGTCCGGGACATCGACGAGGAAACCGTCGACTTCCAGGACAACTACGACGGCAAGAACCAGGAACCCACCATCCTTCCGGCCCGGTTCCCCAACCTGCTGGTCAACGGGTCCTCCGGCATCGCCGTCGGCATGGCCACCAACATCCCGCCCCACAACCTCCGCGAAGTGGCAGACGGGGTTCAGTGGTACCTGGCCAACCCCGGCGCCAGCCGCGAGGAACTGCTCGAAGAACTCCTGCTGCGGGTCAAGGGCCCCGACTTCCCCACCGGCGCCACCATCCTGGGCCACAAGGGCATCGAGGACGCCTACCGTACCGGCCGAGGTTCCGTCACCATGCGTGCGGTGGTCAACGTTGAGGAACTGCAGGGCCGCACCTGCCTGGTGGTTACCGAGCTTCCGTACCAGGCCAATCCGGACAACCTGGCCATCAAGATCGCCGAACTGGTCAAGGACGGCAAGATCCAGGGCATCGCCGACCTTCGCGATGAAACGTCGGGCCGCACCGGCCAGCGGCTGGTCATCGTCCTCAAGCGCGACGCCGTGCCCAAGGTTGTCCTGAACAACCTCTACAAGCACACCGAACTGCAGAGCAACTTCTCCGCCAACATGCTGGCCATTGTTGACGGAGTGCCCCGCACCCTGAGCCTGGATGCCTTCATCCGCCACTGGGTGACGCACCAGATGGACGTCATTGCCCGGCGCACCCGCTACCGCCTGCGCAAGGCGGAAGAAGAAGCGCATATCCTTCGGGCGCTGCTCAAGGCCCTGGACATGCTGGACGAGGTCATCGCCCTCATCCGCGCGTCGAACACCACCGAAGCAGCACGCGACGGACTCATGGAGCTCCTGGACATCGACGAACTGCAGGCCCGGGCCATCCTGGACATGCAGCTGCGCCGCCTCGCCGCCCTGGAACGCCAGAAGATCCAGGACCGGCACGCCGAACTCGAGGAACTGATCGCCGAGTACAACGCGATCCTGGGCTCGGAGCAGCGGCAGCGTGAGATCATCAGCACCGAACTCGGCGAGATCGTGGACAAGCACGGCGATGACCGGCGCACCAGGATCCTCATGGGCTACGACGGCGACATGTCCATGGAAGACCTCATCCCCGAAGAGGAGATGGTGGTCACCATCACCCGCGGCGGCTACGTCAAGCGCACGCGGAGCGACAACTACCGCTCACAGCAGCGCGGCGGCAAGGGCATCAAGGGTGCCCAGCTCCGCGGGGACGATGTGGTGGAACACTTCTTCGTCACCACCACCCACCACTGGCTCCTGTTCTTCACCAACCTTGGCCGCGTGTACCGCGCCAAGGCCTATGAGCTGATGGAAGCCGGCCGGGACGCCAAGGGCCAGCATGTGGCCAACCTGATGGCGTTCCAGCCCGACGAACACATTGCCCAGGTCCTGGATTTGAAGGACTACCAGCAGGCACCGTACCTGGTCCTCGCCACCAAGCGCGGCCTGGTCAAGAAGACGCGCCTGGAGGATTACGACACCAACCGTTCCGCCGGCGTGATCGCCATCAACCTCCGCGACGGCGACGAACTGGTCTCGGCGCAGCTGGTGTCCGAAACAGACGATCTGCTGCTGGTGTCCCGCAAGGGCCAGTCCATCCGTTTCACTGCCACCGAGGACGCGCTCCGGCCCATGGGCCGGGCCACGTCCGGCGTCACCGGCATGAAATTCCGCGAAGACGACGAGCTGCTCGCCGCCAATGTGGTCACGGACGGTTCCTACGTGTTCATCGTGACCGAGGGCGGCTACGCCAAGCGCACGGCAGTGGAGGAATACCGGCTCCAGGGCCGCGGCGGCCTGGGCATCAAGGTGGCCAAGCTTGCCGAGGAACGCGGCGACCTGGTGGGGGCGCTCATCGTCCAGGAGGAAGATGAAGTGCTGGTGGTCATGGAAGGCGGCAAGGTGGTGCGGTCCTCAGTGGCCGGCGTGCCCGCCAAGGGCCGCGACACCATGGGCGTCATCTTTGCCAAGCCGGACAAGAACGACCGAATCATCGAAGTGGCACGGAACAGCGAACGGGGTCTTGAGGGCGAGGAATCGCTGGAGGATGACGTAACGTTGGCTGAAGATGGCGGGACCCCCGGGGAATCCGCCGCGCCAGCAATGGCAGAAGAATCACCGGCCGTTGAGTCAGAGGACGCCTCGGGCGACGCTGAGCCGAACGAAGACAACACGGAGGTAACGAGTGAGTAATTCCGACTCATTTCCCAAGCCGAACAGCACTGTTCCCGACGGAAACCGACCCTCGGCGGCGCCCCGCGTGAACGCCCCCGTTCGTCCGCAGCAGCGGCCGCCAGCGCCCGCCGGTGCTCCGGGCCAGCGTCCGGCCGTCCCCGGCCAGCGTCCCGTCCAGGGCCCGCAGGGCCAGCCCGGACAGCGGCCGGCGCAGGGGCCCCGTCCCGCCGCTGCGGCTCCCGGGCAGGGAACGCCGGGCCTGGTCAAGCCGGCGCCAAAGGCAAAAGTCCGCCGTGCCAAGCTGTTGGTCAGCAGGGTGGACCCCTGGTCCGTCCTGAAAATGGCGTTCCTGCTGTCCGTGGCTTTGGGAATCGTCACAGTGGTGGCTGCCATCGTCCTGTGGACCGTCCTTGACCTCACCGGCATCTTCGACCAGGTGGACAGCCTGCTCGGCACGCTGGCCGGCTCCGAGGGCGGCGGCTTCGAACTTAAGAAGGTCGCATCCCTTGGTCAGGTGGCTTCATTCGCCACCATCATCGCCGTGGTGAACGTGGTCCTCCTGACGGCGCTGTCCATGCTGTCGGCCGTGCTGTACAACATCTCCGCCACCCTTGTAGGCGGCATCGGCGTTACCCTCACCGACGATTAGGACCCCGTTTCCGCCGGCTTCCGGCCGGCGGAAAGGCCCGATTTGAGATCGGGCCGGGATGTGCTGTAAAGTCATGTCTCGGCCCGATGAGGCATCGGGGCGTATAGCTCAGGCGGTTAGAGCGCTTCGCTGATAACGAAGAGGTCCCAGGTTCAAGTCCTGGTACGCCCACGGAACCTGTGCAGGTTCAAGTGGAGGTTTGGTTCGGGGTAACCCGCAGCCGGGCCGGAACGGGGAGCATGTGAAGAAGTTGCTGGTACTTGCAGCTGCAATCGCAGGCGTCCTTGTCTACCGAAAAGCACAGGAATCCGAAGCCCGGAAAGATGTCTGGAGCAAGTCAACCGATACGGTGGACTAGCCTGGACGCCCGGTCCGGGAGCTGGTCAAAGGCTCCCCGGTTCTAGGGTATGATTGACGGGTTGCTTCTTATGGGGGCATGGCGCAATTGGTAGCGCACCTGCTTTGCAAGCAGGGGGTTCGGGGTTCGAGTCCCCGTGCCTCCACCATAGGAAAGTCCCGGTCAGCGGAAACGCTGGCCGGGACTTTTGTTTTGCCCGGCAGGTACCGACATTAGGGTTGGACAGTGAACCTCTTACTCGCGGCCCTGGGTGTCCTGGGTGTTGCCTCTTCCGGCCCGCTGATTGCGGCCACCCTGGGTGCCACCAGCGTCAGTGCCCTGGCCATCGCCTTCTGGCGGAATGCCATCGGAGCGGCCGTCATGGCTACCCCCACCCTTGTCCGTGAGCCTGGCCAGTTCGGCAGGGTCACCCGCCGAGAGTTCCGCTGGTCGCTGCTGGCCGCCGTCGCACTTGCCCTCCACTTCGCCTGCTTCATCACCTCGCTGCAACTGACGTCTGTTGCCGCGGCCACCGCGCTGGTCTGCCTGCAGTCAGCCTGGATTGCCGTCTTCCAGCTGTTCCGCGGCATCCGCCACCGCTGGCAGGTATTGGCGGGGCTCAGCATCGCCTTCGCGGGCGTCGTGGCCATCACGGGGTTCGACATGGGCTCGTCCCCGGACGCCCTGCTGGGTGATCTCCTGGCCGTGGCCGGCGGAGCGCTTGCCGGCCTGTACACCCTGGCAGGAGGCAAGGCGCGGCAAAGCATGACCACGGGAACGTACACGACGCTTTGCTACGGGATGTGCGCCGCCTTGGTGGCACTGATGGCAGTACTGGCAGGCCAGCCGCTGGCGGGCTTCGAGGCGGCAGGCTGGCTGGGAATCCTTGCCATCACCGTGTGCGCGCAACTGGTGGGCCACACTGCTTTCAACCACCTGCTGGCCACCATGAGCCCGCTCCTGGTCTCGATGATCATCCTCCTAGAGATTCCGGGCGCCGCCCTGCTCGCGGCCGTGTTCCTCGGGGAGACGCTTCCCGCCGGCACCTATGCGGGGCTCGGCCTCATCCTGGCGGGACTCGCCGTCGTCGTCCTCGGACAGAAGCCCGGGAGGGCAGGCCGGCGGGACAGCGCACCCGGGGACGAACCGCCGTCGGACCGTCCCTTGGCGGAGCTGGGCACCGACTAGCTAGGACCGACCAGCAGCCCGCGGAAGGACCAGGTTCGGCCTTGGCAGAGGGGCGGCTACTGGCCGCCGCGGCGGACCGGCTGTGCTGTGTTGACGGTGTGGATGGCCCGCAGGATCTTGGCCGGGAAATACACCGAGAAGAAGACCACCATGGGAGCCTTCAGCGCCATCTTCTTGACGTTGTGCGCCTTGTAGGTGCGGTCGAACCGCGTCACGTAGTAGCGGTAGTCCCGGGGTGAGTCCTCCAGCCGCCGAGCGGACATCCCGGAGACCATCTGCGGGCAGTACTGGATCTTGAGTTCGTGGTCGGCCAGGTGCAGGGACAAATCTATGTCCTCGTGCATCTCGTCCCGCTCATCGCGGCAGGTTTCAGCCCGGATGGTTGCCCAGGCGGAGGCGCGCAAGGCCATGTTCGACCCGAACAGGAAGTGGTACTGGTGCTTGGCCAGCTTCAGCATCAGCTGGCGCATCTTGTCATCGGCCTTGAGCCCGAAGCGGCGCATCGGCATGTCGTAGTAGACCACCGGGCCGGTGGCTGCCTGGACCGAGGAATCGAGGAACGCCCGCTGCACCTGCTCCACCCAGTCGGGCTCCAGCACCGAATCAGCATCGATGCGGCCCAGGACGTCACCCGTTGCGTTATCCAGGCCGAAGTTGCGGGTGGGAATCAGTCCCTGTTCCCGGTCCTGGCTCAGCAGGATAAGGGGGCTTTCCGGATACTCGAGCTGCATTTGCCGCACGATCTCAGCTGTGCGGTCTTTGGAAAGGTTGTCCACCACGATGATTTCGTGGGCAGGGACGGACTGATAGATGGCAGCTATAAGGCACTGCCGGATGACGCTCTCCTCGTTGTACGCCGGGATAACGATGGACACACGGGGCAGCTCGGCTGCGTCGTTCAAGGCATCCCCAAGGGATTGATCGGCTGACATCACCTCAAATCTAGCACCGCGCGGCAGTCCTGCCTGGAAGGGGAAGCAGGACATCGGATGAAGAGCAGGAGTCCCGGAGACGCCAGAAGGGGCCCCGTGCAACGGGACCCCTTCCGGTGAATGCGTTGACTAGGCCTGGGTGCTGCCCTTGTCTGCGTTGCTCCTGGTGGCCGTCTTGGCGTCGGCGGCAACCGTGGCAGTGCTGTCGGAAACGTCCTCAGCCACGTGCTTGGCCTTGTCGGCAGCGTCCTCGGCCTTTTCCTTGGCGGCGTCGGCAGCCCCGGAGGTCTTGTCCGCACCGGCGGCTGCGAAGGACGCGGTGGCGTCCGCCGCCTTGTCCGACGCGTCCAGGGTGGTTTCCTTGACGTCATTGACAGTGGTGGCAGGGACCGGAGCCGGAGTGGACGTGACCGGCGACGGGGTCTTCCAGGGGTCCTCGACCGGCTTGGAGGCCTTCCAGGCCGCAACTCCAGCAGCGACCGCCGCGGCGATGACGCCAAAGACCAGCCAGCCGCGCTGCTTCTTGGGCGGCTCCGGCTGTGCCAGCTGGATGCCGACGCTACGTCCGGCTCCGGTGGCGGCCGCCTTCAGCTGGCTGCCCGTGGCCTGGGCCTGCTCCTGGATGATGTGGACAATCCCCACGTCACCAAGCTTCTGCGCGACGGCGTCAACGCGGGCGGGGGTGTTCTCCAGGGTGCGGTGTACGGCCTCGGAAGCGTGGCCGATCTGGTCCGACAGCCGGGGCAGGTACTCCACGACGACGCGGTCGCGGGCGTTCAGGACCACCGGGGTGGCCTTGTCCAGCGCTTCATGCAGACGCGGGGAGGCGCCTTCCACGGCGTCATTGATCCTGGGGGCGAGCTGCGCCAGGCCGTCCTGGATCCGGGGAGTCACGGTGGCCACGCCGTCCGCCAGGTTGTGTGCCGCCGACTTCAGGCCCTCCTGGATCTTGGGAGATGCGGTGTCCAGGCTGTGCTGGAGGCGAGGAACAGCCCAGTCTACAGCTGCTTCCACTCGGGGGCCCGCCCAATCCTTGGCATTCTCCACTGCGCCGATGACTGACAGCTCAAGGTCACGGGCAATACGATCCGATTTCTTCACAACTACCTCCCGATTAATGTGACGGTTTGTGGTTAGCCTACGTGGCTTGGTCATCACCGGCTATTCACACGGCGGATTTTGGGCAGATTTCACCCAGCGCGGAACTGTTGCCGAGGCCGCACCGGCCCTTGGACGGCGTGGAAGAATGGGCCCTATGACTGCCATCGCAACTGCAAAAGCAACCATCCACACGAGCCTCGGCGACATCAGGGTTAACCTCTTCGGGAACCACGCGCCCAAGACCGTCAAGAACTTCATCGGCCTCGCCACCGGCGAGCAGGCGTGGACCCACCCCGAAACCGGCGAGGACAAGACCGGCACCCCGCTGTACAACGGAACCATCTTCCACCGCATCATCAAGGACTTCATGATCCAGGCCGGCGATCCGCTGGGCCGCGGAACGGGTGGCCCTGGTTACCGGTTCGACGACGAGATCCACCCTGAGCTCAGCTTCAACCAGCCGTACAAGCTGGCCATGGCCAACGCCGGCATCCAGATGGGCAAGGGCACCAACGGCTCGCAGTTCTTCATCACCACCATCCCCACCGACTGGCTCCAGGGCAAGCACAGCATCTTCGGCGAGGTGGCGGACGACGAATCCAAGAAGGTTGTTGACGCAATCGAGGGTGTCCGCACCGGCATGGGCGACCGCCCGGTGGAGGACGTCACCATTAACAGCATCGACATCGAACAGCTGTAATACCGCACCATGAGTTACGGAATTCCGTCGGCTGAGCCGTCCGCCCAGGTCCCGGTGTGCCCCCGGCACCCGGACCGGCCATCGTATGTGCGCTGCCAGCGGTGCGGGCGCCCCGCGTGCCCCGACTGCCAGCGGGCGGCCGCCGTCGGATTCCAATGCGTTGACTGCGTCAACGAAACAAGGCGTACGACGCCGGAGGTACGGACCGTCTACGGCGGCGCCGTGGCCACCGGCAAACCTATGGTGACGTTTGGGATCATCGCCGTCTGCGCGGTGCTTTATGTCCTGCAGTGGCTGATCCCCAACGACGCTGTCTACCAGAGCCTGGGCTTTGCGAATATCTATGCCGAGCCGCGTTACGGGCAGTTTGAGCCATGGCGGATGCTCACGGCCGCATTCCTGCACTCCCAGGGGTTCATCCTCCACATCGCGCTCAACATGTATATGCTCTGGGCGTTTGGCCAGGCCCTTGAACCGCTGCTGGGGCGGGCCCGGTTCCTGGCGCTCTACCTGATTTCCGCGATCGGCGGCTCTGTGGGCTATCTCCTGCTCACTCCCCTGTATCAGCCGGGCCTGCCGCTGTATGGAGTGGTGGGTGCTTCCGGCGCCATTTTCGGGCTCTTCGGCGCCCTGCTGCTGGTCCAGCGGCACCGCGGGGGTGACACCCGCCAGCTGTGGGTGCTGATCGCGATTAACGGCGTCATCGGCTTCCTGATCCCCCAAATCGCCTGGCAGGCGCATCTGGGAGGCCTCATTACGGGCGGGCTCTGTGCGGCAGTGCTTGCCTACACACCCCGCGGACGCCGCCAGGGGCTTATCCAGGCCGCAGGCCTGGTGGCGGTACTGGTCCTGCTCGCAGTGGCGGTATGGGCCCGCGTCTCCATGTAATACCCGCGAACCCCCACATGGACAGTTTCCATCACAAAACCCCGGCGCTCACGGCGCCGGGTTTTTTTGTTTTCCACAGCCGTTATCCACAGTGTTGGTAACTTACACGCCTGTGATTCATAAGAACCAGCAACTTTCGCGCCGCGTTGCCGGGTTTTTCCCCGATTGGAGCCTGTCTTTCTCCACATCTGTGGATAACTCTTGGGGATAGGCATGTGCGTAAGTGGACAAAATGCCCCTGCTGCGCCGAACTGTGGAAAAGTCGCGCTCAGCGGTGGCTTTTCCGTGCCCGCCGTGCCGCGACAGGGTGTGAATCAACAGCCTTATACACACTGTTAATAAGTTCCGCCGGTGTCATTCCGTATTGAGAATCCCGGCGGATGGCAACGTGCAGGCCTCGGACGCCGAATTTTCCCCCAGCTGTTTCCACAGTTGTGGATAACTTGTGGGTATCGGGATGTTGGTAAGTGGATAAGCTTCTGATGCTCTTATCCTGCCGCCGGCTTCCAGGAGGAAACCTTGACCGCCACCACCAAGCACATCTTCCTCGACAAGCAGCATCCTGCCCTCTGGCGGGCCATTAACGGGCTGGCACTCAAAATCAAGGAAGCCGCCCAGGACGCCGGCATCGACGCGAAAACCCTGGAACTCCTCAACGTGCGGATTTCCCAGATCAACGGCTGCGCCTACTGCCTGGACCTCCACGTGAGGGACGCGCTCAAGGCGGGTGAAACTTCGCAGCGGCTGGCCGTGCTTCCCGCGTGGCGGGACACAGCGCTGTTCACGGAGAAGGAACGCGCCGCACTGGCGCTGGTCGAAAGCATCACCGAGCTCCCCTCGGACCGGCTGCGTGAGCAGGAGGAGGGTTTTGCCCGTGACTACCTGACCGAAGAGGAATTCTCGGTAGTGAGCTGGGCGGCTGCCAGCATGAACGCCTTCAACCGCATCTCCATCACCAGCCACCATCCTGTGCGCCGGGAGCGTTAACCGTGGAGCGGCTCTTCGGTGCCGCGATTGTTTATCCACAGGTATTCCACACTGTTAATAACTGCATTTCGGGGGTGTGATTCGGAAGTTGGCCCCAGTTCTGGCGCTCGGTCCGGGCTGCGCATGGTTATCCGCAGGTTTTCAACAGTGTGGATAACTTTCCCAACAGCTGGGGAGAACCCCGCTACCTGGTAGACGCGGTCCAAACCCCTGACGAACCCCTCCGGTGGCTGTCCACCAGATGTGTGTCCACCATCCCGATGGCTTCCATCAAGGCGAACATCGTGGTTGGCCCAACGAAGGAGAAGCCCTTTTTGCGGAGGGCTTTGGAGAGAGCTACGGACTCCTCGGACTGGGTGGGGATATCGGTGTGTACCAGCGGCTGTGGAGTCTCTGCAGGCTGGAATTTCCAGACGAAGTCCACCAGGCCGCCCTCTTGCCGCAGGGCGAGAGTGGCCCGGGCGTTCCTGATGGCGGCCAGGATCTTCAGTCTGTTCCGCACGATGCCGGAGTCCTGCAGGAGGCGTTCCACGTCAGCGTCGGTAAACAACGCCACGGCATCGGGATTAAAGTCCGCGAAGGCGGCACGGAACGCCGGACGCTTGCGCAGGATGGTGGCCCAGGAAAGCCCCGACTGGAAGCCTTCCAGGCAAATACGTTCGTACAGGCCACGTTCGTCCGTGACCGGAAGGCCCCATTCATGGTCGTAGTAGTCCCGCATCAGCGGATCCACTGATGCCCAGGCCGGCCGGGCCAGGCCGTCGTCGCCCACCACCACGCCTGACGTGTCAGCTGCCATACGTATCTCCCGGCGGAATGGGCCCGTGGGTGGTGTGGAAAAGTCTAGGAGCGCCAGCGTGTGGTCATCAGGAAGCCCACGATGGCGATGCCGAAGCCGGCCACGATGTTCCATGATTCCCACGCCTGGACGGGAAAACGTCCCTCGCTGATGTAGAACGTGATGATCCAGAACAGGCCAATAATCATCAGGCCAAACATCACGGGCTTGAACCACACCGGATTTGGTTTGTATGCCTGGGGGGAAGCCTTCTCGGCTGTGCTGGCAGTCTTCTTGCGCGGCTTTGACTCGGGCACTGGCTCTCCTTGGCGGGCTGAGGCAAGCTCGGCGTCCCGGGCTTGATATCCTGCAAGAAGGAAATTGCCAGCGGTCTGCGCGATCTTGGTCAAATCTGGATTCTTACTAGCAGCCAATTCTAGCCGGAGTTCACGGGCCGCCGGTGCCCACCGGAACCGCCCCGAGGAGAACGCGTGGTATTGCAGGAGAAGGTGAGGCCGGCCGCTGCGCCGGCTGCCGGCGGCGGAATTCTGCGCGGAACCATCCAGGTGCTCGGTGAGCTGCTGATTACCGCCGGCATCATCCTCCTGCTGTTCGTCGCCTGGCAGCTGTGGTGGACCAACGTGGAATCCGGCGCCAAACAGAGTGAAGTCATCAAGGAATTCGCCCAGGACTTCGGCGGCGCAGCCTCCGAAACCCCTGATGCTGCCGCTCCGCCCGCCGTCGAGGATTTCGGGTCGCCCGTAGTGGCGGCCGCCCCCGGCCACGCCGGGACAATCGGCATCATGTACATCCCCCGGTTCGGCGCCAACTACACCCGGCCCATCGTGCAGGGAACCACCGGTGACGTCCTTGACACCCTGGGCCTGGGCCACTACGCCAACACCGCGATGCCGGGCGCCGTGGGCAACTTCGCGGTCGCAGGGCACCGCCAGACGCACGGCGCCGTGCTGGACAATATCCACACCCTGGTCCCCGGCGACAAGATCTACGTCCAGACCAAGGACGGCTACTACGTCTACGTGTTCCGCAACAACCAGATCGTGATGCCCTCCCGCACCGACGTCCTGGAACCGGTGCCGACCCTTCCGGGCGTCACCCCCACCGAAAGCTTCCTGACCATGACCAGCTGCAACCCGCGCTTCGGTGCGGAAGAACGCATCATTGCCTACGCCCTGCTGGACAGCTGGCGCCCCGCATCGGCCGGGCCGCCGGCGGAAATCGCAGCCCAGGTGGCCGCAGCGATCGGAAAGGGCTGAGCATGTACGGCTGGATCTTCCGCCATCTTCCCGGGCCGCTGTGGCTCAGGATCGTCACCTCACTGGTACTCATCGCCGTCGCACTGGTATTGATGGTGCAGTTCCTTTTTCCGTGGATGTCCGAGTACACCCAGTTCACTGACTCAACGATTGGTGCAGCAAGCCAGCCATGACCACAACCAAGATCCTCGTGGTGGATAACTACGACAGCTTCGTCTACACCCTGGTGGGCTACCTCCAGGAACTCGGCGCCGAGACCACCGTGGTCCGCAACGACGACGTCACCCTGGCCGAGGCCATCGAGCTGGCCAGCACCCGCGACGGCGTCCTGATCTCACCCGGCCCTGGCAACCCGGCCGAGGCCGGCGTCTGCATTGAGCTGATTAAATGGTGCGGCGAAAACAGCGTCCCGATGTTCGGCGTATGCCTGGGGCACCAGGCGCTGGCGGAGGCATTCGGCGGCAAGGTGACACACGCGCCCGAGCTCATGCACGGAAAGACGTCACTCGTTGAACACATCGGCACCAGCGTTTTCGCCGGGCTCCCCTCCCCCGTCACGGCCACGCGCTACCACTCGCTTGCCGCTGTCCGGGAGTCCATTCCCGATGTCCTTGAGGTCACCGCTGAAACCGCCTCCGGCGTCATCATGGGCCTCCAGCACCGCACCGCACCCCTTTGCGGGGTGCAGTTCCACCCGGAGTCGGTCCTGACCGAGGGCGGCTACCAGATGCTGGGCAACTGGCTGGAGTCGCTGGGCATGGCCGGCGCGGCCGCGCGGGCAGCCAAACTGAGCCCGCTCATCCAGCACTGACCTGACAGCACCAACCTGACAGCACTGACCCTGGCACGCCCCCGGGCGCCCCGCTCCGGCTCATCCCCTCCGGGACGAGGTGGGTGAGGGCGTCGGCGTGGGGGTTGGTGTCGGGGAGGGCGACGGCGGCGGAGGCGGCGCCTTGGCCACCACGATGGTCACGGTCTTGCCCTGCTCCACGGCGGCGTTGACCGGGTCGCTCTGCTCCATCACCCTTCCCGGCTCCACCTGGGCGTTCTCCGCCTCGATGACGGCGGGAACCAGGCTCAGCTCCTTGAGGGCAGCCTCGGCCTCCTCACGGGTACGCCCGCGCAGTTCGGGGACAGCCACCTTTCCGGTGGACACCACCAGTTCAACGCTGGTTCCCACGCCCACCATCTGCCCGGGGGCAGGGCTGGTGGTAATGACGATTCCGGCAGGTACAGAGGCGCTGTTGGCCGTCGTGGTGGACGGCGCGCCCACCAGGCCGCTTTGCCGCAAAATATCCCGCGCTGCCGCTTCTGTCTTGCCCGGCAGGCTCTCCGGGATCTTTACCGCACTGGGCCCCTCGGAGATATTCAGTACCACCTCGGCACCGGGATCCAGGGAAACACCGGAAGCCGGGTCGGTGCCGATGGCCTGGCCCTTGGGGACGGTGTCGTTCTGGCTGCGGACAATCCGCGGCTTCAGGTCCGCGTTGTAGAGTTCCTGCAGTGCCGCCGATTCGGTCATGGTGGCCACCACCGGAATCTGCACCTTGGGCGGTGCCGGTTCGGGCCGGTTTACCGTGTTGTACAGCCACAGCCCGCCTCCGGCCAGGACCAGCAGGGTAAGAACCACCAGGGTGGCGATCCACGCACGACGGCGTGACTTCTGGCGGGCGGTCGGCTCACGTTCCGGAACAAGGCCCAGGGGCAGCGGTTCGGCGTCCCGGGGATCCTCCATCCCAACGGCCGGTCCGCCGTCGGGCTCGTATGCCGTGACGGCCAGCCGGCCAGTGGGCGCATCGTCCAGGAAGCTGGCTCCTGTGGCCGCAAAAGCCTGGGTCGCCTGAGCGGCTGCCGGTACATGGTCGTTCGGGTCGGTGGGAGCCTCGGAGGCGGCCACGGCAGGCACCGGAACGCCGGACCGTGCGGCCCGCAGGGCACGCCGGAAGGCGGCAGCGTCCTGGAACCTGTCATCCCGGTTTTTCTGCAGGGCCTTGGCCAGCACGGTGTCCAGTGCCGGCGTTACTTCCGGATTCAGGCTGCTGGCAGGCGCGGGGATTTCGCGGACGTGCTGGTACGCAACGGATACCGGGCTGTCGCCGATGAACGGGGGCCGGGACGTCAGCATTTCGTAGAGCAGGCAGGCGGCCGAGTACAGGTCGCTCCGGGCGTCCACGGTCTCGCCTCTCGCCTGCTCCGGCGAGAGATACTGTGCGGTGCCCACCACTGCCTGTGTCTGGGTCATGGTGGCTGAGGAATCGGCGATGGCGCGGGCGATGCCGAAGTCCATCACCTTCACGGAATCGGTACCCTCGCAGTACATGACATTGGCCGGTTTGATGTCCCGGTGGACGATGCCCGCCTTATGGCTGTATTCCAGCGCACCGAGGACCCCCAGGCAGTAGTCGATGGCCCGGTCAATGGTGACGTCGTTCGCCCGGATGAGGTCGCGGATGGTCTTGCCCTCAACGAACTCCATCACGATGTAGGGCACCCGGACGTTTTCCGCCGACCCGTCGGGAACGAGGTGTTCGCCGGTGTCATAGATGGCAACGATGGACGAGTGGTTCAGGGCGGCAACAGCCTGGGCCTCGCGTTTGAACCGCGCCTGGAACTGGGGATCCCGTGCCAGGTCCGGCCGCAACAGCTTGATGGCGACGGTCCTCCCCAACCGGGTGTCCACACCGCGGTACACGTCCGCCATGCCGCCACGGCCAATCAGGCCGCCCAGTTCGTAGCGGCCGCTCAGGACACGCTGGTTATCCACCGGGAGGCTGTCCTCACGGTGCAACGGTGTGCGCGGTGACTCGTTCACTGATCGTCCTGGCGGTTAAGGCGTGCAGGTGGGCGGCGTTCCCGGGGTCTCGCCGGGTGCACAAGCGGGCAGGGTCAGCCGGGGCGAAGGAGCAGATTGGGCGGTGGTGGGCGACGCAGTCTGAACCGGAACTGGAGCGCTGCTGGTCGTGGCTGGTGGCGGTGCCACGGCGTAAGTTACGGTGATGGGCGATCCCACGGGCAAGGGACCAGTCGGGTTTAGCCCCACTACCCTTCCCGGTGCGGCCTCGCTGGTTTGCAGCGGCTCCACCGTCACGGCAAGCCCCAGGTTTGACAGCTCCGACTGGACCTGGCGGTAATCCTTGCCCAGGTAAGCAGCAGGTATCACGTTGACAGTCTCCGGCGTGGGCTCCTGCGTGGGCGTCGGCGTATTCCGCGTTTGGGTTGGAGTGGGAGTTGGTGTTGCGCTGGTGGGGGTTGCGCTGGTGGCGGGCGGGCTGCTGGACGGCGCGCTGGACGTGGCGTTATTGGAGGGGAAGAGGACGCCCTGCTGGTTCAGGAAAAACCCCACCAAGGCGAACAGCACCAGCAGGATCAGCGCGATCAGCGGCCATGTCCAGGGGCTGCGGCCGCGGCGTTCAGGCTCATCGGCGGGCTCGTCGTCGTACGTTGTTTCTTCGGGAACCCAGGTACGCTCAGCCGCCAAGGCATTCGCCCGGGCGAGCTGGCTCTGGGGGCCCTCGGGATCAACGGCCGAGGCACCGGCCGCGCCGGCACCAAGCACCGGCAAGGCGGAGGTGGGAGTTGGTGATGAATCCCGTGAGGCGCCAATGATCCCGGTCGGTGCGGTGGCTGTATCCACCGGGGCTGTGATGGGGCCCGTGTCCGGGGCGTCAAAAAGCAGCATGCCGGGGACGGCGGCGCGTGCGGCGCTGATGTCGCCGTTGCGGATGGCTTCGGCGGCTTCGGCCAGCTTGATGGCGTTGGCCGGCCGGTCTTTGGGATCCTTGGCCAGCATGGACATCAGGAGGGCGCGGACCGGCGTGGGAAGGGTTTCCGGCAGCGGCGGCGGAGCATCGTTGACCTGGGCCAGGGCGATGGCGATCTGGGATTCCCCGGAGAAAGGGCGGTGCCCGCTGAGGCACTCGTAGCCGATGACGCCCAGCGAGTAGATGTCCGACGATCCCGTGGCGGTCTGGCCCGTGGCCTGTTCGGGAGCGAGGTACTGGGCGGTGCCCATGACCTGGCCCGTCTGGGTGAGGGGCACCTGGTCGGCAAGGCGGGCGATGCCGAAGTCCGTGACTTTGACTCGGCCTTCGGGCGTGATCAGCAGGTTGCCCGGCTTGATGTCGCGGTGCACCAGTCCCTGGGCGTGGGCGACGGACAGGGCCCGGGCGGTCTGCGCGATGATGGACAGGGTCCTGTCCGGGGACAGCACCTGCTCGTGTTCGATGATGCTGCTGAGCGGCTGGCCCGGAACGAGTTCCATGACCAGGTAGGCCGAGCCTTCTTCCTCGCCGTAGTCAAAGACATTGGCGATGCCCACATGGTTTAGGAGTGCTGTGTGGCGGGCCTCCGCACGGAAACGCTGAAGGAAGCCGGGATCGCCCGTGTATTCCTCCTTGAGCACCTTGATGGCGACGATGCGGCCCAGGACGAGGTCTTTCGCTTTCCAGACTTCCCCCATGCCGCCGATCGCGATCCGCGTGGTCAGCTGGAATCTGCCGCCGAGGGTGATTCCGGTTGTAGGCCTCACTTATTCAACACCGCCTCAAAAATTCTCTTCGCGTTCGGACTGGTCAGCTGTGCGCCGGTGGTGATGTCTACGCCCTCCATGACGATCGTGACACCCACCTGCGGGTTGTTTGCGGGGGCAAATCCGGTAAACCAGGAGTTGTTGCTCCCGTTGCCCAGCTCGGCGGTTCCGGTCTTTCCCGCCACCTGGACACCGGGAACGGCGGCCCGGTTCGCGATGCCTTCGCTGACCGCACTCACCATCCATTCCGTGATCTGGTTGGCGATGTCCGGGGTGGTGGAGGTCCGCAGCGACTTCGGCTGCGGTTCGTCAATCACCCGCAGGTCCGGAGACCGCAGGGTCTTGATGAGGGTGGGCTGCATCTGGACGCCGTCGTTCGCGATCGCGGCAGTCATCAGGGCCACCTGCAGGGGGGTGGCCCGGACGTCCTTCTGGCCGATGACGGACTGCGCCAGGCCGGGGCCGTCGAGGTCATCGGGGAAGGTGTTGCCCCTGGCATAGTCCAGCTTCAGCTGGTCACCCATGTCCTGGCCGAAACCAAACTTCTCTGCCTGCTCGGCGATGGCGTCCCGGCCCAGGTCCAGGGCAATGCTTGCGAAGGGAGTGTTGCAGGACTGCTGGAGCGCGAAAGCGAAGCTTGCCGTGTCCCGGGTGTAGCAGTTTCCGCCCGCATAGTTGGGCAGGCGGTACTGGATGCCTTCGAACGGGAGTTCCGCAGGGTTGGGCAGCACGCTGTCCTTGTTGTACTTTCCGGATGCAAGGGCGGCCGCGGTGTCCACCAGCTTGAACACGGATCCGGGGGCGAGCTGTTCGCCGGTGGGTCCGCTGACGTTCGGGTTCAGGTTGATTCCGGGAACCTTGATCAGTTCATTCATGCTGGCGTCAGCGGCGGCGAGGTCCTGGGTGGCCACCAGGTTCGGATTGTAGGAGGGCTTGGACACCATGGCCAGGATTGCGCCCGTCTTGGGGTTGGTGACCACAATGGATCCGCGCTGCCCGTCCGGGATCAGGCTGTAGGCGAGCTGCTGGATTTCGGGGTCGATGGTGAGTTCCACGGACGCACCCTTGGGCTGGTTGCCGAGGAACAGCTGACCCACCCGGTCCAGGAACAGCTGGTCGGAATTGCCTGCCAGCTCGCTTCCGATCGACTGCTCCAGGGCGGTGGCGCCAAAGTTCTGTGAGAAGTAACCGGTGATGCCCGCATACAGTTCCGGCTGTGGGTACGTGCGCTGGAACGCGCAGGTCTCCGAACCGGTCTCCACGGACTCTGCCACCGGTGATCCACCCACGATGATGGCGCCGCGGTCGTTGCAGAAGCTTTGCAGGACAGCGCGCTGGTTCCAGGGGTTCGCCTTGAGTTCGTCGGCGCCGATCACCTGGACGTAGCTGATGGCCCCGAAGATGAGGGCAAACATAGCGATGGCCGCCACCCATGAATGCCGTATTGCCTGGTTCACAGGTGCTTCACCGCCTCGGTAGGAGTATCAATGCCGGTTGCTTCAGAACCCTTGCCCGCAGGCAAGGGAGTGGTGTCCACAGGGCCGCGGGCTGTATGCGAAATCATCAGCAGCAGGCCAACAATGATCCAGTTGGCCAGCAGGGAAGAACCGCCGGCCGCCAGGAACGGCGTGGTCAGGCCCGTCAGGGGGATCAGGCGGGTCACACCGCCGATCACCACAAAGCACTGCAGCGCCACCGCGAAGGACAGGCCGCACGCCAGGAGTTTCCCGAACGCGTCCCGGGTGCCCAGCGCAGCGCGGAAGCCGCGCGTGAACAGCAGGAGGTACATCAGGACGACGGCGAACAGGCCAATCAGGCCCAGCTCCTCGCCCAGGGACGCAATGATCATGTCGCTGTTGGCAAAGGGAACCAGGTCGGGGCGCCCCTGGCCCAGCCCGGTGCCCACCAGGCCGCCGTTGGCCATGCCGAACAGCCCCTGGATGATCTGCCGGCTTCCGCCGGGAAAGCGGTCGTAGACCTCCGGTGTGAAGGCGTTGAGCCAGCCGTCGATGCGCAGCTGCACGTGGGAGAACACCTGGGCTGCCACAAACCCGCCGCCTGCGATGAGGGCCAGGCCGATGACTACCCAGCTGATCCGGCTGGTGGCCACGTAGATCATCACGATGAACAGGCCGAAGAACAGGATGGAGGAGCCCAGGTCGCGCTGGAAGATGAGCACGCCGATGCTGACCAGCCACGCCGTGATCATGGGACCCATGTCCTTGAACCGCGGGAACTGGAGGGGCCCGATCTTCCGGCCCGCCAGCAGGATGAGGTCCCGGTTGGAGGAAAGATACCCGGCAAAGAATATGGCCAGGGTAATCTTGGCGACCTCACCGGGCTGGAACGTCATGGGGCCAAGCCTGATCCACACCCGGGCACCCAGGATCTCGCCGGCGCTGATGCCTGGAACCAGCGGCAGGACGAGCAGGAGTGCACTGGCCGCAAGGGAGATGAAGGTGAACCGGCGCAGGATCCGGTGGTCTTTAAGGAACCAGATCACGGCGATGGCCACGGCCATCGCAATCAGGGTCCAGCGCAGCTGGTTGTTGCCGGTGTCGTCGCCCGGCGCGTCCAGCCGGTGGATCATGGCCAGGCCAATACCGTTCAGGGCGACCACCAGCGGAAGTATTACCGGGTCAGCATATTTAGCGCGGAAGCGAAGGACGCCGTGGAAGACCAGCGCGGCTACGGCCAGGAGGCTGGATTGGAACCAGAAATCGGAGTCAAAGGCCTTCTCCTGGTCCACGCCCACCAGCATGTTCGCGCCGATGCCGATGGTGAGTGCCAGCAGGAGCAGTGCAAGCTCCACATTGCGGCGTGGTTTCGGAGTAGTGCTGAGCTGGCTCATTGGCCCACCTCGCAAGTAACAGTGGGAGTGGGTGAGGGGGACGGGCTTGCCGGAGTAGGGGCCGGTGCCCCGGCAGCGGGGCTGGCCGCCGGATCCGTCGGTGTTGGGGCGGGAGCGGACTGCGTAGCAGGGACGGAAGCCGACGCCGTGGGGCATCCCTCTTCCGGCGACGTGGTGCCGGTGAGTTCCAGGTTCTTCACGATCCGCTGGGCGTCATAGAGGTCATTGGCCGGAACGGTCTGGCGGACCCGCTGCTGGGAGAACGGAGGCAGGGAGCTCATCGGGAGTTCCGTGACTGTTTCCAGGCGGGACAGCTGGATGGGCCCGAGCCGCTGGGACACGCCGTTGTAGATGGCTACGCGCGAATCGAATTCGCCCACGTAGTACCGGGTTTGGGTCCAGGCATAGCCCAGCCACAGGCCGACGCCAAGAACCAGGAGGACCACGGCGGCGATGGACCAGGTGACCCATCGGCGGGGCTTCAGCGGGACGAGGGTTTCGTCTTCGTCGCCTTGCGCCGGTTCTGCCTTGTGGGTGAGGAGGGTGGCCGCCCGCCGGGCGACTGTGCGTCCGCCGATGGTTGGGATCGAGCCGGTCTCCGCCGCCGACGCCGCAGCCCCCACAAGTTCGTGGGGACGCGATGCCAATTCTTCCCGGAGGACCTCTGCGGTCAGGTGTTCACCCAGGTGGGGGTCGGTGGAAGCCGGCTCCACAATGCTGGATCCTGACCTTTCCGAGGCCGGCTCCGCTGCGCTGTCCGTATCCGGCCCGCCGTCGTCCTTGGACTGGTCCCCGGCAGGTGCGCCGGGAGCCTCAGCTGCGGCAGCGGGCTTGGCGGCGCCAACGGAAGGGATGACGTCGACGGCGGCGGTGCTGACGTCGTCGGGCGTTTCCTCCACGATCTCCACCATCACGACGGTGACGTTGTCCGGGGATCCCGCTTCAAGGGTGAGGTCAACGAGGGTTTCCACGCACTCGCGGAGGTCCTTGGTTTCCTTGACGGTGCGCTCCACCGCATGTCCGGCGACGTAGTTGAGCCCGTCGGAGCACAGAAGCCAGCGGTCACCCGGCTTCACGTCCAGGGTGTCCAGATCCAGCTCGGGGCTGGCATCAACATCGCCGAGCACGCGCATCAGGACGTTCTTGTGCGGGTGGGTTTCCGCTTCCTCGGGCTTGAGCCTGCCTTCGTCAATGAGCCGCTGCACGAAGGTGTGGTCAACGCTGACCTGCTCGAACTCGCCGTCCCGGAGGCGGTACGCCCGGGAGTCGCCGATGTGGGCGAAGTGCAGTTTTCCCTCGGCCAGCAGGAGGGCGGTGACGGTGGTGCCCATGCCGGCCAGCTTGGGGTTGATGTGCACGAGTTCGGAGAGCAGGGAGTTCGCCGTCTGGATCTCGTCGGCGAGGATGGTGCCGGCGTCGCCGTCGTAGTCATCGCGGTCCAGGTGGATCATGTCCAGGACGGTGGCGGCGGAGGCGACGTCACCGCCCGCATGGCCGCCCATGCCATCAGCCACCACGGCCAGGTGGCGCCCGGCATAGGCGGAGTCATCGTTTTTGGAACGGATCCGGCCTACATCGGACCGGGCGGCGAACCGCATGATGAGGGGCCGCTCCGCGGGCTTTTGCCCGTTAGCGGGATTCTCGGTGACGGCCACGGCTATGGCCTCAATTCAATGACCGTCTTGCCGATTCTCACAGGTACGCCTGGCTCAACGGGCAGGGCACGGGTAAGTTGCTGGTCCGCCAGGTAGGTTCCGTTGGTGGAGCCCAGGTCTTCGATGAACCAGCGGCTGCCCTGCGGGAACAGCCTGGCGTGACGGCCGGAGGCATAGTCGTCCTCCAGTACCAGCGTGGCTTCCTGGGCCCGTCCCAGCAGGATGGGGCTGGCAGCCAGCGGAAGGGTGGTCCCCTTCAACGGACCCTCAACCACCACCAGTTGCCGGGCCTGCTGCTTCACGGGCTGCGGCGGGGACTCGGCGAGTTCGGGATTCTTGCGGACCTGGCGGGCAGTGGGTGCCCCGGCAGCAGCCTTCCGACCCACCATAAGGTCGCGGCGCATCGCCGACACGATGCTGAAGATCAGAACCCAGAGGAGCAGCAGGAAGCCAAACCGCAACGCGGTAATGGTCAGGTCGCTCATGCGTTGCCACCAGGGCTGGCAGGAAGCAGGCGGAAGATGATCTTTGTCCGTCCCATTGTGATGGTGGATCCGTCAGTAAGTTCGGTACTTCCGGAAACCTTTTGCCCGTTGACGTAGCTTCCATTGGTGGAGCCCATGTCCACGGCGCTCGTGACGCCGTTTGCGGTGCGGATTTCCAGGTGCCGGCGTGAAACCCCGGTGTCTTCGACGTGGATGTCGGCCTCTGAAGACCTGCCCAGCACGATGGACGGGGCGTTCAGCGAGTAACGCTGCCCGTCGATGTCCAGCACGGGCTGCAGCCTGACGGGCTGGCGGCTTGGGGCGGCCGGAAGGTTGGGGCGGGCAGGTGGACTGCCGGGGGTGCCTGCCGACTTCTCGGTGGAGGAGGCGATTTCGAAGTCCCCTGCGCGCAGTTCGGCATCACGGCGGAATGAAATCCGCACGGAGCCCTGCAGGGTGTAGCCCTGGCTGCGCACGTGGTTGATGACAACATCGCACAGTTCTTCAGCAAGCGGAGTGCCCCATTCCTGGGCCCGGCGGAAGTCGTCGTCGCTGAGCCGGACGTCAAAGACGTTCGGCACCAATGTGCGTCCTGCCGCCACCGTGAGGGATTTGTGGTCCACTTCGCGGCGGAGCCGGCTGGCGATCTCCACGGGTTCAACCTGGGCCTTTGAGCCGGTGGAGAAGACGCCCCGGACGGCCTTTTCAATGCCGCGTTCAACTTTGTCCAGCAGTCCCATGGTTCTTCTCCTTTCCCCCCGCGTGCGGGGCCGTTTGTGTACCGGAACCCCACTTGCCGTGCAGTCCACAACTCAGCAGTGCGCCTGCCTGCAGCAGCCGCGTCTACATCCGATACTACTGGGCGGGCCTGTGAATGACCTTAATCCACAACGGCCGGGCGCCGCGAAAAGTTCAGTTTTCAGGGGCGGCCGGCCCTGGGTGGGCGCCGGCTGCCGCGGCACGAGGGGGCCTCTTTTCGTTGGGTTGAATGGGGCATCCGGAGTCGTTCCGGAGCCCGATTGGTGTTTTTCCGCATCAGTCCGTTATGCTTGATCTCGCTGCTTTTGCAAGACTGCGGATTCGGGAAACCGGCCATTGTCAGGCGAAAGAAGTTGCGCGCGAGTGGCGGAACGGCAGACGCGCTGGCTTCAGGTGCCAGTATCCGAAAGGGTGTGGGGGTTCAAATCCCCCCTCGCGCACGCAAATGAAAGAGCCCCGGTCTTAGGACCGGGGCTCTTTTGCATTCTGTAAGGGGGGACCGGACCTAAGCCCGTTCGCGGGTCCGGCCCTTGATGGTTCGGATTTGCGAACAGGCTTAGGTTTCGGCGGGGGAGGCTCACCCGGCAAAGGCTACGGGCGCGCGGAAGCCTTGAACCGGCGTCGGGAGTTGGCCAGGTGGCTGCGCATGGCGGCCGCGGCTGCTGCCTCATCGCCGTCGGCAATGGCGTCCGCGATGGAACGGTGTTCCTGCACCACCTGGTCGAAGTGGTCCCGGGCGTAATGCTCGACGTCGGTCATCAGCCGGGTGCGGGGCATGGCGATCATGGTCTGGCCCAGCGCGGCGAGGCAGTCAGAGTAAAACGGGTTGCCCGATGCCGCGGCCACGGCCCGGTGGAATTCGAAGTCAGACTTCATGGCGTGGGCCGGATGTCCGGCGCTGGCCGTGAACTCCTCGAGAGCCGAGGTCACCGCCCGCAGTTGGCGCTCGGAGTGGTTGCGGGCAGCCAGCGCGGCGGCTTCCGTTTCCACTCCCATCCGGAATTCCAGCATGTGCAGCCGGTCCTCGGTGGTGGCCACCGGACGGGCCCCCGGCGCTGCCGAGGGCCCTTCGGAGGGCGGAGTAAGGGCAAAGCTGCCGCGTCCCCGCTCCGTTTCCACGAGCCCTTCGGCCTGGAGCCGGGTCAGGGCGGCGCGGACAACGGTGCGGCTGACGCCGAAATCACTGATCAGCGTGTTTTCGCTCGGAAGCTTCTCGCCTGGCTGGATCACGCCGTCAACAATGCGGTTTCGAAGGTCGGCGGCGAGGTCCGCGGTGAGGTTCCGGCTCATGGATTCAAGATTACGCGCCGAACTCCACGGACTCGGTTGTCCAGGCGCGGGCCTGGTCGCTGAGGGTGACGCCGAGGCCGGGGCGGTCCGGGACGATCATCCGGCCGTTCTTGGTTTCGAGGCGCTCGTTGAACAGCGGGTCAAGCCAGTCGAAGTGCTCCACCCACGGCTCGCGCGGGTAGGCGGCGGCGAGGTGGAGGTGGATTTCCATGGCGAAGTGCGGGGCCAGGCCCAGGCCGCGTTCGTCCGCGAGGGCGGCGAGGCGCAGGAACTGGGTGATGCCGCCGACGCGCGGGGCGTCCGGCTGGATGATGTCGCAGCCGTTCGCGGTGATGAGGCCCTTGTGCTCGGCCACGGAGGCGAGCATTTCACCGGTGGCGATGGGTGTGTCCAGGACCTGGGCCAGGTGGGCGTGGCCTTCGAAGTCGTAGGCGTCCAGGGGTTCCTCAATCCAGATGAGGTTGAACTCCTCGAGCTGCCGGCCCATGCGGAGGGCGGTGGCGCGGTCCCATTGCTGGTTGGCGTCCACCATCAGCGGGACGTCCCAGCCGATATGCTCGCGGATCCCCGCGACGCGGCGGAGGTCCTCCTTGCTGTTCGGGAGGCCCACCTTGATCTTGATGCCGCCGATGCCTTCTTCGATGGACTGGGTGGCGCGGGCCTTGACCTCGTCGAGTGTGGCATTGAGGAAGCCGCCGGAGGTGTTGTAGGTCTGGACGGAGTCGCGATAGGAGCCGAGGAACTTTGCCAGTGACAGGCCTGCACGCTTGGCCTTGAGATCGTAGAGGGCGATGTCGATGGCGGCCAGCGCCTGGGTAGCGACGCCGGATCGGCCCACCGAAGCGCCCGCCCAGAGCAGCTTGGTGTAGATCTTGGCGATGTCGTTGGGGTCCTCGCCGATGATGCCCTCGGCCACTTCCTTGGCGTGGGCGTACTGGGCGGGGCCGCCGGCGCGCTTGGAGTAGCTGAAGCCGATGCCGGTGTGTCCGAGTTCGGTGGTGATCTCGGCGAAGAGGAAGACCACCTCGGTCATGGGCTTCTGCCGGCCGGTGAAGACCTTGGCGTCACTGATGGGAACAGCGAGGGGAAGGCGGGCAGTGGACAGCTTGACGTGCCGGATGAAGTCAACGGTGCTCATGGATTCTCCTAAAGGCGGGGCTGGGCTCCTTCGCCCACACCCTTAGGATATAAGTTACTAACTTGTATTACAAGTGCTTCCAGGGCGATTACCCCTAATTGCAGGAATAACCATGTCCGGGACCGCCGGCGGTAACTACACTGGGACGCATGACCGGGCACGAACCGGCCCCTTCCGGGGCCGCTGAAGCTCACGACGGCGGCGCGAACCTTTCGGAGGAAGCGGCGGCACCATCCGCTCAGGGCGGGGAAGACCCACCAACCGATCCTGGCGCCGTCGACACGTCCCTGCGCAGCCCGGAACAGCGGTCCCGCACCTTCACCGGAATCCTGGTGAACACCGCGCTGGCCAACATCACCACCAGCTACCTGTGGTTCGCCCTGACATTCTGGGTGTACCTGGAGACCCGCAACGTGATCGCCACCGGGGTAATCGGCGGCGCGTACATGCTCCTGATCGCCCTTTCCAGCATCAGCTTCGGCACCTTCGTGGACCGCTACCGGAAGCTTGCCGTGATGCGCTTCGCCGCGGGCTTCACCCTGGTGATGTTCGTGCTGTCCGGCGTGATGTTCCTGCTGACGCCCACGCCCCGGCTGCTGGACCTGACGCAGCCGTGGTTCTGGATCTTCACCATGATCATCCTGGTGGGCGCGGTGGTTGAGAACATGCGCAACGTCGCCCTTTCCACCACGGTCACCATCCTCATCGAACCGGACCGCCGGGCCAACGCCAACGGGATGGTGGGCATGGTGCAGGGGCTCGCGTTTATCGTCACCTCGGTGCTCTCCGGCCTGTCGGTGGGGCTGCTGGGCATGGGCTGGACGGTGGTCGTCGCCATTTTCCTGACAGTCCTGGCCTTCGCGCACCTGCTGACCCTGCGGATGCCGGAGGAAGTACGCGTTGCCGCCACAGATGCCCACGGTGCGTTCGACCTGCGCGGGTCAATCGCCGCCGTCATGGCCATCACCGGCCTGTTCGCGCTGATCCTGTTCTCCACGTTCAACAACTTCATCGGCGGCGTCTACATGGCGTTGATGGATCCGTACGGCCTGGAGATGTTCCCCGTGGAGGTGTGGGGAGCCGTCTTCGCCTTGGGTTCCACCGGATTCATCATCGGCGGCGCGCTGATCGGCAAGTTCGGACTTGGCGCCAACCCGCTCCGCAGCCTGCTGCTCGCCGTGGTGGCGATGGGGTTCCTTGGCGCAGTATTCACCATCCGGGAGTGGGCGTGGCTCTACATCGTCGGCATCTGGATGTACCTGATCCTGATTCCTGTGGTGGAAGCGGCCGAGCAGACGGTGATCCAGCAGGTGGTGCCACTGAACCGGCAGGGCCGCGTGTTCGGCTTCGCCATGGCCTTCGAGTCGGCGGCGGCACCGATCACCGCGTTCCTCATCGCACCGATCGCCCAGTTCTGGATCATCCCGTATGCGCGGTCGGAGGAAGGTTCTGCGCAACTGGCCCCGCTGCTGGGTGAGGGCGTTTCCCGCGGCATTGCGCTGGTGTTCCTGATCGCCGGGATCATCATGATTGCCGCCGCGCTGCTCGCCTTCCTGACCCCGGTGTACCGCCGTGTTTCAGCCACCTATGCCCGGGCCGCCGCGGAGAACGCCAACGACAAGGCCGCAGGTGACGATAGCGCCGGCAGCGACGCCGACGCCGGCACCATCAGCGAGCGGGATGCCGCACCCCGTCCGCCGGCCGGGTAAAAAAGCTTCAGCCCCGCAGGGCCCCCAGACCGGAAATCAGCGCCTCCAGTCCCAGGCTGAACGCCGTGTCCGCCGGACGTTCCGACGACGGCGGCCCGCCCAGGCTGCGCACGGCGGCGGTGAAGTGCGGAGTTGATTCAGCCATGGTGCCGGGCTCGAAGATGTCCTCCGGCGCGGTGACGTCGTACGCGGAGCCGAAGATGAAGGACTCCAACGCCACGATCGATGACACAATCCGCGACTCTGGGAAACCGGCGTCGAGGAAGCCCTTGCTGATGGCCTCGTACATCGCCAGGGTCTGCGGCGCGTCCGTCACGGGCAGTACGGCAATCACCGGAATCAGCGGCGTGTGTTCCGCGAAGACATTCCGGTAGCTCCAGGCCCAGGTCCGCACGGCCTCCTCCCACATCGAAGCGCCGAAGCCGGAGACGTCCACCAGGGACATGAGGTGGTCCTCCACCAGGAGCAGTACGTCCCGCTTGGATGCCACGTGGTTGTACAGGGCCGAAGGAGCGACGTCCAGCTGTTTCGCCAGTGCGGCCATGGTCAGCCCGTCGTAGCCTTTCCGGCTAACGAGCTCCAATGCCGCGGCGGTGATCCCGGTTTTGTCCAGCACGGCCGCCGAGGGCCTGCCGGCGCGCCGACGCCGTGCCTCGGAATTGCCGGACCCATTCGCGGCGGCATTCCCCGTGGCGCGTCCCTGTGCGGCTGATACTGCCGGCATTCCTGCCCTTTCTTTGGTGGTCTCCAGCATTATTCCACCCGGGCACTTCCGGTCCCTGCCAAGAGCCGCTATAGTTCTACTAAATGAATGGCATTCATTTAGTGGTCCCGGTCACCTGACGGGCCGCAGAAAGGACATCATGCTGAACCTGAACCGCGACGTTGTGGTCGTTGGAGCCGGGCCGTCCGGATTGACCGCGGCACGTGAACTGAAAAAGGCAGGCCTTACCGTCGCCGTGCTCGAGGCGCGCGACCGAGTAGGCGGCCGCACCTGGACCGACACCGTGGACGGCGCCATGCTGGAGATCGGCGGCCAATGGGTCTCGCCGGACCAGACCGTACTCCTGGAGCTTTTGGACGAGCTGGGCCTCAAGACCTACCCCCGGTACCGCCAGGGCGAGTCCGTCTACATGGGCTCGGACGGCATTCCCGTGCGCTACACCGGCGACACCTTCCCGGTGGACCCCGCCACCGCCGTCGAAATGGACAGGCTGGTGGCACTGCTGGACGGACTCGCAGCAGAGATCGGCGCCACCGAACCCTGGGCGCATCCGAAAGCGCGCGAGCTGGACACCATTTCCTTCCATCACTGGCTGCGGCAGAACTCCGCCAACGAGGAGGCCTGCAAGAACATCGGCCTGTTCATCGCTGGGGGCATGCTCACCAAACCCGCGCACGCCTTCTCCGCACTGCAGGCTGTCCTGATGGCAGCCTCGGCCGGTTCCTTCACCCACCTCACGGACGAGGACTTCATCCTGGACCGGCGCGTGGTGGGCGGCATGCAGCAGGTTTCCCTGCTGCTGGCGCAGGAACTCGGCGACGACGTCGTCCTCAACACCCCGGTGCGCACCATCAACTGGGAGCCGGCCGCGGACGGCGGCCACCGCGTCACCGTCGAGTCAGAGCAGGCCACCGTCAATGCCCGGTTCGTGATCATGGCCGTGCCGCCCAACCTGTATTCCCGCGTCTCCTTCAACCCGCCGCTGCCGCGCCGCCAGCACCAGATGCACCAGCACCAGTCCCTGGGGCTGGTCATCAAGGTCCACGCCGTCTACAGCAGGCCGTTCTGGCGTGACGCCGGGCTCTCAGGCACCGGCTTCGGCGCCGACGCCCTGGTGCAGGAGGTGTACGACAACACCAACTATGGCGATACCCGCGGCACCCTGGTGGGCTTTATCTCCGATGAAAAAGCCGACGCCGTGTTCGAGCTCAGCGCCGAAGACCGCAAGAAGGCCGTCCTCAACTCCATCGCCGGTTTCCTGGGTGCAGAGGCGCTGACGCCGGAGGTCTACTACGAGTCCGACTGGGGCTCGGAGGAATGGACCCGCGGCGCCTACGCCTCCAGCTATGACCTGGGCGGGTTGCATCGCTATGGCAAGGACCAGCACGCCCCGGTCGGGCCGATCTACTGGTCCTCCTCCGACTTGGCGGCGGAGGGCTACCAGCACGTGGACGGTGCCATCCGGATGGGCCTTCGCACCGCCGCCCGGATTGCCGAAGAAGCGAAAGTAGCTGTTCCCGCCGGCTGGTAAATAAGCATGCTTACTAATAGGCTGGCGGATGGGGAACGTCCCCGACCCCAGACGAAAGAGGTGAGGCATGACTGACGCCCAGAGCATCAGCAAGGTTACGGAAATCATCAACGATTCCAAGATCGGAATGTTGACCACCATCAACGAAGAGGGTGCCCTCGTCAGCCGTCCGCTGGCCGTCCAGGAAGTAAGGGACGACGGCGACATGTGGTTCTTCACCGGGCTCGGCACGTCCCAGGTTTCGCATGTCCGGGCCGACTCCCGGGTCAACGTCGCCTTTGGCAAGAACACCGAGTGGGTTTCGGTGGCAGGCCGGGCCGAGGTCGTGACGGACCGCGCCAAGATCCACGAGCTGTGGAACCAGGCGGTTGAGGCCTGGTTCCCGGACGGGCCGGACACTCCGGAGGTCTGCCTGCTCCGCGTCGACTCGGACTCGGCGGAGTACTGGACCAGCCCCGGCGGCACCGCCGCAACCGTCCTGCAGTGGGTGAAGTCCAAGGTCACCAACAGCCGGCTGAGCGTCGGCGAAAGCGGCACGGTAGAGCTGTAGATTTGCGTGAATCAAAGGCGGGGCAGCTGATGCTGCCCCGCCTTTCGCATGCTTACACCGGAGTCGCGCTACCCCTGGCCCGTCAGCGCCCCGAGGACTGCCGGCAGCAGCACGTCATTGCGTCCCCAGACCGGGTCCAGGATTTCCATGTACCAGGAATCGGCCAGCAGGAGTGCCAGGGCGTCATTGGTCTCGTCGGCCCAGTCACTGATCTGTTCGTCGTCCACGGGGTTCTCGCTGGACCCCAGCACGGTGGTCACTTCCGTTCCGGCCAACGTCACAGGGATGGCCGCGCTGCTGGCCTCACCGGGGGCGTGGGCCACGGTGACCAGTTCCGTCCGGGTGCTGAGTGCCAGCAATTCGCCGGCCAGGGAGGGACTGCAGAATCCCGTGACATACTGCCGCTGCGCCGCTGAACCCGTGAGCAGGCCGGGCTGGGATTCCTTGGTGAAAAGGCCGTTTCGGTTCAGCTCTGCCAAAGCTCCGGCGATGGGACGCGTTTCCTCGTCGAAGCCCGCCGCCAGGTGACCCGGCTGGTAGGAGCTGCCACCCTCCAGCCATCGCGCGGTCAGCTCGCCGGCGGCTTCCAGGGTGGTGGCCTGCCGCCAGACCCCGCGGTCCTCCAGCAGCCGGCCGAACTGGTCACGTGCTGGTATTTCCTCTGGCTTCATCTTCGGATGCTATCCCCGCGGCAGCGGACCCTTCCACCGCGGCCGACACACCACTTAACGTCCGGCCCCCGGTGTCCGCGGCCTAGGCCTGCTCCGCCGGAATCCCCGCTGCCCGCTCCGCAGCGGCGAGGGAGGCAGCCAGGCTTGTGACGGCGTCGGGATATCCCTGGTGCGGATTGCCGCGCAACTGGTCCGCAGCCTTCATGGCCTTGATGAGCGCGGACGTCTCCGGCAGCCGCACGTCCGTCAGGGACGGGTAGTCGATGCTGCAAGCAGGGTCCAGCTCGTAGCGCCGCCACCGGGCAATCAACTCATCATGCTGCGCCTGCGCTGCCAGGTGCGCCGACTCCAGCGCCTGGTAGTCACGCCGGGCGGCCCGCCGCGCCAGGTAACGGGGAGTGCCCCGGTAGGCGGCGATGCCGGCAGCCACGCCGGCGCCGCCCAGGAACAGGCCGGTCCACGGGGAAATCAGGGTGGGGATCAGCAGGGCTGGAACCGCAACGGCAGACCCCAGGAACAGGTCCCAGAACAGCTGGTCCGAGCGCTCAGCCTGGGTGTCCCCGCCGGCAAGGGCACGGCGGCGGACCACGAAGACCGTCGCGGCAATGCTGGCCACCAGTACGGGACCGCAGAGCAGCAGCGCCCAGGCTCCCTGAATCAAACCCTCGAACATTTCCCCCATGGTTGACACCTGACCTCCAGCGGACGCCCGGGCCACGGATTCCCGGGCTGGTCCTTCCATTGCACAGGGTCCGGGAACCAGCGTCAATGGGCTGGCGGGTTCGAAGCCTGCACCCGGCCGGGGCACCCTTTCCGCTGTCAGTGCTGCCGCGTACCGTGGGGACCATGAGACTCAAAATGTGCAGCATCCACGTCAAGGACCCCGCCGAAGCCCACGCCTTCTACACCGGCACCTTGGGCTTCGAGACCCTGATGGCCATGCCGGAGTACAACCTGTTCATCATCAAGGATCCAGGCACCAACGAACAGGGCGCTGACGCCGGGTCCGTGGGCCTTCTGCTTGAGCCCAGCGACAACCCGATCGGCGCCAATTACATGAATGCCCTCCACGACGCCGGGATGCCGGCCATCGTCTTCGGCGTCCCGGACGTGCAGGTGGAGTACGACCGGCTGCGGGAAGCCGGCGTGGTGTTCAAGGGTGAGCCGGCTGAAGACCCGTCCGGCATCAGCGCCGTGTTTGACGACGGCTGCGGCAACTTCGTCCAGCTGCACCAGGACTGATCCCTTAAACACCAGAGGCTTGTTCGCGGATCCCACCCTTCAAGGTCCGGATCCGCGAACAAGCCTCTGATACGAGGAGGGCTACTCCGCCTTGGCGCGGGCCTGCTTCGCTTCTTTCTTGGCTGCTTCTTCCTTTACGCGCTGGGCTTCGGCGCGCACCGCGGCGTGCGTGGCACGCTCGGTGACCAGCCACTGCGGCGGAGCCTGCAGCAGCGCGGTGATTTCCGCCGTCGTCAGCGCTTCTTCAACCCCGCCGCGGGCTAGGCCGCTGATGGAGACGTTCAGTTTCTGCGCCACCACGGGGCGGGGGTGCGGGCCGTTGCGGCGCAGTTCGGCGAGCCATTCCGGCGGGTTGGCCTGGAGCTCGGCGAATTCTTCCCGGGTGATGGTTGATTCCTGGAACTCCCGGGGTGTTGCGGGCAGGTAGATGCCAAGTTTCTTGGCAACGGTGGCCGGCTTCATGGACTGGGAGTTTGCAGAGGTCATGCTTCAAGGGTATCCGGGCGGACGGTACTGTGAAGACGTGCCCTCCGACAACACCTCCCCACCTGACGCTTCCACTGAGCCTGACGACTCCGCGGAGCAGGCTGCGCCCCGGACCCTCCGCATCGCCTACGTGGCAGGGGTGACCCCCGGAAAGTGGATCAGGCGGTGGGAAGAGCGCATGCCGGACATTCCCCTGCAGGCATTTATGCACGACGGCGGCACGAGCCTCGAGGCGGTGCGCGGCGGTTCCGCTGACATGGCCTTTGTCCGCCTCCCCGTCGAGCGCGACGGCCTCAGCGTCATCCCGCTGTACGAGGAGCAGCCCGTGGTGGTGGCTCCCAAGGGCCACGAAATCTCGGTGTTCGAGGAAGTTGCCTTCGCCGACCTGGAGAAGGAAGCCTTCCTGGACGTCGACGCGCTGGGAGGGCCGGAACCGGCCCTCGAGGTGGTTGCCACCGGAGCCGGGCTGGTGATCCTGCCCATGTCCGTGGCCCGCCATTTCAACGTCAAGGACACTGTGGCCCGTCGGCTTACCGGCGCACCCGCAACCGAAATCGCCCTCGTGTGGCCCGTGGATTCCACCGACGAGGTGCTGGAGGAGTTCATCGGGATCGTCCGGGGGCGCACCGCGCAAAGCTCACGGCAGCCGTCGGCGCAGCCGGTCAAGGTGAAGAAGGAACCCAAACCGGACCGACGCGGCAGTGGCACCAAGAAAGCGCCAAAGGTGGCCCAGCGGTACGCCCCCAACCCGGACAAGGGCCGCGGCAAGGGCTCACGCAAAAAGGGCAAGCGCTAACCGGACATGACAACAGGCCGGCTCCCCACGCGGGGAACCGGCCTGTCCTGTCTGCCTAAGACACCCTTTTAGGTGTTCTGGACGTTGGTTTTGGCGTCGGTGGCGCGGTCTTTGACGTCGGTGGCGGCGTGCTGGCCTTCGGCTTTGACGTTCTGGGCTGCGTCGGTGGCGGTGGCCTTGACGTTTTCCATGGCTTCCTGGGCCGGTTCCTTGAGGTCCTGGACCATGTCCTTGGCGGCGTCGGTGACCTGGGTGGCCAGGGGCTGCGCGGCGGTCTTGAGCTGGTCGGCCGCTTCGCGTTCCTTCTGGCTTGCCGGGATCAGGGATGAGACGAGCATTCCGGCGCCGAACGCGATCAGGCCTGCGGCCAGGGGGTTGCCCTGGGTTTTGGCTTTGACCTGGTCCGGTGCGTGGGAGATCGCGGTGCCGGCGTCGCTGAGTTTGGCTGCGGCGGTGTCCTTGGCTCCGTGGAGGGTGTCGCCGGTGCTGTGCAGGGCGTTGCCGGTGTGTTCGGTGCCGGTGTGGACCCTGTCCTGGACCCGGGTGGTGGCGGTGTCTGCTGCTCCCATGATCTTCTCCTTAACCCCGCTGACGGCGTCTTTGACCTTGTCGGTCTGGCGGTGGACGATGTTGGACGGGGTGACCTTGTCCGCGACGGCGTCCACGTTGGTGCCCAGGCGTGCGCGGGTGGCTTCTATGTCTGAACGGATTGCGTCCGGGTTATCGCTCATCGGTTTACCTCACCTGGTTTTAGGGTTGGGGGAATTTCGGACAGTGTTTCGCCGGTCTGGGGCATGCCCTTGATCTGCTTGAGTTCCTTGCGGCCGATCGAGGCCAGGACCGCGGCGATGATGCCCCAGATCACCGCGACGATCACGGCGGCCCAGCCCAGCGGCATCAGGGCGCCCAGGGCGAACATCAGCGCCAGGGACAGGAAGACCAGGACGAAGTGTCCGGCCACGCCGGCCCCGCCGAGCATCCCGGCGCCCTTTCCGGCCTTCGTGGCGGACTGCTTGGCTTCTGCCTTCGCGAGCTCCACTTCCTGGCGCATCAGGGTGGACAGGTCCCGGGTCACATCACCCAGCAGCTCACCCAGCGACGCGCTGTCCGCCTTCTGATGCGCCTCACTTGGGGCCGGCTCCGGAATCGAACTACTCACAGCTGGCGTCCTTCCGTTGACCGGTACGTGCCGTCTGCAGCGTGGTAGCTGCCGTCCTCATCGCGGTAGGGGTCATCCTCGAAGCGGAGGGGGGTATCTTCCGTCGTGCCGGAGGGGAGCGTGGAGGTGGAAACCGGCGCTCCGGTGCCAACTGTCGGCTCTGTGAAGAGGTCGTCAGTGCCGGCGGCATAGACGGTCTCCTGCCGCAGCGGAGCTACTCCGGGCTGGACCGAACGGTAGGACGGTGAGCCCTGGACCGAAGATTGGGACTCCGGGCTGCCTGCAGCAAGGCCGCGGGTAAGGCGGCCGGCCAGCACGCCGGCTCCTGCTGCAAGGAGCAGGAAGGTACCGGGGCGGTTCCGTGCGAACCTCTGGACTTCGCCGAGCAGGTCTCCCGGCTGCTTGTTTTCAAGCCAGGAGGCCACGGTCTCGGTGCTGCTGGCTGCCTGCCGAATAAGGTCGCTGGCAACGCCCTGCTGGTCCGGAGCATCAGCCATGCTCTGCAGCTGGCTGGAAATGGTCCGGATGCCTTCGGCTGCCTTCTGCTGCTGGGTGCCGGCCTGGCTGCTCAGCCCGGACTTCGCCTGGTTTAGCAGGTCCTGCGCGCTGGACTTCGCCTCGTACGCAACGTTGGCCGCCTCTTCCTTGGCCGTCTGGGCTACGCCCTGGGCTGCCGATGCTGCCTGGCCGGCGACGTTCGAAGCCTCTTCCTTGGCCGCCTGGGTCTTGGAGGTTCCAGATCCAGCCGCAGGGGCGCCAGCCGGAGCGGCGGGGGTGGTGAAGGTCTGGTCAGGTCCTACCTCTGATGCACCGAAGGGATCGGTCGCAGCGGTGTTGGGGGTCTGGGGCCATTGGTTCTCTGTCATCGGGCTCTCTTTCCATGAAGGGTTAGCTGGCGATCAAGAACCAGCAGTGCTGGCGGTTAGTAAGCAGGGTTACTAATTAGATACTAAGCACACTTTCCATTTGATGCGCAAGGGGCAAGTGAAGATGTCCGTCCTGTTCAGGCCGCGTTGCGGCAATGGATAGTAAGCCTACTTGCGAATATGATGCTAAGCATGCTTATTGTAGGTAGGTAGCAACGGAGGCAACCCCCGCACTTTTCCACCTACAGGAAGGCCGCGGCCGATGACCAGCAATCCCGATCCGGATGCCCGGAACAGCTACCGCCTCATCACTCTGGCGGCGCGCCTGGTTCAACGGCGCCAGGATGACGCCTTGGCCCACCTGGGCCTGACGAGGGCTGCCGTGATCGCCCTCGAAGGATTGGCTGCCGGACCGCTGAACCAGGAGCAGTTGGCGGAAGCGGTTCGCGTCCAGAGCCAGACGCTGGGCCGGGTACTCACCCGGCTGGAAGCTTCGGGCCATATCACCCGGACCCGGCACGCCGCAGACCGCCGGCAATTGAAAGTGGAGCTGACAGACCATGGGCACGCAGCCCTGGAAGCCGCCCGGGCGGCCGAAATCAACGCCTATCCGGATGATCCCGGCATTGCCTGGAAGGTGCTGCGGGAGGAACTGGCAAAGTTCGTTAAGGCGCTGCCGGCGGGGCATGATCCCGAAGTCGTACCGTTCGTGGCGCCCGAACACCGGTCAGTGCGCCGGCAGCACACCGGTCGCGCTGGCCGGCGCGCACCGGATCAGCATCAGGACTGGGACCAGGATTCCCAGTCCTGATGAGAACGCAGTGGTTAAACGCCGATGGTGAGCCTGTCGAAACCCCGCTCGGTTTCGACAGGCTCAACCACGGTTTGGACGGTCTATCCCTGGCCTTCCTGGTCTTCCCCGAGCAGGCCGCGCTGGGCGAGGTCGGCCTCTTCTGACGCCTCCGGGGGCAGTGGGTCGGTGGCCGGCGGAACGTCACCGGGCGCGTAGTCGGCAAGGCCGGCTGCTACCCGCTCCTGCTCGGCTGCCGCCTCATACGCGTCGTCGTCGATATTTTCGGGCATTTTTCCATGGCCCGTCCGGCTGGGCTGGGGGAGTGCGTCCTCTTCCGGGATGATCACTCCGGGGACGGCATCAGGGTTTTCATTTGCTGTAGTCACGATTTCACCTTCCGATCGGTAACTTTCGCGGGTGGCAAAGCGAATTTGCTCACGACGACGCAGGCGCGGCTGGTCCCGTGGGCCAGCGAAGCAGGGCGGCAACGTCCACGCCCTCCGGCAGGACAGGGCCGGGAACCAACAGGACGCGTGCATCGGTCAGGGCGGCCGCCCGCAGCAGTGCTGCAGGTGCCGGAACCTTGCCCAGGACGTTGGCCGCCAGGGATTCCTCCTCGGCGGTGGCGATCCACGGTTCTGCGTCGAGGGCCAGCAGGGTCCGCTCGGTCAGGGCTGCATCGTTCAGGATCAGCACGTCCACCTGTGCCTGCTGAAGCGCATGCACAACGGCGCCGATCCCGGTGGCGGACTCGGGGTTGGCCTGCCCCTCCTGCATGGCCAGCCGGTCCATGACCTCCTGCTGCTCTACTGCCCAGAGTTCGGCGACCCGCTGGTTGACCTGGTCATCAAGGAGGGCGTTATCGGCGCCCTTCGTGTGGGTATGCGAGTCAACCACCGATACGAGGTCCTGGCTGGCCTTCGAGAGCTGCTCCTGGACCAGGCCGCGCGCCCGGATATCGCCGGCCAGGACAATCAGCCGGGCCCCACTCTCCGCCACCACCCGATCAATTTCACCGGCAACCTCGTCCGCGTTCCGTCGCCAGACGTCCTCGGTGTGGTGCTGGAACCGCAGGTGCGCCCAGCCCCCGCCCTGGAACTTGCTCACATGCTCGGTTTCGCCCTGGACTTCCCGGGTGCTGTCAGGAGCGCCGGCGCCTGCGTGGTACAGCCTGACTTCGCCGTGCTCCCGGCTGACTTCGGCAACAACATAGGGAAGGTCTTCGGGCCGGTGTTTCACCAGCGGCAGCAGGTCAGGGATGGAGTCCACCGAAATCCGCTCCGGCAGTACCCGGTCTCCCGCGAGGACTTCGTTGATCTCCGCCTTGCCCTGGCGGACCAGGACAAACCTGGAGACCGGGGCGGGAATCCCGGCTTCGGGCTGGAGCGACTGTTCCACCGCATCAAGGTCGGCAGCGGACGCTCCCTGGGCCTCCAGCTGGGCGCGTGCGTTGCCCGGGCGCACGTCGGCCGCTTCCAGGGTGTCCACTGTCCCGGTGCCCGCATCCACGTAGGCCGTACACCAGGGGCCGGGCAGCTTGTACAGATCCGCGTATTCCTTGAGGCTGCCGGTCACTGTTCCCCCTCCTCATCGTCG
This sequence comes from Pseudarthrobacter sp. TE3704, assembly GCF_056279405.1. Classification (NCBI taxonomy): domain Bacteria; kingdom Bacillati; phylum Actinomycetota; class Actinomycetes; order Micrococcales; family Micrococcaceae; genus Pseudarthrobacter; species Pseudarthrobacter sp. TE3704. The sequence goes on from NZ_JBWCCJ010000001.1 coordinate 262,716, forward strand.
AGGGGGTCTGCTGATGCCACGGGATTCAGCGCCTCCCGGACCTCATTGGGGTCTGTGTCGTCCGGGAACGGCTCGGTTTCGCGCCATTCCTCGGCGTGGGCCGGCTGGTTGCCGTGCACCACTCCCTGCGTCTCATGCTGCATCTGGTCGTCCAGATTCGAGCCGTGCTTGGTGTTGCCTCGTTCAGCCATGACGATCTCCTTCGCGCGTGATTAGTATCACAGGCTTACTAGTTCGTCATTTCACCGTAGCACCAGGATGCAGGGGGCTAAAGGGGGAATTTCCGGGCCAATTTCTACGCGGAACAGGCGTCCCTCAATGCCTTGACCGAGCCTTCCGGCACCTGGTCCCCGGCCGCCGCAATCTCGCCCAACGGCGTCGTGATTTCCGTCGGAACACCCGCGGTCCGGGCAGCGGAAACCAAGCCTGCCAGCACCTGCTTGTCCTCCACGCTGACCAGGCCATCCTCGATGACGGCACAGATTTGCCGGTTCACTTCGTCGGCGGCAGCGGTGGCGACTTTGGACGCAGCATCACTTGCTGCGTTGCTTGCCGCTTCCTCCACGGCACCACAGCCGGCAAGCAGCAGCATCAGGGGGACAGCGGACAGGGCGGCAAGGCGGCGTTTCATCTGTCCAGCCTAACCCTTAGTGCGCCGGGGGACCGGCGCGGGTGAACGGCTCAGCGGGCGCTGGAGGCGGGTACGCCCAGGATGCTGTCCAGCAGCGCGTTGCGGAACTTGCCCTCGGGATCGTGGGCCGACGCGAGGGAACGGAAGGCTGCGAAGCGGGGATAGAGCTGCTCCCAGTCGTGGCCCTCCGGCGAGAACAGCTTCCCCCAATGCGGCCTGGCACCGAAGGGCCGCAGCAGGTCCTCGAGCTCCGGCAGGACGGCCTCGACCTCCGGCTGCAGCGGCTTCCACGTGAAGTGCAGCGCCACGCTCTGCTGCCGGTAAAAGGGGCTGAGCCAGAACTCGTCCGCGGCGCCCGTGCGGATCTCCGAAACGAACAGCAGGGGCGCCAGCCTGTCCGCGATGCTGCGCACGGCCTCGATGGCAGCCGGCGCGTGCTCCAGCGGCAGGATGAACTCGCTTTGCAGCTCCTCGCCCTTGCTCGGGGTGAACTCATGGCGGAAGTGCGGCAGCCGGTCAAGCCATAGGCCGGGCTCGTCCATCTGGAGCGTGCAGTTCTCAGCTGACATGTCCGGCAGGGGGTGCCGGGGAGTGAGGGCGACGGTTGCGCCGAACAGGTCCGCCAGCGCAGGCTCTTCATCCAATGCCTTGAACCAGGCCTGGCTGATGGCTTCCCCGGAGTAGGTGGTAAAGAGGCTCACGCTGTAGGCGCCGGACACGAGGTCGTTGAAGCTTTCCAGGGCACGGTCCCATGGCAGGTCCACCAGAACCCGCTGGCGCATCCGGAAGCTGGGGCGGACTGCGAGTTCCAGGCCGGTGATGATGCCCAGGGCACCCATGCCCACCACGCATGCCAGGAACTCGTCCCCGTCCGCGCGGGACAACCGCACCTGTTCGCCCGAGGGCCTCACCAGTTCGATTGCTTCGACGGCGCCCGCCAGCGATTGGTTGTCCACGCCGGAGCCGTGGGTGCCGGTCTGCACTGCCCCGGCCACCGAGATGTGCGGCAGCGAGGCAAGGTTGTGAATTGCCACGCCGGACTGCTCCAGGGTGCGGCAGAGGGCACCGTAGCTCACGCCGCCGCTGACCCGGACCGTCCCCTTGGCTGAGTCGAGGTCGATCTGCTGCGGCAGGGCATCCAGCAGGATGTGTACGCCGTCGGTATCCCCCACCCGGTTGAAGGAGTGCCGGGAGCCCAGCGCCTTCACGCGGGGTGAGCGGGCCACCACCTCGGCGAGCTCAGCCACGGACTCCGGCCGCCGGACGTCGGCTGACGCGTATTCAAGGTTTCCTGCCCAGTTCTTCATTCGGTCGGCTTTCCGCTTGGGTTCAATTTGGCTCCCCTTACTGTCAGCGCTAACAAATGCGCTGTCAAGGCGGGCCAGGACTGGAACGGGATCACGCTCCTTTTTCCTGGCTCCAGTGGTCCGGACGGGAAAGCACGCGCGGCAGCCGCGTGGCCCAGGTGCCCCGGGCTGAATTGACCTGCGCCTGGGTGAGGAAGAGCGCGCCGGAGAGGTCGGCGCCGTCGAGCCTGGCATCGCGGAGGTCGGCACCCAGCAGGTCCACGCCCGTGAGGTCCGTGCCCCGCAGGTCGGCGGCGATGAGGCAGGCCCCGCGGAGGTCTGCCCCGCACAACTGCCCGTCACGGAAGTTGGCACCTGCCAGGTCTGCACCGGGCCGCAGGCCTGTGGCAGCGCTGACATCCCCGCCGAAATAGCCGGCACGGACCTCCTCGCTGACCTCGCGCAACATCCCGCCCGTGCGCTGATGGAGGGACTCGAGGTCAAGGTCCAGCAGGTCCTCCACGGGGCCGTCGGCCGCGGCCTGGAGGATGGACCGCAGCCTGTGGACCTCGTCCGCGGAGTCCGGGCTGAACGTCCGGGCTTCAGCCTCGGCAAGGTGCCAGAGCATTTCGTGCAGCTGCTTCATGGTTTTGAAGGAAGCGAACATGGCCTGGCTGGACGCCGGTGCCTCCCGCCAGCTGATGCCCTTGAACAGGCGCTGGCTGACCGCCTGGCCGGCACCAAAGCAGTCAAAGACGGTACAGCCGCGGAAGCCCCTGGGCAGGAGCCGGTCGTGGATGGTGCAGGAAAAGTCCGTGGCCAGGTTGGGGCACGGTGCGGCGGGCGGCTTGTCGATGGCGAAGTCGGCCGTGCGGGTAAATCCGAAGGCGGTGCAGCAGAGCGCGAAGCAGCTGGAGCAGTCAGGGCGCAGCGCATCCTGTTCGAGGATGGGTGCAGCTGTGCCGGGGGTTGGGTGGGCGTTCATGGGGTCTCCCGAAAGTGGTTCCGATGCTGGTGCGGGGAGGAGGGGAACCCGTGGTCGGGTTCCCCTCCTGGGCACGCGGAATCACCGCTCCGCTGGGGAGCGACGGGAACTGCGGAAGGCTGTGGGTCACAGGCAGGATATGAAAGTCACTGCCACCAGCGTAGCCTCTTGCGCAGCCGGCCGTCAGGCCTCTTCAGCCTCTTCCGGGGACGTGGTGCGGGGCGGCGGGACACGGCGCGTGCCGGTGGCCTCAAAGGCCGCGGCCAGCTGCAGCAGGTCGGTATCGCTGTAGGCCCTGCCGGCCAGGGTGAAACCCACGGGCATGGCGATGTCCGCTGCCATTCCCAGGGGAACGGTGACGGTGGGGATGCCCAGGTGACGGGGAACCAGGTTCCCGTTCGCCACCCATACCCCGTTGCGCCACGCGAGGTCTGCGGAGGCCTCGTTGCGGTCGGCGTCGGAGGGCGCCACGTCGGCAACCGCCGGGAACACAACAGCGTCCAGGCCCAGGCCGTCCATCCACTCTTCGAGGTCCATGCGGCGGGTTTCTTCAAGTCCGTTAAGCCCGGCATTGAGATGCGGGATGTCCGTCAGGGACGGAACCCCCTCCCTCCGGATCCAGGCGGGATAGTCGCTGATGTCGTCGTCGAACCCGTGATAGCGGTCCGGCAGCGATCCGTCCGGCGCGGGGAAGATCGCGGCGCCGTCGACGTCGGCCAGGCGGCTCAGTTGCGGATCCCCGTTCGCGTCCAGGAAGTCGTTCCATCCCCAGGCGGACAGGTCCACGATTTCGCGGCGCAGGTACTCGGGCGATACCAGGCCGCGGGTGCCGATGGTGGGCGCTCCGGGACGGTCGCCTTCGTAGTTCGAAACCACAGGGAAGTCCACCTCGATAACCTCGGCGCCGGCAGCTTGCAGGTCCTGCCGTGCCGCGTTCCACAGCTCAATGATGGAGGCGCGTGTCCGGATACGCTGCCCGGTGGGTCCGCCGATGCCGGGACTGCCTGCCGTACCGGCGTCCGGGTCCGCGTTGATGTACATCCGCGGAACGCCTACGCGCTTACCGGCCAGCACGCGGACAGCCGCGGCCCGGTCCGGAACCGCCAGTTCCACGTAGGAATCGGGGCGGATTTCGGATGCCTTGGGGAGCGGAACCCACGGCTGGACACGCCAGAAGTCGCCGCGGGTTTCGGCGTCGTCCGCCACCACCACGTCCAGGACTTCCAGCATGTCGTCCATCGTCCGGGTGTGCGGAACCACCACGTCCATGGTGGGGACCAGCGGCCAGTTGCCGCGGACGGAGATCATGCCCCGTGACGGGGTGTAGGCGCAGAGGGCATTGTTCGACGCCGGCGCACGGCCTGATGACCAGGTTTCCTCCGCGAGGCCGAAGGCCGCGAAGCTGGCCGCGGTGGCTGTTCCGGACCCGTTCGAGGACCCTGAGGCGAAGGCGGCCGTGAGGTAGTCCTCGTTGTAGGGGCTTTCCGCCCGGCCGTATACCCCGCGCTGCATGCCGCCGTTGGCCATGGGCGGCATGTTGGTCAGTCCGATGAGGACAGCACCGCCGGCCCGCAGCCGTTCGATGGTGAAGGCGTCCTTCTGCGCCACGAGGTCCTTGAAGGCGGGGGACCCGGCGGCGACGGTCAGGCCCTTTGCCTGGTAGCTGTCCTTGGCTGTGTACGGGATGCCGTCCAGCGGTCCCAGGATGCCGCCCCTGGCCCTGCGCTCATCCGATGCCCTGGCATCCGCCAGCGCTTCCGGGTTCATCACCACGAGCGCGTTCAGGCATATGCCTGATGAGTCATACTTCTCGATCCGCTGCAGGTAGAGGCGCACCAGCTCCTCGCTGGTCACCTCACCTGCCTCAAGCGCTGCACGAAGCTGGGCGATGCCTGCTTCCACGACATTGAACGGGCTCACGCCGGAGCTCCCTTCGGTGCGGGCGCCGGCTGCTGCTGCGTGATGCAGTGGATGCCGCCGCCGAAGGCGAAGATGTCGCGGGCGTCCACCAGCTCCACGGTCCGTCCCGGATAGGCGCGTTCCAGGATGCCGGCGGCGATGGCGTCATTGGGGTCGTCGAAAGCGCACAGCACCACCGCGTTGTTCGCCACGTAGTGGTTGATGTAGGACCAGTCCACGAAGCCTTCCTCGTCCTGCAGGACGGTGGGTGCGGGGACGTCGATGATCCGCAGGGGACGGCCCTTGGCATCCACCTCCCCGGCGAGGACGGAGCGGAGTTCCAGGTAGACCTCATAGTCCGGGTGGGCCGGGTCATCCTGGCGGTGCAGCAGGACGGTGCCCGGGCCGGCGAAGGCCGCCACAATGTCAACGTGCCCGCGTGTTCCGAACTCGTCGTAGTCCCGCGTCAGGCCCCGCGGCAGCCAGATGGCTTTGGTGGTGCCCAGGGCTGCGTGGATTTCTGCTTCAACCGATTCCTTCGTGGCTCCGGGGTTGCGTCCCGGATCCAGCTGGACCGTCTCGGTGAGCAGGACGGTCCCCTCGCCGTCCACATGGAAGCCGCCGCCTTCATTAACCAGCGAACTGGGCCGGACCGGAACCCCGGCCTCCGCCGATACTGTGCGGGCCACCTCCTGGTCATTTGCCCAGGAGGCCCACTCCTGCGCACCCCAGCCGTTGAAGATCCAGTCGACGGCGGCCAGTGACCCGTCCGGCCGGTGGACGAACGTGGGTCCACTGTCACGCAGCCAGGCGTCGTCCAGCGGGACTTCCACCACGGTGATCCCGTCCCCCAGCCACTCCCGGGCGGCGGTGGCGTCGCGCGGATCGGCCAGGACGGTGACCGGCTCGTGGCGGGCGATGGTGCGGGCTACGTTAGTCCAGGCGGCCCGGGCGCGGTCGAGCGTGGGGCTGCCCACTTCACCGAAGGTTTCGTTAGGCGGCGGAAAGGCCATCCAGGTGCCGTCATGGGCTTCCCATTCGGCAGGCATGGAGCCGGTGGCAGCCGGATCGAAAGCCGTTGCGGCCTCGGCGGGGGCGGGGGCTGGTTTCATCTGTCTTCCTACGTTCTTTCTGGTTGTCTCTGGTTGCGCTTTATGCGGCTGCGGTGCGGCGGGAAGCTGCGGCCGTGCCGGCGTCGTACGCTGTTGTGCCGCCCACTACGGTGAGCCGGGCGTGGTTGGTGAGCAGTTGTGAGGGGTCTGCCTGGAGCGGGTTGGTGTCCAGGACGGTGAAGTCGGCAAGGTAGCCGGCAGCGATCCGGCCCTGCTGCTCCTCCGCCCTGCAGGAGAAAGCGGCGTCGCGGGTGGCATGGCACAACGCCTCAGCGAGCTCCATGGCATAGTCCGGCAGGTTCGCTTCAAGGGTGGGATCCAGTGCCGAGCGCCTGGTGGAGGCGACGTACATGTTGGGCAGCGGCTGGTGCGGAGCGGTGGGTGCATCGGTGCTGAACGCGAGGGTTGCGCCGGCTTCCGTGAACTCCGTCCAGGGAAAAGCCCGCTCGATGCGGTGGTCGCCAAGGACGCTCCGCCAGTTGTCCTGGATGGCCGGGTCCGCGTGGACAGGCTGCATGGATGCCACCACCCCGAGGGCTGCCAGGCGCTTCACGTTGGCCCCGGTGACCGTTTCCAGGTGCTCGATGCGGTGCCGCCGCTCCCGCGGACCGTTCCGGAGGTACGCCTCCTCGAGGGCGTCCAGCGCGATGTCCGAGGCCTCGTCACCAATGGCGTGCAGGGCTATCTGTAGGCCCGCCGCGTCCGCTGCCACTACCACGGGGGTCAGGGATTCCCGGTCCCAGATGGGCTCGCAGGTGCTGCCGTCGGCGTACGGTTCCTTCATCGCGGCGGTGCAGCTGTCTATGACGCCGTCCACCATCAGCTTGATGCCGCAGATCTGCAGCCACCCGCCGTCGAGCTCGGCGGCGAGCCATGCCGCCTTCGCCACCTGCGCCAGGTTGTCGGCTTCGGCTTCATGGCGCTCCACCAGGAGGTGCCCCTTGACCCTGATGGGCAGGGCGCCGCCGCGGCGTTCCATGGCGCGCCGGAAGGCGGCAAGGTCATCGTCCTGCACGGCCATGTCCACGGCCCCGGTGACACCCACGGCGAGATAGTTCGCGAAGGCCTCCTCCAGCTGGGCATCCCGGTCCTCGTCCGTGAGGTAGCCGGCCAGGGCGGGCCAGATGATCTGCTGGGCTGCCGTCTCGTACAGCATGCCGTCCGCCTTCCCGGTGGCAGGGTCGCGACCGATCCGTCCGCCGATGGGGTCGGGAGTATTGTCATCGATCCCCAGTTCGGCCAGGGCTGCGCTGTTGACCCACACCGAGTGCAGGTCGTTGGCATCCAGGTAGACAGGACGGTCCGGCACCGCTTCGTCCAGCAGCTCCCGGGTGGGGCGCTGGCCGTCCAGGGAGCTGTAGAGCCATCCTGCGCCCAGGATCCGGGGGGCATCGCCGGCGGCAGCGGCCTCGCGGAGGCGGCGCTGCAGATCCCGGGGATCCGCTGCCTCCCGGAGGGGGACCTTCTTCAGGGCCTGGCCCATCATCAGCAGGTGCGTGTGGGCATCGATGAAGCCGGGCAGGACAAAGCCGCCGGCAAGGTCCACTTCAACGGCTTTTTCGCGGGCGGCTTTCCGGGCATCGGCTTCAGTGCCGACGTGGATGAACCGGGCGCCCTCCACCACGAAGGCCTCCGCAAGGGAGCCGTCGGCGGTGAATACGGTGGCGTTGGTATAGAGCGTGCGTGCAGGCAAGGGAGTGCTTTCTTTCAGTAAGGGGCGGGTCATCAGGCGATGGCTGCTTTGTTGATGTCCGACGGCGGCGCGGCGGCGGCTTCTTCGGTCCGGACGGAGATCCGGGAGATGAGGAGCAGCGGAACCATCAGGACGAGGGTCATCCCGGCCAGGACGTAGCCGAGGACGTCGTACCCTGCGGCAGTGGAAACAAAGGTTCCGAAGAACGGCGCGAAGGAAGATCCGATCAGGTAGACGCCGAGCACCGGCGCGGACCAGCGCCCGGAGGCGTCCAGGGCGGCGGCGGTTGCCACGATATAGATGAAGGCCAGGATGTAGATGGTGTTCCAGGCGATGATGACCGCGATGTACAGGTTGGGTTCCGTCACGGTTCCGGAAAGCATCTTGAGTGCGGCTCCGGCAATGAGTGCCACGGCCAGCGGTGCGGTCCGTCCGAGCCTGCGCCCGGCGAGTCCCACCAGCCCGGAGGCGAGCAGTCCGCCCAGGGTGGAGAGGCTCAGGACCAGTCCCATGCCGGTCTCGTCGAGCTGCGCCTGGTCCGCTCCCATGGTGGCCGCGACGGCCCACAGGGAGTCCTCGCTGAGTGCCCAGAGGGCGAAGCAGGCCAGCAGGCCGATGCCCGCCAGGGTGGTGGGCTTTGAATTCTTGGCCGGTGCGGAGACTGCCAGCGGAGTGACGCCGGAACTGACGGGACGGTCCGGGAGCCAGGCGGTGGTGAAGAGGGCGGCCAGGGCGAGCCCCGCGAGCAGGCCGAATGCGCTGCCCATGCCTGCGCCCAGCGCGGGAATGATGAACAGGACCACCGAAACGATGGCGCGGTTGGCAAAGCCGCTGATGCCGGAAGCGCGGTCAGGGTTGCGGAGGGCGCCGAGCGCGGCGCCGCCTGCCGAAACAGCGCCGCCCGCTCCAAGGCCGCCAACCAGGACGCCCGCGACGACGACGGGTGCGGACGGGATAAACGCGGCAGCGCCGAAGCCTGCCGCCGTCAGGACGAGTCCGGCCCGGGCCACGGTGTACCGCCCGTTCGCGGCAGCCCACTTGGAGGTGAGCAGGCAGGCGACGGCGCAGGCGAGCAGCGAGCCGGTCATCAGCGTGCCCGCCTCTGTATCGGAAAAGCCGAGTTCTCCGGTCAGGGCGACGATCATGACGGGCACCAGGTTGGCGGTCATGAAGCCAACAACACTGATGCCGAATACGGAAACCGCCCTGGTGGCGGTGAGGGGAACGCGCCCTATGTGGTTATCGTCCGGGGACATGGGCTTCTCCTTGCTGGGATGGAGTGAAGGCCGTCACAAAATGAATGGCCTTCATTTATTATGAAGATGCCTTGCCGCCAGCACAAGGGTTTTTGTGAAAGCCTTTCAGAAACTTGCTTTTGTGACCGCCCTAATCCCGGCCAGCAGTGTTTCGAGTCCGAAGGAAAACGCGGTGTCCGAACGTTCCGCCGGGGACCCGAGGTCGGCAATGGCCCCGGACAGTGCCGGGAATTGCCCCGGTGGGGGAGACCAGACGACGTCCGGGGCAGTGAGTTCCAGCGCCGAACCAAGGACCAGGTAGTCCAGCGCAGTGATGGCCGGGACGATCGCAGGGGTTGCCAGGCCAGCCTTGCCCAGGACGATGGCCATGTCCTCGTAGATGCGCATTACACCGAGGTCCTGCACGGTCTGGGTCACGAGCAGCGGCACCAGCCGGGGGTGGTCCACCAGGCAGTCTCGGTATTTGTGGGCGAGGATCCGGAGCGCCTCGTCCCAGGGCAGGTACTGGGTATCGAGGGGGTCCCGGGCGGAAAAAACGCGTCCCCGCATCAGCTCGATGATGTGTTCGCGGTTGTCGATGTAGTTGTACAGGGATGCCTGGCTGACCCCGAGTTCCCTGGCCACTTTGGGAAAGCTGAAGTCGCCGGTGGCGTCCACCAGGGAGAGGGCGGCGCCAACGATGGCGTCGACGGAAAGGAGCGGGGATCGGGGGCGCGGCATGTGGACTCCTCGGCAGGTGGTCCGTTCAATCTAGCTGGCCGTTGTCCGCTCCACCGCCGCCAGGATGGCCCGGGCCAGGTCCGCGGGCCTGGTGAACTGGGGCCAGTGGCCGGTGGGCAGGTCCACGTATTCCACATCGCGGACGCGGGCCAGTTCGGCAACAAACGGGTGGCCGGCCGCGATCCATTCCTGAAGCATGGCCGAGGGGAATTCGCACGCGATGATGGTGGCCGGCACCTCGTAGCGGCGTTCGTCGTGAAGATGCTGCTGGTCGTAGGCAACGCCTTTCGGCTGCGGAATGGCACGCGCCCGGAACGCCGCCCGGAGGCTGTCATCGAGGTCCACCAGGTCGGCGTCCTCGAACCCTTCCCATGGCGGCAGCGGAACGTCGTCCCCGTCGGCCGGCAGTTCATCGTTGATGACCCCGCCCTCACCAAGGGGGCCGCTGTCCACGTAGATGGCCCGTTCCACCTTGTTTGGCCGGGCGTCCACCACGGCATGGATGATGGCGCCGCCGCCCGAGTGTCCCACCAGGACCACCTTTCCCTCGATGCCATCCACGGCAGCCGTGACGGCAACAATGTGCTGGTGGAGGCCGATCCCTGCGCGGTTGGCGTCCACGCTTTCAAGCCCGGGCAGCGTCAGGGGATGCGTGCGGTGTCCTGCGGCCTCGAGCGCCGGCGTCACCTCCTCCCAGGAGGAAGCGTCCAACCAGAAACCGGGAACCAGGATGATGTCCATGACGGAACCCTACTCCCTGGTGCTGACTAACTGGACGGACAAAAGGTGGCCCGTCCTGCACTTGGGCAGGGCATGGACTGCAAACACGAGGCTCTCATCTCCCGTTTGTCCTTCCTGGCACTGGCGGCGTCCGTCACCGTGCAGGGTTCCCGGCTGCCGCGTTGCCGTGGACGGGCGGGACCGCGAGGGCGTCGGTGGCGGCTTTGCCGTGGGCGTTCTGGAACACGGCTCGCACCATGATGTCCTGCTGTGTGCCGTCCCTGCCGGGAAGCTCAAGCGCGGAACGGTAGAAGCCTTCGTCCGTCCGCCTCGTGACCGGCTGGATGTCCGCCGGCTGCCAGGTCGCGCCGCCGTCGGGCGAAATTTCCCACACAGCCACTGGGCCGGGAGTGCCTGTGGCCGTGGCGGTGACGCTGGCGGGTGTGGCAGAGACTGTGGCCTTGGGCTGCTTCAGGACCGCCGGCAGCTCCACCGTCTGGTCGAACTCGGGCCAGCCGTCCACCCAGTCGATTTTCTGGAGGCCCAGCGTTGGGAAGTAGGGGAGGTCCTGGTTGGAGCCGTCGTAGTAGTGGAAGGCCAGGTAGTCGCCGAAGACCGACTGCCCGCCCGGTCCGGTCACTGCACCATGCGAATCCAGGACTACTGAACCGCCTCCGCCGAACATGTCGCGGCCCTCCTTGTCCAGGTAGGGCCCCTTGACGGAAGTGGACCGGCCCACCGCCACCTTGTAGGTGGAATCCGCGCCGCGGCAGCAGGAATCAAAAGAGACAAACAGGTAGTAGTAGCCGCCGTGCCTGGTGATGTACGGCGCCTCGACGGGATTGCCGGGCATAAACCGGTCCGCGATGTTCACCGTTTTGGACTGCCAGTCGCTGACCGGTTTGCCGCTGGGCCATTCGATGGGGACGAGGAAAATCCCGTACCAGAAGGATCCGATGGCCATATAGGGGGTGCCGTCCGTGTCCTCGACAATGCCGGCGTCTATTGCGTTGAAGGTCTTGCCGGGGTTGGCGGGATCCAGCCCGGTGGCCGGGGACGAAACCACCAGGCCCTGGTCCACCCACTCATAGTCCGGATCATTGGGGTCGAGGGTGGTGTTGGTGGCGAGGGCTGTGAGGGAATTGTTCCCGCCAAAGCGCGACGCCGAGTAGTACAGGTAGTAGGTCCCGTTATGTTCGGTGATCTCCGGCGCCCAAAGGTTGCCCGGCAGCTCGCCGTCGGCGAAGTGCTCATCAATCCAGGCCGGGATCTTGTCCCAGACCGTTCCGGTGTAGCTCCAGGTTGTGCCCTGGTCACGCGACGACCAGATCTGGATGGTGCCGCCATTCTCCCGGTTCACTAAACCGGTGGAGTAGACGTACCAGGTGCCGTCGTCGGCGACGATCAGCGCCGGGTCATGGATGGGGGCCGTCTGGCCCACCACGGTTTTGCCGCCAGGAAGATCGCTTGGGAGGTTCTGCGGCGCCGGTTTCTGTCCTGCCGGCTGGCTGGACTGGACATGCTGTGGGACATCAGCGCTGCCGGGGGCAGCGGTCGTGGGGAGGGCTGGCGCCGCCAGGGCGATACCTGCCGCTGCTGCCAATCCTGCGGCGCGCAGCGCCCATGGACGTGACTTCATCATCACGTTGTCCTTCCGAAAAGGTGGATTAGGAAAGTTGAGCAGCAGCGGGGATGCGCCCTGCGGCACGAGACCTTGCAACGTTGTAACGAGAAATATGGCATGCCCCCCTTGTGGAGTCAAGGAAGCCGTCCGGGAGGGAAAAGAATCTGCTTCTGGACCCTTGACGGCAGCTTGAGGGCTGTGTGATGGTTTCTTACAACGTTGCAAAGGTTCCGCCCCGGATGCCGGTCCGCCACCGCGGACAGTGGGGCTCCAGTACCGCCTCAGCCCATAAACTTGTTTGCTCCACCCAACCCGGAAGGACTGCGTGATGATGAAGTCACGTCCCATGGCCGCGACCCTGGCGCTTTTTACCGCCGCCGGCCTCATGCTCGGCGGCTGCTCCGCCCCCACCGCCGAGGACAGCGGGGAAAAGAAGCTCACCTTCATGTTCCGCGGGGGTGAAGATGAAAAGAAGGCCTACGAGAAGGCTGTGGCCCAGTTCGAGGCCGACAACAACGTGGACGTGGACATCATTGTCACCACCGCAGACCAGTACGCCACCAAACTGAAGGCCGCCATCGCCGGCAAGCAGGTTCCGGACGTCTTCTATATCGGCCCCGGGGATGTCCAGGCCTACGTGCAGAACGGCATCGTCAAGGACATCACTGAATACGTGGAAGGCTCGGACACCATCGACCTGGACAACATCTGGGAATACGGCGTGGACAGCTACCGCTACGACGGCAAGCGCGTGGGAGAAGGTGCCATCTACGCCCTCCCCAAGGACGTGGGACCGTTCTCCTTCGGCTACAACAAGACCATGCTGGAAAAGGCCGGCATCCCCCTGCCGGACAAGGACAAGCCGTACACGTTTGACGAATTCGTGGCTGCCGCCAAGAAGCTGACGGCCGATACCAACGGCGACGGAACCCTGGACCAGTGGGGGACCGGCCTGAACGTCCAGTGGAACCTGCAGCCCTTCGTCTGGTCCAACGGCGGCGACTGGCTGAACGAGGACCGGACCAAGGTCACCGTGGACACTCCCGAATTCGCCGAATCCCTGCAGTGGTTCGCCGACCTTCAGAACGTCCATGCCGTCACCCCCTCTGTTGCCGAGGCCCAGACCCTGGACACCTACCAGCGCTGGATGAAGGGTGAAATCGGCTTCTTCCCCATCGCCCCCTGGGACCTGTCCACCTACCAGAAGCTCGGCTTCGACTGGGATGTCATCCCGTACCCGGCAGGCGAGTCCGGCGAAACCGCCAGCTGGATCGGAACATTGGGCATCGCCGTTTCGGAGAGCACCAAGCACCCGGAGGACGCGGTCAAGCTCGTGGAGTATCTCACCGCGAACAAGGAAGCCCAGCAAAGCCTGGTGGACGCCGGAATCCAGATCCCCAACCTGAAGGACATGGCCGAGGCCTGGGCTGCGGACACCACCACCAAGCCTGCCAACAAGGCAGAGTTCCTGGAAATCGTGAAGGACTACGGCCGGGCGCTTCCCGGCGGCAACACCTTCAACGCCGAGTGGTACGACGAACTCTTCACCAACATCCAGCCTGTGCTTGACGGCAAGCAGACGGCCGCCGACTACCTGAAGGAGGCGCAGCCCCGAATGCAGGAATTCCTGGACGCCGCCAACCAGCAGGCCGGCAACTAGGAGCTGTGATCACCGGTATGACAACCATTACGCGCCCGCGACGCTCACGGCTTCACCGGAAGGAACACCAGGCAGCGCTCCTCTTCGTTGCCATACCGGTGATCGGCTTCCTCCTCTTTACGCTCTTCCCGCTCCTCTTCTCCGTCTACGCGTCCTTCACCAACTGGAACGGCATCTCGGCGCCGGTCTTCAAGGGCCTGGACAACTACACCAAGATGTTCGGCGACCGCTACTTCCTGAAGTCGCTGTGGAACACGCTGTACATGATGATCGGCATCCCCATCGGGCTGGTCATCTCCCTGGCACTCGCCCTGGCGATGAACCGCAAGATGCGCGGAACAACCTTTTTCCGCACGGTCTACTACCTGCCAGTGATCTCGTCCATCGCCGCCGTCGCCATCCTGTGGCAATGGGCCTTCAACGGCGACTTCGGCCTGATCAACCAGGGCCTCGCCCTGGTGGGCATCGACGGCCCCAACTGGCTCCAGGACACCGCAACCGTCAAACCTGCGCTCATCATCATGGCCATCTGGAAGGGCCTGGGCTACTCCATGCTGCTCTACCTGGCAGCCCTGCAGTCCGTGCCCCGCTACCTCTATGAGGCGGCAGCGCTCGACGGCGCCACGGCCTGGCAGCAGTTCCGCCACATCACCATCCCCATGGTCCGCCCGGTTACGTTCTTCCTGATCGTCACCAGCATCATCGGCGGATCCCAGATCTTCGTGGAAATCAACATCATGACCCCCACCGGCGGGCCCGAATTCGAGTCCGCGTCCATCGTTTGGTACATCTGGCAGAAAGCGTTCGACAACCTGCAGATGGGCTACGCCTCAGCCATGTCGGTGGTCCTGGGACTGCTGGTGTTCATCATTACCTTCATCCAGTTCCGGCTCAACCGCCGCAACCAGTTTTCGATCGATTGAGGCAGGCAGCCATGTCCGCACAGAACGTGATCACCACCCCGCCGCTGGAACCCACGGACGCCATTCCCGTCGCCGGCCTGTCCAGCCGGCCGGCCGGTCCCGCCAAGGACCCGGGCGGGCGCTCGGTCAAGGACCGCACCCGGCTGGGAAACCTCCTCACCACCGTCATCCTGTCCTTGGGTGCCGTGGTGATGATCGCCCCGCTGGCCTGGACCTTTTCGACCTCGTTGAAGACGAAGGACGGCGTCTTCGAACTTCCGCCGCAGTGGATCCCGGACCCCTTCGTCTGGGAGAACTATGCACGCATCTGGACCGCCGGCCCCCTTCTGAGCGGCATCCAGAACAGCCTGATCGTGGCCTGCTCGGTGACCATCATCGGGTCGCTGACGTCCGCGCTCGCTGCCTTCGCGTTCGCCAAGATGCGCATGCCGTTCAAGAACGTGCTCTTCCTGGGGCTGCTCTCCGGCCTGATGATCCCGTTCCCCACGCTGATGATTCCGCAGTTCACCATCTTCGCCGGGATCGGCTGGGTGGACACCCTGCTGCCGTTGATTGTGCCCGGGCTGTTCGGCAACATCATCATGATCTTCTTCCTGCGCCAGTTCCTGAACAGCGTCCCGGATTCCATCGTGGAGGCCGCGCGGATCGACGGTGCCTCCTACGTCCAGATCTTCTGGACGCTGATCATGCCCGCCATCAGGCCGGCGCTCGCAGCACAGTTCATCCTCTGGTTCATGGCCGTGTGGAACGACTACCTGGCGCCCATCATCTACCTCAACTCGCCGGAAACGCAGACCCTCCAGCTGGTGATTGCCAACTTCAACGCCCAGTACGCCATCCAGACCGACTACCCGCTGATCATGGCGGCGTCCTTCATTGCGCTGCTTCCGGTGCTGATTGTCTTTATCGTCTTCCAGCGCCAGATCATCGAATCCATTGCGCTCTCCGGATCCAAGGGCTGAACCATGCCGCATCCAAACCTTGACCAGCTGAGCGTGCAGCCTGAGCTCCTCCCCGCGGAAACCACCGCCGACCCCGCTTCCTGGGGTGCCCGGCACGCCCACGACCCCACGGTGGTTCGCGACGACGACGGCACCTACTACATGTTCTCCACAGACGCCGTGGCCAATTCCACAGATATTCCTGCTGGCGTACATATCCGCACGTCGCCTGACCTGGTGCGGTGGACCTACGCAGGAACAGCGTTCGACGGCGTTCCTGCCGCTGCCGCCGCTTGGTCCGGGGCGAGCGGGCTCTGGGCCCCGGAAGTGGTCCGCTGGCCGGCCGGCGGATGGCACATGTACTACTCCGCCTCGACCTTCGGCTCCAACACGTCCGCCATCGGGCTGGCGGTGGCACCTGCCCCCGAAGGCCCGTGGGAGGACCGCGGCATCGTGGTGGCGACCACGTCCGGGGAACAGACGCAGAACGCCATTGACGCCGCTGTCACGTTCGGCCGGGACGGGCAACCCTGGATGACGTACGGCTCGTTCTTTTCAGGGATCTACACCCTGCCGCTGGACCCGACGTCCGGCACCCCGCTTCGGGCGGGTGACCTGGGCACCTGCGTCGCCAGCCGACCTGCATCCGTGGACCGGGCCATCGAGGGCGCCTTCATCCTCTACCGCCCGGAAGAGGACCGCTACGTCCTGTTCTGCTCTTACGACTCCCTCTTCAGCACCTACAACATGCGGGTGGCGGTGGCGGACCACATCACCGGACCTTACCGCGATGTCCGTGGCCGGTCCCTGACGGACCTGGATGTCCTGCCGTCCGCCATCGGCACCAAGGTCCTGGGGAGCTACCGCTTCGCCGGCGGCACAGGATGGCTCGCGCCCGGCCACAACTCGGTCCTGGTCCAGCCCGGCCCGGACGGAACCGACGAGTATTTTGTTGTGCACCACGTCCGCTTCGCTGATGATCCGAGCCAGCACGTGGTGCAGGTGCGGCGCATGTTCTTCAACGCCGGAGGGTGGCCTGTGGTCTCCCCGCAGCCCTACGCAGGCAGGGACAGCGAGGTCCTGCCGGCTCCCGCTCCCGTGGACGGCAGCTGGCAGGTCCTTCGGTTCGATCCTGGGTCCACCGACGTCGTGAAAGCGGTATCGCGCCACGTCACAGCCCTGCAGGTCCCTGTCGCCGTCGAAACCGCTCCGGCTGCACCCCGGCAACTGCTCCTCAGGTTGCAGGATCCGGACGGCGGCACCGTGGAACTCGATGCCGTCGTGTTCCCCTCGTGGAATTGGGCGGGCAACCGTCCCGCCCTGTCCTTCAGTGGTATCGCCGCTGACGGAGTGGTGTGGAGCGGCACCCGGGAGGATTCATGAATGAGGCTCCCCTGGGATGGGCCGGACGCCTCATGGACTGGCTGCGGTTCGCCACCACCCTGGTCCTGGTCAACGTGCTGTTCGCCGGCGGAACGCTTGCCGGCCTGGTGCTCCTGGGTGCGTTCCCGGCGGCTGTCGCTGCCACCACGGTCCTGTCCCGGCTGCGCGCCGGCGAAACCGGACATGTAGTGCGCGACTTCGTGGCCGTCTACCGCTCCCGGTTCCGGCACGCCAACCTGGTGGGCAGCGTGTTCTGGCTGGCCGCCCTGGTGCTGGGCCTCAACCTGCTCACGGCAGCGGTGCCGTCCGGCGCCCAGGCTTCCCCGATGCACGCCGTCCTCCTACTCCTGTCCACGCTGGCCGGCGGGGCTTCACTCCTCGCAGCAGCCGCCGCGGTAACCCTGTGCGGACGGTACCGCGACTCCGTCCGAAGCATCTGGCGGACGGCATTTGTCCTGCCGCTTGTTTCCCCGGTCATGACCCTGTCCCTGCTGGCAACCCTGGCTGCCGCCGTCGTCGTCTTCTCTGCCCTGCCGGTGCTGCTGCCGCTGGTGGGCGCATCGCTTCCGCTGCTGCTGTCCGGCTGGCTGGTGGGACGACGGCTGGCTGCGCTTGAAACCGTAGGTCCCGCGTCCAACCATCCAGTCACTTCCCCGAGCCCAACTAGGTAGCGCTAACTGCCGTTTTGGCACCCCATAACGACACTTAGCGCTACCTAGTCGGCATCTACAACGTTATAAAAGAAAAGGAAAACCCCGTGACCATTACCTCTCCTGCCGCAGAAGACACCACCCTGGCCGTTGTGGCGCCCACTGTCATCACCGTCGAGCGTTCGGCCGTGGTGGCCCCCGTCAGCCGCCGCATCTTCGGTTCCTTCGTCGAGCACCTGGGCCGTTGTGTCTACGACGGCATCTACGAGCCAGGCCACCCGACTGCCAACGAGGACGGCTTCCGGCTGGACGTCATCGAACTCGTCAAGGAACTCGGCTCCAGCACCATCCGCTACCCCGGCGGCAACTTCGTCTCCGGCTACCGCTGGGAGGACGGAGTCGGCCCCCGGGACCAGCGGCCGGTACGCCGCGACCTCGCCTGGCACTCGCTCGAATCCAACCAGGTGGGCCTGGACGAGTTCGCCCGCTGGTGCAAGCTCACCGGCTCGGAGCTCATGATGGCCGTCAACCTGGGAACCCGTGGAATCGAAGCCGCCCTCGACCTGCTGGAATACACCAACCACCCGTCCGGCACCGCGCTGAGCGAGCAGCGCATCGCCAACGGCACCAAAGACCCCTACGACATCCGGATGTGGTGCCTGGGCAACGAAATGGACGGGCCGTGGCAGATCGGCCACATGTCCGCCGAGGACTACGGAAAGCTTGCCGCCCGCACCGCGTCCGCGATGAAGACCGCGGACAAGAACCTGGAACTGGTGGTCTGCGGCTCCTCCGGATCCTCCATGCCCACGTTCGGCGAGTGGGAGCGGGTGGTGCTGGAGCACAGCTACAACTACGTGGACTACATCTCCTGCCACGCCTACTACCAGGAACGCAACGGGGACCTGGGCTCCTACCTCGCCTCCTCCCTGGACATGCAGTACTTCATCGAAACCGTGGTGGCCACGGCGGACCACGTCAAGCACAAGCTCAAGAGCAAAAAGACGATTCAGCTCTCCTTTGACGAGTGGAACATCTGGTACCTGGACGAGCACCAGGCCTCCGACGAGGTCAACGACGAATGGACGCACGCGCCGCGCCAGCTGGAGGACACCTACTCCGTGGCCGATGCCGTGGTGTTCGGCAACCTCCTCATGACGCTCCTGAAAAACCACGACCGGGTTGCCGCGGCATCCCTGGCCCAGCTGGTCAACGTCATCGCGCCCATCATGACCGAACCCGGCGGGGCAACCTGGCGGCAGACCACGTTCTTCCCGTTCTCCGTCACCTCCCGCCTGGCCAAGGGCGAGGTCCTCAAGCCGCGGATCGACGCCGGAACCTACACGACGGCGGTGTACGGCGAGGCCCCGCTGGTGGACTCGGTGGCAACCACGGACGCCGCCACGGGAGAATCGGCCATCTTCCTGGTGAACCGCAGCCTGACCGAGTCGATTGACGTGACCGTCAACGTCTCCGAACTCAACGCCACCGTCATCACCGAGGCCGTGACCCTGCACGACGATGACGTGTACGCCAAGAACACCTTGCAGGACCAGGACCGTGTGGGCCTGAAGCAGCTGGAGGGTGCCGTCCTGGAGGAGGGCACGCTCACCGTAACCCTGCCGCCCGTGTCCTGGTCCGCCGTCGCGCTCGGCTGACGTGGCCCGGCCAAATGCGTCCCCTGCCGGCCGCCCTGCTGTCCGGCTGACAGTGGTGCGGCTGGCGACGGTGCTGGCCGCCGTCGTCGTGCTGGTCCTGACTGGATGCGGGGCAGCGCCCCCAGTGTCGGACGTTCGCCCGGCCGCTGAACTCAGTGGTGACTTCTTCACCCATGATCCAGCCCTGGTGAAGGGCGGGAACGGTGAGCCCTGGTTCATCTATTCGACGGGGAACGGCCAGGTGGCGGACGGCAACATTCAGGTGCGCCGTTCGGACGACGGCGTGAACTGGGAGTACGCGGGCGAGGTGTGGCAGGAGAAGCCGGCCTGGCTCAAGGAAGCGGTGCCGGGCGTGGACAACCTCTGGGCGCCGGAGCTCTACCAGCATGACGGCACCTGGTACCTGTACTACTCGGCGTCGACGTTCGGCAAGAACCTTTCCGTGATCGCCCTGGCCACCAACAGCACCCTGGACCCGGCAGACCCCGCCTACCAGTGGGTGGACCGGGGGCAGGTGATCTCCTCGAAAGGGGAGCGGTTCAACGCGATCGATCCCGGCATCGCCGAGGACGCGGACGGGACACCGTGGATGTCCTTCGGGTCCTTTTGGACCGGCCTGCAGCTGGTGCAGCTGGAGTGGCCGGGAGGGCTGCGCGCCGATGCCGCGGAGCCCATGGTGATTGCCGACCGGCAAGAGCCGCCGAACGCCATCGAGGCGCCCTACATCCTGCCGCATGACGGCGCCTACTACCTGTTCTTCTCCCGCGACTTCTGCTGCCAGGGGCTGGAGAGCACGTACAACATTGCCGTGGGCAGGGCGGACAGCATCAGCGGACCGTACGTGGATGCGGAGGGAAAGGCACTGCTCGACGGCGGCGGCACGCCTGTGCTGGGCGCGGCAGGCAACCGGGTGGGACCGGGCGGGCAGTCAATCTCCGGCGGAACGCTCGCCTACCACTACTACGCAAAGGACCTGGACGGCGCCTTCCGGTTGGGGTTGCTGGACCTGGAGTGGAAGGACGGCTGGCCCTCTGTGCCCCAGGACTGATTCGCTGCGGGCCGGGCGCTCAGGGTCAGCCGCCCGTGCCGACCGTTGATTCGCGCGGCAGCACCTGGAACGCCGTCTCGATTTCCCGGGGCGGCATCCCTTCCGGGTCCTTGATCCGCTCCATCAGCATGCGGATGGCAGTTTCGGCGATCTCGGTGCGGCCCGGATCCACGGTGCTGAGCGTGGGAAGGGAGTAGCGGGTCTCATCCAGGTCGTCGAAACCGATCACCGCAACATCGTCCGGGACCCGGTATCCGGCTTCCTGCAGGACGCGAACGGCACCCTGCGCCAGCGTGTCGTTCAATCCGAAGACGGCATCAAATTCGGCACCGCGGTCCAGGAGGTCGTGCATGGCTGCCGCACCGTTGGACCGGTGCCAGTCCACCACGTAGGCGACAATGCCGTCGTCGTACGGAATGCCCCGCGCTTCCAGCGCCTCACGGTAACCCCGCAGGCGCAGGCCGGCCGAGCCGATGACCTCCCCTTCGTGGGCACCCACCACGGCAATGCGCTTCCGGCCGATGTCCAGCAGGTGCTCGGTGGCTGCCCGGGCGGCGGTGACATTCTGCATGGTGACGTGGTCCGAGGCGCTGCCGAAGATGCGCTCGCCGAGCAGGACGATGGGCACGTCGGCCTTGATCAGGCCGGCGTCCTCCTGGCCGAGCGCCAGCGGGCTGAAGATCAGTCCGTCCGACATTTTCAGCCGCGGGCTGGCCATCACCTCGAGTTCGCGGCTGCGGTCGGCTCCGGTCTGTTCGATGAGGACCACCAGCCCCCGCTTGGCGGCGGCCTCGATCACGGCGTCCGCGAGTTCGGCGAAGTACGGCAGCTTTAGCTGGGGCAGGGCCAACGTGATGGCGCCCGTGTGGCCTGACCGGAGACTGCGGGCAGTGAGGTTGGGCCGGTATCCCAGTTCCTGGATGGCCTGTTCAACCTTGGCGCGGGTGGTGTCGCGGACGTGCGGGTGGTTGTTGATGACGTTGGAGACGGTCTTGAAGGACACTCCTGCCACGCGGGCAACGTCGTGCAGCGTAGCCGCCATGGCGGTTCCCCCTTGTGTCGGTCCAGGGCCTGGATGCCCATGAGGTTGATTTTACAACGTTGAATCCTTTGGCCGCTGTCCGCGGTGTCCTGCAGTCCGCAGGACACCGCGGAGCGGTCAGCGCCGCTTCCGGTCCTTGCCGCCGGAGCGTTCCTGCCGTTCGGCAATGCCGCGCTCGGCCCAGCGCTGCGACTTCCCGGCCGAGACCACCTTCTGGTGCCACTCCCGCTGGTAGGCGCGCTGGGCGGCAACATCGCTCCGTCGGGCGAGGGCTGCCAGCTCGCGCTGCAGCTTGAGGTAGCTGTGCCAGCGCCGATCGGTAAGCGTCCCGTCCGCGATGGCGGCCTGGACTGCGCAGCCCGGTTCGCTCTGGTGGGAGCAGTCCGCGAACCGGCAGTTCGCGGCCAGGTCCTCCACGTCCCCGAACATCTCGCCCAGGCCGTCCTCGGCGTCGAACAACCCGAAGCCCCGCACCCCAGGAGTGTCCATCAGGACTGTGCCGTTGGGAAGCGGCACCAGTTCCCGGGACGTGGTGGTGTGCTTGCCCTTGAAGTCACCGGAGCGCACCGCGCCGGTGGGCTGGACCTCGTGCCCCACCATCGCGTTGATGAGTGTCGACTTGCCCGCCCCCGAAGGGCCCAGGAGCACGATGGTCCCGCCGGGAGGGATGTGCCGCAGCAGTTCGTCAATGCCGTCACCGCTTTCCGCCGAGGTGGTGACCACCTCCACGCCGGCGGCTTGCAGGATGACTTTCGCGACGACGTCGTCCGCCACCTCGGCGAGGTCTCCCTTGGTGATGATCACCAGGGGAGTGGCACCGGAGTCCCAGGCGGCAACAAGGGTCCGCTCCAGCCGGTTGTGCGTGAGGGGCCGGTCCACAGGCACCACCACGCCCACCATGTCCATGTTGGCGGCCAGTAGCTGCGCGGCGGAGGAGTCCTCAAATGCCCGCTTGCGGCTGAGCTCGGACCGGCGGGGCAGGACGCCCAGGATCTGGCGTTCCCCGGCGCGGTTGGGTCCGATCCACACCCAGTCGCCGGTCACGGCAGCCTCGCCGGTCAGCGGGTAGGGCACGTGCAGGAGTTCGCCGTCCACGGCCACCAGCAGGAGGTTCCGGTCTACCCGGACCACCCGCCCCCGGCCGCTCGCTTCCGGCATGGTGTGGGCATCAAAATGGCGGGCCACCGCGGCTGTGTACCCGTAGGCGGATGGTCCGTCAGTGTGTAAAGGGTTGTTGGTTGTGGTGCTGTCCAGGGCGTTGCCTGAAGAAGTATTCACTGTGGTTACCTCGGGAAGGTCCCCGATGCACCAGGAAGCTCTGGCGGAACCAGGCTGAGGAACGCCGCCCGGAAATTGTCAGGCGGGGCAGGTGCAGTCGAGGGAAATGGTCTGGTTGATGGGTGCGGGGCGCTCAGGGCGCGCGGCAATCGCAGTCATCAAAACCACCTCCATTCCCTCGGGGATCCCCTACCCTGCCAAGCCACAGCAGGGGGACGGGACCCACTCTAGCCGCGGCCGCCGTCGGGGGCCAGATCCCCGGGAAGAAAAGCCGGATCCAGTACGCGCGGTTGTCAGCCCTGCAGCTCCAGTGCCCTCTTCTGGCGGGCGGAAATGGATGAGACGTACCCGCAGTTGCTGCAGGTGATGAGGTATTTCCGGGACGTGGTGAACGCCGGAATGAAGAACAGGGTGAACTTGGTGGCCCGCTCTTCAAGGTGGTGGTGGACAAACGAGCGGCAGTACTGGCAGCTCGCTGCCTTTCCCTGGAGTGCTTTCTGTACCGTCTTGAAGCCAAAGAGAAGGAACATGGCCGGCCTTTCGGGTAGTCCGTATGCTGATGGTACGTATGCTTATGAACCACCCTAGGTGGTCCGTCGCGTATTTCTCATGGTGCGGGTTCTGCTGCTGCGTGCGGGAGTGCGGTGCGATACTGGGGGCAGGCAGCATTCGGGCGTTTGGGGGACTTCGGAAACATGGCTCTGGACACGGCGACCCTCCGGATCGCATTCGGCCTGATGGCGCTGGTGCTGGTTGTCCTCTTCTACTTTTCCGCCTACCGGGTCACGCGCTCGCCGTACAGCGGCTGGTGGTGCCTGGCGCTGGTGTTTTTCCTGGCCGGTTCAGGATTTTTCCTGCTCGACGGCACGCCCCACCAGATCTGGTCCAACCCGCTTGGGAACGTGCTGCTGGTGCACGGCGGCGTGGCGGTCTGGGCAGGCGCCCGCTCCCTGCGTACTGTGCCGCCGCCCAAGTGGGCGTTTACGGGCCTCCCCCTGGTCACGCTGATTGCCTCCGTCCTGGACAACCCGGCCACCAACACATGGTCCGGCGGCCCGGTGTTCCTGGCCGCCATGAGCCTCTCCATCGGCCTGGCCTCACACGAGTTGTGGCGCCTGGAACCCGGTTATTCGCGCGTCAGGGTTCCCATGGCGGTGGCGGCGGGCGGACTGGCCGTCTTTTACTTCTTCCGCTGGCTGGTTTTCCTGGCGGAAGGCCAGCACGGGCCCACCTTCGTCACAGTCTTCGGTTCCGCGGTGACCACCATGGTGACCATGGTCCTGCTGGTGGTGGTTTCCTTCAGCATGGCCGCCCTGAGCAGCGAACAGCAGACCCGTGCCCTCCGGGTGGTGGCGTCCCGTGACGACCTGACCGGGCTGCTCAACCGGAAAGCCTTCCTGGACCTCGCGGCCGAGCAGTTGACGGACCATGACATCACCAAGGGCTCCGGCGCGCTGATCCT
Organism: Pseudarthrobacter sp. TE3704; assembly: GCF_056279405.1. NCBI lineage: Bacteria > Bacillati > Actinomycetota > Actinomycetes > Micrococcales > Micrococcaceae > Pseudarthrobacter > Pseudarthrobacter sp. TE3704. The sequence continues at coordinate 286,687 of NZ_JBWCCJ010000001.1, forward strand.
GGCCGACCTTGACCACTTCAAAAGGGTCAACGATTCCTACGGGCATGCCGCCGGGGACTTTGCTTTGCAGGCTTTCGCGGACGCCTGCACCGCCACCGTGCGGTCCACCGACCTGGTGGGGCGGTACGGCGGGGAAGAGTTCGTCCTCCTTGTCCCGGGGGCCAGCGCGGAACGGGCCGAGTTGATCGCCCAGGAAATCAGCCGGCGCCTGGCGTCGGCCCCCACGGTGGACGGGATGGAGATGCCCACCGCCAGTTACGGGATCTCCCTCTACGATTCGCGGACCCCCGACGTGGAGGAACTCATCGCCTCGGCCGACACCGCCCTGTACAGGGCCAAGTCATTGGGCAGGAACCGGACTGCCCGCAGCGACCGGATGACGTAACAGGTCGCCAGCCCCCGCAGCCTGCCGGACCCCGTTGTCAAACTGTGGCCTGCAAGGGGGGATATGGACCGGGGCAGCACTGAAGGCGGCTGATAAAATGGCCGGGTTGCAGGGCGGCCTTCATGCTGGTCCAACCAGCGCCGTATTCGAAGTAGGGGACCAGACGACATCATGACGGCAGGCGGGTCACACCTCGGGACTTCGGAGAGCAGGCTCGGCGCGCCCGCCAAGGCCTCCGGCCCGGCAAAAGGCCACGCCTACCTCGCCACCATTGAAGGTTTTGTTGGCTCCCTCATGATGTTCGTCGGTTCCATCGGGACCGGCTGGATAGCCAACGGCTCACCCATGATCCGGCAGCCGGTGGTCATCGCGCTCCGCACCGAAGGCTGGGGCGTCACCGTCTCCACCATCCTGCTGACTGTTGGCGCCATGGTTCTGATGCGGTCCTGGCTGCGGCTGGGGCAGCGGCTCGCGGACTGGGGAAAAAATTCACTGCGCTCCGTGGTGATCGCCATCTCCGCCTGGTCCCTGCCGCTGCTCTTCTGCGTGCCGGTGTTCTCCCGGGACGTGTACGCGTACACGGGCCAGGGCCGGCTGGTGATGGAGGGCCAGAATCCCTACGAGGTGGGCATCTCCACGCTCAACAACTGGTTCGCCCTCGGTGCCGATCCGGCCTGGGCGGAAAACCGGACGCCCTACGGCCCGTACTTCCTGTGGCTGGCACGCGGCGTGGTGGGGCTGACCGGAGCCCAGCCGGACGTGTCGGTCCTGCTCTTCCGCCTGCTGGCCGGCGTCGGCGTGCTGCTGTGCGTTATCTACGTGCCCAAGCTTGCGGAGCTGCACGGCATCAATGGCGCGCGGGCGCTGTGGATCGCCGTTGCCAATCCGCTGTTCCTGATCAGCTTCATCGCCAGCGCCCACAACGACGCCCTGATGGTGGGCCTCGCCGTGGCCGGCGCCTATTTCGCCGCCACGCGCCGCTACCTGCTGGGCCTCCTCCTGGTCACCGCGTCCATCGGCATCAAACCGATCACCGTGCTGCTGCTGCCGTTCATCGGGGTGATGTGGGCGGGCCCTTCGGCCTCGTGGCCGCGCAAGTTCCTGATGTGGGGCGCGACGGCGGGCATCAGCTTCGGCGTGCTGCTCCTGAGCGGCATCCCCTACAACCTGGGGATCGGCTGGACCTGGGCCATCATGGACCCCACCCCCGGCTACACAGGCTATTCGCCCTCAGGCTTCCTCGGCCAGCAGGTGGAAATGCTCGCCAACGCGCTGGGCCTTCCGGGCGGAACACTCGCCACCTGGCTGCGGACCGGCATGAAGTGGGCCGCCATCGCGCTGGTGCTGCTGCTGATGTTCCGCGGCGACTATTCGCGGGCGGTGCGCCGGATGGCGCTGGCGTTCACCGCCGTCGTGATGCTCTCACCCATCATCCAGCCCTGGTACATCCTGTGGTTCCTGCCGTTCCTGGCCGTTACCGGGATCCGGGACGACTGGCAGATCAGGTCCCTGTACGTGGGCGTCACGTTCTTTGTGGTGTTCGGCGCGCAGGACCAGCTCTCCGTGTGGTCCTTCGTGGAGCTGCCCATCGACGCGTCGTCCCTGGCGTTCGTGACGGCGCTTGCCTTCACGTTCTACCTTTTATTCCTCGATGTGCATACACGCAAGCTGCTGATCGAGGGCAGGCCGCTGGACCTGGCGAAACGCGGCTGGCGCTGGATCCTGGAGCGGCGGCACAGCCTGCAGAACACGGGCAACCGCTAGCTACGCGCCCGCGGCCACCGGCGAGGGCGTCTTCCGTCCGAGCTCGGCCGTCCGTTTCACGGACCACCAGAGCAGGACCACCAGGAGCACGTTGCGGGTGGTGAGGATGGCCGCCATCACAGGGTGCGCATGGATGAGCGGCGTGTAGAACAGCGGGTAGATCACGAAGGTGGTCATGGCGATGCCCATCAGCAGGGCTGCCGGCACCTTCCAGCGCTCCCAGTCGTGCGTGAGGCCGGCGATGATCACCGGCGCAAGCCAGATGATGAACTGCGGCGAGCCCACTTTGTTGAAGACGATGAACGCGGTGACCATCATGAGGGAACCTTCGAGGAACAGTTCCTCACGTTCGGCGCCGCGGTTCATCGCGCGGACCAGCAGGATGGCGGCCCCCACGGCGGCGAGGATGAGCAGCGGCTGCATCAGGAACGCCGCCGTGCCGGCCCCCGGGCCGTACACCTCGGTGGAGTTGATGGCCGTGTTGTCCGCCATTTTGGAGCCGGCGATGTTGAAGACGCTCAACCAGACCCAGGGTGTGGAGAAGGTGGCCTCCAGCTGCATGCCGCGCTCGCCCTGGTTGGTGAGGAAGTCCATGATGTGCGGCAGGCCGCCGGAAAGCCAGGTGCCCAGGGCCACGACGGCGGTGACGGCGACGCCGGACAGGACAACCTGGATCCGCTTGTGGCTGGCGATCACGATGGGCGCCAGCACCGCTGCCGGCCACACCTTGATCCAGGTGGCGATGCTGAGCAGGATGCCCGCCACCACCGGCCGCTCGGCGGCGTAGAGCAGCGCGATCAGGACAATGGGGGCGGTGATGCCTTCCACCCGGGCGAAGCTGAGGTAGCCCATGAAAACGGTGAAAAAGAGCCACCACCAGGCTGGAGCTATTCCGCTGACCTTGCGCGGTCCGCGGGTGAGGTAGAAGAGCCCGACGGCGTTGAGGGCTGCGATGACCAGGAACCAGACGAGGAGGTAGAGGCTTGGCCCTGCGATGTTCGCGAGGAAGATGGGGATCTGTGCCAGGACCGGGTAGACCCAGGGGCTGATTTTGCCGTCGAGGTCTGCTGGGTTGTAGCCGTCCATGGCCCACTGGCGGTACTGCTCGGTGTCGCTGAAGGTATCGCCGTGGAGGAAGAAGGACGCCATCCAGCCCAGGAAGTAGAGATGGACGACGGCGAAGCCCCACCACACGCTGGAAGGGCGGGCGAACCAGTCCACCACCTTTGCGGGAAGGACCCTGCTGCGGATGCTGACCAGGCGGTCAAAGAACCTCGTGGAAATGTCAGGACTCCTTGAGCGCGGGGGTTGCCGCCGGCGTCTTTTTGCCCAGCGAATACAGCCGGCGGACGCTCCAGAGGAACAGGACCACCAGGAGGACGTTCCGGATGGTCAGCACCAGGGCCATCCACGGGTTGTTGTGGCTGAGGGCGTCGTAGAACAGCGGGTAGATGAAGTACGTTGCAACGGCGATCACGATCAGCATGGTGGCCGGGACGCGCCACTCACGCCAGCTGTGCGCCAGTCCGACCGCGACGGCGGGGGCGAGCCACACCATGAACTGCGGGGAGCCCACCTTGTTGAAGACCACAAATGCCGTGGCGAGTGTCAGCGCGCCGGCCAGGAGGAGTTCGGTGCGGTCCACGCCCCCGCTGGCTTTTCCGTTGTGCAGTGCCCAGAACGTCAGGCCGGCCACCAGGAGTGCGGCGAGGATCAGGAGGGGCTGCATCAGGACGGACATGACGGCGGTACCAGGGCCGTCCACCTGCATGGAGTTGATGTCCGTGTTCATGTACATCCGCGAATCACCGACGTTCAGGACGGACAGCCAAAGCCACGGTGTGGTGAAGGTGGCTTCGAGCTGCATGCCGCGGTCACCCTGCTGGGTGAGGAAGTTCAGCAGTTTGGGGACACTGCCAACCGCCGCTGCAAGCGCAACGACCCCCGCCGTCGTCACAATTCCTGCCAGCACCACCTGCAGCCTGTTCTTCAGGACGGCGAACAGGGCCAGCATCACGGCGGCCGGCCAGACCTTCACCCAGGTGCCAATGGCCAGCAGGACGGACGCGATGAAGGGACGGTTGACGCCGTAGGCGAGGGCCACCAGCACCAGCGGGGCGGTGAGGCCGTCCACGCGGGCGAAACCCAGCCAGCCCATCATGAAGGTGAAGACAAGCCACCACCAGCCGGCAGGGATGGCCGGGGTGTTGCGGCCGCGTTCGGTGAGTTTGAGGAGGGCCCAGCCGTTGAGGAGGGTGGTCATCAGGACCCAGAGGAAGAAGAACGGTCCGGGCCCGGCGATGCCGGCGATGGCCATGGGGATGAGCGCGAGGATGGGGTAGACCCAGGGGCTGGGGCCGCCCGTGAGGTTGGCGTCGTCGAAACCGGCCATGGCCCAGTCGCGGTAAATGAAGGTATCGCTGAACGCCTCACCGCGGAGGGAGAGCGAGGCGGCGAAGACGAGGAAAACAAGGTGCACCACGATGAACCCGCCCAGGAGGCCGCGGCCGGTGTTCAGCCGGTCGCGCACCGGTGCCGGGAGGATGACGTTGCGGATCCGGGTGAGATTGCCGAAGAAAGCGTCGGTGGAAATGGCGGAATCCTTGTCAGGTCGTTGCACAGACAGGTCGTTGCGCAGTGGTGCACGGGTCATGCCGGGAGGCTTCTCCGGGGCATTGGAGGCGTTCAAAAACAGCTTCCACTCCCCATCAACTCTAAGTGACCACCCCTCGGGGCCCGTAATTGCTGTGCCTGCTGCCAGGAGTACGTGCCGCTGACCTGCGCTTCTTTATTACTTGATTTTTCAAGTTGCTGGCGGCGCCGTGCTAGGGCATTATGAACTGGGCAGTAAGATGCCCTGCCGCGTCGGTAGCTTGGGGGAGCGGAACGGCGCTTGTCCCACCCCTAAAACACTAAGGCTAGACCCATGACCGCCAACTTTCCTCTGACCTTGACCGTCGCAGACCGCGCAAGCATGGACAGCGAGCTCGACGCCGCTGTCACCGCTGCCAAGGCCCACGCCCTCGCTGAGAAGCGCCACGGCATCCTTGTCACGCGGCACGGCGCGGACAAGTTCACGGTGGCCCTGAGCGAGACGGTCCCCTTCGGCCTGACGCGCGAACACCAGGCCTGGTAGCCACCTTTTCCTGTTGAGACGGGTCCGGCGCTGCTAGCTGCCGGGCCCGTTTCCAGTTACACGGCCGCTGCGCTGCTGCAGCCTGTCGATATGCTTGGACGCTTCCGCTTTGCTGAGGTCCGCCGGGAGCTCTTCCCCTGCCTCCCGCGCCAGCGTGTCCAGGTAGCTCCGCTGCGCCGCGGTCATGGGTTCATCTCCCGTCACCCAATCTTCCGGGTCCCGGTTGAGGCCTGCGTCCGGTTCAGGCGTAGAGCTGCCGATGGTTTCCTTGTTTTCGCTCATGCCAGAAAGTCTAGGCTGGGCCCCCGACAGTTTGAACGCCCGGCTGCCCGGAAACCACCATCGAGGCGCTTTGAGCAGGCCTTCGGCGCCCATGATCTTGCCGCTTAATACACCGAACCCTCGAGCAGCTCGGAAAGCCGGCTTGCGGCACGCCGCAGTTCAGGAACTCCGGCCTTCAGTGTTGCTTCGCTGGCCGCCTCAACGGGACTGGTCAGCGAAATCGACTCGCTCGGGGGCCGCCCTGTCCTGTTGCGCACGGCAACCGCCACCGAGAGCACTCCCGTGGCACGCTCATCAGCGGAGTACGCGTACTCGGCTGCGGGTTCCGGCAGCCTTGAGCGAAGCTCGGCCGCCGTGAGGCCCGGGTCCTCCTGGCCTGCCGCAACAGCCGCCCGAACCACCTGCTGAAGCTCGTCATCGGACCATGAAGCCAGCAGGATCTTGCCCGCGGCGCCCAGCGTGAGGGGCAGGCGCTTGCCCAGCGGAAGGTCATAACGCAGGGGCGCTTCGCCATCCACGCGTGCCACCAGGATGCGCTCGAAGCCCAGCCGCGTGTACAGCGACGCCGTCAGTCCGGTCTGCGAGGCAACCTGCTGCAGGATGGGGCGGGCCGCGACCACGAGTGGATCGTTTTCCAGGAAACTCCTTGCGGCCGGCAGGACGGCCGGCCCAATCCGGTAGGACTTGCCCGTCTGGCTGACCATGCCGAAATCCTGAAGCACCCGCAGGATCCTCAGGGTGGTCGGGAGGCTCATGCCGCAGGTCTTGGCAAGATCACTGAGGCGCTGCGGGCGCTCGGCCCGCTGGAGTTCCGCGAAAACCTCCAGGGCCCTGGAGAGGGAGCGCATGTTGGAGGCCTTGGGGCCCTCCTCAGCCGGGGGTTCCGTTGATGTCGTCGTCGCCATTCTTTCATTCTATGTAAGTTCCTTGCGCTTGACAGTAGGTGTGTCTGCTGTCACTATTTCTCTGTACGCAATATAGTTTCATTCTGTGAAATACCGCAACGCGGAGTGAAAGCACGCACAGTGAGAAGGAATCCATGACAACGGAGTCAGTCACAGCCAAACCCGAAAGCCCTGCCCGGGTGGCACCGTCTGTGCTGGCCGGCATCGGCGCGTTCGCCGCCGTCGGCGTCTACGTCCTGGTCAGTTCGATTGAGCTCGGCCTGTGGACGTCGCTGGGCCCCGGCCCGGGCCTGTTCCCCTTCGCCATGGGCGCCGTCCTTGCGGCGATGTCCGTCGTCTGGCTGCTCCAGGAGCTCCGGCGGCCGAGCGAAACGGCCGAAGGCGTGGACCGCGGGCTGGTCATTGCCGTCGTCGTGAGCCTGGTGATCCTCGCGGCCGTGATGGACCTGCTCGGCTTCCAGCTGAGCATGTTCCTCTTCCTGATGTACCACCTGAAGCTGCGCGGCGGCAGGGCCTGGCCTTCCTCCCTGATCACCTCACTCGCCGGCAGCGTGGGCGCGTTCTACGCCTTCAACTACGGCCTCAACGTGGCACTGCCCGTCTCAGCCTTCCCCCTGCTGAACACGATCGGACTCTGAACGTGGATATCTTCAACGAACTTATGGGCGGCTTTGCGGCCGCCATGACCTGGCAGAACCTGCTCTTCGCCTTCCTCGGCTGCCTCCTGGGCACGATCATCGGCGTCCTGCCCGGCATCGGCCCGGTAGCCGGCGTCGCGCTGCTCATCCCCCTCACCCTGAACCTGGACGCCACCGGAGCGATCATCATGCTCTGCGCCATCTTCTACGGCACGGCCTACGGGGGAACCATCACCAGCGTCCTGCTGAACACCCCCGGTGAGGCTGCCTCTGCCATCACCACTATTGACGGCTACGCCATGACGAAGATCGGCAAGGCCGGCGCCGCACTGACCATCGCCGCCGTCGGATCCTTTGTGGGCGGCACCATCGCCACCCTGGGCCTGGTGGCGGCCGCCAAACCGCTGGGCGAACTGGGTCTGCTCGTGGGCCCGCCCGAGTTCTTCGCGCTGATGGTGGTGGGCATCTCCCTGCTCGTGGCGCTCGCCGGCAAATCCATGGTCAAGGCTGTCATTTCCGGCGCGCTCGGACTGCTGATCGCCATGGTGGGAATCGACCCCGTAGCCGGCGCACCCCGGTTCACCTTCGGCATGGACCGGCTCCTGGACGGCGTCAGCTTCGTCGCCGTGATTGTGGGTGTCTTCGGCCTGTCCGAACTGCTGTCCTACCGAAAGGGCAGCGCCACCCCCAACGTGCACGCCCCCAACCTGCGTTCCCTGCTTCCCACCGGCAAGGAATGGCGCCGCAGTGCCCCGGCCATGGCCCGCGGCACCGGCATCGGGTTTGGCCTGGGACTCATCCCGGGCATGACCGGCTCCGTGTCATCCCTGCTCTCCTACGGCGCCGAGAAGAAGTTCTCCCGCTACCGCAACGAACTCGGCAAGGGTGCCATCGAAGGCGTCGCCGGTCCGGAAACGGCCAACAACTCCCACGCCAACGCCGCCCTGATCCCGCTGTTCACCCTGGGCATCCCGGCATCACCCACCATCGCGGTGCTCATGGGAGCCTTCCTTCAGCAGGGCCTCACCCCGGGACCCACCCTCTTCACCGAACACTCCGACATCGCGTGGGCCATCATCGCCAGCCTCTTCATCGGCAACCTGCTCCTGCTGGTCCTGAACGTTCCCCTGGTGGGACTGTGGACCTCCATCCTCCGGGTTCCCACCACCATCCTCACCGCCCTGATCCTGCTCTTTATGGTCATCGGCGCGTACACCATCAACTTCAGCGTCTTCGATGTCTTCGTCATGATCGGGTTCGGACTCCTGGGCCTCGCCCTCCGGCACTTGGACATCCCGCTGGCGCCCATGGTGCTGACCCTGGTGCTCGGCCCCCTGATGGAACGCTCGCTGCGCGAATCCCTCGAAATCTCCCAGGGCGACTTCAGCATCTTCACCAGCCGTCCCATCTCCGCAGTCCTGATCGGCCTTGGACTGCTGATCATCTTCAGCCCGCTCCTCAAGCTCCGCAAGCCGAAGGCGCTCAACGAAGACCCCGAAACCTAACCCCCCGCACTTACCCCCCCAACACCCCCTTCAAAGGAGAAGAACCATGAAAACCCGTCCGCGTATCGCCGCCGCCCTCGCGGCTGCATCCCTGATCGCCCTGACCGGCTGCGGCGCCAATGCCGGAGCCACCAACGCCTCCGCCAACGACTTCCCCCGGAAGGGCAAGACGGTCGAGCTCGTCGTGGCCTTCTCCTCCGGCGGTGCAGTGGACACGGCCGCCAGGCTCATCCAGCCGATCCTGGAAAAGGAACTCGGCACGAACGTCGAGGTCATCAACAAGCCCGGTGCCGGCGGCCAGATCGGCTACACCCAGCTCACCAGCGCCGCACCCGATGGCTACACCATTGGTGCCACCGGTTCCCCGTCCGTGGTCGTTTCGCCCCTGGACCCTGCCCGCGGCGCCAAGTACACCCGCGACAGCTTCCAGCCCCTCGCCCGCCAGGTCATCGACCCCACCGTCATCGCAGTCCAGCCGGACAGCCCCTACACAACGCTGAAGGAACTCCTGGACGCCGCCAAGGCAAACCCCAAGTCCATGACCGCCAGCACCACCGGGCTCCAGACCGGTGAACACTTCGCCATGGCGCAGATCCAGGAAGCCACCGGTGCCGAGTTCGCCCCCGTGCACTTCTCCGAAGGCGCTTCCCAGGCCACCACTGCATTCCTGGGCAAGCACGTGGACATCCTCGTGGCCAACGTCAGCGACGTGGTTGACCTGACCAAGCAGGGCAAGGCCCGCGTCCTGGGCGTCATGTCCGCCGAAAAAGCACCCTCGCTGCCGGACGTTCCCACGTTCAAGGAAGCCGGCTACGACCTCATTGCAGGCACCGCCCGCGGCTACTCAGCACCCGCCGGACTGCCTGACGAGGTGGCGGAGAAGCTTGAAACGGCAATCCAGAAGGCCATCGAAGACCCTGCCGTGGTGCAGAAGATGAACGATCTGGGCCTGCAGACCAGCTACCTCTCCGGCGAGGACTACAAGCAGTTCTGGGCCGGACAGGAAGAGGACTTCAAGAAGGTCCTGCCGCTGGTCCAGAAGACCGACTGACCCTCCCACAATCACCGGACGGAAGAAACCATCATGACAACTCCAGCCATCGACACCATCGACGCCGATTTCCCCCGCCCCGACAGGGACGTGGTGGACCGCCTTGCCAAGCTTCCGGCCGCCAACATTGGTGACGCCATGGACCGGCTCGGCGTTGCGGACTCCGGCATCCAGGCCATCTGGCCGGGTGCCGTCCTCGCCGGTCCCGCCTTCACAGTGTGGACCCGGCCCGGGGACAACCAGGGTATCCACAAGGCGTTGGAGCTGGCCCGGCCCGGAGACGTCATCGTGGTCGCCGGCGGCGGCGACGCCTCCCGCGCCCTGCTCGGCGAGCTCATCGGCGAGCGTGCCATCAACCTCGGCATCGCCGGCTTCGCCCTGGACGGAGCAGCGCGCGACGCCGAGGCGCTGGGTGAGATCGGCATGCCCGTCTTCGCCCGGGCTACTTCCCCCGCCGGCCCGTACAAGAACGGCCCCTTCCGCCTGGGGACGCCCCTCGCCTTCGGCGGTGTCCCCGTGCTGCCGGGCGATGTGATTGTCGGCGACTCCGACGGCGTCGTAGTGGTTCCCCGGGACCAGGCGGCCGCCGTTGCAGAGGCTGCCGAAGCAGTTTTCGCCGACGAAACCAACCGCCGGCAAGCCATCGTGGCATCCCGTTCCTAGAGCAAGAAAGACAGAGAGAACAATGACAGCGGTAACCGTTATTGGCCTTGGCGAAGCCGGCGCCACCTACGCCGCGGCACTCCACGCCGCAGGCCATGAAGTCACCGGCTTTGACCCTGTTGCGCCCGCCACCCCTGCCGGCGTCACCCGGGCAGCAACCGCAGCCGAAGCCTGCACCGGAGCCGGCATCGTCCTGGTGATGACCGGAGCCGCCGCGGCACGCAGCGTCGCCGAGGAGTGCCTTCCGGTCCTGGAAGCAGGCAGCTGCTACGCGGACTTCACCTCGTCCTCGCCCGGTGTTATGCAGGAGCTCGGACGCCTGCCCGGCAAAGCCGACTTTGCCGACGTCGCCATCCTGGGTCCCGTTTCCGCGCTGGGGGAGAAGACGCCCCTCATGGTCAGCGGGCCCGGAGCCCAGGCTGTGGCTGACCTCCTCTCCCCGCTGGGAGTGGAGGTCGAAATTGCCGACGGTGAGCCCGGCGCGGCCATGGCGCACAAGCTCCTGCGCAGCGTCCTGATGAAGGGCCTCGCGTCGGTGGTGGTGGAGGCCGTGACAGCCGGCCGCGCCGCAGGACTCGAAGAGTGGATCCGGGCCCAGATCGCCAGCCAGTTGGCCGGCGACGGCCAAGCCGTGATCGACCGGTTCCTCACCGGCACTGCCAAGCACGCGGTGCGCCGGTCCAAGGAAATGCAGGACACGGCCAGCTACCTGGGCGACCTTGGGGTGCCGGCGGAGATGACCACGGCTTCCGCCGCCGCCCTGGCGCGGATGGCCCAGGAAACGGCACCAGCCTTGCGCTGACCGCAGAGTCGGGCAGAATCAGGAACGGGAATTACGTGAACCACCACCTAACCGGCGTCCCGCCGTCAGGAGCAGCAGCATGATCGGCATCTGGGCACTCGGCGCCTACCTTGCCGTGATCCTGCTGTGGACCACCGTGCTGAAGCGCAGCGTGGGCGAGGCCATGATCCTCGGCTTCCTGGCGGTGCTCCCGTTCACCGGTACGGCAGCGGCCCGGAGCGGCTGGGATGCGCTGTACTCGGCCTTCACTGACGAGATTGTCTACGCCACCATGGCATTCGTTTTTATGGGGTACCTGCTGGATAAAACCGGCGTGCTGGACCGGCTGATCGACCTGCTGAACTCACTGATCGGCGGAGTCAAAGGCGGGCCGGCCTGGGTGTCCACGGTGGCATCGGCCGGTTTGGGCAGCGTGGTGCACAACCAGGCGGCCATTGCGGCCACGGTTGGCTCGGTCACCATTCCCTGGATGGAGAAATCCAGGCTCGACAAGCCCGCGGCGGCAACCCTGGTGGCCGGCAACGCGGGCATGGGAATCACGTTTCCGTTCAGCGCCTCGATGTTCGTCCTGGTCGGATCCGCCACCGTCGGGCCCCTCCTGGACATCAACGCGCTGGTCATGCCGCTGCTGTTCGGCGGCCTGTGGTGCTTCCTGCACCGGCTGATCGTCACCTGGCTCCTGATCCGCAAGAGCGGGATGGCACCGCTCGATGCAGCGCACAGGCTGCCGGTGCGGGCCGCATTCGGCCGCGGCTGGGCCACGCTGCTGCTGTTCGTTGTGGTGGCCATTCCGCTGGTGATCACCTCCGGCGCCATGGCCAAGGGTCTTTCGGACTGGACCGGGGGCGATGTCACCAAGGCGGTCAGCGTCATCGTGTGGATTCCCGTGGTCCTGATCATCACCGGCCTCCTGCTGGGCCGGAAGAAGCTGCCCCGGGACGGCCGGGCGTGGTGGGCGCTGCTGCAGGACTCCGCGCCGCGCTTCGGGATTGTGGGCGTGACCGTGGTGTTCGCCTTCGCCGGCGCCAACGCCCTGGCAGCCACCGGGCTGCCGCAGCAGATGACGGAACTGCTGAACGGGATGAATCTGCCGCTGTGGCTCCTGGCCATCCTGATCGGGCTGATCGTCATCGCCGTGGCCGCACCGCTGTCCGCCACGGCCACCATGGCCGCCGTCGGAACAGTCGGCGTCGCCGCGTTGGTGGCAGCCGGCGTTCCGGCAACCACGGCCGCGGTGGCCGTCCTGGTCTTCTCCTCCTGCGAAGCGGCGGTCCCGCCCGGAGGCGCCCCGCTGTACGTGGCGTGCGGCATCGCAGATGTGGACCCCATCAAAACGTTCCTCCGGCTGCTCACCCACTACGCCCTGCCGCTGCTCGGTATCGGCGTCCTGATCATCCTCGGCATCCTGCCCATCTAAGGACTTCCACCATGCACACCATCCGAAGGGCCATCGAAGTCCTGTTCGTCCTCACCCTCGCAGCGCTGCTGCTTGGCGGCATTGTGTTCGTGGCCGGACAGGCCATCGCGCTGGTGGCCGGCCAGGGCCACTGGCTCACACTGCTCAATGACACCATCAAGGCACCCATCTGCATCGCGGCGTCCATCTGCGCCATTGCAGGTTTCCTGCTCAGCTACAAGCGCCACCAGAACCAGGAACAGCCACAGGAAGCAGGGGCACGGTGAGTCCTGCCGCCGAAGACGGACACTACCCAACATTCGCCGGGCTGCTGGAGCGGGAGGGCGCCCTGGCGGGCACCTCCTGGGGGCTCTTTCCGGACGCAACCCGCGGGACGCCGTCGTTCATTACTCCGCAGGCGGTGCTGGAAGCGCGGAACTGCATCCGCACTGGCCGCACCTTTGGCCTGGACTATCCGGCCGATGCCTTCGATCCCGGAATGTCACTCAAGCGCGGCGCTCCCGGGCACACCATCTACTCCTCGCACCCTGCCCACCGCGACGACTTCCTGGACGGGTACTACCTGCAGGGGTCAACGCAGATCGACGGGCTGCGGCACCGCCGGGCGGACGACGTGGGCTTCTACAACGGCACGCCGGACCACCGCATCAGCGAGGGCACGCCGGACCTTGGCATCCAGGAATGGGCGGACACCCCCATCGCGGGCAGGGGAGTGCTGCTGGACCTCGCCGGGTACCGGGCCGGGCAGGTTGCTCCCATTGACCATGCCGCAGGCGAACCACTGGGCCTTGACCTGATTAAGGCGGTGCTGGCAGCCCAGTCCGTGAGCCTCCGGCAGGGCGACGTCCTGATGCTCCACACCGGCTGGTGCGAGTGGTTCCTGGGCCTGCCGCCGGAGGACAAGCAACGGATGCGGGAGAGCCGACGGGCTACGGGCGTTGCCCAGTCGGAGGAGTTTGTCGGATGGGCCTGGGACCACCGGCTGGCGCTCCTCGCGGCGGACAACTTCGCCTTCGAATGCCTGCCTGCGCTGCCTTCCAGCCCATACCGCGACTCCGCCCCGAATGACCACGGCATGATGCACCAGCAGCTGCTCGCCAAGCTGGGCATGCCGCTGGGGGAGCTGTGGCGGCTGGGACCGCTGGCCCGGCACATGCGCAGTAGCGGCCAGTGGGACGCCTTCATCACCATCAAGCCGCTGAACATCACCGGCGGGACCGGATCGCCCGCCAATGCCACAGCCCTGATGTGACGCTTGCCTGAACCTGTCCCCTGAGCGTGTCCCCTGAACGGCGCCGCTACGGCAGCCGGGTAGGCCGCAGGAGGCTCGGAACGCCGGCCTGCCCGGGGTCCAGAGGAACGGGGCTGACCAGCACGGCAGGTCCGCGGTGCAGCAGGCCACTGGACAGTGCCCGGCAGCGGATGCCGCCCCGGCCCCGCATCGCTGCATGGGCGCCCGGTGCCAGCACCTCATTCATCCACGCGCACGGGTGCGCGGGCCGGCCACCGTGGAAATGGACCACCGACCCGTCGGACTCCAGCGCGAAGTCCGCACCCACGAGCGGAGCCAGCTGGGCGCCACGGAGTATGACGTTCCGCCGGGTGGCCAGCGGGTCAAAGGGTCCGGCGCCCAGTTCAGCGGCGATGGCTTCGAGGGATTCGACGGCGAACAGGGTCACCGCCGCGTCCATGTGGGCGGCCTTGCCGAAGAACCGGTCGCCCACAATCCCCTTGCCCGCCACCACCTCAGCCTGGGCGGCGTCAATGGTGGGAACATCCGCGGGCCCGTCCTTCGCCCGGCCGAAGTAGGCGTGCGAGGGCGACACCAGCAGGTGCAGGATCTCGACGCCGTACCGGTATGTTTCCGCTGGCTCAACCACCGACATACGCCGCCAGGTGCTCGCCGGTCAGTGTGGGCCGTGCCGCCACGAGCTCAGCCGGCGTGCCCTCGAAAACGATCCGGCCGCCGTCGTGCCCTGCTCCCGGCCCCAGGTCGATCAGCCAGTCGGCGTGCGCCATGACCGCCTGGTGGTGCTCGATGACGATCACCGATTTACCTGAGTCGACCAGCCGGTCCAGCAGTCCGAGCAGGTTCTCCACGTCGGCCAGGTGCAGGCCGGTGGTGGGCTCGTCCAGGACGTAAACGTCGCCCTTCTCTGCCATCTGGGTGGCGAGCTTGAGCCGCTGGCGCTCGCCGCCGGACAGCGTGGTCAGCGGCTGGCCCAGGCTCAGGTAGCCCAGGCCGACGTCGTCCAGCCGCTTGAGGATGGTCCGCGCCGGAGGGGTCTTGGCTTCACCCTCGGCGAAGAAGGCGGCAGCCTCCGTCACGGACATGTCCAGCACCTCGGCGATGTTGCGTCCGCCGAGCGTGTATTCCAGGACGGCGGCCTGGAAGCGGCGGCCCTCGCAGTCCTCGCACGGCGACTCCACGGTTGCCATCACGCCCAGCTCGGTGAAGATGACGCCGGCGCCGTTGCACGTGGGGCAGGCGCCCTCGGAGTTGGAGCTAAACAGAGCCGGCTTCACGCCGTTGACCTTGGCAAACGCCTTGCGGATGGGCTCAAGCAGGCCGGTGTAGGTGGCGGGGTTGCTGCGCCGGGACCCCTTGATGGCGCCCTGGTCGATCACCACCACGCCCTCGCGTTTCGCCACCGAGCCGTGGATCAGCGAACTCTTGCCCGAGCCGGCCACCCCCGTCACCACGCAGAGGACGCCCAGCGGAATGTCGACGTCGACGCCCTGGAGGTTGTGCATGGAGGCCCCGCGCACCTCGAGTGCCCCGGTCGCTTTCCGTACGGTCTCCTTGACGGAGGCGCGGTCGCCGAGGTGCCGGCCGGTGATGGTGTCGCTGGCCCGGAGGTCATCCACGGTGCCCTCGAAGCAGACCGTGCCGCCGGCGCTGCCGGCCCCCGGCCCGAGGTCGACGACGTGGTCGGCGATGGCGATGGTCTCGGGCTTGTGCTCCACCACCAGGACGGTGTTGCCTTTGTCCCGCAGCTGCAGCAGCAGCTGGTTCATCCGCTCGATGTCGTGCGGGTGGAGCCCGATGGTCGGTTCGTCGAAGACGTAGGTAACGTCGGTGAGCGAGGAGCCGAGGTGCCGGATCATCTTGGTGCGCTGCGCCTCGCCGCCGGACAGGGTGCCGGCGGGCCGGTCGAGGCTGAGGTAGCCCAGGCCGATGTCGGAGAACGAGTCGAGCAGGTGCTGGAGCCCTTTAAGCAGGGGGGCCACCGAGGCGTCCTTGAGCCCGCGGACCCACTCGGCGAGGTCGCTGATCTGCATCTGGCACAGCTCGGCAATGTTCTTGCCGTTGATCTTCGAGGACAGTGCTTCCTTGGTCAGCCGGGTCCCCTCGCATTCGGGGCAAAGCTGGAACGTCACGGCCCGCTCCACGAAGCGGCGGACGTGCGGCTGCATCGCCTCCACGTCCTTGGACAGCATGGACTTCTGGATCTTGGGGATGATGCCCTCGAAGGTGAGGTTGACGCCCTCCACCTTGATCTTGGTGGGCTCCGCGTAGAGCATCGTGTCCAGCTGCTTGGCGGTGAATTTCGCGATCGGCTTGTCCATCGGCAGGCCCATCCCCTCGAACAGCCGGCCGTACCAGCCGTCCATCGAGTAGCCCGGAACTGTCAGCGCTCCCTCGCTCAGTGACTTGCCGTCGTCGTACAGCGCTGTGCGGTCGATGTCACTGACGTTGCCCATGCCCTCGCACCGCGGGCACATGCCGCCGAGGTACACCGCCTGGCTCACCACGGCCTTTTCCACCCGGCCGCCCTTGTCCGTGGACATCACGCCGCTGGCTTTGCGGGTGGGCACGTTGAAGGAGTAGGCCGTGGGCGGGCCGACATACGGGGTGCCGAGGCGGCTGAAGAGGATCCGCAGCATGGCGTTGGCGTCGGTGGCGGTGCCCACCGTGGACCGCGGATTGGCGCCCATCCGCTCCTGGTCAACGATGATGGCTGTCGTGAGGCCCTCGAGGAAGTCCACCTCCGGCCGGGCCAGGCTCGGCATGAAGCCCTGCACGAAGGCACTGTAGGTTTCGTTGATCATCCGCTGCGATTCGGCGGCGATGGTGGCGAACACCAGCGAGCTCTTCCCGGACCCGGAGACGCCCGTGAACACGGTCAGCCGGCGTTTGGGCAGGTCGACGCTGATGTCCTTGAGGTTGTTTTCCCGCGCGCCCTGCACGCGGATCAGGTCATGGCTGTCGGCCACATGCGTGCTGTCCGAGGGCCTGCTGGCGCTGGTGGCCGTATCCGTGTCCGTGCTCATCGGGTCTCCATCTGTCATGCGGCGCGAAGGGGAGGCTGCGCTCGCAGCCTCCTTCGGCGTCGCTGGTTATCAGCCTACGGCTGCTGGTTGATGCGGACGGTGTTGCCGGCGGGGTCCCGGAAGGCGCAGTCCCGGATTCCGTAGGGCTGGTCGATGGGTTCCTGAACGACGTCGGCCCCGCTCGCCTCAACCCTGGCGAACGCTGCGTCCACGTCGGGGGAGGAGAGGACCACCGTTGCGTAGGTGCCCTTGGCCATCATTTCGGCGATGGTCCGGCGTTCGTCATCGGTGATGCCGGGGTCCGCGGCCGGCGGGTACAGGACGATGGAGACGTCCTTCTGGCCGGCCGGGCCCACGGTGATCCAGCGCATGGTGCCGCGGCCTACGTCGTTGCGGACTTCGAAGCCGAGGGCGTCGCGGTAGAACGCCATGGAGGCGTCCGGGTCGGTGTGCGGAAGGAAACTTGAGCTGATGGTGATGTCCATGGCAGTCATGCTAGTTGCGGCTCCGCGGCGGGCGCTTCTCGATTCCTGACCGGTCTTGAAACCTGCTTTTCGACGCACGCGGGGATTCCCGCCGTCGCACGTTCCGCCTCCTGTTTATAGGCGCTGGGCGGCATGCCCACCAGTTCGCTGAAGCGGGTGCTGAAGGTTCCCAGCGAGGAACAGCCGACGGCGAAGCACACCTCCGTGACGGAAAGGTCGCCTTTGCGGAGCAGCGCCATGGCCCGCTCGATCCGCCGGGTCATGAGGTAGCTGTACGGCGACTCGCCGTAGGCGAGCTTGAAGCGGCGGCTGAAGTGGCCGGCGGACATGTGGACGTCCTTGGCGAGGGACTCGACGTCGAGCGGCTGCGCGTACTCCCGGTCGATCCTGTCCTTGACGCGGCGGAGCCGGGTCAGTTCGCGAAGGTAGGGGTCTGTGGGGGTCACACCTCAGATCGTGCTACCTGGCCGGGGAGATGTCCAGACGTGGGGCACTCTTGGCCTCTTTATCCCGCTGTTGACGCGTGGTATTTTGACCGTCTCACCCCGCTTGCAAGGAAGCGATCCAAGGAGGAGGCCAAGTCATGAGTGATACCCATTCTGCCGGTGCGAACGTGGACGTCGTGGACATCCTGACCGCTGATCACCGGGACATGATTGCCCTGATCGCGCAGATCCATGCTGCCCCGGATGGAAGCCAGCGCCGGGACCTGGCGGACACTTTGATCGCGGAAGTGATGCGCCATGCGGTGGCGGAGGAGATGTTCGTGTACCCCGCCATTGAGGACCACGTGCCCAACGGTAAAGAGGAAGTGGAGCACGACAAGAAAGAGCACGACGACATCGTCAAGCTGATGAAGCAGCTAGAAAAGGCCGAGCCTTCAGATTCCTCTTTTATGAATCTGGTGCGTGAGCTCGAGGGACAGCTGACGCATCACGCGGGTGACGAGGAATCCGAACAGTTCCCGAAGCTGCGCCAGCACATCCCCCGGGAGAAACTCGTGGAGATGGGCGAGAAGGTGGAGAAGGCGAAAAAGCTGGCGCCCACCCGGCCGCACCCCAGCGCGCCGCATTCGGAGTTGTTCCACAAGACGGTGGGAGCCGGCGTGGGCATGGTGGACCGGCTCCTCGACAAACTCACCGGCCGGAAGACAGGCTCCTAGGACCGCGGATGGAGTGCGTTGTCCTGTACAGCCTGACCGAGGGCATCGACCGCTCGCTTGTTTTCGAGACGTACCCCCGCCATCAGGCCTACTTCGAAGCGTTCCATGCCGACGGCGGCGGGCTGATCGCGCTGGGCCCGTTCCTCTCGGAGGATCCTGCGGGCGCCTCGATGGGGATCTTTTCTTCGCGGGCGGAAGCGGAGCGGTTTATTGCTGGCGATCCGTTTGTGGTGGAGGGTCTGGCCGAGCCGCGGATCCTTGAGTGGGACGCGGTGCGGTTCGATTAGAGAGGTTGTTCTTGCTCTGGGGCTGGCTTTGTCAGGGTGAGGGCTAGGACCTTGCTTCGGGCGTGTCTGGAAACGCCGGTTCCGACCCTATTCTGACGGGTTCTCGGGGGCTGCCTGACGTCAGGTTGGGGTGTACTAGCCGAACGTTCTCTTGTAAAGCGCCGGAAACCTCGTGGGGCCGGGGTCCTCGACGTTAGCTGCCTAATTTCAGCTGCTCTTCGTTGACCCGGCCCCTTACCCGGTTACCCGCGTGGTTGCTTGGCGGATGCTTAAAAGAACTGTGTGGCCTGCGTTTTTTTTGGAGACTCTCAGCGGTGCTGCTGGGCCATCCATTGCCACAGTTTGATGCCGGCGTGAGAGGGGTCGTTGCGGGCGGCGTATATCCATGACCAGTGCCCGGGGAAGGTGTACCCGTTCCACGTGACGTTGCTGTAGAGGCTCATGATGGAGCCGGGGATCTGTTCGTGGGCGTGCACCGTGTTGGCTTGCGGGTCGATGATTGTGTCGTCGGCGGCGGCGATTAATCAGGTGGGGTATCGATCGCGGCCAGTTGTTCGTCCGGCACCATCGGGCCGGGGGAGTTGAAAGGGGCGACAACGCCACAGATTGGCACCGCGGAGGCGAAAGCGTCCGGGTATTCGACGATCATTTTTAGGCTCATGTAGCCGCCGTTGCTGCAACCCACCACATGGATGCGGTCGCGGTCCACGTTGTGGGTTGCGCATACCTCCTCAATCACTTCCCAGATGCGAGGTGCGTTTGCAGGTCCATCTTCCAGCCACATCGACGTGGATCTCTTCGACCACGTAGGCGCCGTCGAAGAGATCCTGGGCCTCGTTTGTTGTGAATCCGAGGGGCCCGCGGTTGGCGCGGAGCGGGGATTCGTTGTCGTAGTAGTTATATCCGCCCGTCAGCAGGCCGCCTTCGCCTCCGCCGTGCAGCCACACAATGAGCGGACGGCTTGGGACCGTCCCCGGTTCCGGGGGGTGAAAAGACGATAGTTGGTGCCCGAGCGCGCTGATACGTGGTGGGTGAAGGCATCAACTTCGGGGCTCCGGAGTGCGCCCTGGATGAAAGACTCGATTCCCCGTGCGCCCTTTCCGTGCTGGGGGAGCGGCTGGACCTGCGTGATGGTGTATTCAAGGTCAAGCATGACGTTGCGGAGGGCATCCTCGATGAAATCCAAGGTGGCATCGCCCAAGACACCCTCACCATGCTTGAGGTCGAGGATGATCCGGCCCCGGCTGTCAATGCGCGCCGCAGTTACGGGACGGTCCAAGTCATAAGCCACCCTGCCTGTGAGCGGGGAGGCAAACGCTTCGTCGATTCGGTGTTTCCCCCACGAAAAGGCTGGACGGCAGAAGTTGTGCTAAAAGTCTTCCTCATACCAGCCAGCCCATGCCGATGATGTAAGCGTGACCCTGCTGCGTGAGAGTTCCTTCTCCCAGGCCGCGAAGTCCAGGGTCTGCTGATCGAACAAGAGGGCAAGGAATTTTGGCAGGTCCAACAATGGCTCGCTTCCTTTCAAGTTAGGGCTCCTACGGAAAGCGGTGTTGGAGTAGGTGGATTTCGGATGGTAAGTACCGGTACCGGGGATAGCAGGCGGGCCCATGGTTAAAAGCGGATTACAGCGCGTCCACGAATGTCCCTGTTCAGGAGCAGGTGGAGTGCGTCTGCTGTCTGTTCGAACGGAAACTCGGTGAATTCGACGCGGATGGTTCCTTCGGCGATCTTGGGTAACAGTTGCGCTGTCACTTCCTTGGCGCGTGCTTGCCTGCTTATCAGACTCAGAGGCGAGATGGTGACGTCCGTGACTAACCAGTTTGGTAGATCAATAGTAAATTTCGCGCCAGCTGTGTATCCCACGCAAATTGCCTTTCCTCCGGGCTTGACGCACTTGATTCGTTGGCTCAGGCCGGAACCGCCGATGGTGTCCACGAGCAGGTCGGCAGGTCGTTCTGCCGCGAGAAGGGCGAACGCTGCCGCATCATCAGCTGCGATCCCACGAACCCCTGCGGGCAGGTGCGCCAGACGTGAGGACCGCGAGACGAGTGCGATAACATTTGCTCCCGCTTCAAGCGCGAGCTGGACGGCCATTGAGCCCACTGCGCCGGTAGCGCCAGAAACGATGACCGTCTGTCCTTTCGCGAGGCCGCCGAGGTCGTACAAGGCGATGTAAGCAGTCGCAGTCGGGACAAAGAAGGTCGCCGCAACGCTCGGATCTACGCGAATCCTGAGTGGAGTCAGCGCAGCATCAGGAACTGCGGCCTTCTCGCGCCAGGTGCCGTCGCGGTCCACACCTATCGTTCCGTCACGGAGAATCACTTGAGTTCCCGGTTCGAACGTGTCCGATTCAAGCACGGTGCCTGATCCCTCCACGCCTGGGACGTAGGGCAGTGGCGGTTGCAGGGTGAACTCTCCGCTTGCCACAGTGATGTCAAGGTGGCCTACCGCCGCAGCATCAATTTGGACGAGAGTCTCGCCGGGAAGTCGCCGTGGTTCGGCAACATCACTAATGAGTGGGGGAGTGTTCCACTCGTGAATCAGGGCGGCGCGCATGATGGAGCCTCTCAAGCTAAAAGTAAGGGTTCTCATAGCCTGCACCTTCCGGCTGAAGGATTGGACGCTTCGGTTCAGTGATCGGACCGCAGCCGGATGACTGCCATTATTTGCCTTTGAGCGGTTATCCGCGTCACAAAGTGTCCGGCCCAGCTGTATGGTCCGCTGAGCGAACCTCTGTGTTGAGTTCCCCCGGGGTTGAGGAGGACCTTGATTCGTATGCCCCGCTCAGGTCGGTGCCGGGCTGGCCCAACAAAGGAATTAAACCCATGCAGAGACGTCACCGTTGGATGCCAAAGATGCTCTTTGGCGTTCTTGCCATATTCATGCTTGCCGGGTGCGCCAGTAGTGCGGATGGGGCTGGTACTGGCACATCCGGATCGAATAACCAAGTTACTATCGGCGTAGGTGCCGATGCCACCTACGGGCTGTTTTTCGTGGCTGACGCCCAGGGCCTCTTCAAGGAGGCAGGCCTGAACGTCAAGATCAGGAAATTCGCCGCCGGCGGCGATGCCATCCAAGCAATTGCCGGGAAAGAGGTCCAGCTCGCGGGCTCCAGTCCGACGACACTTCTTACGGTTGCAGCAGAAAACCCCGATTTGCGCGCCCCCTTTGTGTATATGGAGTCGGGGTCCTACACCAAGGTGGTGGCGCGGCCGACCATCAAGGCGGCCGCTGATATCAAAACCTTTGGCGTGGTTCCAGGGTTGAGTACTTTTCTCGCCCACACTTATTTGAAATCCGAGGGCATAGATCCCGCGAGCGTTAAGTTCGTTTCCAGTGACCCGGCGACCCTTCCCAGTCTGGCTCAGAAAGGCGACGTGGACGCGTTCGTGCTCTGGGAGCCCTGGCCTAGTCGAGGAGTGGCGCTGGGACTGACAGTCCTACAGGACACCGGATCCTTCGATCAGCCAATCATGCAGGTCCTGGCAGGCAACCAGGAGTGGATTGACCAGAACGCAAGCCAAGTGGCGACGATTGCGAAGGTCCTGCAACAGGCTTCCGATTTTGTCCAGAGTGACCCTGAGAAGGCCTCTGCGGCTATTGCTAAAGCCACTGGGGGCGATCAAAACCAGAGCGCAAAGGATATGGCGCTTGTGAACTACGGCGCCCGGGCCTACGAAGAGTCAGATTACAGCGCAATAGCACAGCAGGCAGAGTTCTTCGTCAAGGCCGGAACCCTGAAACAGGCGCCAGCGCTTAAGACGATCTTCATCCCGTCTTGGTATTCGGAAAATGTGAAGTGATTGAGGTCAGTATGATGCTTAAAACAGAACCCATGCCGACGAAGGCAGGAGCGGCCCTTGCCGCCGAAGGAGTCCAAATAGGCTTCGGAGACTTCCTGGTGGTTGACGGTGTTGATTTTGCGGCGGGGCCGGGCGAGTTTATCTGCCTTCTCGGTCCAAGTGGATGCGGGAAGTCGACGCTCATTACCGCGGTTGCCGGTTTTGAAAAGATCAAGGGCGGTTCGCTCCTCATTGACGGCGAACCAGTTCATGGCCCAAGCCCTGAAACCGGCATGGTCTTTCAGGGGACCGAGGCCCTATTCGATTGGCTGACCGTCCGGCAAAATATAGAGTACGGTGCCAAGATGCGGGGCGTGAGTTCTTCGGAACGACGTCGAATATCAGATCGGCACCTCGAGTTGGTCGGTTTGACGGGGGCAGCAAATAAATTTCCCTCCCAGCTTTCCGGAGGGATGCGCCAAAGAGCGCAGATCGCCCGCGTCCTCGCCAACGAACCACGGGTGGTCCTCATGGATGAACCCTTCGGCGCCTTGGACGCCCAGACGCGCCACATAATGCAGACCGAATTGGACCGTATATGGCAAAAAAGCGGCTGCACCATAGTCTTTGTCACCCACGATATTGACGAGGCAATTTTGCTCGCCGATCGGATCCTGGTTATGACTGCGGGACCGAAAGCGCGAATTAAGTCGAGCTACGAGGTAGATCTTCCCCGCCCTAGGGACGAGACCTCCGCAGGGGCCATCGAGTTGCACAAGAAACTGCGCTCTGATATCGGCGAAGAAGTGCGAACAGCCCTCCGTAACCAGGGGCTCGCTAAGGAGAATTCATGACACAGGTACAGGCGGCCCGACGAACTACGCCGGCCACACGCCCAGGGGCGCGGTACGCTTCTCCATTTCGTAAGGCTGCAGTCCCTTGTATGTCTATCTTGGCTGGGTTGGTCATTTGGCAGCTTTTGTCTCTGCAGTTCGGGCCCGCTCTGGTTGCGTCCCCTGGGCAGACTGCAGAAGCGGCTTTGGGACTCATCAATGATGGGTCGCTCTGGGAGGCTATCACCGCTTCAAGCTACCGGATTATCCTCGGATGGTTGCTTGGTGTCACCGTTGGCGCCCCACTGGGGCTGCTTATGGGGCGCGTGAGAATAATCCGCGAATTCGCTGAGCCTTATATCGAGTTCTTCCGCTTTATTCCGCCGATCGCCTTCGTGACGCTTGCGGTCGTTTGGTTCGGGCTCGGCGACATGTCTCAGATTGTCCTGATTTTTTATACTTCAGTATTTGTTGTGGTTATTAATACAATGGCTGGCGCAGTAGCAACGGATGAGACGAAACTCCGGGCGGCATCGAGTTTGGGTGCTAGCCGTTTCCAGACGCTCTATTCCATTGTCCTTCCGTCCGCTGTTCCCCATATCGTTACCGGCGCACGTCTGGCGCTGGGAAACAGCTTCCTGACAATCGTGTCTGCAGAGATGGTTGCTGCCGATCAAGGGCTCGGAGTCCTGATATGGACCTCCCGCAACTATGGACGCATCGATTGGACATTTGTCGGCATCATCACTCTTGGAATCATGGGATTCTTCTTCGACCGTGCCCTGCGGTTGCTGGTAAATCCTCTCGCTAAGTACAAGGCGAAGATCTAACAACTCTGCCATGTGGTTGTGTTTGCTGTAGATCAAGTCAGTCAGCGCTGCGGGGCGGGCATTCCGTAACATCCAAGTAGTCCCGCTTCCGCGCGCTGATTCAATCGCGCAGTGTGTCAGTGCGCAATTAACCGAACCTCTATCTGCCTGCCAAAAATGCTGGCTGGCATCGAAAAAGGCACGCAGGGCGTGCAGTGACAAAGGAGTCAGTATGACGATCGAAACCCAGGCGACTGCAGCAGCTTCGGGGGCTGGAGCAACCGCGCGCTTCAGAGAAAATAAGAAGTTCGCGGCCGACGCAAGCCAGAAACGCGTCGCTACTCTCGCAGGACGCGTCATCAAAGCGATCAACGAAACCGTGGCCGAGGAAAAGGTGAGCTACGACGAGTACAACGCACTCAAGGCTTGGCTCATCCAGGTTGGAGAAGACGGCGAGTGGCCGCTGTTCCTGGATGTCTGGGTCGAGCATTCCGTGGAGGAAGTAGCCAACGCCAATCGCCGCGGCTCGAAGGGCACTATCGAGGGCCCTTACTACATTCCCAACGCACCGGCCCAGCGCACACCGGCAACCCTTCCGATGCGAGAAGACGAGCCGGGCACGGCGCTGCTGTTTCAGGGACAGGTCCGCAATACGGCCGGCGAACCGCTCCTCGGTGCCCTGATCGAATTGTGGCATGCCGATGACCGCGGCTTCTACTCACAGTTCGCCCCCGGCCTGCCGGAATGGAACCTCCGCGGCTCCATCGTTGCGGATGAACAGGGCAACTTTCAGATCAACACTGTTCAGCCGGCGCCCTACCAGATTCCCACCGACGGCGCCTGCGGAGCACTCATTTCAGCAGCGGGCTGGCATGCGTGGCGCCCAGCCCACCTCCACGTAAAGGTTTCGGCGCCAGGACACCAGCTCATCACCACACAGCTGTACTTCCAAGGTGATCAACATGTTGATGACGACATCGCTGCGGCCGTAAAGCCCGAACTGATCCTTGTGCCCACGGAACGCGCTGGAGGAAACGGCCGCGAAGTGACCTACAACTTCATCCTCGACCCCGAGGACTGAAAGACAGGGGACGACCAAAACGCTCCTGACAAGGTGAAGCCTCCGATTGCTCGCGAGGCTTCACCTTGTCGTACCCGCGGAACGGGGCTTCTCTGGTCTCCGCGAAAGTGGTTTCCCCAAGACGCCGATCCCGTGGCGGACCCGTTTTCGCCTGCCGGGTCTAGACCCGTTGCCTGACGAAAGGCTTCCCGAACTATGAAGATCGCATCCATCGAGGCGATACCCTACTCAATCCCGTACCTCCAACCGCTGCACTTCGCATCCGGTTCCGTGCACGAGGCAGACCATGTCCTGATCCGGCTGCGCACGGACGACGGGGCAGTGGGCACCGCGGACACCCCGCCGCGCCCCTACACGTATGGTGAGACGCAAAAATCCATCGTTGCCATCGTGGAAGATGTTTTTGCCCCCCAGCTGGTCGGCGTGGACATTTTCGACCGTGAAAAGATCCAGGCCATCCTTCACCGGACGGTGCACAACCAGACAGCCAAGGGCGCCGTCGATATCGCAGTCTGGGACGCCATCGGCAAAACCCTTGGACATCCAGTGACGAAACTCCTGGGCGGCTACTCCGACTCGTTGCGGGTCTCGCACATGCTCGGCTTCAAACCGGCGGAGGAGCTGCTGGCATTGGCCCTGGAATTCCGTGGCACATATGGCATCAATACGTTCAAGCTCAAGACCGGACGCCACCCGCTGCACCTTGACATCGAAGCCGCCCGGGCCCTGCGGGAAGGGCTCGGCGCGGACGCCGAGCTCTACATGGACGCCAACCGTGGCTGGTCCGCCAACGAGGCGGCAGAGGTATTGCGGCGCACGGCCGATCTGGGCCTGCAGTTCCTCGAGGAACCCGACGACGCCCGCGAGGTACTGGGCCGCCGTCGCCTTGTGGAAAATGCTCCCATTCCCATCGCTGCCGATGAATCCGCTGCCAACCTCGGTGAAGCAGCGCGGGAAATCCTGACCGGCGGCGCAAACCTCCTGGCAGTGAAGACAGCCCGGTCCGGGTTTACGGAGGCAGCCAAGATCGTTGGGATGGCTGAGGGCATGGGTATCGATGTCTACATTGGCAACCAGATCGACACCCAAGTGGGTACGGTCGCGTCCGTTGCCTTCGGCGCAGCCTTCGCGCATACGGCAAAGCGCGCAGCAGAACTGTCCAACTACCTGGACATGTCCGACGATCTTCTGGCCGAGCCGTTGGCCATCACCGGCGGACGCATCCGCGTTCCTGAGGAACCGGGCGTAGGCACTGCCATTGACGAGGACAAGCTGGACCATTACCGCACTGACCGCTAACCATTGGGAGGACACCATGAAGTACCTGGTCCACATGGACGTCAAACTGCCCGAGAACCTGGCGCCGGCCGAAGCCGCCGAAGTCAAGGCCCGGGAAAAGGCCTATTCCCAGGATCTGCAGCGCACCGGCAAGTGGCCGGAAATCTGGCGCGTAGTGGGGGAGTACGCCAACTACTCCATCTTCGACGTCGATTCGAACGATGAACTCCACGAGGTCCTGCAAAATCTTCCGCTGTTCCCCTATATGGACATCACGGTGGTGCCGCTCGCAAAGCACCCCTCGGACGTCAAATAGGCCGGAGCCTACCCACATCAGTCAGGTTAGGCCTGGCCGAAGTGAGGCAGCCAGATCACCCCGAAAGCGGATTTCCTTTTCCGGTAGAGCAGCGGCTGGTGCTCCCTCAGTTATCTGTGTGCCGACCAGAGCTCGGCAGCAGCCACATACCCCGACTCTTGCCGGATGGTCGCTCCCCGCTCGTCGTCGCCGGGTGCGGTAAACCTTCACACAACTGTCTGTTGCATGCCTTGGACGCCCTGCCGAGTTGGAGAAACCATCTAAACCCGTGGTTCCCCCATAGAGATCCGGGACCGCTCCGTCGCCTACTGCACATACAAGCGAATGGGATTCGCCCTGATAGAGGGGCCGCACTTTGGCGGATTCGGTCCCGGAGACGGAAACCAGGGTGCCCTTGGCACCACCGGGGAGAACGACGGCACGAAGCATCCACTACTTCCTCGTGAAGGCGGGCAACATTGGCGCCTCTGTGCGTGATCTGCGTCTGGGCTTTGACAGGGCCCTGGAATGGTGATGGGCCCTGTTCTGACGCTCTTTGGGTCCGGATCTAACACCACGTGGAGGGGAGCTGGCCGAACCGACAATTAATACAGCGCGGGAGAACCCGATGCAGCCGGGGTCCCCCATTGTTTTTGCTTTTACTACAGCTGCTCATCGTTGACCCCGGCCGGTACCGGTTCATTACCCACGTGATTGCTTGACGAGTTTCCTAACGGACTGTTTTGCCTGCGTTTTGGGAGCCCTCCCGGTGCTGCTGCTGGGCCCATCCACGTCCACAGTTTCAGGCCGGCGTGAGAAGGGGGCGTAGCCCGTGCCCGGGGAACCTTTACCCGTTCCAAGTGAGGCCTTCGTAGAGGCTCATAATGGAACGCCGCGAGTCTCGCCGCCGGATGCGGGTTCTTTCCTCAAGAGCTATAGGAGCCTGCACTGGGGTTCTGCCCTGGCTCGTTCAAGGCGGCCTGGACAGCTTCGATGATCTCGGGGGAATCCGGTGCCACAGCGGAGGCAAAACGTGCCGCGACGGCCCCGTCGCGAGTGACCAGAAACTTCTCAAAGTTCCATTGCACCTGCTCCGGGATTCCAGTGGACCGGAATTTTGTCAGCTCAGCATAGAGCGGGTGCTGATTCCCGCCATGGACATCGGCCTTGGTGGTCAGCGGAAACGTCACACCGAAGTTGCGTTCGCAGAATTCGGCGATTTCGGTGTCGGCGGCCGGTTCCTGCCCGGCAAACTGGTTACAAGGAACTCCAAGGACAGTGAAGCCCTGCTCCCGGAACTTGTTGTGCAGCGCCTCCATCCCGGCGTACTGCGGGGTGAAACCACACCGGGAGGCGACGTTTACCACCAGCACCACCTCGCCCTTGAAGCGGCCGAAATCAGTGGCCGATCCGTCGATGAGGGTCAGGGGAATGGAGTGCAGAGCGGTCATGGTGCTTCCTCGCAAATCGTTCGTCTGAAAGTGGAGTGAAGGTCTGTGGCCACCACGTCCACATGGCGTTGAGCAGCTCCGGCAACCCGCGCGTGGGAAGGAGCGGGGTGTGGGCAGGCAAGCATTCGTTTACCAGGAGCACGATGACCCCGAAACCTGCCCGGCACTAGCGACTGCCTTGACTCTAAGGTCTAGTGGAAAGCCGCCGTATTGGTGCGGACGGGGCCTGTGCTTGTCGGTTCACTGCCTTTAGGGCAACTGGATAGAGTAATCGCTAGGGGCGCGCCCGCCGATCTTATCCGTTAGCCGGACTGCGCAATCAAGGGTGCGCGATACGATTTCCCGGAAGCGTTCCCTGGTGGCGCCAGGTCCGAATCCGCTCACCACGATTTCGAAGGCCACGCATTGGTCTTGTCCAAAGACTGGTACCTGGATCAGGGTTGCATGGGCTGCAGGTTCGGGGTGCCGGCAGTATTCCTCATAGGCGGACACGAGGGAATCCCAAACGGGCGAAAGCGTGCCCCAGTCGCCTTTAGCTGACGAAAAGGCTGCGCTGAATTGCTCACTTCTCGTATGTCCAAAGGAAATTGCATAGCCGTTTTTCCGCACGAGCGTCAGGATTTCCTCGATCAGCGCCGCATCTACCCGCCCTCTCAGATGTCGGGAGCCTTCGGTCCACGTGCGGTGCAGTGCGGGCGTCGACCAGGCCGCGAAGCCGGGATCGATTGGAGCGACGAAGGGAAAGTAAGTGCCGACGTACGGTGATCGGCTATCAGATGCCGTCAGCACGACCACAGTGTCCTGAACTACCGTTGAGATGGAGCACTCCAGTCCCAAGCTGTGAGATAACTCCTCAACCTCATCCCCGAGGCTTGTCGCGAGGCGCAACTGGCCGCCCAGGTTGTCGAGGTTGAAATCCTGCCGGGGGATCGTGAATGAACCATACCCGCCGTTGAGGAAGACCAATGGCAGTCCACCTGTTCGAGGACCCAGCCCGAAGTCCGTTACCTCGCCAAGAACCATCACGTGGTCACCGGCAGGGTGGATGTTGTGGACGGTGGCGTCAAACCAGGCAACAGCGTCCTTCAGCCTGGGGATGCCGCCCTCGTCGAATTCCCACCCCTCGCCGGCAAAACGGTCATTGGGTGCCGCGCGGAAAAATGCGCGGCACAGCTCTTCATGTCCGGCCCCGAGGACCGACGCGCGGAAGCGACCAGCACTCTCAATTTTGGCATAGGTAAATGAGGTTTTTTGAGGCAGGAAACCGACCAGTGGAGGATCTACGGAGACCGACGTAAACGTCCCGACAATCATCCCGACTGGTTGTCCGGCCTCATCGACCGTTGTGATGATCGTGACGCCGGTGGGGTACTTTCCGAGAACCTGACGCCACTGTGACTTCCGCTCCGGGTGATCCCTTGGAGGAGTATCTGTCCGCTCTTTCTGGCTGCGCATTCTGACTGTCCTTCTTTGTTCAGGCTTAATAGAGTTCGATGACAAGCTTGTCCGACAGTGCGCGGGAGACGCAGAGCGCAATGTCCTTCCCCGCCGCTTTATCCGCCTCGGAAAGACAGTGGTCGCGGTGGTCGGGAACTCCTTCCAGCAGCCCGGATACGCACGATCCGCAGACACCTTCTTCGCACGACTTGAAAACTTCGATCCCGTTTTCCTCAAGGACAGACAGAATCGAACGATCCGCCGGTATTTCAAAGGACTCACCAGTATCGAGTTGGACATCGAAGGCCCGGTTGCTCGAAGTTTCAGTCTCCTCAGCAGCGAAGTGTTCGATGTGGACGTGGTCGGTGCCGACCACCGGAGTGAAGGTTTCGGCCACCTTGGCCATGAAGCCGGTGGGGCCACACGTGTACACGTGGCTGGATCCCGTGAGGCCTTCCCCTATAGAGGACAGCGTTGCAGGAAGCTGCGTGCGCGGAGTGCCGAGGTGAATCGTGACTCGGTCACGGAACTCCGCACGGTTCTCCAGGAAGTCTGCGAATGCAAGCTGGTCCCTTGACCGTGCAAAGTAGTGGAGGGCAAACTCTTCGCCGCGGCTGTGCAACTCATAGGACATGCTGAGTAGGGGAGTGACGCCGATGCCCCCTGCAACGAGCAGGTGGCGGTCAGCGTTGGGGGCGATCGAGAGCAGATTCCGGGGCTTGCCAATCCTGAGGTGATCGCCTACCCGAAGTTGGTGCAGCGCCTCGGACCCGCCTCGCGAAGCTGACTCGCGCTTGATGGCGATCATGATTGAAGAGGAGTCGCGAGGGTCGGAGGCCAGCGAGTATTGGCGCACAATCCCGGTCGGGCCGGCGACGTCGACATGGGCCCCGGCTTCAAAGGCCGTAAAGGGAGCCCCGTTGAGCTTTTTCAACCGCAGTGAGCGGATCTCCTCCGCTTCGTGGAGGATCTCCGCGACCTCAACCACCAGTACGTCCCTCATAGGAGGAATCCGGCAGCCGGCACCACGTCCCCGGCGTCGATAAGGCGGATGGCTTTGCGGACGATGCGGTCATCAACGGGAGTCTGGCCCAGCCGGATAACGTAGTCGACATCGGCGGCCCACAGGTCATAGTTGCCCCGCTTGTGTGCCACCAGCACCTGGCCGGCGCGAAGGGAAACGATATCTTCGCTTACCTCCCCGGGGACGAACCTCGACACCGTACGAACTGTCCGCGCCGAGTCCACTGCTGAAATCGCATAACCCTCCACCAGACGCTGCACACGGAGAGCTCGCATGCGGGCATCGTCATAAACCATGTTGAGGTTGTTGTCGAAATCATCAGTCTCTGAATCCACGGGGATGACGTAGATGCCTTCGTCGGCGTACAGCTCGTTCCAGGTGATGTAATCCTTGCGGTCAAGCAGGTCGGCTTCGCGCCAAATCAGCTGGATCGCCCGTACGACCCGGGCGTCGTCGATTGGGGTGTTAAGCGGGGTTGAAATTGTTACGGCTTCAGTCATTGCTCATCATCTTCTTCCACATCTGGTAGGCGGCTCGCATGCCGGTTTCGTCGGTGCTGTGTGAGGTGGGCCAGCCTTCGGAAGTGCTGACCTCACGGTTCAGCCCTCGGTTGACCAAGATCGGCATCTCCGGAGATGCTTGCGCTCCTCGCTGCACACGGTCCCAGCCCTCCGCATCATCGGGGGTACCGAAGCCAAACGGGCCCTGGAAATGTTCGTGGACGCGCAGCCGTTCACGACTCACCGGACCGGCGATTTCAGGTGGCGCGTCAGGGCCGATGGCAAGGTGTTCGATGATCGTCTCGTTCGCGCTGATTGGCCGCAGCACGCGGAAAAACGCGGAAGAGAGCCCGATGTTGGGAAAGAGAACGAGGTTCGAACCTGTGCCGTGCATGGCGTGTACTTGTTTTCGAATCTGACCGTCGTCAACGCCGGCCGCTTTCAGTTCGGCGACCAGGTCGTCAAAGCGCGGTTGGAGCGGTTCGGTCCCGTCATCAGCGCTCAGATCCATGTGCTCGGGCACCATGTGCATGACGGAGTGGCCATTTCCCAGGTCGTGGCATGTCGATGCGGGGTCGGTCATGAAACTGAGCATGTTGGCTGTTTCCGCGTCAACCGTGGCCATCCAGGATCGGTGCACGATGGGGAAATGGTATCCGTCGCTCGTGTTCTCCAGCTGGATCTTCCAGTTGCCGCTGTATTTGAAGCGGTGGGTTCCAATGACCTTGATCGGGTAGTCGCCGCCCTGTTGCAGGAAGCGGTCTATCCAGACCTTGGCGTCGCCGAGGAACTCCTCGAGGGGCTCTGCTTCGGCATTGAATGTCGCAAAGATGATGCCGCGGTAGCTCTCGGTACGGAGCTTCTGCAGGCTCATCTCCTCCTTCCTGATAACTCCCTCGTATCCCTCGGGGTATGGGATGCCACGAAGCTTTCCGTCAAGGCCGTAAGACCAGGCGTGGTAGGGACAGGTGAATCCATTGGACTTTCCTGTGCGCTGTTCGCAGAGGCTGGCGCCACGGTGGCGGCACCGGTTGACCAAAGTGTTGAAGGTCCCCTTGCGGTCCCGGGTGACGATGACCGGGTTCCGGCCGACGTAAGTCGATTTGAAGCTGCCGGGACTGGGAAGCTCGCTCTCATGCGCGACCCAGATCCAAGTCTTCTCGAAGATGTTTTTCATCTCGAGTTCAAAGATTTCCGGGTCGGTATAGACCCGTGCGGCCACACGGTCAGCCTGGACAAGGTCTGCTGGATGTACGTCATGAATGTTCTCAGAGGTGAATTCAATGGTCATGGTCTTAGTGCTCCAGTGTTGATGGGTGGTGGGCAACAGGATTTGATGTCACAGGAATCCGGGAGTGGTCGCCTGCAAACCCAGTAGTACGGCGCCTGCGTCGTCGTACATGTGCTGGCTGAGTGATGCGTGCAGCTGCGGGACTTGGGCATCCATCCGTATCGGGTGCAGTGGATGCGAGTTGTTGATGACTGCAGCGCCGGAGACCTTCGCTACGTCGTGCACCACCTGGCTCGCGGTATCGGACACGTTGACGGCGCTAAGCCGGATGCGGGCCTTCTGATCGTCGGTCACTTCCTGCCCTTTGCTCACCGTTTCCCACACTTCCTCCGCCACATCAAGGAGGTAGGAACGTGCCGATTGGAGAGCAACGAATGCCTTAGCGAACTCGACGCGATAGTAGGCGCGTTCCCCTACCGGGGGGGCCCCTGTGATTCCCCGGTATGAGCCCGCAGACTGTGCGTAATCAAGAGCACCCTGGGCGACTCCGAGACCAATGGCCGCATGGCATTGAGCCTGGTATCCGATTAACGGGTAATGGAAAAGCGGCTCGTCAATGAGTGACTCGCCCCCGCGGATGAAGGTCCATTCCAGGGGAATCTCAAGGTCTTCGACGACGGTGTCAAACGAGCCGGAGGCACGCATTCCGCTCACGTCCCAGTCCTGAACGATTTTGACTTTGTCGGCGGGAAGCACCGCAGCTCGAGGTTTGCCCCCCGCGGAATCGTCAAGCAGCCCTACGCTGATGTAGTCCGCAGCCATGGATCCGCTGGCAAATTTCCAGCGACCAGTGGCCCGGAAACCTGCAGGAGTGCGTTCAGCCTTCTGCATGGGGAACAGGCCGCCGGTGAAGACAACGTCAGGGCCGTTCTTGTAGATTTCGGCCTGCGTTTCGAGCGGAAGGGCCCCGCAATAGGTGTTGCTCGACGCAAACGCCACGACCCAGGCAGTAGAGCCGTCAATCCGGCCTATGCGTTCGATGCTCCTCAGGAAGTCCGCAGGAGGCATAACGACCCCGCCGAATTGTATTGGAGTCGCGGCGCGGTAGAGCCCCAGCGGAAAAAACTTCTCGATGAAATCGCGTGGCACGTAGCCAAGAACGTGGAATTCCTGACGACGCTCTGCGAGCTCTGCAAGAACCGCAACCCACATCTCCTCCTTCGACGATGTACGCATGCTGTCCATGGTGGTCCTCCTCGTTCGCAATCTGATAACCCCATGGTTAGGCATCAGGGCCGGGCAAGCGCAGGGGTTGGACCGCTGAGCGAACCGCTGGCTCGTGCAGTAAACAGATTTGCGATGGCATAGGTCTATGGCTGATCCGCGATCTCATATGACCCTCACTTGCTACAACGACACTTACGGCTACGGGTGGAAACATGTTGACCTTTTCGTGCGGGAGGCAGGCGGCCTCGAACTGAACTGGGTTCACTGGGGGGTGCCGGCTGACGGTCCCGATGCTGCGGACGACGTGACAGCAACCGTTGAGCCCACCCTCCTACGGACCTCGGAGTGGCGTCACCGGAAGAGCGCCAATGGCATGGACTACTGGGAAGCGGACGCAGCCTGGGGTGACGAGTGAACCTGCTGCAGCCGTGGTCCCTTCGAGAATTCGTGGCGGACTTGGCGGCGCACCGTACAAGTCCCGAAGAAGGAATGCAACGGGCACTGAACCGCATCCGTGAGACTGACTCCGCCGTGCAGGCTTGGGTCGATCTAGTGCCGACTCCCGCAATTACCGGAGACGGGCCGCTCCGAGGTGTCCCCATGGGGGTGAAAGACATTATCGATCTCGCAGGCATGCCCACCCGCTGCGGCTCAGTCCTGCGCACAACGGCCAAGCCGGCACTGAAGGACGCAGCGATCGTCGAAGCCTGGCGGTCAGCAGGGGCCATCCCGATGGGCAAGACGGTAACTACCGAGTTTGCCTATTTTCAGCCCGGCCCCACCCGGAATCCGGCCAATCTCGATCACACACCAGGGGGATCCTCCAGCGGCTCTGCAGCGGCGGTGGCTGCAGGCCAGGTACCGATCGCAATCGGATCACAAACCGCCGGATCGGTCACCCGACCCGCGTCATACTGCGGCGTGGCCTCACTGGTGATGAAAAATGGGCAGTTTCCACTCACCGGCGTGGTCGGTCTCAGCTCGAGCCTGGATGCACATGGCATATTCGCCGCCACTGCGTCCGACCTTGCACTGGCGTGGTCGGCCCTCAGCGGGCAGCCAGATCTGCCGGGGAAAATGATGGCACCACGGATTGCCTTCTGGACCGCCGACCCGCTAGGGGTGGTCACCGATGAGATGAATACAGCCATGTCCGCCGCGTGCGCTTCGTTCTCCGACAATGGAGCACAGCTCCACCCCTTTCCGGATGAGGCGCTGATCGCCGAGCTGACGGCCGCCCACAGGGTTGTCATGGCTTATGAAGCTTCGCGGGAACGCGCCGCGGAACTTGAACACATCGACCAGCTCAGTGAACCCCTTGCTACCCTCCTCACGACCGGATCCTCGATGCCCGAGGCAGATTACATGGAAGCAAGACGATTGGTGACCGACGCGCGCCGGATCGTTGACCGTGTACTTGGGCAGTACGATGCCATTATCGGTCCCGCCGCCCCTGGGTCTGCGCCGCTCGGAACCAACGTCACCGGCGATCCCGTCCTGAGCCGCGCTTGGCAGGCTTTGGGGTTGGCTGCCGTCGCCGTCCCGGGCCTCCGCAACGCCAGCGGCCTTCCCTTGGGATTCCAGGTTGTTGCCGCAACCGAAATCCAGGCGCTGCTCGCAGCGGCATGGGCCGAGCAGCACCTTTAGGCCCATCCTTTACGGACAAACCTGGCGCCATCGCTGCGAACCCCTTCACCACCAATACGACATCATGTCGAACTCCGTCTGCCTTCGGCCCTGCAGCAACGCCAGGGCGGCGGCTCTGCCGTCGACAGCCAGCGCACTGCCATTAAGGGCGCCGGAATCAGGGCGTCCGTCCGCGGCCGGAACACCTCGCCGTCGTCGCCGGGAAGGTTGGAGAAGGCTACCCGATCTCTGGATCAAGCTGCCTTCACCTTCGACGGAACCAGGAGTATCTGGGGCTACTGAGCTGTGCCCGCGCCTTTGGCGGCTTTTCGCCCGGCTCCGGTACAGGCGATGATGGTTATGCGCCTACTTGGACGTGCTCGTTGCTTTGGTTCGTTCCCGCAGGCTTCATAAGCACGGACGTGCCAGGGTAGCTCGTGGCGAAGAACTCCGGAAGGTCGACGATCGCGACGTTCTCTGTGCGGGTTCGGGCAATCTTCCACGCGCCGTCGACCTTGCGGAAAGCGTTGTTGAGTCGACTGCTGCGGATCAAAGACTTTCCGTCTGCGAAGAGCCACGGCTGAAAGTGGATCCACTGCCCGTCGGCCTCGTCACCGTGAACGTGGATCTGCTCCGAGGTCAAAAAATGCGCGTTCAGCATAAGTTTCGGGTCCTGGTCGCTTGCCCAGAACCGGTTCAGATGAGCGCGCAGCTCTTCCTTCCCAACGCAACGGCCGAACTGTTTTTCGTAGTATTCGCCTACCCCCTCCCACACCGCATCCTCGGTGTACAGGTCGAGTATTAGTTCGATACGCTGCTGATCGCTTTCCACGCCGAACTCGGGACATGGCGTGTCGCAGAGGAACATGTAGCGGGCCTGTATCCGGCGGATTTCCGCTTCAGCCTCAAGGCTCTCGATGCGCTTGACGAGGATGTCGATCATGGTGCCTTTTTTATCCATGCCACAACTCTCCCTGCTCATGTGTGCCGAGCTGAAGTGCTTGGTCCGCTAGCCGGATTAGCCTCTGATTTTATTCGCCTAACAGTTAGAGGAAGTTTTTCATGGGCTGAGGCCCGACGCCATGGTCGAACGTCCGCAGAAGACCTGCCCTGATATCGCTCGACGTTGTCCACAGGGCACGCAACAAATCCTGCTCGTCACGACGCTCAAGAGGCACAGTGACAGAGATTGCGGCAACTACCTGCTCCGAATCCGGGTAGACAATCGGAACTGCCAGCGCCTTGGCCCCCCGGAAGCATGTAGATCGCTCTTCCGCATAGCGACGCGTCCGAATCCCCGCCAATATAGCGGTAGCCTCAGCTTGGTTGCGCGCACCGAGTGCCGCCAGACCGGCGGTGTCAAGCTGATCTATCCTGTCAGGATGCGAGTGCGCCAGGAAGATACGACCTGACGCGGTCAGATGAAACGGCACACGATCCCCTACGGAATTGATGACCACGACTTCGTTCCGTCCGGCAATCCGGTCGAGATACACACACTCCCCACCCTCAGGGACCGCCAGGTGCACGATTCCACGAGTCGCAACCCGGAGATCCTGCATTGCCGGCCGCGCTACATCGCGGAGGATCGCTGGGCCGGGAACCAGCCGGCCCAATTCGAACACTTGCAAACCCAATTGGTAGCCGCCAAGAGTCCGAGTGAGATAGCCGAGTTCCACCAGTTCCGTAGCAAGGCGGTGCGCGCTGGCTTTAGAGACGCCTGAACGGCGGCTAAGGTCGGTTAACCCCAGCGTAGAAACACCCTGCCTAAACGCGCTCAGCAACAGATGCGCCTTGGAGAGTACAGAGTCGGGCTGAGTGTCGTCCGGTTGTCCCGGTGCCTGGACGTTTGGCTGCACGGTACTCACTTGCATTCTCCTAATCCATTGTTAGGCAGCGGTTCGGAGCCGCTATCCAGATTGTCCATTATTTAACCACGGATCCCCCGTGAGCGGTTCGGTGAGCGGACCACTCGCTGGGTAGAGCAGTGAGAGCAGGGTGATGCTTGACAGCAAACATCGCTGAAGGGAAACCCATGTCCGAAGTAACGCTCCGCTACGGGTACGCCGAGACACCACTCGGTCAGTTGCATTACGCCGAGGCCGGTGAAGGTGAAGCTGTGATCCTGCTTCACCAGACGCCGCGCTCTCTTGATGAGTTCCGGGAGGTGCACCCGCTGCTGGCGGCAAAACGCAGGGTAATAGCGATGGACATGTACGGATTCGGCATGTCCGCCAAACCCGCGCCCGGCTGCCCTCAAACCATTGAGCAATATGCCGCCGGCGTGATCGCACTCGCGGACGCCCTTCAATTGAAGCGCTTCGCTCTAGTCGGTCATCACACAGGCATGTTTGTGGCCTCCGAGGTCGCTGCCGCCTCGCCTGACCGCGTCTCCGCGTCAGTCCTATCAGCCGGGGCCTTCGCCGATTCGTCTTTTCGCACAACCCGCCAAATGAGCGAAAGCACGTCCACCAGCAAAGGGGTAGACGTGGTCACCCGGCAGGAGGACGGTGAGCATCTCAAACAACTGTGGGCGAAGCGCTACTCCTTCTACCCGGAGGGCCAGCCCGGCCTCCTCGATCGCTTCATCAGGGATGCGCTGGCGCCCGGCGTCGACCCAGCCGAGGGCCACCGTGCTTGCGCACGCTATGTCATGGAAAACCGCGTTGGGCTCGTCACCGCTCCAATCCTGTTGCTCGCCCCCACAGAAGACCCCGTCTCTTACCCGCACACCTCCAAGATCGCGGCCGCCTATTCGAATTCAAAGTCTGTTCAGGTCGTGGAAGTTGAAGGTGGCCGCATCCCCCTCATGGAGCAAAAGAGCGCCGAAGTGGTTGCCGTGATCGAGCAATTCCTCGATTCTTTAGCCCTTTGACCCAACCAGGGAAATTTCCCCAAGATGCCGAAGGTCCGCCCATGACCTCCAAGTGCCAGCCATGAAGAGGGCCGGCGATGCGAGAAGAAGCCGGCCAACCACGTCGAACGGTCTTTTGGGAGCACAAGTCCTACATCTTCCGTAGTGCAGATGTAGGACTATCGATAAGCATTGAGAACCAAGTGAAAGTCGAAAAAGTGAAAGAATCGTGGGCTGAGCATGGACACCAAGGCTTTCCTGAACCGCTCATGCGGGTGGAGGCGGCTCCGGCCCTTCTTGAGAATGGCTGGGCTATCACGCGGCGCCAATACATGGACGGGGATAGCAACCTGCGAAAGGTGGCGGTGGTCAGTGGCATGTCGTCAGGGATCAGTGAGCCCAACGCACGGAGCGGCGATTCCCGGCCCGGTAAGGAAGCAACGCAAGCCCGCTCTTGGGTCTGTGATCAGCTGGAACTGATCCCGATAACTTTGGGGAGTCAAAACATGGTTGAGTTTGTCGAAAGTGTGAAGCAGATCAGCCGCTACGTTGATGCCGTTTGCCTCGACAGTATTTCAACCTTGCAATGCTATGAGATAGAAACCATCTTGAATGATGAGCTGCAAATTCCCGTTATGCACAATGAGCAACACGGATCTGCCATCGTTGTCTTTGCTGCGCTGATTAATGCTGCACGCTTGAGGAGCCGGAAAGTTGGGCAACTCAAAGTGGTCATAGCAGGAGATGGCCCCGCTGCCACCGGTATAGCTGAACTTCTCCTCGCCCAGGGCATTGCAGAAATCATTCTCGTGGACTCCCAAGGGATTATTTCCCGGGAACGCAATGAATTGAACGCCGTGCAGGATGATTTAGCATGGCTCACCAACCCGGGTGGTCGGATAGGCGGATTGAAGGAAGCGGTCGACGGAGCAGATGCCATTATCACCTGGGGCGGTGAGGCGAGCACTGAAGATCACCTTGAGGGGTTGGCCCTGGACGCCGTTGTTTTTGAACTAGTTCCGTTAGGTCCCTGGGTTGTGCCCTCGACAGAGCCGACGGCTGGCGTCGGGAGGACAGTGTTATCCACGCGGCTCAACAAGTTGCTCGCGTTGCCAGGCACATTTCAGGGTGCCCTCGACGGCGGATCCAAGTGCATCACCCTGGACATGAAGATCGCGGCGGCGCATGCCATAGCCGATATCGCCGCAGAGGATGGCCTATGGCCTGGTCAGGTAATTCCGGACTGGAAGGACCCTCGGGTGACTCGCGCAGTGGCAAGAGCTGTTGAAACTACCGCGCGCAGATCGTTAGAGCGATCACGTCTCGTATCCTAACGGTTCCAGCTCTCCAATTCATCCAAACTCCTTAATGCAGCAAGGATTGAACGCACAAGGAGGACGCAATGATTTTGATCGTCTGAGCAGTTTCACGAAGGCTCCTCGTAATTCGGGCAGGAATACTGACTGCCCTTCGTCTGAATTAGCCGTGACCCACTGGTGCGGTTGCTCCTGCTTGATTGTCAGGGATAACTAGCCTGCACTTGCGTTGCGCCAGCCGATCCGGTCTCCGAGCATGCCGAAAATGACGTTGAAGGGGAAATTCTGGCGGCGTAGATGATCGTTGAGGGGAGCACTCGCAGCCACTCCCACTGCCGGATTTAAAGAGCCGATAATGGATGTTCCCTGAAGCTAACGGTTGTGCGGACCGTGGCACTCGACGGCGCAGGCAGGGAGCGGATCACTCCAGCTTGGCGTGCCGAAGGTACTGGCAGACGGTATCCCTGCTGATCCCGTAGTCACGGGCAAGGAGGGCTTTTGGAACACCGGCGCCGGACAACTCCCGGTACGGCTCCTTCGTCTCCGCCGCCAAGGGCTCGAGTGGCTGACCGTTAACGGTCAGGCTCCAGCCGGACAGGACACGGGTGTCCTGAATGAACAGACCGTGTGGAAGTTCGGAGTGGATTGTCTCCGTTCAGGAAGGAGATGCAGAACGATGATCCTTGCACCAAGGTAACTGACTGTGGCCCCATCGGGCCGGCCGCCGCGTCAGCATTCCAGCCAGCCATGTCTGGCTCCTCTAACGAATTAACCCTTGGCCGTCGAGCCGGCCTCCGTATCTAGTCCCGCCCAGCGCCCTGTTCGTTTTCGTCGAGGCTACGCCGGTCTACACCCTGGCGCTAGCTTGGCCATTCCCAGAGCACAACTGCGGCCAATAATCCCCGACTCGGATCCGACCTGTTGCGGGCTTCTTCATGTCGCGCACGCCACTGAACGCCCCCGGCGTCCTTGATCAATGCATCTGGTTTGCGTCAACCAGGGCGAGCACGCGGGCCGGGCTGCCGGTTCCGCCGACGATCGGCAACGGGGCCACGATGAGCGCTGCGCCGACTGGCGGCAGCTGAGCCAGATTCCGCAGCGAAGTGATGCCGTACTTATCATTTCCCAGCAGGAAGTGATGGGCCGGGAAAGGGGGCTGTTGTCCGGCGGCTGCGCCGGCGTCAATGCCGACCGTCTCTACGCCGATTCCCGACAACCCGGATTCTTCTGCAATCCATTGGGCGCATTCGACTGTAAATCCGGGGGAGTGGGGGTTGCCCTGTTCATCCTTGTTCAGGAAGCGTTCACGGTCCTGGGAGCGGTTGTCCCACCCGGTACGAACGAGGAGCCAGCCACCCTCTGGCAGTGATCCATACTCCGACTCCCATTCGCGGATGTGGTGGTGATCCAGCAGGAAGTCGGGGTCCGCGGCGGCCTCTGCGGTGACGTCCAGGACAAGGGCTGGGCCTACTAACCGGGCTGGCTCGATCTGGGCGACGTCCTTGCCGTCGCGCCCGGTGGCCCAATGTACCGGGGCGTCCAGATGGGTGCCGATGTGCTCTCCTGTATGGATGTTGTGGTGCTTCCAGTAGGGTCCTGGCTCGTTGTAAGCGGAGACCTCCTCGAGCGAAAAATCAATGAGATTAGCAAATGGCGCGGGCAACTCCAGTGTGGGCGTGGCGGCGGAGAGCGGGGTCGTGAGGTCCACTACGCCGGTTCGTTTGGTGCCAAGATCAGCGAGCAGGCGGGCCAAGCCGGCCTGACGGGTGTCATTCACAGCGTTTAGTTCCATGGGAGCTCCTAAAGTGTTGACCCCAGCGAAGGCCTGAGGATTGCGTGGCTGCCCGCGGCGTGTGCACCAGGGCCAATGGCTGCGACGTTAGCACCGCGCTGTGCGGTCCGGAACACCTACTGCCGCGTATCGGGCTGGCTTACCGGAACCTGCATAGACCCTGGCGATATAGGCATTCGACGGTACCGGCCCCGGGAGGGACACTGAAATAAGTCAACGTAACGCCCGTCACACTTATGGAGCTCGCTTGCAGGGCGCACGCCGGATCAGCAGAGATAAGGCCATGACCCGAAGTCACGCCGGCCCGTCAAATGCCACAGTTCAGCACTAAGGAGCAACAATGTCTCATCCCCAAACCCCATCGCCGGGACAACGTCCCGGGGTCCGCAAGTACGTTGTTGCCTCACTCGTCGGCAATGCCCTTGAGTGGTACGACTTCTTCCTGTACGCCACAGCATCGGCCATCGTGTTTGGACGTTTGTTCTTCCCCGCCGGCACAGACCCGCTCGTGGGCACGATGGCGGCTTTTGCCGGATTCGCTGTCGGGTTCGCTGCCCGCCCCCTGGGTGGAATAATTTTCGGTCACATCGGAGACAAGCTGGGGCGCAAGCAGTCGCTGGTCATGACACTGACAATCATGGGGATCAGCACAATGCTGATGGGCTTCCTGCCCACTTACGCCCAAGTTGGGGTGTTGGCGCCGACGCTGCTCATCGTCCTTCGAATCCTTCAAGGCATCGCCGCCGGCGGCGAATGGGGGGGCGGCGTTCTGATTATCAGCGAAAACAGCGGCAACTCACGCCGGGGCATGCTCGCAGCCTTCAGCCAGGGCGGCATCTCGCTCGGCTTCGTCCTGTCTTCCCTGGCCTTCTTCCTGGTCCAGCTGATGCCCGAACCTGAGTTCCTGGCCTGGGGTTGGCGTCTGCCGTTCCTCGTGAGCATCGTTCTGCTTGGTGTGGGCGCCTACATCCGCCTCAAGCTTCCCGAATCCAAGGAGTTCACCGAAGTCCGCAAGAGCAGTCCCCAGCACCGTGTCCCCGCGCTGGATGCGATAAGGGCCCATCCCCGCGAAATCCTTATTGCCATGGGCCTGCGCGTCGCTGAAAACGGCGGCTCGTACATCTTCCTTTCCTTCTCGATCGTCTACGGCGTCCACGTAGGAGTAGACAAGGGGCTGTTGCTCCTGGCCGTGGCGGTGTCAATGCTGGTCTCGTTCGGCGCTTACATCTTCTTCGGATACCTCTCTGACCGCATCGGCCGGCGCCCCGTGTACGCCTTTGGTGCCGTGGGCATGGGTGTGATGGCCTTCCCGTTCTTTGCAATGATCGATGCCAACACCCCTGCCGTGGTGATCCTTGCCTTCCTCATCGCCAACGGTGTTTGCCACGGTGCCATGATCGGAACCCAGCCGGCGTTCTTCCATGAACTGTTCTCCGCCGAAGTCCGTTACTCCGGCATGGCAATTGCCCACGAAATCGCAGCCGTGTTCGCCGGCGGGGTAGCCCCCATGATCGCCACGGCCCTGCTGCTGAACTTCAACTCCTCCGCACCGGTGTCGCTGTACCTCATTGGCATGGTGCTGGTGACCCTGATAGCGGTGGTCGCCGCGGGCGGCCGGAAAAAGCACGACGATCAGCCTCAGGTCGCGGGACAGCCGGCAGAGACCGTCTCCTAAGCGTCCGGATCTTCCCGCCCTTGCTGTAGCAAACCCCAGAAAGGACCGACGTGACGGTCTCCATTATCGGAACAGGGCAATCGCCTTACACCCGCCACCCCCAACCAGGGACGGAAACATCCCAGGTTATTGCCCGTGCCGTCCGCAACGCATTGCGGGAAGCAGGTCTCACCCCGGGTGACGTCGACGGATTCGCGGTCTCCAGCTTCACGCTTAACCCCGACCACGCCATTGACCTGGCCTGGCGGATGGGCCTTCGCCTGACCTGGTTGATGCAGGATACGAACGGCGGGGCAAGCGCTGGCGGCATGCTCCAGCACGCAGTGCGGGCGATCGAAGCCGGTGATGCCAAAGTCATCGTCCTCGCTGCAGGGGACCTGATGGACGGGCCGGCATTCTCACAGCTGGTGGCCAGCTACAACCGCGCGACCCAGGACCACCTCGCGCCACTGCCGATGAACGGACCGAACGCCCTGTTCGCGATGCTTACCACGCGGCAGATGGAGGCGCTCGGGCTCACCCGTGAAGACTACGGACACATCGCCATCGCCCAGCGCGAATGGGCCGCAGACAACCCCGGGGCTGTCTACCGGAAAGCCCTCACCATGGACGAATACCTCAGCGCACCGGCCGTCGCCACGCCATTGGGCCGCTACGACTGCGTGCCTCCGGTAACCGGCGCTGACGCAGTTGTCCTCGTGGCTGACCCCGGCAACGGCACACCCCGTGCAAAGGTGCTCACGGTGCGCGCGTCCTACAACACCGACCAGCAGGCCGGTGACGGGCTGGAAACCGGGCTGCGGGCATGCGCCCAGCCCGGATGGGAGGAAGCCGGAATCGGCCCGGGGGACGTGGGCCTCGCCTGCGTGTACGACGATTACCCTTCCATGGTGGTGGCGCAGCTGGCGGACCTCGGCGTTCTGCCGGCAGACGATCACCCTGCGGATTTCATTAAGCGCCGCATCGCCACCCGTGAACTGCCGGTGAACACCTCCGGGGGCCAGCTCTCGGCGGGACAGGCGGGCGCGGCCGGCGGCATGCACGGGCTGGTTGAGGCAGCCCGCCAGCTTATGGGCACTGCAGGAGAACGCCAGGTTTCCGCCCGCCATGCTGTGGTCAGCGGATACGGCATGGTCCTGTACCGCTATGGCGCCTGCGCCACCATGTCCGTGCTGGAGGCCGCGAAATGAGCGCCATGGTGCAGGAATGCCGGAGTTGCCGGAGCCTCCTTTTTCCGGCCCGCCTGTTTTGCCCGGTCTGCGGAGAGGACAGTTTCTCAACAGTTGCAGCAGAACACGGAACTGTTGAGCAGACCACGACACTTTCTGGCGGCACCGTCCTGGCAACCCTGGGCCTCAACGGCGGACTTCGGGTCATCGCCCGCCTGACCGGTTCTGAATCTAAACCGGGACAAAGCGTGCCCCTTACCAATGACCCCAACGCCGGGTCCGGAGTCAACGCCTACATACCCATCGACTCGAACCTAAATGAGGATCAGCCATGAATTCGACACATGCCCAACGGCGGCAGCGTCCACTGACCATCCCGCAGATGCTGCTTGAGCGCGCCAGCAAAGCCCCCTCGGCACCGCTGTTCCGCTGCGGTGAGGTCAGCCGCGACAGTCAAGCAATGGTGGAGGCCGCAGCCGGAGCGGGAGGCATGCTGCG
Organism: Pseudarthrobacter sp. TE3704; assembly: GCF_056279405.1. Taxonomy (NCBI): domain Bacteria; kingdom Bacillati; phylum Actinomycetota; class Actinomycetes; order Micrococcales; family Micrococcaceae; genus Pseudarthrobacter; species Pseudarthrobacter sp. TE3704. The sequence continues at coordinate 331,325 of NZ_JBWCCJ010000001.1, forward strand.
CAGCGCCGGGATCGAGCGCGGACAGACGGTTGCATTGATGTCCTCAAACCGGCCAGAGCTGCTCGACCTGATTCTTGGCTGCGCCTGGATTGGTGCCGTCGCTGTTCCTGTGAACACGGCCAGCCGAGGGGAACAGTTGCGGCACGTGCTGGAGAACTCCCAGGCCGCACTGGTGGTGGCAGAAACCGAGCAGCTGCCTCATCTGGCTGCAGTGGCTCCGGACGGCCTTCGCAAGGCATGGGTCATCGACGGCCCCGCCCCGGATCTTCAGACACCCTTCCAGGTGATCCCGATGCCGGAGCCTGGCACTGCTGTCGAACCAGTGGACGCCGCTCCGGCCGAGACCGCCGCCGTCCTGTACACATCAGGAACCACAGGGGTTTCCAAAGGAGTGCTGTGCCCCCAAGGCCAGTTTTACTGGTGGGCGGTGAACATGTCCGACCAACTAGGGCTTGGCCCCGAGGACGTGCTGTACACGTGCTTGCCCCTTTTTCACACGAACGCCCTCAATGCCTTTATGCAGGCCGTCGTATGCGGCGGCGAGTACGTTCTGGGCCCGCGGTTCTCCGCATCCCGCTTCTGGTCGGATGCCTCCTCCGCCGGTGCCACCGTGACATATCTTCTCGGCGCAATGGTGGGCATCCTCGCCGGCAAGGATCCCAAGCCCGGCGACCGGGACCACAAAATCCGTCTGGCCCTCTCACCTGCGACGCCCGCCAGGCTCGTAGAGCCTTTCCGCGACCGGTTTGGAGTGCTGCTGCTCGACGGCTACGGGTCCACAGAAACGAATTCAGTGATCGGGTCAACCCCTGATCAGTGGCGCCCCGGTTACATTGGAAAGGTGCGGCCAGGATTCTCCATCCGCGTAGTGGACGCCGATGGCGTGCCCGTTCCCAGCGGCGTGCCCGGTGAGCTGCTGATCCGCAGCGACCAGCCCCACGCGATGGCCACCGGCTACCACGCCATGCCCGAAGCAACGACAAAAGCATGGCAGGACCTCTGGTTCCATAGCGGAGACCGGGTTGTCCTCGACGAGGACGGGTGGGTTCGCTTCGTTGACCGGATCAAGGATGTTATCCGCCGCCGCGGCGAGAATATCTCCTCTGTCGAAGTGGAGCAGGTGCTGCGACAGCATCCCGCCATCCAGGACGCCGCCGTTTATGCCGTCGATTCGGAGTTGGGGGAGGATGAGGTCATGGCAGCACTCATCCTGCGGGAGCCAGTCGATTTCACCGAGTTGTGTGATTTCTGCGCTCCACGGCTGGCGTCGTTTGCCATCCCGCGCTTCCTGCGCGTGGTGGAGCAACTGCCTCAGACCGAGAACGGCAAGGTACGCAAGCAGGTCCTCAAAGCGGCCGGCCGCGAGGCTTCCCAGTGGGACCGGGAAGTCGCGATTCCACGCCAGGCCGCTGCGGCCGCTGCGCGCTGATTGCCTGGAGGACGAGCCCGTAGGATGAAGAGATGGACCTGCGGGCGCTGCTGACGACCCACCTGAAGCTGCGTCATCTTGTGATCGTGCTTGCAATTGCAGAACAAGGGAGCCTAGTCCGGGCTGCGGAAGAACTGTATTTGACGCAGCCGGCCTTGAGCCGGGCCTTACGGGAAGCCGAGCAAGCGGTCGGAGCGCCGCTGTTCGAGCGAACCGGACGCCGCATGGTACCCACACCGGCAGGGCAGGCGTGCCTCGAGCACGCCAAGGCGATTGTGAGTCACGTGAGTACTTTGCGCCGCAGGGTGGATGAGCTCACAGACCCGGGGGCTGGCGTGGTGCGGGTAGGCGCGCACGTTACCGGCGCCAACCTGCTGCTGCCGCGGGCGGTGGCTCGATTCACGGCTGAAAGGCCCCGGGTGGAAGTCCTGCTCCGGGAGGCGCCGCCCGAAGCCCTGATACAGGAACTGGGCAACGGCGATCTCGACCTGCTAGTGGGCCGGGTTACCGATCATCCCAGTACGTCACGCCTGCGGCTTGTCCCTTTATACCGGGAGGAATTCCGCGTTGTTGCCGCGCCCAGCCACCCTGTCCATGGCCTTGCAGAGGCCTCACTGAAGGATCTCGTCGGGCACCCCTGGGTAGTTCCACTGGCGAATACACCGCTGCGTGACGAACTCGAGGAGAACTTCCGCAACGCCGGCCTTACGCCGCCGGTCCAGCGCGTGGAATCGGGAACTCCTGCCACCTTGCGCACCCTCGTGGCCGAGGCAGGGTTCCTTGCCCTGATGCCAGAGTCCATGGCAGTTGCGGAGCCGGGCCTGCAGATGCTCGAGCTGCACCTCGCCGGGCTCGCCCAGCAGGTTGGCATCCTGCTCCATGCGGACAGGCCACTGCCCCCCAATGCTGCACTGTTTGCCGAGAAACTCCGCGAAGTGGGCGAGGAGATCCGGCGCAACCTCCTCGACACAACCCCGGCTGCCACCTCACTCTAACTGCACCGCCATCTGAAGGCATCCGTCAGCACGAAGCATATTTCAAGTGCTTGACGCTCGTAAATTTTAGGCGATACCATCGTAGTGGGCGGAATCTTGCCTGCGCCAATGACGTCGCCGGCTGCCGCTTCCGCGCTGTCCCCGAAGGAGAAGAGACAATGACTGTTATTACCAGTGGGTTCGCGAGCAGTGACGTGGCTACGCCGAACGTTTCGCCCGCCCTTGTGGCCGGCAATGTCAGCGACCTGGTCGGCTACACGCTTGCCCGGCTCGGCGTTGGCCACATTTTCGGCGTGGTGGGCAGCGGGAACTTCGTGGTCACCAATGCGTTGCGACGGGCCGGCGTGCCCTATACGGCAGCCCGCCATGAAGGCGGTGCTGCCACCATGGCCGATGCCTACGGGCGGATGTCCGGGAAGGTGGGAGTCGTCTCCACCCACCAGGGGTGCGGGCTGACCAACGCGGTGACGGGTATCGGCGAAGCTGCCAAGAGCCGAACGCCCATGATCGTCGTGACCGCCGATACGGCCGCTTCCGCGGTGGGATCCAACTTCAGGATTGACCAGGACGCACTGGCCCGCAGCGTGGGAGCGGTGGCCGCGCGGATCCACTCACCGCAAAGCGCTGTGGCTGACACGGTCCGGGCATACCGGACGGCCGTTAACGAGCGCCGGACAGTTGTACTGTCCCTGCCTACTGATATCCAGGCAGCGCCGGCACCAGAGGGCATTGCGGAGCCGGCACCGCTGGTCCCGGCGCAGCGGTTCGCACCAACCGATGCGGCTGTTGACGAGCTGGCCGAGCTTATCCGGAATGCCCGGCGGCCGCTTTTTGTCGCCGGCCGCGGCGGCCGCGGCGCGGGACCTGAAATCGCCGCGCTGGCCGAGGCGGCGGGGGCACTCGTGGCCACCTCCGCCGTCGCACACGGCCTTTTCCAGGGTGACAACTTCAACCTGGGTATTTCCGGCGGCTTTTCCTCGCCGTTCACCGCGGCAACCATTTCCGAAGCCGACCTAATCATCGGTTGGGGATGCGCCCTGAACATGTGGACAATGCGCCACGGTTCGCTGATCGGGCCCACAGCGAAGGTGGTTCAAGTGGACCTTGAGGACCGCGCTCTTGGCACCAACCGTCCCATCGATCTAGGCGTGCTGGGCGACAGTGCAGAAACGGCAGCTGCCGTGCTTGCCAAGCTGCGGTCATCCCAGCACGACGCGGTAGGCCTGCGGACGCCGGAAATGGCGCGAGAGATCGCCGAGCATGCCCGCTGGAATACGGAACCGACAGAAGACTTGTCCACCTCCGAGGTCATAGACCCCCGCGTGCTAACCCGGGAACTTGACCGCATTCTGCCGCCGGAGCGCATCGTATCCATTGATTCCGGCAACTTCATGGGCTATCCCAGCACCTACCTGTCCGTGCCGGACGAGTTCGGATTCTGCTTCACCCAGGCCTTCCAGTCAATCGGCCTCGGTTTGTACACGGCCATTGGTGCCGCCAAGGCCCGGCCAGACCGGCTGCCCGTCCTGGGAGCCGGCGACGGAGGCTTCCTCATGGCCATCTCGGAACTAGAAACACTGGTCCGTGAGAAAATCCCCCTCGTGGCCATCATCTACAACGATTCCGCCTATGGCGCCGAGGTCCATCACTTCGACGCCAATGACGAGGACCTGGACGTCGTGCGGTTCCCACAGGTGGATATCGCCTCAATTGCCCGCGGATATGGCGCGGCCGCGCTCATTGTCCGCTCGGTGGGCGACCTTGACGGCGTCAACGAATGGCTGGCAGGGCCACGCAACGCGCCATTGGTCATTGATGCCCGCATCGCTTCCGACGGGGGGGCCTGGTGGCTGGCCGAAGCGTTCAAAGGCCACTAAATGGAGTGCTTCGTCTTTCAAATATGCTTGGAAGGACTGTGACCCTGACAGAATCGAGACCCGATCGCATGCTTGCTGCGCCTGTTCCTTCACTGCCCCAGCAGCAGCTCATCCTGACGATCTACGGGCTCTACGGGCGCCGCGGAGGCGGGCAGCTTCCCATTTCCGTGCTGATCCAGATGCTTGGCGAGCTGGGCCACGATGCGCCCGGCGTCCGCTCGGCCGTCTCCCGGCTGAAGGCCAAGGGGGTACTGACGAGTGTCAGGAACGGCGGCGTGGCCAGGTACGAGCTCTCCGAGCGTTCATTAAAGCTCGTCAGTGAGGGCGACGAGCGCATCTTCGCCCCCTACCGTGCCGCCACCGGAGCCCCGTGGGTCCTGGCCATCTTTTCCGTGCCCGAGTCGATGCGGGACCGGCGGCACCAGCTGCGCACCGAGCTGACCAGGCTGGGTTTTGGTTCCATGGGGGCGGGGGTCTGGATCGCACCTTCCGGGGTGCGGGAAGGCGCCAGGCAGCGGCTTGAATCCCGGGGGCTGGACGAGTACGTGGAGTTTTTTACCGGCGACTACTCCTCGGATTCAGACATGCGGGCGAAGGTGGCCCAATGGTGGGACCTGGAAGCCCTGGAGTCGCAGATCTCAGAGTTCATGGACACGTACGGCGGATCGCTGGAGGACTGGACCGCGCTGGTGGGTGATGACCCCGAAAAGGCGTTGGCCGCTTCCTCGGAGGATCTTCGCCGGGACGCGTTCCGCTACTACGTACCCATGCTGACCCTGTGGCGGCGCCTGCCCTACCGTGACCCCGGGCTGCCCCTTGAGTACCTCCCGCCGGGCTGGCAGGGGCCCGAGGCGCGCCGGATCTTCTTCAGCGTGCACCGCCTGATCGCCCCGATGGCCGAAATGTATGCCATGTCCCTGGTGGAGGAAGCGGAAGCAGCCTAGAGACCCAGAAAGCCTGTGAACCCAAAAGAGGATCCGGCCGGCCACTCGGCCGGGCCGGATCCTCTTTTACTTTCCGGGGTCAGCGTTCGCTGATGACAGCGATGCCCTGGATTTCAATCAATGCCTCTTTCTGCCACAGGCGGGTGACCCCTATGCCTGCCATTGCCGGGTACTGCGAACCCGCCATCTCCCGCCAGATGCGTCCGATCTCGCGGCCGTTGGCCATGTAATCCTCCACGTCGGTCAGGTAGATGGTCACGTTGACCAGGTCCTCCGGCTGGCCGCCTGCTTCGCGCAGTGTGGTGAGGACGTTCGAGAACGCCTGCGTGAACTGCTCCACTATGCCGCCGGGGACGATGTTCATGTCCTTGTCCAGGGCTGTCTGGCCGCCCAGGAACACCGTGTTCCCGGCGAGCATCCCGTGCGCGAATCCGGACGGTTTGGGAAGCGACTCCGGGTTGATTGTCTTGTGGCCCATGCTGTTCCTCCTGGTGCGTGGCTTCTGAAAAAAGTTCCGGAAAGGCTCTGTGCAGATCAATTCCGCCGTGCTACGTTGAGCATATGTGACGATCGTAAAAAAGTCGACACATCATTCTCGAAGGGACAGAATCCATGAAACTCGCCACCTTGCGCACGGCCGGACAGGGAACGACGGCGGCACTCGCCACGGGTGCAGATGCCTATGTTGCCCTCCCGGCCTCCGACGTCGGGGAACTGCTGGCCCGGCCGGACTGGCGGGACCTGGTCCGCGAGGCCGCTGCTGCAGAGAAGCCGGTAGTGATTGAAGGCGGCGCCGTGGACTACGCGCCCCTTCTTCCCCGCGCCGGCAAGGTCATCTGCTGCGGCCTGAACTACGCGGACCACATCCAGGAGATGGGCCGGGAACTTCCCCAGTACCCCACCCTGTTCGCCAAGTACGCGGACACCCTGGTGGGAGCCAATGACACCATCGAGGTTCAGGGAAGCGACCGCGTTGACTGGGAAGCCGAGCTGGCGGTCGTGGTCGGCACTGAAATCTTCCGCGCGGACGCGGATCAGGCCGCAGCGGCAATAGCCGGCTACACGGTTGCCAATGACGTCTCCATGCGCGACTGGCAAAACCGGACACTGCAGTGGTTCCAGGGCAAGGCGTTTGATGCCACGACTCCTGTCGGCCCGGTCCTCGTCACACCCGACGAGGTTGGCGCAACGTTCGACGTCGTTGGCTACGTCAACGGGGACGTCGTCCAAAAGGGCAACACCGGCACCTTGGTGTTCGGCCCTGCAAAGCTTCTTTCCTACATTTCCCAGTTCACCACCCTGCGCCCGGGCGATCTCGTCCTGACAGGAACGCCCGGGGGAGTGGGGATGGGCATGACGCCGCCCCGTTTCCTGAACGACGGCGACGTGCTCGCCACCGAAATCACCGGTATCGGACGCCTTGAAAACGTCGTCCGCATCAGTCCAACATCAACCAAGGAGTGACCGCAATGAACCAGACAGCCACCGATTACCGCCTCGAAGGCGACAACTCCGTCTATGCCCAGGCCGACGGCAAGGTAGTCCCCGTGGTCACCCGGGCAGGGCACGAGGACACCAACACCGCCCAGTCCGGGGACTGCATCCGCGTCTCGGGCGTCAGCATCCAGCACACCCCGGCCACCAAGATCTGGTTCGGCCAGGTATCCAACACCCCCGGGTACCGCTCGCTGCCGCACCACCACGGCGAAGCCGAAACGGGCGGCTACGTGCTGCGCGGCCAGGGGCGCATCTACTTCGGGGAAAACTACCAGGAATTCCTCGACATGAAGGCCGGCGACTGGGTCTTCGTCCCGCCGTTCATGCCCCACGTGGAGGCAAACATGTCCGTCACCGAGGAACTCGTCTGGCTGACCGCCCGCACGCCGGAGAACCTGGTGGTCAACCTCGACGACGTGGCCGACGAAACCCTCCCCGGCTACCGCAGGGCCTGACCGCGATGATCACCGGAACCCTGACCTCGGAGACCTTCTTGCGGGCCGTGGAGCTGACGCCCGCCCCGGCACAGGTCTACGACGAGGCCTACGACGCCACAACCCAGTACGTGCCTTGGCCCAAGGCCTACGGCGGGGACATGGTGGCCCAGGCCGCCGCAGCGATGATGCGGTCAGTCAACCGAGACAGGGCACTGCACTCCATGCACAGCTACTTCATGCGGCCAGTCGACGTCGGAGCAACGATCCGCTACGAAGTGGAGCGGCTGCGCGACGGCCGCGGGTACTCCACCCGGACCGTCCGCGGGTTCCTGAACGGCAAGGCTGTCTACGCCGCAATGGGCTCCTTCCAGGTTCCCGAGGACGGCCCGGACTTCCAGCCCGACGTTCCCGCCGCCGTCGAACCTGACTCACTGCGCAGTGCAGCCGAGGCACTGGAGGAAGCCGAAGGTCCTGCGGCCGACTACTGGTCCACGGGCCGCAGCTTCGACATGCGGCACGTACCGGGACCGGTGTACATCGAACTGGAGGGTGGCACCGCTCCGCAGCAGGCGATCTGGGTGAAGGCTTTCGATACCCTTCCGGACGATGCCGATCTTCACCGGGCTGCGCTGTCCTATGTCTGCGACTACACCATCCTGGAACCGCTCCTGAGGGTCAACGGCCTCCACTGGTCCAGCCCCGGACTCGCAACGGCCAGCCTGGACCACTCCATGTGGTTCCACCGCGACGGCCGCGCTGACGAATGGATCCTGTACGCCCAGGAAGCCGTATCCGGCCAAAGCAACAGGGGCCTGGCCATGGGCCGCTTCTTCGACCGGCAGGGACGCCTCCTTGCCACGGTCGCCCAGGAAGGCATGATCCGCACAGGCGCCTAACCTGCCACCCACTCAACCATCTGCTTCACCGACGCACCACTGAAAGGAACGGCCATGAGCATGACGCCATCGGCCCACGTGGACACGTTCACCCGCGACCACCTGCCGCCCGCCGACACCTGGCCGGCGCTCGAATTCACCCTCCCCGAACTCCAGTATCCTGAACGGCTCAATGCCGCCGTTGCGCTCATCGACAGTGCCGTCGCCGAGCGCGGCGCGGACAGGCCCGCCCTGCGGACCCCTGACGGTACCGTCTGGACCTACGGGGAACTTCAAAAGCGCGCCAACCAGGTGGCCCAGGTGCTCACCGAAGACCTCGGTGTGGTCCCCGGGAACCGCGTGTTGCTGCGCGGACCCAACAATCCGTGGATTGTCGCCGCCTGGCTGGGCGTGCTGAAGGCCGGGGCAGTAGTGGTGACCACCATGCCCATGCTGCGATCCAGCGAGGTCGCCACCCTGATCCAGCTCACCAAGCCCGTGGTGGCCATCTCTGACCACCGCTTCGTGGACGACCTCGAGGCTGCCGCCGGCGGGGTGGCGGTTGTGACTTATGGAGGGCCCGACGACGGCGACCTCACCGTGCGCTGCGACGCCAAGAGCGGGACATTCTCAGCGGTGGACACCGCTGCCGACGACGTCGCACTCCTGGGTCCGACCTCGGGCACCACCGGCGTGCCGAAGGTGACCATGCACTTCCACCGGGACATCCTGGCCAACGCCGACACCTTCGCCCGCCATATCCTGCAGCCCACCGCTGACGATGTCTTTGCCGGGTCGCCACCCCTGGCCTTCACCTTCGGGCTGGGCGGACTGGTGGTCTTTCCCCTGCGGTTCGGGGCATCCTCGCTGCTCACGGAGAAGGCCGGCCCGGTGGAGCTGGCCGAACGTGCGGCCGCTGCGGGGGCAACTGTTTTCTTTACCGCTCCCACCGCCTACCGCGCCATCCTCAAGGAAGGACGGGGCGACCTCCTCCGCAACCTGAGGATCGCCGTCTCCGCCGGTGAGCACCTGTCCAAGGAAACGTGGGAAGCCGTTCATGAGGCCACCGGACTACGGCTGGTCAACGGCATCGGCTCCACCGAGCTGCTTCACGTGTTCATATCAGCGGCAGGGGATACCATCCGGCCGGGAACCACAGGCAAGGCAGTCCCGGGCTACCGCGCCACCATCCTTGACGACGACGGCAACGAACTCGGGCCCGGGCAGAACGGGCGCCTGGCGGTCATTGGTCCCACCGGATGCCGCTACCTCGACGACCCGCGCCAGGCCAAATATGTGGTGGGGGGCTGGAACGTCACCGGCGACACCTTTTCCATGGACGGGGACGGCTACTTCACCTACCAGGCCCGCTCCGACGACATGATCGTCTCCTCCGGCTACAACATCGGCGCCCCCGAGGTTGAAGCGGCGATAGACCAGCACCCGGATGTGGTGGAGAACGCCGTCATCGGCCGGTCCGATCCCGAGCGGGGAACCGTAGTCTGCGCCTTCGTAGTGCTGCGCGACGGCGTCATCGGCGACGCCGCCAAGGGCAAGGAAATCCAGGACTTCGTGAAGGCGACCATCGCGCCCTACAAGTACCCCCGGGAACTCCGCTTCGTCACAGAGCTGCCCCGCAATCCGAGCGGCAAGCTGCAGCACTTCAAGCTCCGCGACAGCCTCGCGGACGAAACCCAACAACTCACCGCCGCCGGCCAGAGCCAGGCATAGAAGGAGAAAGACCATGAAAATCGCCATTGTTGGAGGCGGCCCCGGCGGCCTGTACTTCGCAGCCCTGATGAAACAGCTCGACCCGTCCCACGAGGTCACCCTCTGGGAACGCAACGCGGCGAACGATACCTTCGGGTTCGGCGTCGTCTTCTCAGACGAGACGCTCGGCGGAATCGGCAACGCCGACCCCGTTGTGGCCGAATACATGAGCCGCCGCTTCGCCCGCTGGTCCGACATCGACGTCCACTTCGGCGGCCAGATGATCAGCGTGGGCGGCCAGGGCTTCGCCGCGATGAGCCGCAAGGAACTCCTCGAACTGCTGCAGCGCCGCTGCGCCGAGCTCAGCGTGGACCTGCGCTTCCAGACCATCGCCCCCGCCATCGAGGAACTCGAAGCGGACTACGACCTGGTGCTGGCCGCTGACGGCGTCAACTCGCAGATCAGGGCAAAATACGCGGATACCTTTGGCCCTGACCTGGATCCGCGGACCAACAAGTACATGTGGCTCGGCACCGACCAGGTCTTCGAAGCCTTCAAGTTCTTCGTGAAGGAAACCGAATGGGGCGTCATGCAGATCCACGGCTACCCCTACTCTGACGAAGGCTCCACGTTCATCGTCGAAATGCACGAGGATGTGTGGCACGCCGCCGGCTTCGACGAAACCGCCAATGACGTCTTTCCCCCCGGCGTCTCGGATGAAAAGGCCATCGCCAAAGTCCGCTCCATTTTCGCCGAGGAACTGGACGGCTACGAGGTCCTGTCCAACAACTCGAAATGGCTGAACTTCAACACCGTCCGCAACCGCAGCTGGCGCAAGGACAATGTAGTGCTGCTCGGCGACGCCGCCCACACCGCGCACTTCTCCATCGGCTCCGGCACCAAGCTGGCCATGGAAGACTCCCTCGCGCTGACCGCCTGCCTGCACGAACACCAGGACCTGGAATCAGCCCTCTCCGCGTACGAGGCTGAGCGCCGCCCCGTGGTCGAATCCACCCAACGGGCCGCCCAGGCATCCCTTGAATGGTTCGAACGGATCGGCCAGTACAAGGACCAGGACGCCACCCAGTTCGCGTTCAACCTGCTGACCCGCAGCCGCCGCATCACCCAGGAAAACCTGCGCCTGCGCGACCCGGAATTCGCCGCCGACGTGGAGCGCCATTTCGCACAGTCCCAAGGGCTCACCCAAACAGCACCGGCCATGTTCCAGCCCTTCCGCATCGGCGGACTGGAACTGAAGAACCGAGTTGTGGTGTCCCCCATGGACATGTACTCCGCCGTTGACGGTATCCCCGGCGACTTCCACAAGGTGCACCTCGGATCCAAGGCCTTGGGCGGTGCGGGCCTGGTAATGACCGAAATGGTGTGTGTCTCCGAAGCCGGCCGCATCACGCCCGGCTGCACCGGACTGTACACAGACGTGCAGCGGGACAGCTGGAAGGAAATCGTGGACTTTGTTCACAGCCAGTCCAGCGCCAAGATCGGCGCCCAGATCGGCCACTCAGGCCGCAAGGGTTCCACCAAGCTCATGTGGGAAGGCATCGACGAACCGCTGGAGGCCGGAAACTGGCAGGCGGTTGGCCCATCTGCGGTCGCCTACGGCCCCCGGAACCAGGTTCCCCTGGAACTCGATCGCACCGGGATGGACTCGATCAAAGAGGAGTTCGTCGCCGCAACGCTGCGGGCCGAGGAGGCAGGTTTCGACTTGCTCGAGGTGCACGCTGCCCACGGCTACCTGCTGTCCTCGTTCCTGTCGCCGGTTTCCAACCGGCGGACCGACGAGTACGGCGGGAGCCTGGAGAACCGGCTGCGGTTCCCCCTGGAAGTCTTCGACGCCGTCCGGGCGGCCTGGCCTGCCGGCAAGCCGGTGACGGTGCGCATCTCCGCCACGGACTGGATCGACGGCGGCAACACCTCCGACGATTCCGTCGAGATCGCCCGGGCCTTTGTGGCGCACGGCGCAGCCGGCCTGGACGTCTCCACCGGCCAGGTGGCCAAGGAGGAAAAGCCGGCCTTCGGCCGCAGCTACCAAACCCCGTTTGCCGACCGCATCCGCCAGGAAGTGGCCGCACCGGCAGGCGCGGCCGTCATCGCCGTCGGCGCCATCTCCACCTACGACGACGTCAACTCGATCCTCCTCGCCGGCCGCGCCGACCTCATTGCGCTGGGCCGCACCCACCTGCACGACCCCCAGTGGACCCTGCACGCAGCGGCCGAACAGGAATACCAGGGCCCGGGCGCCACCTGGATCCCGCAGTTCCGGGCCGGTCGCCGCAAGCCACCGAGCTCCCGCACCGACGCCGTACGCCCCCGCCTGTCCCTCCTGAAGGAACCAGACGCCGCAACCGCCACTCCCCATCTTCGCTGGACCCCCGCGTCAGCCGCTGCGTCGGTCCTGGTGAAGTAGCCATGGCCGCCGCACCCGCTACCACCTGGAACGTCCCCAAGCGCAGCACCGGAGTTGTCCTCTTCTGCTGCTGGCTTGCCATCCTGGCCGAGGGCTACGACGTCGGTGTGCTCGGCGCCATCCTGCCCGCCCTTGCCGAGTACAAGGAATGGAACCTGAGTCCGCTGGCCCTGGGTGGTCTGGGCTCCTATGCGTTGATTGGAATGCTGATCGGCGCGCTGTTCATCGGCACCCTCAGCGACCTCGTTGGCCGCAAGAAGATGCTGCTGGCCTCGATGGCCATCTTCACCCTGACCCAGGCAGGCGCAGCATGGGCTCCCACGCCTGAACTGTTTGGCCTGTTCCGCCTGATGGGCGGACTGGGCATGGGCGGTGTCATCCCCGTGGCAGCGGCGCTGACCATCGAGTATTCGGCGCCCAACAAGCGCTCCTTCAACTACGGGCTCATGTATTCCGGCTACTCCCTGGGCATCGTGGCAGCCGCACTGGCCGCCTTGTTCGTCCTTCCCCTTGGCGGCTGGCGTGCCGTGATTGCCATCGGCGCCGCGCCGGTGGTCCTCCTGCCGGTCATCTGGAAGCTCCTTCCTGAATCGCTGGAATACCTCGAGTCCAAGGGCCGCAGGTCCGAAGCGAAAGCGCTGGCGGCGAAGCTTCGGATCACCGACTATGCACCGGTGGCGGCACCGGCGCAGGCCGCCGCGGGCGCAGTGGCAGAACCTTGGTGGAGGACCATCACCACCATGTTCTCCCGCAAGTACCTGCGCTCCACCGTCTTCTTCTGGATTTCACTGTTCTGCGGACTGGTGCTGGTCTACGGCCTCAACACCTGGCTGCCGAGCATCATGAAGAAGGCTGGGTACGATCTCGGCTCCTCCCTCACCTTCCTGCTGGTGTTCAGCCTTGCTTCAGCCATCGGCGGCCTCCTCCTCGGCCGCGCTGCAGACAAGTACGGCAAGAAGCTCATCCTGGTGGTGTTCTACATCCTTGGCGGCCTGGGCATCATGCTGCTGGTCTTCCCGAACACCATGGTGGTCAACCTGCTGTTCGTCGCCTTCGCCGGCGTGGGTTCCATCTCCACCTCCTTGGTTCTGACCGGCTACATCGCCGACTACTACCCGGCAAAGGTCCGCGGTACTGCCACGGGCTGGGCCTTGAGCTTCGCCAGGCTCGGCGCCATCTCCGGCCCCTTGATCGGCGGCTGGATCGCCGGCTCCAAACTGCCGTTCGAGGCCAACTTCGCGGTCTTCGCCGGCATCGCTGTACTTGCGGCCGCGGCGGTGGCGATGATCCCCAAGCCGCAACCCGAGCCGCTGGTTATCCCGTCTACTGGCGACGGCGATCCGGACGATGAGGTTGCCAGGATCGGCGCCCGCTAGGAGCATTTATGGATCACGCTGGAATGCGGGGGAGTGCTCCTTCGAAAAGTATCGGAACCACGGAAGCGCAGTTTCCGGAGGCAAGCGTTGAACGGACCGTGGAGTGGGTGGATACCGATACTCCGTCCACCAGCACAATTCGGGGCGAGTCTCTTGGAGCTTCTGACGACGCAACTCCGAACGCCGGCACGATGGCCACGTTCGGCACCGTCACCCACGGGCACGTTACGGCGGGAGAATCCACTGCAGAGCCCCGGGCCGAACACTTCGTCAGGGCTCTGCAGAGTCCGCCTGGCAGGACTATGTTGTGCAATACCACTAACAATCTCAAAGGGGTTTTGTCATGACCAGAATGCTGCTCCTTGGACCTCCTGGTTCCGGCAAGGGAACCCAGGCGGAGCGGATCTCTGAGCATCTTGGCATAGTTGCCATCTCCACAGGCGCCATTTTCCGTGCCAACGTGAAGCGCCAGACCCCTCTCGGCCTGGCAGCCCAGAAGTACCTGGACGCCGGTGACTTCGTTCCTGACAGCGTCACCAACAAGATGGTGCGCGACCGCATCAGTGAGGCCGACGTAGGAAGCGGCTTTATGCTGGACGGGTACCCCCGGACCGTTGCCCAGGTGGAGTATCTGGACCTAATCCTCGCGGAATGCGACCGGAAGCTCGACGTCGTCCTGGAGCTGACGGCCGACGATGAAGAGCTCGTTGCCCGCCTGCTCGGTCGGGCGAAGGAAACGGGGCGTTCTGACGACCACGAAGCCGTCATCCGCCACCGCTTGGACCTCTACAACGAGCAGACCGAAGCCGTTGTCGCAAGGTATGCCCAGCGCGGCATCCTGACCCAAGTCCATGGCAGCGGCGGCATCGACGAAGTCACCGAGCGCGTGCTCTATTCCTTAGGCAGGTTTGCCGGGGTCGCTTAATATTGTTCCCTCCGGCAATGGCAGGAATCGGCGTCATGGCCATTGGGGAAGGATCGTCTTTCCGGGGCCGCGGCTCAGGGCAGCTGATTCTGGCCCCAGGACGGAAATCCGCCGGCGGCGGAAGTGCCCTAATGCGGGACATTAGCACCGTGAAAGTGCTGGCTTCACATGAGCCAGCACTTTCACGGGTTTCCTTACGCTAATTTTTCGGGTCAACATGTCCTGGATTACCTGCCCGGGAGTGAGCCTCAGCCCCTGGCCGCTGTGGGAGTGCTACGGCCTGGACGACGGCGACCGGCCAGGGCTGAGCTTTGGCCGAGCCCGGCGGTACATGAGCCACTGTTACTGTTCCGAAAGCGGCCACGCCCCCTGCCAGGCCATCGTGCTGATGCCCGTAAACCTCAAAGGCGTAGGTCATGGACGTCCTACCCAGCTTGGAGATGCCTACCGTCGCCGTAATCCTCTGCCCGAACCACAACTTGGCCTTGAAGTGGATCTCTTGATGAACGCGGGGAACACTCGGGAAGTATTCAGGCAGCTTGAGGGTATGAAGGAACAGCTCTGCCTCGGCGGACTCCACCCAGCGCATCACCGCCGAATTGTGCTGGTGCCCGGAAGCATCCGTGTCCACCCACTCAACAGTGCGATCTACGCTGGCACGGGGGCTTGTTCGGGATAGACGATCCACGGCAGACTCCTCTTGGTGTCGGATCTCTAATATAGCAGAGCCGTGACGTTCGTAAATTTACATCTATAACAATCTATACCAAATTATTTACGGTCGTCATAAAACCAATATAACCTGTAGTAAGGTGCACGCATGGCGGACACTACAAGTGACCCTTCGCTAGGAGACAAAGATGTCTGGTTCACACTCTGAGGAGACCAAGGAAATTTCGCAGGAACTGTGCGTCGGCACTCTACTCGACGAAGAGTTCCGATCTGTGTTCGGAGGTACGATCCCGGTCACTACGCCTGGGTTGGTCTGAATTTTACGTAGGTTAATTCTTCACCCCGACCGCGGCATGACAGGTATCTTGGAGGGACTTGTCCGGCGTCGCGGCCTCCGTAAGCCAAGCGAGGCCTGGCGTTATAAAGGCAGGCACTGGTTTTGCTGCTGCGCCGTAGTCGGTGGGCTGTGGTTAAGAGAGACCCCTACTCTTCCTTATTCCGGCAGCTTCCCCGCCCATTTTGAAACACCGATAATGGATATTCCGTCAACTGATTCGGCTCAGACAAGCTGGTGATAGTGACTCCATTCCGTCCACCGTTGGGGTCAATGCGGGTTATCCACGGCTGGAATTTGGGAACCGTTGGGGTAGCTCCCAAATTCCAGCCGTGGATAACCCATAGGAATTGTCCCTAGGTGGGCGGCGGTCCGACCGAGCCTCTTAGTGGGCCAGGTCTAAGTCCCTTACTTCTGTGTCCCAAGCCGCGGCGCCCTGTGTCGGGCTGGGGCTAACCACTCGGACGCATGGCGCGCTCAGTCCCCTACGAGTCTGGGCATGTGGAAGAGTCGGCACGTCCGAATAGGCCTCAAACGCTTCGATCTACGCCCTCATCGAGGGCTCACGGAGGGCGACCTCCAACGTGGGGATCCTGTCCAGCAAGGAGAGCCGGACGACGATACCGGGTGAAACGGCAAATGGGGTTGTGAGCTGGTGGTTTTTAGCTCGTGGTAATCAGGAGACGGACCTTCACGGCGCTGATGTGCTTGTCGGAGAGGATTTCAAGACGTTCGTCCCCGTTGAGGAATCGTCCTTCCTGTGGCCCGGCGTCGGTCATCACCAACTCCCTCACTGAATCAAGCTCAACGTCACAACCAAGCTTGTGGAAGTCCACCTGCGCTCCTTGGCCCACCACTATGAACTCGGTGGGATTGATGGCCAGGACCATCCCGAAGGGACGGGCGTCTCCTGGGGTGGGGCCATGGGTGGCAGCCACCGTTTCTTCCAGGAGTTCCGGCGCGGGTGGGACCCGCACACCTGCGTCGAGGAGCATATCTTCGAGGAGCTTCCTGGAATTGCGAACAGTGATGCCGGTACCCACCAGGTCGGTGCGGATGGATTCCTCGTCCGGGTCTAGGGCGAAACCAAAAATCCGGCCGTCGCGCTGGGCATCCACTATCTCTGGAGTAAGGGAAGTAATGATGGAGCAGGCGGTGCTGAATTGGTTGCCTTCCCTACCTTCTTCCACACCGAAGACGTTGTAGCCGAGGCCTCCAAAGCCGCCAATAGCCAAAAACGCATCACCGGCGCGAAAACGCGCTTCAGGGATGAACAAGGGATTGGAATCGCTGGCGTATTGCCGCATGACTTCTGCCGAGTTGGGAACGTAAATATCCGGTGCCAAGAAGTCAATGGCCGGCGCCGCAGCCCGCCACACCGGGACCATCCGGGCCGTTGGTCCGCCGCTTGGGTACTGGCCGGGCAGGTCCTGACCACGTTGGGGGCCGATCCAGGCATTTGCGTATGCGGGGAGGGGCAGTACTTCTTTTCCGGCAGCCGCCAGACCTCCCACAAAGGATGCAAATCCCCACGCCATAAAGGTCTCTTCAGCAACGAGGTTGTCGTCGCCGAAATGGTCCGCCCAGCTCCTGCTGCTGTCCGGATTTGCGCCAAGGGCCTGTACAAGCTCAGGGTCAAAGGAATCCGGAGCTCCGGAAACCGCAGTCATCAGTTGCTCGGGGAGCGGTGCATTCCACGCGGCCTCGGCCAGCGCGCTGTGGTCTCTTCCTGCACCCAACAGCCCCACTTCGTTCTCAACCTGAACCATGATGACTGTATGGTCCGGATCGATCAGGGCCACATGCCTCAACAGGGCCGTGTAGGCATTTCGGTCCGCTTCAAAAAGATCGCGAGAGAAGACGGACAAGCTTGGCCGCGGCATGGATCCGGGATAGGAGAAGGGGGTCTTCAGCGGTTTAACGCCCCTGTCCGCGCGCGGAAAACGGTCACGATCAGCGCGAACCCAGCTGGGGGCATACGTGGAGAAGGCGTTCTTGAACGCCCCAAACCAGATCATTACCAGACGGACCCCGGTGGACCGGGCGTCTTCCACCAATCCGTCCACGATCGAAAAGTCGAGTTGTCCCTCCACCGGTTCTATTTGTTCCCACGTCACTGGCGCGATCACGGTGTTGATCCCTGCCTTTGCAAGCTTGTCCCAGATGGGGGACATATAGCTTCGGTCGGATGCACTCGAATTATGCAGTTCACCCCCGATGCAGAGAAACGGCTTCTCCTCAACGATGAGACGGGTGTGGTTGCCTGTCCGCTCGAGTCGCGGGAGGTTCTGGTACGGCATGGTATGTGTCCTTAATACTTGTGTAGCGGGTTTAATTGTGTCCCGGGTCATGGTTGCCAGGATCCGCTCCGGCTGTACCTTAACTTTCACGGTGAAGATCCTCCTGAGAAGGGTCGTGAACCTGGCGCCTTATGAGGTCGAGCGTGCGCATGATGGCCAGAGAGTCGCTAAGGGGCATCACGGAACTCGCCAACCTACCCGCTTCGAGAAGCGCGTGGAACTCGAGAATTTCGTATTTGAGTCCGCCGCCAACTATGGGCGTGTGGATGAGGTGGGACTGCATGAGTCCCGGCCCCGAGGGGTTGTAGCGTGAAACAGTCAGCTCGTTTGGACAATGGTGCGGGGCCGGCAGCTGGATGTAGCCCTCGGTCCCCAGTATCCGTGCGTCATTGGGAAGCACTGTGGACATTGATGAGCTGATGTTTCCGGTTGCACCGTCACCGAAGGACAAAAGCGCCGTTGTGTCCAGGTCCACACCGCTGGTGCTGCTGCGGCCGAACGCGGCGACGGCCGGCTCATTGCCGAGGAGCCAGTGCGAGAGCTGAACAGGGTAAACGCCCATCTCCAGCAGACTTCCGCCGCCCAGCGCGGGATCGTACAACTGTGGCCGTGCCCGCGGACCAGCCTCCGGAATCGGGAAACCGAAGGACGCTTCAACCTTTCGAATCTCTCCGATGGCGCCGTCGTCCACCAGCCGCTTCAGCTCAACGTAGGCAGGAAGGAAGCGGGACCACATGGCCTCCATCAGGATTGTCCCGGTTCGCTTGGCGGTTCGAGCCAGGTCCAGGGCTTCGGCGTGGGTAGAAGTGAACGGTTTCTCAACCAGGACGTGTTTGCCCGCCTCCATAAACAGCGTGGCGTGCTCATGGTGCAGTCCTGCCGGGGTGGAGACGTACACCGCGTTTATGGTGTGGTCACGGGCAAGGTCTTGAAATGACAGGTGCTGTTTCGGGATGCCGAATTCGGAACAGAACTTTCGTGAGGCTGCGGTGGTACGGGATGCAACAGCAGTGAGCGAGGCTGAGGGTACTTCAGTCAGGGTCTGCGCGAATTCCCGGGCGATGGTTCCTGTGCCGGCAAGCCCCCACCTCACAGTCGTGTTGTCGGGCATGTTAATCCTTCGCTTGCAGTGCTAGGTTGGCAGGGTTGTCTGCGGGTGCGGTGGCTTCGTCCGAAAGGCGTCCATCAGGCAGCAGTAACGCTGTAATGAAACCCAGGATGTAGATGCCGGCCAGTGCAAGGAAAACGGGAGAAAACACGTCGTGGTAAATCGACGCGATCTCGGCCTGCAGGGCGGGGTCTGCGGCGTGGACCAAGGCCGGGGTGAGGGTGTGGGAGTCGAGCCCGGTTGGCAGGAGCGATGCGACCCCGAACCCCACCACACCACCCACTACGGCTGACCCGATGGTGGATCCGATTTGGCCGCTAAGCCCGGCGGTTGCGGTTGCGGTGCCGAGTTCACTGCGTGGTGCAGCACTTTGCACGATGGCAATGGCGAGGCTCATGAACGCTCCAGTGCCGAGGCCGACGAACGCCATGATCAACGCCGGGACCCACAGCGGCGCACCCTCCGGAAGCACGGACATGGCCCCGAGTCCGAGGGCTCCCATCACCGTACCGACGATCGGAAAGACACGGTAGCGGCCTGTCCGCGAAGCGAGCCAACCCGTCACAAGATTACCCACCAACATTCCAAGCACGGTTGCGATGGGAACCAGCCCTGAGATGGTGGCACTCACGCCATATGCCATCTGGAAGTACGTTGGCAGGTACGCCGTAGCTGAGATGAGTCCGGCACCCATGACTGCTGATAGTCCCACACCTGCACTGAAGGTGCGGTTGCGAAACAGGTGAACCGGGATGATGGGGTTCTGCTGGCCACGCTCGACGGCGACAAGAGCGGCTAACGCTGCTACGCCTGCTCCAACGGCGATCCATGCTGATGAGTGTCCTGAGCTGAACCAAGCGACTGCCAGCACCACCGCCACGAGGACCGCTGTGAGCAGGAGTGCTCCAACGACGTCGAACCGTCTTTTGCCCGCTGGTTCGATGTGGGGAACGGCGATGACCGCCAGGACGAGCGCAACGAGCCCCACTGGCACGTTGATCCAGAACACCCAAGGCCACCCCCAGTGGTCTGTGATCAGGCCCCCTAGGAGCGGCCCAATGAGAATGGCCACAGGGAAAGCGGCGCCGATGAGTGAAAGATATCGGGGCCGTTGCCTTGGTGTTGTAACCTCCGCCACGATCGTTTGCGACATTAGTTGCAGGCCGGCGGAGCTCATACCTTGGAGTACTCGCGCGATGACGAGTTGCGTCATGTCAGAGGCGAGACCGCACGCGAAGGAAGATACGACAAAGGCGCTAAGGGCAACCAGGAACACCAGACGCGGTCCGATTCGATCACCCAGTCCTCCCAGTACGGGGAGAAGGACGGTGCTGGCGAGCGTGTAGCCCACCACGACCCAACTCATGTGCTCAAGGGCTCCGAGCTCGCCGGCAACAGTGGCCAGCGAGGTCGAAACGATGGTGTGATCGAGTGCACCGAGGAACGAGACCGCTAGGAGCGCCGCGAGGAGCAGCCGGAATCTGGTGGGAGAGAGCGGGGATGTGCTGGTTCCCAGCACGAGCAAGCGGCGGGATGAGGAAATGGACATGGCGGGTCCTTTCGTAAAGTTCAGAAAGGTCCTTGGGTTTCCAGCCCGGATCGTGCCACCGAGTTACGGAAGCGACACAACCGCGCCGACAGAGGGTCGGCCAAGACGAATGTCACGAATACTATGCGAACAGATTGCGCAGCGGCAACCTGGAGCGCCCCTCAAACGTATGGTCAGTGGCGGGCTCGCCGACACGAAGCCCCGTCCAGCTATGCCAGCCGGCGGACTGCCATGCCAGCGACCGGAACTCAACCGGCTCAGGAACACGGGCGGGTGTTCCGAAGGACCCGAAGAACATTTGCACGCCGCCCGCTCCTGAAGCGGTGAGCCATTCCAGATCTGCCTTGACACCCGGCTCGTTCACGTTGCCGTCCATCCAGTGCCACCATGCCCTGGGCCGGGCCGCCAATGGGGGAGCAGCAAAGTCTGCAAAGAGGCCGTCTGTATTGGCCGGCCTGGCTATGGAAGGGTCAAGGGCATCGGAATCCGGCATGGTGGGAGCTTCCTTGTTCAGCGCAGAGAAGGCACAGGAGGCGCTTTCCCACCGCATACGTGAGATGTAACATATGTTCTACAGGAACAAAAGTGCTTATTCAACCCGCCCTGAACTCTGGAGACCGCGTGAACACCCAACCTTCACCCCAGGACGCATTCGTCTACGCCAGGCTCGTCAACCTTGTCCGGACCGGTGATGCCCTGACCCGGCCGGCACTGGAGCAGGCGACCGGTTTGGGGCGGAAGCTTGTGGCCCAGCGTGTACAGCAGGCAATGGCAGTGGGTCTTTTGGAGGACGGTGATTTCGCCCCCTCGGGTGGTGGCCGTGCGCCGAGGTTGCTTCGGTTTCGAGCCGATGCGGGGCACGTGTTTGCCGGCTTGATTGGTGCAGGAGAAATACGGGCGGCAGTTTCCAGCCTGGACGGAACAGCATTGGCTTCCCTCCACCGGGACTGGGATGTTACTGAGGGTCCTGAAGCTACCATGGGGCAGTTGCACGACATGTTCCTGCGGCTGGCCAAGCGGACCAAGAAGGAGCCGTGGGCCTTTGGTATCGGAGTTCCGGGACCCGTCAACTTCGGTACAGGACAGCTTGTGGCCCCGCCCATCATGCCCGGGTGGGACGGATTCAGCGTCCGATCGTGGCTACGGGAACGTTACGACGCCCCGGTGTGGGTTGATAACGATGTTAACCTCATGGCCCTGGGTGAGTGGCACCGCGGTCATCCAACCGACCGCCGCGATCTGCTGTACATCAAAGTCGGGACCGGCATCGGCTCCGGACTCGTCTCCGGAGGTGACGTCTACAGGGGAGATAACGGGGCAGCGGGAGATATCGGCCACGTCCAGATCAGCGATGACCGGGCGTTGGTGTGCAGGTGCGGGCAGACCGGGTGCCTCGAAGCCGTCACAGGCGGATGGGGGCTGGTCAGACAACTTACCCCGGTGGCCGGGGAGAGCCCCTACCTCTCCGCCCGTTTAGCCGACCGCGGCCGGCTGACGCCGGAGGATATTGGTACTGCAGCGGCCCGGGGAGACAAGCTCGCCTCGTCTGCTGTGATTCAGGCATCGCAGACCATCGGCGCTACTGTGGCCAGCCTGGTCAATTTCATCAATCCCGGCGTGGTCGTTATCGGGGGAGGCATGCTGCGCGCCGGCAGCGAGGCGCTTGAGACGTTGTCTGAAACCGTAATGCGCCGCAGCACCAAGCTGGCGACCGAGCGGCTGACCCTTCGTCCCGCCTCCCTCGATTTCCAGGAAGGGGTCATTGGAGCAAGCCTTATGGCCGTCGAGCAGCTGTTCGCGCCCGCCTCACTGGGACTGTGGATTGAACAGGGGACCCCGGTCGGGCAGGCCGCGAGCCTCCATCGTTTAGCGGCCGTTCACTAGTCATTACCAGCTCCACAAAAGTGAGCCTTGACACATATGTTCCTGCGGAACTAAAGTCATTAGCAGGAGCGCAGTCGGTGATCCAGCCGAAGCTGATCCTCATCCCTTTCCTCCCGCCGAAAACGTCCACCCATCACGGGCGGCTCAGGACGATAATCGGGAGTTCCTCAGTCCCAACGGAGTAGACATGAAGAGAAGAAGTTTCCTCGCATCAGCAGTGGCGGCCTCGATCCTGCTCGCGGCCACCGGCTGCAGCAATGGAGGCCCGACAGGGGGAGCGGCGGCCGCCAGTGCAGGATCGCTGTCGCTCGCCACGATCCAGGTGCCCACCTCCTACGTTCCAGGCGAAATGCCCGCCTCAGGGCCGGAAAGCCATTACTACCAGGCGGTATATGACTCCCTGCTGAACCTGGACGAGAACGGAAACCCTGTTCCCAACCTGGTCACAGAGTGGACCTACGACGATTCCCAAAAGGTTCTGAACCTCGTACTCCGCGATAACGTCAAATTCAGCGACGGCGCGGTCTTGGATGCAGCAGCAGTGAAAGCAAACCTCGAGAAGGCGAAGGCCGCCAAGGGCGAAGCCGGGTCCTCCCTCAAGTCCGTCAGCTCGGTGGAGGTCAAGGACAGCACACACCTGACGGTGAACCTTACGGAACCTGACCCTGCGCTGCTGGGGAGCCTGTCCCGCTCCAGCGGGTTCATGGCCAGTCCCCAGGCTTTGGGTAATGCCGATTTGAAGACCAACCCGGTGGGCTCAGGTCCCTACGTGTTGGACCAGGCCAAATCAACGGCGGGCGACAACTACGTCTTCACGCGCAACCCGAACTACTGGAACAAAGACGCTTACCCCTATGACGAGGTCAAGATCAAGCTGCTGGAGAACGCATCAGCGGCACTTAACGGGCTTCGCGCAGGACAACTGCAAGGTGTTCAAGCCAGCACAAATGATCTGGTGAAGGGCGCCAGGGACGCGGGGATGAATGTCACTACCTACACCAACGGCTCGGTGCAGGGTATCTGGCTGTGGGACCGCGAGGGAAAGAGCGCGCCCGCGCTGGCTGACGTCCGTGTCCGCCAGGCCATCAACCACGCCATTGACCGCGACGCCATCGTCAAAACGCTGGGTGCTGGCAGGGGCAAGAAGACCGTTCAGGTGTTCGGGCCGACAACTGCCGCCTACGATGCCTCCCTTGAGGACTCCTACCCCTACGACGTCGACAAAGCCAAGAAGCTGATGGCCGACGCGGGCTACGGCTCCGGGTTCTCTATGAAACTGCCTGACTTCTCGCCGGTCTATCCGTCAGCCCAGGCGGCCATGACGGAGGCAATGGCAGCAATTGGAATCACTGTTACGTACGAACCGATCACCGCCGACCAGGTAGTGGGAAGTGTTATCGGCGCGAAGTGGCCGATGAACTACTTCAGTCTTACTTCCAGCGGTGCCTGGAACTCGTCCCAGCAGACCATGGCCCCGGGCGCACTCTTCAACCCGTTCAAAGTGAGCGACCCCAAGATCGTTGAGCTCCTGGACAAGGCCAAGAACTCCGACGATGCAGGTCGCGACGCAGCCCTGCGCGAGTTGAACAAGCACGTTGTGGAGCAGGCCTGGTTCGCACCGTGGTACTTCGAAGAGGGCGCCTACGCAACCTCCAAGGACGTCAAGCTCACCCCGCAGGCCAACGTGAACGTCCCCGCCCTGTACAACTTCGCCCCCGCCAAGTAATTCCCTGGCGCCGAGCTGGCAACGCCACGTCCATCATCAACTGAGAGCCACCAATGATAACGTTCCTGCTTCGCCGGCTCGGCGCCGGCATCATCCTGGTCTTCGCGGTCTCCACGTTGACCTTCTTCCTGACCGCCATGGCCGGCTCGGACCCTGCCCGGCGCATCCTGGGCAACAACGCCACTGCTGAACAGGTGGCCGCCAAAAACGCAGAGCTCGGGCTGGACCAGCCCACACTCACCCGCTATCTGGACTGGCTCGGCGCAGCGCTGCGCGGCGACCTCGGAACGTCATGGGCCAACAACCAGCCCGTGACGACGCTCCTCACCCAGGCGCTTCCCGTGTCCCTGTCGGTGGTGCTCGCCGCTGTTGTGCTCACGGCACTGGTGAGCGTCGTGCTGGGTGTGGTGGCTGCTGTCCGCGGCGGCTGGCTGGACAAAGTCCTGCAGACCATCTCCATCGTTGCCTTCGCAGTCCCCAACTTTCTGGTGGGCATCGTCCTGGCCCTCGTATTCGCCGTGCAGCTGAAGATGTTCCCGGCACTGGGCTACGTCGACTTTGCGGATGACCCCGGGCAATGGCTGGCCTCAATCACCCTCCCGGCCGTGGCCCTGGCCATCGGAGCCATCGGCACCGTCGCCACGCAGACCCGCGGCTCTATGATCGATGTTCTGCAAAAGGACTACATCCGGACCCTGCGCAGCCGTGGACTCCCGGTACGGAGCATCCTGCTCAAGCACGCCCTCCGGAATGCAGCCCCTGCGTCGCTGACCGTCCTGTCACTCCAGTTCATCGCCTTGCTCGGCGGTGCCGTCATCATCGAAAAGGTTTTCGCGCTCACCGGCATCGGTGGCCGCGCCGCTGGAGCCGCAGGTCAGGGCGATGTCCCGCTAGTCCTCGGCGTCGTCGTCGTCATGGTGATCCTTGTGGTCATTGTGAACCTGCTGGTGGATATCGCCCTGGGCTTCCTCAACCCGAAAGTACGTACATCATGACCGTGA
This sequence comes from Pseudarthrobacter sp. TE3704, assembly GCF_056279405.1. Taxonomy (NCBI): domain Bacteria; kingdom Bacillati; phylum Actinomycetota; class Actinomycetes; order Micrococcales; family Micrococcaceae; genus Pseudarthrobacter; species Pseudarthrobacter sp. TE3704. The sequence goes on from NZ_JBWCCJ010000001.1 coordinate 356,389, forward strand.
CGAACCTTCACGCCGGAGGACCGGCCGGAATCTCATCCACGGCCGAAGTACCCAGGCCCGGGATCATTCGAAGGCTCCTAAAAGATCCAACCGCCGTACTCTGCTTCGCCTACCTGGTCCTGGCCGTGCTCGCCAGCCTCGCGGCACCGCTGCTGACCTCCGCCAGCCCCACGGCCTCACAGATCGCCAATGCACTGGCCCCGGCCGGCGCCGACCATCCCCTTGGCACCGACGGAGTGGGACGCGACGTCCTGGCCCAACTGCTCTACGGCGGCCGGACCAGCCTGACTGGTTCGCTGATAGTTGCCGGCATTTCGGTACTGATTGGTCTGCCCGCCGGCGTCATCGCCGGTTACTACAGGGGTGCATTCGATGGTGCAGCCAACTGGGTCAGCAGCCTGCTGATGGCGGCCCCGGCGATTGTGGTCCTGCTCGTGGTGCTGGCCCAGTTCGGACGCAGCACCGAACTCGCCATGACCGTCTTCGGGGTGCTCATAGCCCCGGCCGTCTTCCGCCTTGTTCGGTCATCCGTGATCGCCGTCCGGGAGGAGCTATACGTCGATGCAGCGAGGGTTTCAGGCCTTAGCGACGGACGCATCATGGCACGCCACATCCTGCCCGTAGTGGTCGCACCCACCATCATCCAGACAGCGCAGCTGGCCGGTATCGCCGTCGCCATCCAGGCAGGCCTGGACTTCCTCGGACTCGGTTCAGCCAACCAGGCAAGCTGGGGCGGCATGCTCAGCGACGCCTTCCAGAACATCTACACCAGCCCCCAGCTGCTGCTCTGGCCGGCGTTGGCCATCATTTTCACCGTCACTGCCTTCAGCCTCCTCGGAAACTCCCTGCGCGACGCTTTGGAAGGCGGCGCTCCACGGGCCCCGCGTACCCGGCGCGGCCCGGCTGCTGAAAAAGCCGCTGGTTCCGCTGTTATCGAACCGGCCGACCAGCCAACGAAAGTCACGAGCCCGGTTCCCGATAGCCTGCTTGAGGTCGGGGGACTCAAAGTCAGCTACCCGAAGGCCGATGGATCCGAGGGCACTGTCGTGCACGGGATCGATCTCACCCTGCGGCGCGGAGAAATCCTCGCCCTAGTAGGGGAGTCCGGTTCCGGGAAAAGCCAGACTGCCTTCTCAATCCTGGGACTGCTGCCCGCGAACGCCCGCACCTCCGCTGCCCGCATGACCTTTGACGGAAGGGACCTCCGGGGCTGCACCCCTTCTGCCATGAACAGTCTCCGGGGCAAGAGGATTGGCTACATACCCCAGGAACCGATGTCCAACCTGGACCCCACCTTCCGGATCGGCAGCCAACTGACCGAGCCCATGCAGCACCATCTTGGCCTGTCCCGCGCCGAGGCAAAAGCAGAAGCGTTAAGGCTCCTTGAGCGGGTGGGAATTGCCCAGCCGAGCCGCGTCTTTGACTCATACCCGCACCAGATCTCCGGCGGCATGGCACAGCGCGTCCTGATCGCCGGTGCCGTCTCCTGCAACCCCGACCTGCTCATTGCCGACGAGCCCACCACGGCCCTTGACGTCACCGTTCAGGCGGAAGTGCTCGACCTGATCCGTGAACTTCAGTCGGAAAGGAACATGGGAGTGATCCTGGTAACCCACAACTTCGGTGTCGTCGCTGATCTCGCTGATCGAGTCGCTGTGATGCAGCACGGACGCGTCGTGGAAACGGCCTCCGCCGAGGAACTCTTCGAAAACCCGGGACACGAGTACACCCGCGAGCTGCTGGCAGCATCACTGGAGGAGACAACGCCAACACCCCCCGTGCCTGCAGCCAATCCCGCACAAGACGCCGGTCATCCGGCCCTTCACAAGGAAGCTCAGCTATGAGTGCAACGACAGAACCCGCCGGCGCCAGCTCGCTGCTGCAGATCGAGGACCTGGTGGTTGAATATCCCGCCCGCAGCTGGAGGGGCAAGCCCTTCCGGGCTTTGGACGGCGTTTCCCTCACAATTGGGCACGGCGAAACAGTAGGGCTCGTGGGCGAGTCGGGGTCCGGCAAGTCCACCTTGGGGCGTGCCGTCCTGGGACTGGCCCCGGTCACCAGTGGAACCATCACCTTCAACGGCACCAACATTTCCGGGCTGGACAAGCGCAGCCGGAGGCAGCTGAGCAAGGACATCCAGGTGGTCTTCCAGGACCCCTACACTTCCCTGAACCCGGCCATGGCGGTGGGGGACATCCTCACCGAGCCGCTGCTTGTCGCTGGGACATCCCGTACCGACGCGGAGCGAAAAGTGCGGGAACTGCTTGACAGGGTGCACATGCCTGCTGATGCGGGACGGCGGCTGGCCCGTGAATTCTCCGGCGGCCAGCGGCAGCGGATCGCCATCGCCCGCGCGCTATCAAGGGACCCCAAGCTGATTGTCTGCGACGAACCCGTCAGCGCACTGGACCTCTCGACGCAGGCGCGGGTTCTGGAACTCTTCACCGAAATCCAGCAGCTCACAGGCGTCGCCTACCTCTTTATCACCCACGACCTCGCAGTAGTCCGGCACATCAGCCAGCGCGTGGCCGTCATGAAAAGCGGCAGCATTGTGGAGCAGGGAGAGTCAGATCTGATCACCTCCAACCCCCGGCACCCCTATACCCGCCAGCTCCTCCTCGCCGCCCCCGTGCCGGATCCTCGCCGACAGGCTGAGCGGCGGGCAGCCCGGAAACTCCTGGCACAGTCCACAAACGCAGCGTAGACAAAGCCGACACACCGTCCCAAGGAACTCGGCCCAGGCAACACCCGGTCGCCAAGGGCTGGAATTCCCGCGCCCAACTTATCCATGAGAGACCAGCACATGACCAGAACTTTTCCCCGGCACGTGGACGTCGCCATCGTCGGCAGCGGGCCCACCGGCGCAGCTTACGCACGCATCCTCAGCGAAGAAAGCCCGACAGCGGTGATCGCCACTTTTGAAGTCGGACCCCAACTGGCCGAGCGGCCCGGGCTGCACGTCAAGAACATTGCCGACGCCGCAGAGCGGTCCATCGCACAGCAACGCTCCCAGGGCCTGGTGCCCTCCCTTGTTGGCGCCGGCGTTGAGGAACCAGACGGGCCGCCCCGCCTGGTCCGCCCCGGGACGTACCTGCTGGACACCGGATACCGCCAAGTAGGCCAGGACGGTCTTCCCGCCGCAGCGATGTCAAGCAACGTCGGCGGCATGGGTGCCCACTGGACCGCCGCCTGCCCGCGCCCCGGAGGCAGCGAACGCATCCCGTTCCTGACCGACCTTGACACCCTCCTCGGCGAAGGTGAACGGCTCCTGAAAGTCAGTACGTCAGCTTTTGCCGGTGCCCCCATGGCCGACGAGGTAAGGCGCCGGCTCAGCACGGTGCTGGACGATGGACGCCCCGATGACCGCAGGGTGGGCATCATGCCCCTGGCGGTAGAGATCCAGGATGACGGGACCGCGACCTGGGCAGGGTCGGACGTCGTCTACGGCGACGCGACCCGGTCCAACCCGAACCACACGCTTTTCGCCGACGCCCTGGTCACCCGGGTACTGGTTGAAGGCGGGAGCGTCCGCGGAGTCTCCGTGCGGGACATGCTCTCCGGTGAAGAACACACCATCTCCGCACGGTGCGTGGTGGTGGCCGGGGACAGCCTGCGGACCCCGCAACTCCTGTGGGCATCGGGAGTACGGCCGGATGCGTTGGGCCGGTACCTCAACGACCAGCCGCAGACGGTATTTGCCGTTAGGTTGCGTGACGTCCCGGCAACAGCGGCTCCAATGCCCTCGACAGGAACGGCTATCATTCCGCAAAGCGGTGTGAGCTGGGTGCCCTTCACGGATGAGGAGCCCTTCCACGGCCAGGTAATGCAGCTCGACGCGTCACCGGTAGCCCTGGCAGACGACGACGAACCGGCGCCTGGGTCAATAGTTGGCCTTGGCTGGTTTTGCGCAAAGGACATCCAGGCATCCGACCGGGTGGCCTTCGACGATGACCGCCTCGATGCCTACGGCATGCCCGCCATGACCATCCACTATCAGCTGACCGAACGTGACAAAAACTCCATCGCTGCTGCAGGAAAGGCTGTCCGCCGGGCCGCAGAAGCACTGGGGGAACCGCTGAACGAGAACCCGATGACCCTCCCGCCCGGGGCATCACTTCATTACCAAGGCACCGTACGGATGGGAGAACACCCCGACGGCACATCAGTCTGCTCCCCCGACTCGCGTGTCTGGGACGTCACCGGACTCTATGTCGCCGGAAACGGTGTCATCCCCACCGCCACGGCCTGCAATCCGACCTTGACCTCCGTGGCACTTGCTATCCGCGGGGCGCGCGACATCGTCCGCGGCCTCCACGCCGAAAGGAACTGACGCCATGCTCGAACGAAACATCATCCAAAGCCGGGGCTTTAAAAACGTTGAGGAGAACGGCCGGATGACCGGTTTCCAGATTGTCCTCCGCAACCCCAACTACCGCGGGACCGCAGCAAGCCTGCTGGACGGCATCGACGTCGTCGTGGACGGCGAACGCTGGGAGTCCCATGTCCCGCTGTGGACGCTCCAAGGGCAGACCTTCACCCTGGATGCCCTCCGGTCGACAACGGACGTCCGGTGGCAACTGGACGAATACGCAGTGATCACCGTGCCCAAGCCGGGCGGCCTGTCCACGGGCGTACACACCATTGACGTCACCGTGTACCTTCGCCGCCCGTACTTCCCGCCCGCCGTCTCGCGGTCGGCATTCCCGGCGACGGCGAAGGGAACCATCGTTCCCCCCGCCCCGGCGGGAGGCATCAATCACAGTGTCTCCACCTACAGCTACTCGGGAGACATCTATACGTCCATGAGCCTTGAGGATGTCATGGCCGACATCGCCGATATCGGAGCCACCGGCATCGAGATCCTCGGCGAGGGCAATGTTCCCGGTTATCCCGCCCCCGCACCTGCATGGATTGATGGCTGGCACAAGATGCTCGAACGCTACTCACTGGTCCCCAGCAACTATGGCGCCTGGGTGGACACGGCCATGTGGTTCGACCGGGACCTCACGGAAGCAGAAGGTGCCGCCCAGCTTCAAAAGGACCTCCGGTTGGCCTCCGCCTTGGGCTTCACCTCCGTCCGCCCCAAGTTCGGGGTAACCTCCTTCGACCTCGACCCCCACCCGATCTGGCAGGGCGCAGTCGAACGGTCCCTGGACCTCGCGCAGGACCTGGACATCATCATCTGCCCCGAGATCCATAGCCCTACGCCCATCAAACATCCGGTTACCCAGGGCTACCTGGACTTTATCGAGCGGACCGGTTCAAAGCATTTCAAGCTCCTGGTGGATACCGGCATCTTCCAGACAGCCCCCGTGGACGACGGTCACGAAGGCATCGAAGTGGAAAAGGGCAAGCGCCCTGCGTTCCTCGAACCATTGGCCGTCCCGATGTCCCATTTGGCCGAAATCCTCCCGCACGTCCACTTCATCCAGGCGAAATTCTTCGAAATCGACGACAGCCTGCAGGACTTGCACGTGCCATGGGCAGAAATCGTTAAGACTCTCCAGAAAGCCAACTGGGAGGGCTGGCTCTCCAGCGAATACGAAGGCCGGCGCGAACCCTACCGCGGACGCGACCAGGTACGCCGCCAGCACGCCCTGGTGCGCAAGCTTCAGAGCAGCCCGCACGCGTAATTCAAGACGCAATGCCGCAGGCATTCGAAAGAGCACAATTTATATGTACACAGGTAAGAAGGAGTCCAATGTCGGTGGCAGCCATGAGCGCGCAAGGTCTCGATAACCAGCGAATAGCCGACTTAGGTGACGGCACATTTTTGAACCCCATTTTCGCTGGTGACCATCCTGATCCGGCGATTCTCCGGGACGGCGACGACTATTACATGACGTTTTCATCGTTTGAAGCATTTCCCGGCCTGACCATCTGGCATTCCAGGGATCTGCTGAACTGGACGCCAGTTGGAACTGCTCTGGATAAACCCATCGGCAATGTCTTTGCCGTGGACATGTGCAAGCACGAGGGCCGCTACTTCATTTACATCCCTGTGATTCCCACAGCAATGTCCCCTTTTCCAGCCGGCGCTGCGCAAATCTACGTTATCCATTCTGAGGACATGCGCGGACCGTGGAGCCAACCAACTCCTGTCGGTATATCCGGATACATTGACCCGGGCCATATAGTCGGGGAGGACGGGGAGCGCTACCTCTTCTTAAGCGGCGTGAGTGTCGTGCGCCTCAGCGACGACGGACTTACAGTTGATGGCCCTATCGAACACGCGTATGACGGGTGGCGGTACCCCGACGACTGGGTCACCGAAGCGTATGCCCTCGAAGGACCGAAACTGGTTAAGAGGGGAGATTGGTTTTACCTAACGACAGCTGTAGGAGGAACGTCGGGTCCGCCCACCGGCCACATGGTGACCGTAGCCCGTTCCCGTTCCGTTCACGGACCGTGGGAAGACAGCCCAGCCAACCCTCTGATCCGGACTTGGGATGCCAAAGAGCGGTGGTGGAACCGGGGGCACGCGACCCTCTTCGAGGGTCCAGGGGGCAAGTGGTGGGCGGTGTACCACGCCTACGAGAACAGCTTCGTCACCTTGGGCAGACAGACCCTGCTGCAGCCTATTGAGTGGGACGAGGACGGTTGGCCCGTTGCCTCCGGTGGTGATCTATCCCAACCGCTGATGGCGCCGGTTCTAGGAGGCAGCCCCTCGGGAACAGCCAAGCACGGAATCGCGCTTTCGGACGATTTTTCTCAACCGCGATTCGGCACCCAGTGGACGTTCTTTAGCCCGTCAAAAGAGGAATACACCCGAGCAAGTTTTGAGGACGGGCTCGTTCTCCGGGCCAGTGGCACATCCCCTGCCGACAGTGCCCCGCTGACGTGCATCGTCGGGGACCTGGCCTACGAAGTGAGCGTGGAAGTTGAACTGGCAGGAGAAGTCCAGGCGGGACTGCTCCTCTTCTACAGCCACCGGCTCTATTGCGGGATGGGCCACGACGGTTCGAATATGACAACCTACAGGGCCGGCCGCGACTTGCACTATTGGCGGGAACCCGCCCCTCAAACCCAGATACTGCATCTTCGCCTCGTCAACGATCGGAACATCGTCACGCAGTATTACAGCACCGACGGAATTACATGGTCCCGGCACAGCCTGCGTTTCGAAGTCTCCGGATATAACACCAATACAGCGGACGAACTGCTCAGCCTGCGACCGGCGCTGTTCGCTGTCGGTGACGGTACCGCTCGGTTTCGCAACTTTAGGTACACCGCACTCCATGACTAACCGCTGTGGACTGGGGTACGCGCTGTCTGTAACCGGACGCGCGATTTGCTCATAAGTTTGGAATCTCTCGGCTTTACTCCTCCCGCAGCCAGCACAGTAGTCAGCGGATAGCCCTCAGGGTGACAATGACCCTCTGCCTCGTAGGCAGCGTCTGGAGGGGTTTCCATTCCCGGCGTTAACGGCGGCCCCATCCTTCCACTCCGGGCGGAGTGGAAGGATGCTTTCGATCGGCCTGGGGAGTTCGTGAATCAGCATGACGATGCCCACGATGCCTCCTGATGAATGAGAAGGGGTCCAGCCTTTAGTGCGTGCAATTATAAGTAGGCGGGGCTTTGGCATTAGTTGCAGTACGGGCCCCAGTACCGCCGGATATGGAAGAGTTTCATCATGGCCACAGTGTCCACACTCCGCTTTGGAGCCCAAACGGATGAAGTCACGAGCCTGTTGCGCATTGTTAACATTGTGCGGAGCGGCGAAGCGACCACGCGTCCGAAAATTGGCAAAATTACAGGCTTGGGGCGTGGCGTTGTTTCCCAAAGGGTGGACCGAGCCATCGAGATCGGCTACTTGAGTGAGGGTGAGTTCGGAGCCTCGTCAGGCGGCCGACAACCCCGAACCCTTCGCTTCCGCTCTGAACAGGGACTCATCGTTGTCTGCGCTCTAGGAGCGCTGCACGTCAAAGTCGGAATTGCGGCGCTAGAGGGCGACATACTCGAGCACACGCATCGCCACTGGGACATCTCCCGCGGGCCTGAGGAAACCATTGAGATGGTGATGTCCCTCGTGACCGACTTACTCAAGAAGGGCCCAAAGCGGCCGGTCTGGAGTGTCGTGGTAGGAATTCCCGGTCCTGTTGACTTCGCCACCGGACATCCAGTTGCGCCTGCAATTATGCCCGGCTGGCATGACTTCGATGTCCGCACCCCCTTTGAGCAGCGATTCAACGCGCCGGTCTGGGTGGACAATGACGTGAACCTTTTGGCGCTTGGTGAGCGCTCCCGACAGCGTAATTCCTTTGCGGACTTGCTCTATTGCAAGATCGGCTCCGGGATCGGGGTTGGTTTACTGTCGGACGGCAGGATACACCGCGGAGCCAATGGTGCTGCAGGAGATATCGGGCACGTCAAAGTCCCGGGCTCGGATGCACAGTGTCGCTGCGGGAAGATTGGCTGCCTCGAAGCTGTCGCGGCTGGGTGGGCCTTGGTGCGGGACGCAGAGCTTGCCATCCGGGAGGGAGCCGAAGGACCACTCGCGAGAAGGGCCGAAAAAGCACCCCTAAACCCGGAGGACATAACCCTGGCCGCCGCCGATGGAGACCCACTGGCAATCGCCCTCATTGAAAAGTCGGCGCGGGTGACAGGAGAAGTCATCTCGGCCTTGGTCAATATGTTCAATCCCGGAGTAATCGTCATAGGCGGAGCCCTCGCTTCCGCTGGCGAGGTCTTTCTTGCTGAAGTCCGCCAGCGGGTCTACGAGTTGTCGCTGCCTCTCGCCACGCGGGACCTCGCGATTCTCCAGTCCGTCAACGACGAGCGAGAACCCCTGCGAGGCGGAGCCGAACTGGCGCGCGAGCAACTGTTCGATGTGACATTCCCACGCTGGTTTGCCGACGGCCGTCCTCCGCGCAATGGGGTCAACCAACGCTTGGCAATGTGAGCCGATACAGAGATTAGGTAAAGTTGCTTTCCTAGCAGCCATCCGGGTCTCCAAAGGAGGAATCATGACCTTTGGCTCGACCTGTGCCGGCATGAGTTTGAAGCCGCTTAGCAGTACAATGCTGGCCCTTGGGATTTGTGAAGAGCGGCAGAGGCTTCGTTTAACGGGTGTGGCTTGTCAGGATAGATGGAGAAATTGCCAGTCAGTTGGCGAGCTGAGGAGCTTGGGCTAGCGGGGAAATCGCGGGGACGGCTTGCTACACAAGGTTTCCTCCACTGCGGTGAAGCGCGTGTCGATGGCAGCCGAGTCAAAACACGTATTGACCAGCCGTGAGCCAAGCCTGGACAACCCGGGTTGGGCCGCAAACACGTCACGGGCTTCTGTCTGAACCAGCATCGTTTTCGGGACAACTGTTTCAAGTGATCGCACATAGACCGTCATTGACTCATTCTTAACGAGCGCCCGAAATAAGACAATGCTGACCTGCGGATTCATCGCGATGCACCTGCCGTGGAAGGCTGCAGATTGGGTTGATTTCCTGCTCCTACCGGACTCTCCAGAAAACGCCGATAATTGTGATTCTGTAAAGCTGACATGGATAAATTCGTGACTGCCTTGTTCATCCCCGACTCTGGAACGGTGATCCGCTCATGCATCACGAATCTCTACTCGTGGTCATAGCATCAGGCCTGTCAGATGTCAGCATTGGGGACGGCCATTGCGCTCACCCAGTAATCCCGTCCAAGTAATTACCGAAGGTTCCAGCGGCTTTCAACGGCGAGCTGACCTCAAGTCTGCCTCTGCTACGGGCGGTAAGCCTCCCACCACCAGCCGTGCTCCAGGAAGTAGATCAGGAACGGAGCCACGACCGCTGCAAGGGACAAGGCAATAGCCACAATTGTCATCCGTTTGTTGAAGAGTGACTGTTGCGTGCGATCTTGGTCGACGCGCTTTCGGTCTTCCTCAGCGTTTTGGATGGTCTGGTTTAGTGCAGCGAGTAGAACCTTGGTCTCCTCCAAATGTTGGAGCTGTTCCGCAGCTTGATAACGCGTGGGCGCCGGCGGCGGGGGAGCCGCCTGGTAACTAGCACCGTTGAGGGGCACCCCGCCGCTAGCTTCGGAGCGTAGGCGGCCAAAGCTATATGCGGCAGGCGAGGCCGCTCTTGCGGTCCGGCCGAGATTTTCCAGGCTGTTGGAAAAGCTGTCAGATGAGTTACTCAACGAATCCCCCGTCGATATTCAAGCAGCCGGATTAGAAGTTCAGCTCGCCGTCCCGGCGAGCTCCATCTCCAGATCCAGTTCCTTCGGCTTCACATTTCGCGGGCCTGCGGAGTGGTTGCGCGGATGATTCGGGTGCTCTTCCCGGATCCAGCCAAGGTAGGTACTGCTGTCTCCCGCGCCCAAGCGGAATGTGCCGGCATAGTCACAGCCGTCCACCGTGCATGCAAGCTCAGAATCAGCCATGTCGTCCCCCATCTCGAAGTGTTTGCTGCTCAGAGTACCTGTCGCGCTTATGCGCTGTCGTCGCGGGACATGAAAGTGTCCAGGATCTCGTCCATGGGTCGCCTACGGGAAAGCCCTGCCGAGCTGGAGTCCGATTACGGTGTACAGGATAGGCCGCGGCGCGTTGCTGCTGCCCGTGAGACTGACGCGGCCCGGTCTAGGCTGGGCCCGTGCAAATTATCACTGATACGGATCCCGAAGAGCTCGCCCGGCGTTCGGCTGATATAGCCCAGTCAGCCGCAGATGCTGCGTGGTTGTCGGCCTACGCAACTCTCGCCACCGCCATCTTGTCCTTCGGTCTTCTGGTCGGCGCCGTGCTTGCTTGGCGAGTAGCCAGGGACACCCTAGATCAAAGCAAGCGGGCCCACGAGCAGATGGAGAAGGACAGCGTAGAGCAGACCCGGCCCTATGTTTACGCAAGGATCGTTCCCAGTATCGGAGGATTTAACGCTTGGGACCTCGTTGTCCGAAATTCCGGGCGCTCATCCGCAAGTAACCTGACCATCACAGTTTCGGAGTGGCCGGAGTCGGACACGCTGACCGAGGCCCTGCGGACCATGTTTGAGCACCCGCAAATCTTGCCGCCCGATACCAGTATCAGGACATATTGGTTCCTGGGGCCGCGCGACCAGGCCGGCTCGAGCGGGGCAGCCGGCTTTGATATCCCCGTGGACCTCACGGTCAACTATTTCGGCAGTGGTCCCAATCCTCACCAGTACGTGGAGACTTTTCATCTCAATCCTTCTGTTCTCGGCCTAACGCCGCAGCCCGCTGCCGGCGTGAAGCTCAAGGAACCAACGGAAGAATTGCATAAGATGCGGGAGATCGTGCAGGCCCTTAACGAGCTGCGAAGAGGCCAGTAGAAGGGGCTTATGGACCCCCGGCGGAATTGTCCGTACGCACTCGGATTTGGTGAGCCCTTTCTAGGTTTAGAAGGAGGAGACATTTCTTGTGTTGACCTTGCCAATGTCACGGCATCGGTCCACATTCAAGCCATCCCAAAGGCATGCAAGACGACCGTCCGCACCTTCATTTTTCTGGCTATGCTCCCATGGGAAATGAGCGATCATCAGCCCAGGGCCCGAGGCGCGTACGCAAGAAACTTGACACTATCCAGTACAGTCAAAGTTAAAGGAACTACCCCTCATCCCAGTGCAAGATCCGATTCTGCAGCACTCGAAGACTGGAGTTGCAAGCCGACCCCGCGGCGTTGATTTTGCCTGGCGATAGTCACCGAACCCTCGACTTGCAAGTGACACGGAAGTCGCGGGAACATCGGGCATACCTCAAGAAGGACCCCTGTATGCCGCAGGGGTCTTCTCATTGCGAAGGCCAGAAAAACTGTGGATGATCTTCGTGCACAGTTGAATTTGGGGCGGCTGCTAACCTAAAAAGTAGATACAACCTACGCTGTTACGTGTAACCAAAAACCTATTGACGCCACCCGCCATCATGATTCATATGGGCCATCTGATAGCCAGCTTTCAGACCATGTGAACATCACCGTTGAATTGGTAACGGCATACGGCGCATACTGCCTTAACAACCTTCGAACCTCTGCAACAGCAGGGGTTCTTTTCTTTTAAGCACTGAAAGGAGCCAACCTCTACACCCTAAGTCAGCCTCAAAATCATGACCCCTCGAAGGACCGTCCCCTGGACGGTCCTTTTCTTTTGCCCTCATCCGAAAATTCCGGGCGCCGCAGACGCCCTCAGACACAGGAGGTCAACCTTGAAATCACATCCATATTCACGCTTTATCAACTGGACCGCGGCGACTTATATCGAGGAGCGGCGGCCGGGCACCGGGCAGTCTCAGGCGGTACTCACTTGGCTAAGGGCCTACGGCATTACAGCCGCAAGGGTCGATGCGTTCTTGCGGCTTAGCGGGCAGCACTCCGCGACGATGCCCAACGGGCTGGTCATGGACATTCTGGAGCTCAGCCACTCAAAGGTCCGGCAAACGCTAAAAGACGAATACCTGCTCGATGCGCTACTCCACACCTGGGGCGCCCTGGCAGATGTCTACGGCAGGGCAGCTACCCCGGCCGCCCAAGAAGTGGCCAGACTACTACTTCTGGACGAAGGCGGCCACGCGCTCATCATGGCAGAAGGCATGGGATACCCCGGAGAAGAAACATTGCTGAGGAGGTACTGGCTGGAGACCGACCTGCTGGACCTTTCCCAGATTCACAAAGGCACAGTGGGTTTCAAAGATGTCGGCAGGCTCCTCGAGGACATCAAGCGGCAGAGGAAGGAGCTTCCACAGCGGCCAACTCCTGTGCAGCTCCCACACCAGCAACAACCTACAAGGCCGACGTCAGCGCACAGGAAGACACCAACCCCTTCGGCATACCAGCGCCCAGGCACCTGCGCGCCTGGCCAGGACCCGGACCGACTCCCGCCTCTACCCACCAGCGGTCGGCATTGGCGTCACCCCTCTGCAGACCTGAACGATGGACTGTACGGAAACTGGCGCGACCACTGGGACAACACGTTGCCCGAACAGTAAAGCATGCGACTCCACCCCCCGCCGCTTACTTCGCGGCGGGGGAACGGCGCCTTCCTCCCGCCTGTTCGCACATGGACACCGCCCCTGGCGTTTGTGAGGCGATGCCGGCGGACGGCCTGACCTTGGCGAAACTCCTGCCAAGGTCAGCGCCGAAGTTCGATGGACGACCCTGCAGGGTAAACCGCGGGGTTATCTGGGAACGCGGGGGAGGGGCCTACTTCAACGCTGCGTGGCGGAGGTACTGGTAGACCGTTTCCCTGCTGATTGCGTAATCGCGGGCTAGGACGACTTTCGGGATACCGCTGCCGGCGCGTTCAACCAGTTCTGCTGCACGCTCGGGTGTCAGCGTCTTTTTCCGTCCTTTGTAGGCGCCGCGCTGCTGGGCCAGAGCGATGCCCTCGCGCTGGCGTTCCCTGATCAGTGAGCGTTCGAATTCGGCGAAGGCACCCATGACGGAGAGCATGAGGTTAGCCATGGGGGAGTCCTCACCGGTGAAGACGAGCTGCTCCTTGAGGAACTCCACCCGCACCCCACGTCGGGTGAGCCCTTGGACCAGGGCGCGCAGGTCATCGAGGTTGCGGGCGAGCCGGTCCATGCTGTGCACAACGACGGCGTCCCCGTCCCGGACGAACCGGAGCAATTCGGTCAGCTGCGGCCGTGCGGTGTCCCGGCCGGAGGCCTTGTCCGTGAAGACCCGGTCCAGGACCTGGCCTTCGAGCTGGCGCTGCTCATTCTGGTCAAGGGTGCTGACCCTTACGTACCCGATGCGCTGACCTTTCACGCCGGCCTCCGTTCGACGGTATTGAGAACGAGTGTTAGCCCGTTCAGGGACCACGTCAAGAGCCGCCGGAATGCGGGAACTAGCCCCAATTTAGATGACCCAGCCGGCTAACCCCGAAAAAATGCATCTGATGCAATACGCAGCCTTCAGCTTTACATAACGTCAGCTATCGGTGGTGAGGGGTAGGCGGTTTCGGGGTGGGGGAGCGACTATTGCCCGACTAGGCCGAGGCTGGTGAGAAGCGACGCATGCTTTAAATCTCGTCCATAATCATTTCCTGCCAGCAACCTCATCGTGAAAATCACAGGATCCGTTGACGCTGGCTGGGGAAACGTATCCATCTGGGCACCGTGTCGGGTCGTCGCGGCACGAAGCTTCCAGCACAGCACCATCCAGCTTCGCCTCGCTCGAAATGGTTCCCCGGAGGTGGGCGCCCCTCGGCTATAGGCAGGATTCACCAGGCCCGGGGACAGGGTGATACGGGCTTTTAGTGGTCAGCTTGAACGCTAGTCGCGCTCCATCCTGATCGTAACGAGGTAGGTACCTGGATCGTCAGGCGACTCATCTACACAGAGGGACTCCCTGCTGTAGCCGTTGTCCTCGCTTTTCATGCATCCGATGTAGTCGCCCGAGGTCGGTCCCTCCGCGACTCCCTCCATCCCGAAGCGGTTGGCTGCGTCTGCGAGGCTCACCGGGTGGTCGACTGACCATCCCGCGGTGAGCTTCAGGCAAGAGGTGTCGATGGAGAGGCAGCCTGGGTCAACATTGGGATCATCGCGGAACCTCACCACCCAGTCGCTTTCCGGAACATTGTCAACGCGCGCGAGCATCGCACTGGCTTTCTCCTCCTGCGAGCCTCCGCCTCCGTTGATCTCCTGCGCGAGAGCGGAGCATCCAGCGAAGCCGAGGATGGCGAGCAGAGTCACGGCTATCACGATGCCCCCGAGTATCCACCAGAACTTGCTCTCATTCTTCTTTTGTGGAGGCGGAGTAACGTGCCACTGAGGCTGAGGTGGACCATAGTATGGCTGATGCGGATACTGCCCCTGCGGGTATTGCCCTTGGGGCGGGTACGGCTGCTGCGGAGGGTATGGCGGTTGATTCTGCTGGTACGGGTCCATGCCGTAGCCTCTCTGATCGATTACTGCGCGCCCCGATGACTCTAGCCCTTCAGGCCTCACGTCTTCAGATATCGGCGTACCGGACGATCTTTGCGCTTCGGAAAAGCGAGCCCGCTTCGACGAGACCTAGGCAACTCGGGGAGGCCCCTCCTGGTTGCCTCAGCCCACTAGCTTCACATAAGGCCGGTTGAGGCCGAGCCCGAAGACTGGTGAATCGCAGCTCGATAAGACTTGCCTGCTTGAACCCGGCGAATCCGCCGACCTTCCCACTAAGCCTGGGGGTCGCGAGGCGGTCCCGGCTGTATAGGCCATGCCCTAGGAAGCTTCCTGGGGCTGGAGCGCGTCCACATCGTCGGTCAGGACAGTCAGTTCCACGCTCTCCGGCCGTTCAACGGTGCTGGTGATGGGCACCGTCGAGCCGGTGCGGGCTGATTCGAGGACCGACTCCATCACTTCCAGGACGTGGTAAGCCAGGGTTCCGCCGGCCCGGGGCTCGGCGTCCTGTGGTGTGGAGGCAAGGTCCGCGATGCCGAAGCCGCGTCCGGCGTCAACGTACCCGGCGGACACCGGAAGGGTTTCCCATTCTTCAGCGCCAAGAGCGAACAGCTGGACGTCGCCGTCAAAGTGGTTCGGGTCCGGCACAACCAGCGATCCGCGGTCGCCGTGGATCTCGATGTTCGGCGACTTGGACTTCACGGCGTCAAAGCTCATCACCAGGGTTGAGAGTGCGCCGGAGGCGTGTACCAGGACGCCGGTCACGTGGGAATCGATATTCACGGGGACCTTTTCGCCCTGGCGCGGCCCGGAGCCGATGGTCCGCTCATCGCGGGTGTGGCTTGCGGCGCCGATGACTGAGACGACGGGGCCCAGCAGGGTGACCAGGGCGGTCACGTAATAGGGGCCCATGTCCAGGAGGGGTCCGCCGCCGGGCTGGTAGTAGAAGTCCGGGTTGGGGTGCCAGCGCTCATGGCCTGGGGTTACCATGGTGGCGCTCGCGGAGATGGGGGCGCCGATCAGTCCGTCATCGATCGCCTTGCGGGCGGTCTGGATGCCGGTGCCAAGCACCGTGTCAGGAGCGCAGCCGACGACGACGCCCGCCTCGCGCGCTGCGTCCAGCACCTTGCGCGCCTGGCCGGTTGTGGCGGCAAGGGGTTTCTCGCCGTACACGCTTTTGCCTGCGGCGATGGCCTTCAGTGCCACCTCGGCGTGCGCCGCCGGGATGGTCAGGTTCAGGACGAGTTCGACGTCGTCCGCCGCGAGGAGCGATTCCACGGAGACGGCCCGGACGCCCTCGTATTGTTCCGCGACGGCCTGGGCGCGTCCGGGGTCGAGGTCCGCCACCGCCACCAGCTGGACGTCCCCGAGTTTCCGGAAACTGGCCAGGTACTGCGCGATGATGGCTCCGCAGCCAATGATTCCTACTTTCAACGGCTTGCCCACAGCAGGCCCCTTTCGATGATGGTGCGGACGTTGGTGTCCTGGAGGATTTCGACACGGTGGCCGGGAGTTGCGACGAAGATGCGGCCCTTGCCCCACTGGCGGGTCCAGATGGCCGGTGAGGTGACTTCGCGGTTCCAGGGGTCCCACTCCCGGACCTTCTGGGTGGTGGTGGCCAGGACGTCGATGTAGTCATCCGAGAGAACCCAGTACTGCTCGGTGACCAGGTCGAAGTCCGGGATGCCCTTGGTGATGGGGTGTTCCGCGGCTGCGGGCACCATGTTCACGGTGTAGGGCACGTAGTTGTCGGACTGTTCACCGACGCACTCATCAGCATGCTTGCCGGGGTGGCAGGCGAACTGGCCACCGATCAGGTGCAGGTAGTCGGAGGTGTTCCGGTAGGAATCGGCAATCCCGCCGTGCCATCCCGCCAGGCCGGTGCCGTTTTCCACGGCGGTTCGCAGCCCAGCGAACTCGTCCTTTTCGATGGTGCTCATGGTCATGCACTGCATGATCAGGTCCACGCCTGCCATGTAGCCGGCATCGGCGTAGACCTTGGGTGATTCCTCCACGCGGACGTCGTAGCCGTTGTCCTTGAGGTAGGGAATGAAGAGCTCGGTGGCCTCGTAGGGCTGATGGCCGTCCCAGCCGCCGCGGACCACCAAGGCATTCTTGCGATCTGTCATTGAGGATTTCCTTTGTTTATCCACCGGCACGCTGAGGGCCGGCAGGAGGTTCGGGTCAGCGGCTGGCGAACGCGGCGTCGAAGGCCGCTGCGGGCGGGGCAATCCGGGCGAGTTCCTGGACCATGGCCAGCGCCTGCGGTGCACCGATGAGCCTGTCCATTCCGGCGTCCTCCCATTCAATGCTGGTAGGGCCGTCGTAGCCGATGGCATTCAAGGTCCTGAAGATCCGGTTCCACTGGACGTCGCCGTGGCCGGCCGTGACAAAGTCCCAGCCGCGCCGCGGATCCGCCCACGCCAGGTGGGAGCCCAGGCGGCCGTTGCGGCCATCAAGCTGCCGGACCGATTCCTTCACATGGACGTGCAGGATGTGTTCGGCGAAGTCCTGCAGGAACATCACCGGGTCCAGGTCCTGCCAGATGAAGTGGGACGGATCGAAGTTCAGTCCGAAGCTCTTGCGGTGCCCAATGGCTTCCAGGGTGCGCTTGGCGGTCCAGTAGTCGTAGGCGATTTCGGAGGGGTGGACCTCCAGTGCGAAGCGGACACCCTCCTCCTCGAAAACGTCCAGGATGGGGTTCCAGCGGTCGGCGAAGTCCTGGTAGCCGGCGTCGATCATTGCCTCGGAGGCGGGCGGGAACATGGCGACGGCCTTCCAGATGGAGGAACCGGTAAAGCCTGTAACCGTCCTGACGCCGAGGCACGCGGCTGCGCGGGCTGTGTCCTTCATTGACTCGGCGGCCCGGCGGCGGACTCCTTCAGCATCACCGTCGCCCCAGATTTCCGCGGACAGGATGCCCTGGTGGCGTTCGTCGATGGGGTCGTCGCACACGGCCTGGCCGGTGAGGTGATTGGCGATGGCGAAGACTTTCAGGTGGTTCTTCTCCAGGATGTCCAGCCGGCCCTGGAGGTAGTTGTCGTCCTCGGCGGCGCGGCGCGGGTCCAGATGGTCGCCCCAGCAGGCGATCTCAAGCCCGTCGAAGCCCCACTCGCCAGCGAGCCGGGCCACCTCCTCAAAGGGCAGGTCGGCCCACTGGCCGGTAAAAAGAGTGATTGGTCGTGTCATGGCCGTTCCTTGTCCTGTCGTCATATGCCTTGACCTTTTGCCATTGGCTGGAGTTGGCGGCGCTGGCTTCCACGGCACCGGACAGGTACCACATGCCGGCGCCCCCGCCGGCGCTGGGGGCGCCCGGTCCGGAAGCGCCGCAGGCGGTGGTCGCGGCGACAGCGAACGGAGTCAGGGCGGCAAGGGCGAGGAAAGAGCGGCGGGACGTCTGGGGCTGCTTCATTGCTTCTCCATCTGGGATTACTTCTTTGCAAGACGGGGCCCGTAGCCCAGCATCACCGATTCGAAACATTTCGAAAGGGTGATTTAGATCACGCTCTAAACTAAAGTGCCTGTCCCGTTGAGGTCAAGAGGGCTGGGCTGAAATTTTCTGCTCACACCCGGACCTCCCTTGACCGTTAGGTAGCTGCTTCTGCAGAATGAAGCTCACGAAAAATTCGAAAGGTTGCGAAGCCGTGAGATCGCTGAAGATTCCGGAGCAGGCCAAGCCAACGCTTGCCATGGTCGCGCTGCAGGCCGGCGTTTCGGCGCCAACCGTTTCGAAGGTGGTGAACGGCCGCGATGACGTAGCGCCGGAAACCCGTGCCCGTGTCCTGGCGGCTCTCGAGCAAGCCGGGTACCGGTCCCCGGTGCAGCGCCGCTCGGCCGTGGAGGCCGGCACTGTTGTCGAGGTGGTCATGGACGTCCTGGACTCCGCCTACATGATCGAGGTCCTCAACGGAATCCTGCAGTTTGCCGCCGCTGCCGACGTCGAGATCATGGTCAGCGTCACCGGCCCGTCACCCTCGAACCTGCGCAGCCCTGAGCGCCGCGCGCAACGCATGCTGGACGAGGGCAGGGCGGGAATGATCGTAGTGACGTCCGCTTTCAGCGAGGCCCAACTGCAGGCGTTCCGCCGGCGCAAGATTCCCGTCGTCGTCATTGACCCGTTCAACCCGCCCTCAGCGGATGTGGTAAGCGTCGGGGCAACCAACTGGGCCGGCGGCAAGGCCGCGACGGAACATCTGCTTGACCTGGGGCATCGGCGGATCGCCTATATCGGCGGGATAGAAAAGGCCGAATGCAACCAGGCCCGGCTGCACGGCTACATGGCCGCTTTGATGGCCCGTGGCGTCACAGTGGACCCCAAGTACATCGTGTCCGGTGGCAGGTTCCGCCGGGAGAGCGGCGTTGCCGGATTCCAGGCACTGCTTCAGTTGGACCAGCGGCCAACGGCAATATTCGCCGGAAGCGACGCGATTGCACTGGGCGTCCTCAGTGAAGCTGGCCGACGAGGGGTCAGTGTTCCCGAGGACATCAGCCTCATCGGTTTCGACGGGACAAAACAGGGTGAGGAATCCGTGCCGTCACTCAGCTCCGTGGCCCAACCGATGGAGGAGATGGGCCGCGCGGCACTTCGATCACTGCTGCGCCAGGCGCGCGGGGAGGTCTTGGACTCCCACCGCGTCGAGCTTGCCACGCACTTGATTGTCCGGGACTCCACCGCCCCTCCCGCGGGCGCTGCAAAGGGATGAGTTTCCGCCGATGCTGCTTCGTTCGCTGATGGGCTTCAACTTTGGAAGAAGGTAGCGGGGGTTTCTCCGGAGAGGTGGGTGACGATTTCTTTTGCGAGGTCCTGCAGCGTCTTATCGCTGGCCTTCGACGCGTTGGTCAGGATGGTCATGGCCTCGTCCTGGCTGCAACGGTTCTGCGCCATGAGTATCCCGCAAGCGATGCTCACGGGTGTCTGGCCTTCCAGGGCTGACCTTAGCTCTCCTACGGTGTTTTGGGCGTCCTTGATTTTCAGCACGAGGCGGATAGCTTGTGAGGCTGCGCCTGCGAAGGCAGCGGTTTCTTTGATCGTCTGGTCGTCGAAGACCCGGCCGGAGGCAAAGAAATTGAGTGCGGCAGTGGAATCTCTGCCGATGTGCAGGGGCATGCCGAGAACGCTTCGGCAGTTCTGGGAAGCGAGTTCCTGCTGGTAGGACGGCCAGCGGGGGTCACTCGCGACATCTTCCAGGAGCACCGGGGCAAGGGTTCGCAGGGCTTCCACGCAGGGTCCTTGGCCCATGCGCTGCTCAATTTGGTCCAGACGGACAGCGCGCGGGCTGCTGCCGGCGACGGTAACGCGGCGGCTTCCCTCCTGGAATGTGATGCCGCAGTCAATGGTGCTCCGGGTACGTCCACTCAACGTGGCGGCGGCGACACCCGACAGACCACTGAGAAAGTCCTCAACGCTTTCAGCACTGATCAGGAGGTTCTGAAGCTCCATCACGGGCGGCCGTGGTTCAGGGGTCATGGGCATGCCTTAACGTAAACGGGAGCCGTGTCATGGACAACCCCCGGCGCCCGTCCCGGGTATGACATCATCACCGCAACGTCCGTGCGTCGATGTCATTCTGGGCGATGGCTGCGAGGGACCGAAGTACCAGCTCGTCAGATGCAGTGAACGTCCTGGGTTTCTGGTCGATGACGCACAAAGTCCCAATGTTCCACCCACGCGGACCGTGCAGGGGATAGCCGGCATAGAAACGGATGTAAGGGTCCCCGATGACGAGTGGATTCGAAGCGAATTGCTCGTCAGTCAGAGTGTCGTTTATGACCAGCATTGAGTCCCGCTTCACTGTCTCTGCGCACAGTGCGATTTGACGTGGGGTTTCCTCCCGGAGAGGGCCGATAGCGGACTTGAAGAACTGGGCGTCCTTCGCGATCAGTGACAGTGAGGCAGCGCCAACGCCGAAGTACTCCCGGGCAGCATTTACTACCCGATCAAAGGTTTCCTCCGGACCTGTGTGGAGGAGGTCAGTTTCCCGCAACGATGCCAACCGTTCCTCCTCTGCCCGTTCAGGGGTAAGAAGGAACCTGCCCGCCGCTCCCAACGCAGCCAGGAGATCCTCGTCAGACCTCTTCACCACGCCATCCGGTTGATCGGATCTGCGCGGAATGGACTGTGGGGGCCGCCGCCTTGCGGTGGCCTCCTTCCCCTTCGGGTCAGTGCCGTGCCCATGTTCAAAGTCGGGAAGGGCAAGGACGCCATGAAGGTAGGCGCGCAACTCAAACTCAGAACACGGGGCGTGGCCGAAATAGGAGGGCCAAAGAACCTGTGGTTGCAAACCGTCGACGACCAGTGCTGCAAGTTCCAGCCGCCGCTTCGCCGCTTCATCCATACCTTCCACCTCCAATCTGGCAGTGCTTCTGGCTGCCCCAGCGTTTCGTAGTGCAAGAAGCCATAGTGATAAGTGTACTTACTACTTCAAGGAAGCGGAGCGGCGATCGGTGAGGGAGTTCGCCATGTTGCCGATGTTGTATTCACCGGAGTCGAAGGCGTTCTTCTTGGCCTGGACGGGGGTGGTATCACCGCGCCGGCAGCGGGGCCGGGCGCGCCTTCGCGAGTGTCACTCACGGTACGACGGGTGCCATCCCAGCAACAATTAGAAAGTGTACTTACTATTTATTAGTAATCATGCTTACTATTGCGTCAGTGCTGATGCATCAACAGCAGCTGACCTGACGGAAAGAGAGCATGATGACTGAAAATCAGTGGACCAACGTTTCGGGGTCGTCCTCGCAGGACACCGAGATTACGACCGTCGGAACGACCCCTTCCGTTACCCAGGCGTCCGAAGGCGCCCCCGAATCCAAAAAGCAGGTCGCGAAGGAAGAAGCGTCCAATGTCGCCGGGCATGCCGCCAGCGCCGCGCAGGGCGTTGCCCAGACGGCGAAGGAAGAGGCCGCCCACGTGGCCTCTGAGGCGAAGTCCAGCGCCAAGGATCTGCTGTCCCAGGCGAAATCTGGTCTGTCCAACCAGGCCGGCACCCAGCAGCACAAGGCTGCCGAGGGTATCCGCACTCTTTCCAGCCAGCTGCAGACCATGGCTGAGGCACCCGAGCAGCAGGGCATCGCCAGTGACCTGATACGGCAGGCTGCCCAGCGCAGTGAATCCGTGGCTTCGTGGATCGAGAACAAAGAGCCTGGCGACCTGTTCGGCGAGGTCCAGAGGTTCGCGCGCAACCGTCCCGGCACCTTCTTGCTGCTGGCAGCAGGGGCAGGGATCCTCGTGGGCAGGCTCGGCCGCGGCCTTCAGGCAGGGGCCCCGGGATCCCAGGCTTCCGCTGGCCAGCGACCCCTTACATCAGGGCAAACCCCGCGGACGGTTGGAGCTCCGGCCCGGCAGGAGAGCGTGTTTGCATCCGGCAGCGCCACGGATTTTTACGAAGAGCCAGTTGTAGCCGGCGGCGCTCCGGTATCCACCTCGGCCCTGCCGTCAGGCACAGCCGAAGATACGCCGCTGCGGTTCGAAGATGACCTGTACCAGGCCAAGGAAGGACGGCACCTGTGAGTAGTCAGATACCGGAGATGCCGCCGAGTGAGGCGCATCAGAAGGCGGATAACGCGTCGCTGGGTGAGTTGCTGGGTGATGTGACCCGGGACCTGTCTACCCTGATGCGTCAGGAAGTGGAGCTCGCGAAGGCCGAAGCCAAGCAGTCTGCCACGAAGGCCGGGAAGGGCGCCGGGATGCTCGGCGGGGCTGGCGTGGCCGGACACTTCGTCCTGGTCTTCCTGTCCCTGGCGCTGATGTTCGCCCTGGGCGCCCTGATGCCGCTGGGCTGGGCCGCCGTGATCGTCGCCGTGATCTGGGGCATCATCGCCGCGGTCCTGGCCTCGATCGGGCGCAAGGAACTCAAGCAGATCAAGGGCATGCCCCAGACCGGCGAAACACTGTCCGAAATTCCCCCAACCCTAAAACCAGGTGAGGTAAACCGATGAGCGATAACCCGGACGCAATCCGCCAAGACATTGAAGCCACCCGCGCGCGCCTGGGCACCAACGTGGACGCCGTCGCGGACAAGGTCACCCCGTCCAACATCGTCCACCGCCAGACCGACAAGGTCAAAGACGCCGTCAGCGGGGTTAAGGAGAAGATCATGGGAGCAGCAGACACCGCCACCACCCGGGTCCAGGACAGGGTCCACACCGGCACCGAACACACCGGCAACGCCCTGCACAGCACCGGCGACACCCTCCACGGGGCCAAGGACAACGCCGCGGCCAAACTCAGCGACGCCGGCACCGCGATCTCCCACGCACCGGACCAGGTCAAAGCCAAAACCCAGGGCAACCCCCTGGCCGCAGGCCTGATCGCGTTCGGCGCCGGGATGCTCGTCTCGTCCCTGATCCCGGCCAGCCAGAAGGAACGCGAAGCGGCCGACCAGCTCAAGACCGCCGCGCAGCCTCTGGCCACCCAGGTCACCGACGCCGCCAAGGACATGGTCCAGGACCTCAAGGAACCGGCCCAGGAAGCCATGGAAAACGTCAAGGCCACCGCCACCGACGCAGCCCAGAACGTCAAAGCCGAAGGCCAGCACGCCGCCACCGACGTCAAAGACCGCGCCACCGACGCCAAGGACAACGTCCAGAACACATGAGCGGCCGGGACCAGGTCCGAAAGCCTCCCCGTGACCCAGCGGGGAGGCCGCCGGACCCCGACCAGCAATCACCCGCTGCCGGCGGTCCGCGGCACATGAAGGCACAGCCGGGCACTGTTCCGGAGCAATGGGCCACCCACAAGCTCGTCAGCATCGCTGCCCGACTCGATGAGCGGCGGCTCAACCGACGGTTGGCCAAGCTCGGACTGACCACAGGATCGCTGGACGCACTCGAGACAACGGCGGAACTGGAATCAACAACGGCGACGGAGCTGGCCGAAATGCTCTGCGTGAGCAGGCAAAGCCTGGGCAAGGTGCTGCGGCGGCTTCAAAACCTCGGATTCCTGACCAAGGAACCGGGTAGGGACGGCCGGAGCGCCGACATCCGCCTCACCGCGGAAGGCCGGGCTGTCCTTTCCGCAGCCGGGGAACTCATTCATGAGGGCACGGAAGCGGAAGCGCCTGAGGATGCGTTGTTCCGCCGACAGCTGGAAAAACACATCCTGCGCCTCCGGAACTCTGAGCGGACCACCGCCGCCCGGCACACAAACATCGATCGGCAAAAGAAGAATTCCACCACGACAGGAGCAACCACATGGCGACAACCAACCGCACCACCGGACCCAAAACCACCGTTCAAAAAGCAGCCCAGGCAGTAGGCGCCGTTTTCCTGCTGGTCGGAGTCCTCGGCTTCATCCCGGGCATCACCAGCAACTACGAAGCGCTCTCCTTCGCCGGACACGGCTCCGAAGCGCTCCTGCTGGGCATCTTCCAGGTCTCGATCCTGCACAACATCGTCCACCTGCTCTTCGGTGTCGCCGGGATCCTGATGTCCCGCACCAACACACAGGCCCGCAGCTACCTGCTCTACGGCGGCGTGATCTACCTCATCCTGTGGCTGTACGGCCTCATCATCGGCCACGACACCCCCGCCAACTTCGTTCCGGTCAACACCGCGGATAACTGGCTGCACTTCGTCCTCGGCATCGCCATGATCGCCCTGGCCATCCTGCTCTCCCGCAGCACCACACGCACCACCGGATCCACCCACCGCTAACCCGCGCGCCCCACGCCGCATTCATCAACAGCATTAGAAGGAGAACATCGTGCTAAACACTGAAAACCTTTCTGCACTGACCACCGCCGGCGGCAATGTCATCGGTTCCGACGGAACCAAAATCGGATCCATCGGGCAGATCTACGTTGATGACCAGACCTCAGATCCCACGTGGGTCACGGTCAAGACCGGGCTCTTCGGAACCCATGAGTCCTTCGCCCCGCTGGGCTCCGCTTCGCAGGACGGCAACGACATCGTCGTCGCCCACACCAAGGACAAGGTCAAGGACGCGCCCCGTGTCGCCCCTGACGGGCATCTGGAACCCGCCGAGGAAGACGAGCTCTACACCTACTATGGTCTCTCCAACGGATTTAGCCGTGAGGGTGACGCGAACACCGCTGAGGCCGCAGCCGTAGGCCGCGGCACGGTGGGTCACGACACTTCAGGACCCACCACGGACGAGGCGATGACCCGGTCTGAGGAGCAACTGCACGTCGGCACCCGGAAGGAAGAGGCTGGCCGTGTGCGGCTGCGCAAGTACGTGGTCACCGAGAACGTCACCACCACCGTCCCGGTCCAGCGCGAAGAGGTCCGCCTGGAACGCGAGCCCATCACCGACGCCAACAGGGGCGCCGCTCTGGACGGCCCTGCCATCAGCGAAGAAGAACACGAGGTCATCCTCCATGAGGAACGCCCCGTGGTGGAAAAGGAAGCCGTCCCCGTCGAACGCGTCCGCCTGGACAAGGAAACGGTGACCGACGAGCACACCGTGACCGAAGAGGTCCGCAAGGAAAACATCGACCTCGACGACGACGGCCGCACCAACCGCTAACAGCCGGCACCCATCCGGAGAACATCCGGGACCGTCGATGAGACCGCCATGGTCCGCTTTCCGTTGGGGGGCGGGCCATGGTCTTTTCCAGGGTCCTCCGCGCCACTTCGTGTGTGAAAATGGGGCGGGTTGAGCAAGCAACCCGCGGACCTATGCCGAGGAGCTCAGTGGCTTACGTTATCCGGAAGAACGGTGGTGTCCGAGCAGCTAAGTGGATGCACACGGGGGATCTTCACGTCCTTGGCGGGTTGCGATGACGCGCAGGATGGGTGTTGAGGAGGAGTTCCTGATTGTCGACGGCGAGAGCGGGAAGCCCCTGCCGCTGGGCGAAGTCCTGGAACAGCTCACCGACTTTCCCCGCCTAACCAGCGAAATGAAACAGGAACAGATCGAAACCTGTACCCTGCCGCGGGTTACCCTCGCCGAAATCGCCGATGACATTACCGCCGGGCGGAAGAGCGCCGACTCTGCGGCCAGGCGGGCAGGAGCGCGGGCGGTTGCGTTGGCAACTTCGGCGCTGCCGGTCGAGTCCACCATCGCCCCGGGTGAACGATGTGCCCAGCTGATGGAAAGGTTCGGGCTTACCGCTGTTGAACAGCTAACACGAGGCTGCCACGTGCACGTGGAGATCGAGTCCGAAGAAGAAGGCGTCGCCATCTTGGACCGTATCCGGATTTGGCTGCCCGTCCTGCTGGCCATCAGTGCCAACTCACCGTATTGGAACGGGGTGGACTCAAGCTATGCGAGTTACCGCTGGCAGGCTTGGAGCCGCTGGCCCACCACCGGAGCGGCTGGCATTTACGGCTCCGCTGCTGCGTACCACCGTGAAATCGGGCAGATCCTCAGCTCCGGCGTGCCCTTGGACAAAGCCAACCTGTACTTGGACGCACGACTCAGCCACAAGCACCCGACCGTAGAGGTCCGGGTCGCCGACGTGTGCCTGTTTGCTGACGACACCGTCCTGCTGGCGGCCCTGGTCCGCGGGTTGGCGGAAACCGCGGCACGGCAGTGGCGCGACGGCGTCAGTCCATTCCCCACTTCGGCTACCCAACTGCAACTCGCGTCCTGGCAGGCCAGCCGTTACGGACTGCAGGGTGAGCTGGCCGACCCGATAACAGGAAAGCCCCGGGTCGCCTTTGAGGTGGTCACGGCGCTGCTGGACCACCTCCGGCCGGTGCTCGAGGAACAGGGAGAGTTCAACACCGTCGAGTTCCTGCTGTTCCAAGTCCTGAGCCGGGGGACCGGTGCGGCCGTGCAGCGGGACTCCTACGGGCGTGGCGCCAGCACACGCGATGTGGTCGTCGATGCCGTTCACTTCACCTGCCTTCCGGTGACCCCACTGCGCGCGGCAATAAACATCAGCAGGTTGACCCTCTGACTCGTCTGAGGACGAGACTCAGCAATAGCAGCCGACTCGTGACTGCTACTCCTGTTTCCTCGTCCGGCACCGGTCGCAGGTAGCGCACCGATCAGGGGATGAGGTTCTCCGCACGGTAGCGGTTAAAGAGTGTGGTGAAGGAATCCAGTGTCCGGCGATAGCCGGTGAACCCGGCGTCCCGGCTTTTGCCCATGTCTGTCACTACCTCGATGTTGCGGCCCAGGTCGCCGTCGGTGTGCCACCAGGAAGCGACGCGGTCCAGGTCCGGCTCGCTGAGGTCATGGCGCCGGGCAAGTTCCCTCCACTGGTTTTCCCGCCCTGCCATGGACTGCTCGAGAGGCCGGGGCTCACCCTGGTACCCCTCCCATTCCACGCCGAAGTAGGCTGCGAGTTTCGGCCACATCCATCGCCAGCGGAACACATCGCCGTTGACGATGTTGAAGGCCTCGTTCGCGGCTTGAGGCGTCGTGGATGCCCAGAGCATGTGCTCTGCGAGCAGACCTGCGTCCGTCATGTCAGTCAGGCCGTTCCACTGCATTTCGGACCCGGGAAAGACGAACGGCTCCCCGCTCTCCCTGCAAAGGGTGGCCTGGGCGGCGAGCGTAAGTCCCATGTTCATGGCGTTGCCCACCGCATGCCCGATGACCGTGTGCGCGCGGTGCACTGACCAGGTGAACCCCTGCTCGGCCGATGCGGCCCAGAGCTCATCCTCCTGCGCGTAGTAAAAGTTCGCCACCGGCAGGCGGGGCTCCTCCTCGTGGAAAGGCGTGTCGGCCATTTCTCCTGCCGCGTAGGCCTCAAAGGGTCCGAGGTAATGCTTTAGGCCGGTCATCAGGGCAACGTGGGCCACGTCTTTGCCGCGGAGTGCGGCGAGCAGGTCACGCATCATGCCGGCGTTGACCCTGATGTTCTCCTCCTCGGTGGCACGGCGCGACCATGCTGTGAAAAAAACGTGCGACGGATTCTCCGGCTCAAGCACATTGGCCAAGGCTGCGGCCGAGGTCAGATCCGCCGAAAGCCACCGAACCCCGGCGCGCTCCGCTCCGGGCCGGCGGGACAAGGCAAGAACGTCCCAGCCCTCGCCCGTCA
This sequence comes from Pseudarthrobacter sp. TE3704, assembly GCF_056279405.1. Classification (NCBI taxonomy): domain Bacteria; kingdom Bacillati; phylum Actinomycetota; class Actinomycetes; order Micrococcales; family Micrococcaceae; genus Pseudarthrobacter; species Pseudarthrobacter sp. TE3704. The sequence continues at coordinate 384,150 of NZ_JBWCCJ010000001.1, forward strand.
AAATGTCCACCAACGCGGATCCCGCGATGCCGGTGGCTCCTACCACCAAAGCTGTACGCCGAGCACCTGATGTTGATTCTGTACCGGTAATCATGGTCCTCCTCATATGTGCTGCTCCTGCCACTTGGGACAAGCCCGGGCCCTGAGAAGATATTCCTGCACGTGCCAAGACGCTCGGAGGCGTCGGGTTAGAAACTCATCTTCCGTTCTGATCGGTACCGGCCGGTACTGCGGGAGGTAGTTGGCGCAGGTTTGCGAGGATCTGATCGGTGAGTGCTTCGATGCCGCCTTCGGATGTCACTGTCATTCCGGCTTCGGCTGTTTCCAGGGCTTCGAGTGTCTCCAGCTGTGAGGTGAGGAGGGATTGAGGCATGAAGTGTCCTGGGCGCTGGACCATCCGCTCCTTCAGTACCGAAGGGTCGACCTTTAAGAGGATGAACCTGGTGGAAGGAGCGGCTGCGCGGATAGCGTCACGGTAGGCGCGTTTGAGGGCCGAACAGGCAACCACGATCCCCTGGGGGTGTTCGGCCGCGAGTTCTTCGCCGACCAGGCGAAGCCATGGCCATCTGTCTTCATCGGTGAGCGGTATGCCAGCTGTCATTTTTTCGACGTTCGGCAAGGGGTGCAGGTCGTCAGCGTCCTTGAAGGTTGCTCCGAGCCGGGCCGCGAGGGCAGCGCCGACCACCGTCTTGCCTGCACCACACACGCCCATGACGACAAGAGGGCTGTGCACTACAGCGCTCCCTGTTGTGCTGTTCCTGCGGGGATCGGAACCATCCGGGTCACTACGACAGGCTTTTCCAGCAGGCCTTCGAGGGAGGCGTTCAGGCGTTTGACCGGTTCACCTTCGCCATGGGCGTCCAGCAGCGCAGCTGATTCCCATTTCTCAATCATGAGGATCTGGTTGTTGGGGGCTTCATGGATCGCGTAGAGCAGGCAGCCGGGTTCCTGGTGGACTTCGCTGATTGCGGGGGAGAGGGCGGCGACGACCTGGTCGAAGGCGCCTTCCTTCGGGCTAAAAGCTGCAGTGACGACGATGGTCATGCTGGGGTTCTCCTCGCTTTAAGGGTGCCCTTGAGGGGCGTGGGAGGGTCCTTGGGGGCGCGGCGCGGACCGACGGGTAGAGTCCGTCGGTCCGCGCCGAACATCCGCAGGGTGTTCGTCAGACTTAGCTGAGAGCGGCGAGGTTTCCAGGGGCCGAACTTTCAGTGGATGCTAGGTTCAGCCCATTGTGGAATCCCCGCTTGCCAGCTACTTCGACACTGCCTCAAGGGCAAGGGCTTCGGTTTCCCGGCGCAGTTCGAGGGCCTGGGCCAGGGAGTCGTCCATGATGACGTCATCCCAGCGGACGATCCCGCCCTTGGCGACGTCATTGCGCAGTTCCACGTGGTGGGCCAGTGCGACCGGCAGTGCACCGGTAGTTACGGAGTGCTTCGCCGAAACGAGCTGGCCCCAGACGGTGTATCCGCCTTCGCCGTCGAGGAATTCGCCGGCTTTGAGGTCTTTCTTGGCGGTGGCAACGACGTCGCCGAAGAACCCGATGGGTGAACCCGTGGAAATTCCGCGGAGCACGGCGTTGGCGATGGATACATTCAGTTCCAGGCCGACGTAGTGGTAGGGGCGGTACAGGGCGGCGTACTGGCCGGTGGGGTCCGGGTGCCAGGGGTATTCGTTGAAGCAGCCGGAGACGTACGCGTTCGTGGCCTTCACGACGACGAAGACGCCTTCCTGGGTGTTGTGGGGGATCCAGGTGCCGTCGCGGTTGACGCTGGACATGACGTCGACGGTCCCTTCGTGTGCGAGGGCTCCTCCGACATCGGCGGGGCGGCAGATTGAGGCAATTTCCTCAACGTCTCCGGGCGTGAACGTCAGCCCGGTGTCGGAGGGGACCAGTCCTGCGCCGTTGGCGACGGCGGCCATTTCGATGGCGGCCTTGGTGCCGTCGCGGAAGGAGGTGTGCATGTTCGGGTTCAGCTGCCCGGAGTCGGTGAGTTCCTTGGAGAATTCCCAGTTTTCCCAGACGTTGTCGGGGTTCATCTCGTGGTAGTGCTCGAGGAATTTGGCACCCTTGCCGGCGCAGACGACGTCGAAGCCGCTGGTGCGGGCCCAGTCGACGAGTTCCATGATGAGGGCCGGCTGGTCGCCGTATGCCATTGAGTAGACAACGCCGGCTGCTTCTGCCCGCTTGGCAAGAGCGGGCCCTGCCAAGGCGTCGGCTTCAACCGTGACCATGATGATGTGCTTTTTCGTTTCGATGGCGCGCAGTGCGTGCTTGACGCCAACGATGGGGTTGCCGGTGGCTTCCACGATGATGTCGATGTCGACGTCGAAAAGCTCGTCGGCGTTGGCCACGATCGCGGTTGAGCGGTCCCTCAGGGCGGTTGCGATGTCGGGGGCGATCTGGTCTTTGGGCCATCCAACGAGTTCGAAAGCACCTTCAGCGCGTTTGACGTTGATGTCTGCGATGGCGACGACGTGGATGCCCGGGATGTTGTTTGCCTGGGCCAGGTACATCGTCCCGTAGCGTCCGGCGCCGATCAGGCCGACCCGGATGGGCTTTCCGTCGGCCTCGCGCTGGGTCAGGAGATGGTGCAGATTCATGAGTTGCCTTTCAAGGGATACGGCGCTGTTCCGGAAGGGATGCGGGCTGGTCTGGGATCAACCGCAGATTGTGGGGCTCTACTTATCACCGTGCGGCTCGCCGCCATTGGTAGTGGGGCTCTGCAGTCCAAGCGGGATCGAACTAAGGTAAAATAAGTGGAACCGGTACACTTTTATGTCACAGGCGTAGGCCTGAGGTCAAGCCCTAGGCTAAAAAAGGTTCCCGGATGTCCAGGAAGTGCCAGACAAAGGAGTAGGCGTGCAGAAACAACCGACCATCCGCGATGTTGCCCAGGCGGCCGGGGTGTCCGTTGCAGTTGTCTCGCGGGTGCTGAATCCGGGCTCAGGTCCAGTCGCTGCAGCTACCCGCGCCAGGGTCAACGGCGTGATGAAGGACTTGGGCTACCATCCCCGCACGGCGGCCAGGGAGCTAAAGTATGGCCCGCCTACCACGCTGGGGCTGCTCCTCGCCGACGTCTCCAACCCATTTTTCGCCCGACTGGCCGACCAGGTGGTGCAGGAGGCGCACGCCCGCGGAATCCAGGTGCTGCTGATGACCACGCAGGAGGATGACCAGCTGGAATCAGAGCGTCTGGCGACACTGATCGAACGCAGGGTCAGCGGGATTATCGCGACCCCGACCGGCAACAACCTGGCAATCTGGAAGCAGCTTCAGGACCTTGGGACTGATGTGGTGTTTGTCGATAGATCAATACCTTCGCTCCCTGAAGTAGACGTGGTGAGCATCGACAACTTCGAATCCGCCCGGGCTGCTACGGCACTGCTCGCCGCGCACGGTCACCGCCGAATCGGGATTATCTCCGGGCCGGCTGCCTCCACCACCGGAAGGGACCGGATCGCCGGCTATCGGCAAGCCCTGGAAACAGCCGGCCTGGAGCAGGATGAGCTCCTCATCCGGCACGCCGCGTTCCGCGGGCCGGCGGGAGGAGATGCTGCGTCGGCGCTCCTCGGCATCGAGGAGCCGCCCACCGCATTGGTGGTGGCAAACACCGCCCAGGTAACCGAAGTTCTGCGGCGCCTATCCCACGCCGGAATCGACATTCCCCGCACCCTATCCGTCATCGTTTTCGAAGACTCACCCTGGACCGAACTCATGACCCCGGCCCTGACAATCGTCAGGCAGCCCATAGATCTGCTCGCCCGGCACTCCGTGCAACTCGCTTTGTCCAACACGCAGGGCAAGGCGTCGGGAAAACCCAACGTCATACGCGTAGCCGCCGAACTGGTCGAACGGTCCAGCGTTGCCCGGCTGCAATTCTCGAAGTAATTCCAGGCTGTCATCTGCTCCTGCGGTTTACACCCGCGCCAGCCCGTGGTACAAAAGTGTACCGGTTCCACTTCGGAAGGTGATCTTCCATCCTGTTCTGTAGGCGTGTACCTGCACGCACAAGAAAGCAGCGAGAGCAGCCGTTCTCGCCCATACCGCACAGCCCAGGACGCCTTAACCACCGCCATCAAAGCATCAGTACCCCTGTCCGTACAGGCCAGGGACCAGCAAGTATTCAAAGGAGAATCAGATGCCAAAGCGCATCCTGGCCGCCGCAGCTGTGGCCGTTGCACTCACCGTCAGTACTGTCCTCAGCGGTTGCGGCGGGGGCGGGGCCGGTGGTGCCGGCGCCAGCACCACCGTGCGCCTCGGCCTCGGTGACCCGGCAACCTCTTCCATGGGCGTCTCCGCAAAGCACTTCGCCGACAAGGTTGCCGAGCTGAGCGACGGCAAGGTCAAGGTCGAGACGTTCCCCGATGGCACCCTTTTTGGCGGGGACCAGAACGCCGCCGTCAACCTGCTTGGAAATGGCACGCTGGACTCGACCATCATGTCGACTTCCGTATACGCGTCCTTCGAGCCGAAGATGAATGCCGTCAGCCTTCCCTACCTTTTCAAGGACTCGGAGGAGGTCACCAAGTACTTTGAAGGCGAGCCAGGCAAGGAACTGCTGGGCTCACTGGACAAGCTGGGTATCAAGGGCGTGTCCATGCTGACCCGTACTCCCCGGCACACCACCAACTCGGTGCGCCCCATTACCCAGCCCGAGGACTTCAAGGACCTGAAGCTCCGGGTACCGCAGAATGACCTCTGGGTGAAGTTCTTTGGCTCAGTGGGCGCCAACCCGACGCCGATGGACTTCAAAGAGGTTTACACCGCCCTGCAGCTCGGCACTATCGACGGCCAGGAAAACCCCCTGGAAGTTCCCGTGAACAACAAGTTCTTCGAAGTCCAGGACTACCTCTCCCTGACCGGCCACATCTCGGACGGCCTCGTCCTTGGGTTCAGCAAGAAGAAGTGGGACTCGTTCGATGAGGATACCCGGAAGGTCCTGCAGGAAGCTGCAGACGACACCGCTGACTTCAAGACGAAGTACGACACCGACGAAGCCGCCAAAACCCTTGAGAAGCTGAAAGGCGAAGGCGTGAAGATCAACGAACTGACGCCTGAAGCCCGGGAAAAGTTCCAGGCGGCAGCGCAGAAGGTCTACCCCGAGCTTGAAGGCAAGGTGGGCAAGGAATTCGTACAGTCAAGCCTTGAATTCCTTGGACGGTAAGGTGACGGGTCCAGTGCAGGAGACGAGTGCAATGCATGATGAAGGAACCACCCCAACCCGTGGGGCCGAACACCAGACGGCCGAAGATGGCATCACGGTGGTTCCGGCAGGCGAAGTCCCGGAACCTCATGGTCTGATCTGGAAGGCCGTGGATGCTCTCCTCTTCGTCGGAATCTGCGCGATGCTGCTTAGCCTTGCGGCCCAGATGGTCAGCCGGCAGATGGGAGCCTCGCTGCCATGGACCGAGGAACTGACCCGTTTCCTGTTCATGGACACCACCTTCCTGGGGATGGCAGCCGGCTTCCGGGCCGCCGTGCACCCGCGCGTGAACTTCGCGGTGGCGTGGGGACCAGCCTGGCTTAAGCAAGTCAGCATGCATCTCTACGCCATCTGCGGGACCGTGTTCTTCAGTGTCCTGCTTTACAAGACGGTGGAACTGATGCTGCAGCAGTACGCCGCCGGAGAGTCCAGTCCTGCCCTGGGACTCAAAATGTTCCTGGTAACACTTCCCCTTGTAATTGGCGCGGCACTCGCAATCGTCGCCCATATCACCACCGTCTACTTCTCCCCCTATATGCGTAAGCGGATCCTCAAAGGAGAGATGATCGCATGAGCCTGACCCTGCTGGGCATTTTCCTCCTCCTGCTGCTGCTGGGCGTTCCGCTCTCAGTCTCACTCGGCATCGGCGTCATCGCCACGCTGCTGATCTTCGACATCCCCCTCGACCTGTTGCCGCAGTCAATGATGAGCTCCATGAACAGCTTCCTGCTGGTTGCCGTCCCCTTGTTCGTCCTGGCCGGCAACCTCATGGCCGGAGGGGGTATTTCAGACCGCATCTTCCGTGGCGCCGAAGTCATCTTCGGCCGCTTCCGTGGCGGCCTTGGCCAAGTGAACATCGCATCGAGCGCAATCTTCGGCGGCATCTCCGGTTCCTCGGTTGCCGACATTGTCAGCCTTGGCAAGATCGAGATCAAGGCCATGACTGACCATAAGTACCCGCGGCCCTATGCGGCCGCGATGACCATGGTCACCGCTACCCTGTCCTCACTGATACCGCCGAGCATCCTCATGATCATCGCCGCCTCGACCGCGAACGTGTCGGTAGGCGCGGCACTCGCGGGCGGATTTGGACCGTCCATTGTCCTGATCCTCGTCCTGATGCTTGTGAATTTCTTCCTGTCGGCACGCCACGGTTACGGCGAGGTCTCAAGGACGCCTTTCAAGAAGGGCCTGAGGATCGTCCTCGGGGGAATCCCGGCCATGGGCGGCCCGGTGATCATCCTGGTGGGCATGTTCAGCGGGCTCGTCACGCCCACGGAGGCTGCCGCCGTCGCCGTCTTCTACAGCCTGTTGGTGGGCATCTACGTCTACCGGGACATGAAGTGGCGCCAGATGCCCAAAATGATCGTGGACGCTGGCCTCACCACCGGCACCATCCTGCTCATCGCCATGATCGCCGGCGTCGCCTCTTACATCTTCACCATTGACGGACTGCCGGCAAAGGTCAGCAGCTGGCTGCTGAGCGTCAGCACCGACCCCACCATCGTCATGCTGCTGATCGGCCTGATCCTGATCATCATCGGAACGGTGATGGACAAAGTCGCCGCCATCCTGCTTTGCACACCGGTGCTCATGCCCGCGGCTGTGTCTTCCGGCGTGGATCCCATCCACTTCGTCGTCTTCCTCGTTGCTGCCCTTGCCGTTGGCCTGGTCACGCCGCCTGTCGGCGTCTGCCTGTTCGCGGCGTCCTATGTCAGCGGGCTGCCGATGGAGAAGATCGTGAAGGCCGCGGTGCCGCTCTACGTGGTCATGGTGGTTGCCATCGTCATGCTGGCCGTCTTCCCGCAGCTCATCCTGTGGCCGTCTGATCTCCTGACCAACCAGTAACGTCTGCCCTAATCTCTAAAGGATCCCAATGCCTGAACATGACCACCCAGCGCTTGCCCTGATGGGATTAGGGCCGATGGGGGAACCGATGGCGCGCCGCCTGCTGAAGGGCTACGGCGAGCTGACAGTCTGGAACCGGACTGCTTCGAAGGCCGAAGCCTTGGTGGGCCTCGGCGCCCGCGTTGCGACTTCACCTTTTGAGGCGGCCGCCGACATCGTCCTCACCGTGTTGCCGGACCTAAGCCACGTCGAATCGTTGCTTCCGGGAGAAGAGGGCCTGTTAGCCGGATGGACAGCCCGGGGCATTGCCCGGCCCATACTCGTCGTGCACGGGACCGTCTCGCCGGGGGCAGTGGCGGCCTTTGGCGAACGGATGCTTCGCGAACATGGCGTCCGGGTCCTGGACGCCCCTGTCAGTGGCGGCACCGTGGGTGCCGAAAACGGCACCCTGAGCATCATGGTGGGCGGGGACGAGGACGCACTTCGCTCGGTCGCCCCGGCGTTCGAGTTCATGGGCAGCACCATCCGGCACATGGGGTCCGGAGGTTCGGGCGCCCTCGCCAAGGCCTGCAACCAAATCGTGGTCGCCGGCACGGTCACGGCAGTTTCCGAAGCCATGCTTCTCGCGCGCGGCGGGGGACTCGATCCATCGGTGATGCTCGAACTGCTCCGGGGCGGGCTGGCCGACTCCGAGGTGCTGCGCCAAAAGGGGCACAGATGGATTGACGGCGACTTCACAGGGGGCGGCAGCGCCCAAAACCAGCTGAAGGACCTCAACTTCGTGCTGGGGGCGGCTGGAACGGCACAGCTGGAGCTACCCCTGAGCACGGTAATCAAGGATCTTTTCGAGGATATGGTGGCGCGGGGCGACGGCGGCCTTGACCACACAGGGATCTTCCTGACCCTTGCTCAACGCAACAGCGCTCTCACTGAGACCTGAGAATCCCCACGGAGGGCGCGAAAGCACTCTTTCTGCGGCCGCTCTCAAGCTGGCTAAACCAATACGTCCGCGGTTATCAGTAGAAGGTCATGCTGAATTTGGTAATGGGTTCGCAGGGACCCGTCCAGTTCTTTGAGCCAGGCGACGGAGGGGGAGCGAGTATCCAGGACTTCAGTTGCCTGCAGCAGTTGCTGCGCGGCGAAGGCTGCCCGGGGCAACACCAGCTCCTGGGGCTCGATGGTTTGGCCCGAGATGCGTTGGTAGCCCTGGAGGAAGGCCGTTAGGAGCTCGGGATGTTCCGGGGAACCTGGGCGTGGCCCCAGAAGGTCCCGTGCTGCTGAGGCCACATCCGCTGCCGCCGGCATAGCCCCGGATTCGTCCAGGTCGAAGCAGGCAGGCCATCCGTCAGTCCAGCGCAGGTTGTCGAGTTCAAAGTCGCCGTGACCGAGAACGAGCGGCGTGGCAGGGCTGGCCGTTAGTACTGTGCTCAGGGTCTTCGCAGCTTCCGCCAGTTCCGGATCTTCCAGTGCAGCAGGGGCAGCTGCCAAGGCGGCGAACGGATCCGGCGGCTTTGTCTGGGCTCGGATGGCCGGCTGGCCCGCGGCCTGGTGAAAGGCAGCCAGCGTTGCTCCCCAGGCGGCGGCAGCACCGCCGTCGAGCTCCTCAACATCCAGCTCGTCCCCGTCCACCTTGCCCAGGACCGAGGCGTACATGTCGCCGAGCGGCGTACCGATCCGCTCGACCATTGTGTTTATTCGGGAGGGGACAACCCGCGCAACAGAAGCACCAGCGGCTGCCAAACGGGCATGGAACCGCGCGCCTTCGGCAAGGCGGTACCCCGCGGGGTCCTCCGCGGGCGCGAACCGCGCGTACAGCACACCTCGGGAGTCAGCTCCTGGCGGGGCAACAAACACGTGGGCCGCGGACGAACGCCAGAAACGGAGAGCCCCTGCCGGCACGCCCCAGCACTCGCCCACAGCGTCGGCAACTGGGGAACGCCATTCTTGGTCCACCGTTTCCCTCAACGCGAAGATCTGGCTCAAAGGCAACATACCTACCATCTTGACGGACCTCACCGTCTGGACATTAGTCATTGAACAGTCACTTCGCGGCTGCAGAACCTCCAACCACGACAGAAGTCCCCCGTCCCAAATGGGACGGGGGACTTCTTCGAAGAGCCGTTCTCCGGCCCTTTTTCAGTGGATTCGACTACCTTGAACTGACGGGTACGGTGATGGATCCGCCCGCGGAGGACGTCACGTTGATGGTTGACGTCGCTGCTGCAAGCGAGTTACGGGCCCGGATCGTCCAGGTACCGTCAGCGGCGACCACCGCGGTGCCGATCCGCACACCGTTGGCGGTGGCCGTGATCGTGTTGCCGGTGGTGATGCTGGCGCTTCCACCAATCCGCCATTCCCGCTTGTCAGCGCGGAACTCGGCCGTGGCCGTGAGCTGGTCCGCGGGAGTCACGGTTGACGAAGCGCCGGTACCAAAGGTTGCCGGAGCGCTATCGCCTGCTGCGCTCTTAGCGACCAGCTTGAGGGTGTAGGTGGTGCCGTTGGTCAACCCGCTGAGCACGGCGGTACGCGCTGCCGCGTCCGTCTCCACCGTGACCGCTGTTCCTGCGGCCGGCGTGGCCGTCAGTACATAACCGGTAACCGGTGTATTGCCTGCGGCTGCACCCTGCCATTCGACAGTTGCGCTGCCATTGCCCGTGGTCACGCGAACGACGTTGGGAGCGGACGGTGCAGTCAGTTCCCCTGCCTTCACGGAGTAGATAACCGGTTCGGCTGCGGTGTTGCCGGCACTGCTCTTGGCCGTGACGACGAAGCTGTACTCTGTGCCAGGTGTCAGCCCTTCGAGCTTGGCTGAAGTGGCGCCGCTTCCTGCGTCAGCCGTTACGACTACCGCATCGCCCGACCGCGCCTCGACGGTGTACCCGGTGACAGCCGAGCCATTGGCGGCGGCCGCGGTCCACGTGACATCCGCTGAACCGAGCAGGGAACCGTCGTTCACCGCCACGTTGCCCGGGGCTGTGGGTGCGGAGGCCTCTGGAGGCAGCTCGGCAGACGTCGCGGTAACCGTGCCAGCGGTTGCAGGGGTACTTGCCTGTCCGTTCAGTGCCACGACCTTGACCGGGTACACCTGACCGTCCACCAAGCCGCGGATGGTTGCTTTTGTTTCTTCGGCTCCGACCTTGATGCTCACTTCCTGGCCCAGAACAGTGTCCTCGGCGATCACTTCGTAGCCGGTGATGGCCGGAGCGTCCGCGGGGACGGTGGCGGGTGCCCAGGTGGCGGTAATGCTGCCGTTGCCTGCCGCGCTGGCGAAGGCCTCAGTGGGTGAGTTGGGTGCTTGCCCGGAGGGCCCCGCGGGGCATCCGCCGAAGCCTGGGCCGTCGATCTCCTTGAACTCGGAGATGGTCAGGCCGAGCTGGGCTTCAACCCCCACCGGTTCTGCCTGCCAGCTCGCTACGGACGGGTCGCCGGCCATAGCAGCGTCCCGCTCGGCTTCAGAGAAGAAACCGTACGTCACGGTGAACTCGCCGTTCTCAGCGACGCCATCGACCCTGTAGCCGGCAGGTACCTCATCGTCGGGCCAGCCGATTGCACGCTCGCCGATGCCCATGTCCCTCATATCAGGGTTGACGATTTCCACCGCCATACGGGCGGTGTCAACGTCCGCGCCGTACGTGCCCTTGACCACAACCTGGCCCTCGATGTCGCCGGCGACGTCCGGAGTGGGCGTCCCGTCAACAGCGTCGACCGAGGTGATTATCGATGTGCCTGCAAGGGCTCCGTCGCCGCTGCCGTCCTCAAACTCGACCGTGACTTCGTCGCCTCCTGTGATGTTGGGTGTAACCACATCCCAGCAAACACCTCCCGGGTGATTGACCTCGAGGAAGCCTGTGGCGTCGACCACCCCGCGTGCGACGCCGATGAGGTTACCGCCGCGGGACACGCGGATGGTCGCGTCCTGTCCCGCCTGTGCAGCGTATCCCTCGATGGCGACCATGTCGCGCTTGGTGAAAATTTCGATGTTGCCGGGGCCGACCGGGGGATTCGCCGCCATTACAGCGGACGCACCGGCTCCCACAAGTGCCAGCGTGGTGGTTCCCGCGAGCAAGCCAGTGATGCGTCTGCGTGAGGACGAGTTACCTGGCGTACCGGGAGGAACGTGCCTTCGAAAGCTCATTACGAGTCCTTTCCTTATCGGAGCTCTCAGGCCCCGGAATAGCTCAACTGCAGGACGGATGATGCCTACGAGGAAAGGATCGGTGGAGGGGCTTGCGAATAGCTTGGCTTTTCACAGTGGTTGCGCCGCTCAACTGGGACGGTCATTTTGCAGCACCGCGCCGGCAACACGCTCCTGGGGGCACCGCGACGAAGCCCGTGGTGAGCAAAGGGCGTAGCGTCGCGAATTAGCCGGTAGTAAGCCTCGCAATCGAGGGTTTTTAGGCAGCGCCTTGCTCAGCTCGGTAAGACCGGCAAGATTCGATGAACGCGTCAAACACCGGTACACCGCTTGAACGAGTGGTATCAACCACTTTCAGGAACCCGAGTTGGAGAAACGCTGGAAACCCAGGTTGCAAAAACCTTGGCGAAAGCGTCGTTTCCGGGAAAAATCGCTTGTGCTCACCGAGGGTAGGGGCGGGCTGGGGGAGACCGTGTTCACTCCGGTTCTTCGACAGTCAGGCTGAGCCGGTCCACCCCGTGCATGGCGTCGGCCGCCCTGACGAGGGTCAAGTGTGAGAATGCCTGGGGAAAGTTGCCGGCCATCCGATCTTCATCGCTTGCGTACTCTTCGCTCAGCAGGCCGAGCTCGTTTGCGAGCCCCACGAGTTTGTCCATCAAGGTCTTTGCCTCGCCGTGCCGACCTGTGCGTGCGTATTGTTCCACCAGCCAGAATGAGCATGCGAGGAAAGGGTGTTCGCCCGGCTCCAAACCATCAACGCCGCTCTCTGTCCGGTAGCGGAGCAAAAGGCCGTCGCCGGTAAGGAGTTCCTGCTCCAACCGTGCGACCGTGCCGAGCATGTGTTCGTCGTTGTACGGAAGGAAACCGACCTGGGGCATCACCAGCAACGCCGCGTCTGTTTGAGTTCCACCGTAGGTTTGCGTGAATGAGCCGATGCTCCTGTTGAATCCCTCGCGCATGATCTCCTCACGCAACCGGTCACGAAGGTGCTCCCACTTCTCAACATCACCAGTCAGCCCGTGCAGCCGTACCGCCCGGACCGCGCTGTTGAAAGCGGCCCACATCATAACCCGGGAGTGGGTGAAGTATTGTGCTTCGCCGCGCATCTCCCAGAGCCCGAAGTCCCTGTCATCGATATGCTTTTCGACGAAGCCCAAGAGTGCCTGCTGAAGTGCCCAGGAGAAATGGTCTTCTTTTCCTCCGGCCATACGCAGTCTCTCCAGGGCCACCATCACTTCACCAACAACATCCGCTTGGAACTGCGATACGGCGGCGTTGCCAATGCGCACTGGCTTAGAGTCGGCGTAGCCAGGAAGGTGGGTAAGTTCGCGTTCCGGAAGTTCCCGCTCGCCCCCGACCCCGTACATGATCTGCATTTGCTCAGGGTCACCGGCGAGGGCGCGAAGGAGCCAGTTGCGCCACTGAAGGGCCTCTGTTTCGTAGCCGTGGGTCAGCATCGACTCCAATGTCAGGGCTGCGTCGCGCAACCAGCAGTACCGGTAGTCCCAATTCCGCGGTCCACCGAAGTCCTCCGGAAGGGACGTGGTGGGCGCTGCGACGATGCCCCCGGTTTCCATGTGCGTGAGGGCGCGAAGTACCAACAATGACCGCTTAACGGCGCCTCCATAGGCGCCGTCTTGCCTGCAGTGGCTTCCCCACCGGCTCCAATACTCGGTTGCTACTTCGAGGGCGGCGTCAACGTCCGTCGCGGCCGGCACGGGGCGGTGCGAAGGGAACCACGTTAATTCGAAATCCACCGTTTCGCCTTCGGAGATGAGGAACGTTCCTTCATGTCCGTGCGCATGGGCTTGTGGCAGATGGGGTCCTCTCAGTGCGAAAGCATCCGGACCTGCCATTGCCAACAGAACCATCGATGCCGTCGGCCCACTGTCGATAACACGGCTCATCCACGGCAGGACAGTGGAATATCCTGGCCGGATCCGGAGTTCCTGCCGCATTTCCATGCTGCCGGCCAAACCTGTGACACGGCGGACCAGGGAGGAACTGCTGTCTCCCAGGGGCATGAAATCCGTCACCAGGATGCGCCCGCCGGAGGTTTCCCACAACGTTTGCAGCACAAACGTGGATTCGACGTAATGCCGGTCGACAACGACTGCACCTGAATCGTTGGGGGCCAACAGCCAGTGACCGTGTTCGTCAGAACCTACAAGCCGGCTGAACACAGACGGTGAATCGAAGCGCGGGAAACAAAGCCAGTCCACGCTGCCTTCCCGGGAGATGAGAGGACCGGTCTGAAGATCCGAAAGTAACGCGTAATCCTCGATGAGTGCAGCCATGTCCACACTTTTTCACATTTCAGCATTGCCCCGCAGTACGAAGGTGAATCCAGCCGATCCCACCGCTGAAGCGGGCGCCACCGCGGCAAGCAGTGCACCGCCATTTGCCCTGGAACCACTGCCGTTCAGCTGTACTGCGGCAGGAGCCTGCCCGTCTGGGCCTTTGGCCCGGAGCCCGCGCGAATAATCAGAGGGTGGCTGCCTTGGCGAGGAGAACCGCTTTTTGTTGTTCGTTGGCCGTGAGTGCGGCTGCCTGCAACAGTTCGGTTTTGGCTTCCTCTGTTCTTCCGAGTCTGGTGAGCAGCTCTCCCCGGATGCTTGGCAGCAGGTGTGAGTGGCGGAGGGTGCCTCCGGCAACAAGGCGGTCCACGATCTTCAAGGCGGCTGCAGGGCCGGTGGCCATGGAAACTGCTACGGCGTGGTTCAGGTCGACAACGGGGCTGGGTGCCAGCCGTCCCAGGGCCTCGTAGAGCAGCACGATTTTGTTCCAGTCGGTTTCTTCGAAGCTGCGGGCGGTCGCGTGGCATTGCGCGATGGCCGCCTGAAGGCAGTAGTTGCCCCTTCCGCGGCCGAGCGCATCGGCACGTGCCAGTGATGCCAGGCCACGTCCTATTTGCGTCCTGTCCCAGCGTGACCTGTCCTGGTCAGCGAGCAGGATCGGGGCACCGTCGTGGCGGACGCGCGCGGCGAACCGGGATGCCTGGAACTCCATCAGCGCGACGAGGCCGTGAACTTCGGGCTCCTGAGGAAGCAAGCCGGCAAGCACACGCCCAAGGCGCAGCGCTTCGTTGGCGAGGTCGGTCCGGATCCACTGGTGACCTGCTGTGGCGGCATAACCTTCGGTGAAGATGAGGTACAGCACCGCCAGCACCGAGCCCAGCCGCGCGTTCCACTCGTTCGGCTCGGGGGTGTCAAAGGGCACACGGGCGGCCGACAGGGTCTTCTTTGCCCGTACGATGCGCTGCTGGACGGTGGCGACGGGAACCAGCAGCATCCGGGCAATCTCCCCGGTGGTCAGCCCGCCCACGGTGCGAAGGGTCAGGGCGACCTGCCCCTCACGGGAGAGCACCGGGTGGCAGGCGATGAAGACCAGCCTGAGCACATCATCGGGGATGGGCTGCCACTGGTCCTCGGTCATCTCCGTAAGGTCGTGCGCGATTGCACGGTAGCGTTCGTCGAGCCGGTCCCGGCGGCGCCAGTTATCTATTGCCTTGCGTTTTGCCACGGCCGTAAGCCAGGCGCCCGGGTTATCCGGGACGCCTGACCCGGGCCACTGCGTGAGGGCGTCGATCAGGGCTTCCTGGGCGAGATCTTCCGCGAGGCCGACGTCGCCGGTCATCCTGGCAAGCGTTGCGATGATCCGCGCGCTTTCGATCCGCCACACGGCGTCCAGCGTGCGCTGGATCGCCGGTGTGGAGGTGTTTAAGGGATCGTCGGCCATGCGGCTAGGGCTGGTTGAGTTCCTCACGCCAGCCGGCTTCCTTTTGGAGGAATTCGTTGTCCGAGAAGTCTTCAAAGTCGCTCATATCGGTGACGCGGCGGACTTCGAGCTTGTTGCCCGGGCCCAGCGGGCAGCGGCTGGCCCACTGCACAGCTTCTTCCTTGCTGGCGGTCTGGATGATCCAGAATCCATTGAACATTTCATGGGTCTCCCCGTAGGGGCCGTCGGTAACAATGGGGTTCT
Organism: Pseudarthrobacter sp. TE3704; assembly: GCF_056279405.1. Classification (NCBI taxonomy): domain Bacteria; kingdom Bacillati; phylum Actinomycetota; class Actinomycetes; order Micrococcales; family Micrococcaceae; genus Pseudarthrobacter; species Pseudarthrobacter sp. TE3704. Next base: position 399,318 of record NZ_JBWCCJ010000001.1, read on the forward strand.
CGCCTGAGAAATCAACAACGAAGGCCTCGCTCATATCGTCGGCGAGCCCTTCACCGGCGAGCAGCACTCCCGCCTTCATGAGCGATTCGTTGTAGGCGCCCATGGCATTGATGATCTGTTCAATGTCCGCCGCTTCGTAGGCCTTTTTTGCCTCTTCGGTAGCGCGCATAATCAGCATGAACTTCACGGTTCTTCTCCTTCGTACTGAGAACGCCTGATGCGTCCTTCTACTATCGCGTCGAACGGGCCGGCATCAGATCGACAAGACAGGAAAAATTTTTTAGTCCGTCGGCTGCTCCGAAGGGGTCGTGCGGTCGGATCGGTCATTCTCTCGGGCAACCCGATCGTGGTGGATGCGCTTCGGTGCCCCGACCAGATCGGCGGGTACAGGAGGATCCTTCTCGTCATCAGATGTCATGAGGGTCATCCTAGGGGTTATCCATAAATGAACGCAGTACGTGTAGCCGTTCCCGCCACACAGGCGCGTCCACCTCAACACGGACGCCACCACGGCAGGCGGGACTCCCGTTAAGCTCTACGTATGGAGGTTCGAGATTCTCCGGGAGATGCGACCAGGGACATTAATCAGGAGCTTAGCCAGCGGCGCGGCTGGCTTCTGACAGTCGCCGTCGGATTCGCCCTGCACATCCTCAGTTTTGTTATCGGGCTGAAGACGGTGGGGCCGCTGTGCGGCAGTCCTCTGCTTCCGAACAGCACCGCAGCCGAAATGGCCGACGTGCAGATGCGGACTACCGGGTTGGCGGCAGAGTGCTACCGGAATATCGATGCCGCTACGGTACCGGTCTGGATTCTGATGACGCTGGGAATCAGCCTCGTCCTTGTGGGGGTCGCCGTCCGGATAGTTGGTATCCGCCGGTCAGTTAACCGATCCGAGAAGCTGGCCGCCGCGGGGCAGGACTAAGCGGCCTGCCGTTGAGGAGCAGGTGAAGCTACGCTGCGCGGGGCGCGTCAATAATGGCCATTTGGCCGGTCTCCGGAACGCCAGGGAACTGCGCCTGCGGGGCTTCACCGTTGGTAGCCGCGGCCCCGTCCGCGGAGCGCATGCGGAACAGCGCTACCGCTGAGATGAGGAACCAGGCGATGTTCGTGACCACGGACGGCCATGCCTCGTGGAATGCGCCGTTCACGATAAAGGCGCAGGAACCGAGGAGGTTCGCGATCTGGAAGCCCTTGCCGGCTTTGAGCCAACCCATGGATACGGCGAGGTACGCGCTGAGTATTGCAACCGCGCCTGCCCAGCCCGCAATTTCCCACAGCAGTTCCATGATGTCCCTTCACAGTTGATGCCCAGCCGATAATCACCCGGCGTAACTAGCCCTTTAGCAGCAATTATGAGCAGGCCCAAGCTTTAGATCAATTGCATTCCTCTGAAGACATGGTTTAGAACTGCTTAACATGGATATCGATCCGCGCCGGCTCCGTGTGCTCCTTGCGATTGCCCGTACCGGCGGCGTGCTCGCCGCCGCTGACGAACTGGGAATTACGGCCTCCGCGGTCTCCCAGCAGCTCAACAAACTTGAGGAGGAAACAGGGCACTCGCTGGTCCTTCGCACACCCAAAGGCTCGGTGCTGACACCGGCCGGACTGGCGATAGCCGAAGCCGGAGAAGAGATTGAACGCGCCCTCAGCGTCGCCCGCGCCCGCATCGAAGGCGGTGCCACCATTGCCGGCGTGGTGCGCGTCGGCGGATTCACCAGCTTTGTCCGGACCGTGGTGATCCCGCGCCTGCCCGAGTGGCGCATCCAGTACCCGCAATTGCAGATCCGGATGATTGAGGACGACTTCCCCGCCCTGATGCGGCTCCTCCGGCAGCGAGCCCTGGACGCCGTGGTGGTGGAGCTCGATTCGACGACGTCCGGCGAACGTTCGCTGTCCGCCGGAATGATAGAGGAACCCCTGCTGGACGAGCCCTGGAAACTGGTGGTTCCCGCCGGCGCCCTCCTTACCACCGAGAACATTGACCTTGGCCGCCTGCCATTTCCGTGGCTCGGCGTCGAGCCGTCAGCCGCCAACGCCTCGGTACTCGGCCGGCTCCGCCAGTCAACGGGTGTCCCGATGGAAACCGTGCATCAGTATCAGGACACGCTGACCGCGCTGGCACTGGTGGCTGCCGGCGAGGGCGCAGCCATCGTGCCCACCCTGGCGCTGACGGGCGTTGTCCAGGACGGGGTTGACGTCCTGGACGTCCCCGGGCTGGGTACGCGGCGCATCGTCCTCCGGCGCTTCGACAGGCGGCGGTCCGCCGGCACGCCCGTGGACACGGTGGCCCGCCTTCTGCGGGAATCGGCCGCGGCCTTCGACACGCGCTCTACATCTTCCTAGCGGCGTCCCTACTTCTTCGTCAGCCGGTACCGTTCGATCTGTTTGAGCCGCCGCAGGAGGCTGTCCCGCCGCGGGTGCGGGACGGCGTCGGCCGGTTCTGCGGTGAGGTCGATGTGCTTGGTGCCGTACTGCCACAGCAGCAGGTCATCCAGCAGCCGGTCCGGGCCGGGGGAGTAGCGGTGGTCCAGCGCCTTGCGGACCTCGGTGATGCGGTTGGCGCTGAGCAGCCCGGCCAGCTGCATGGTCTGGTTGAGGCCGTGCGCGGCGAGGAGCTCGGCAGCCCAGCCCCAGTCGTCGTCCACCTTCCGGTCCACGTGCGGCAGCAGAGTGCGCCACACGTCGCGGATCCGGTTGGGGGTCAACGGCGCCGCCCCCTCGCCGTCCGTGTCCCAGAAACTGCGCACTTCCTCGTACCGTTCGTGCAGGTCGGCGAACGCAGTTTCCACGGTTTCCAGCATGGCCGCCGTCGCCGTGAACTGGCGGTCGAAATGCGGGGTCCACGCCCTTGGGTCCTCGGCCTTGAACCGGATGTCGTGCTCGATCTCGCTCCAGGCGTGGGCGAAGATCGTGCGGATCTGGCATTCAAAAAAGTAGCTGCCGTTGGGCGCGATGTCCGGGTTGAAGACCTGCTGGTACTCCTTGACCGCCTCGTTCTGGATGGTCCGGAGGATCAGGTGGCGGCTGGAATACCCGTAGGTGCCGGACTCGATGGATCCGATGTCCTTCTCCCGGTCCCCCCGGCAGTCAAACAGTTGGCGCTGGCGCTTGATGATGTTGGCCACCGCGGCATTTTCCGCCGGCAGTTTGGTGATGACGCGGATCCCCACCATGTCGTTCAGGGTGCGGAACGGGTCCGGGAACTTCAGCACGGGAGGTCCGCCGGGCTCGAGCGGTTCTTCCGTCCGGGAAATCTTTTCCTTGAATGATTCCACGGTTTTGGTCCGGCCGGTCACGAACAGCGGGGTAACTTCGGAGTCCTTCAGCATGTCCCGCAGGATCAGCAGGACATCGCGCGTGACCAGCTTCAGGGCAGGGCGGACGCGCTCGTAAATCTCCACGTTGTGCTGCACGGATTCGCGCAGCGGCGCGTCCAGGCTTTCCCAGTGACTCGGCATGCTCCCAGCTTACGGCCGGGCTGTGACAGAACGACGGCGGCAGTAACCTTCAGCGTCCCGCGAGCGTTGAACCCCGCACCACCAGGGAACTTTCCAGCGTCAGGTCGGTGGGCTCCAGCGCCCGTCCCTCCATCAGCCGGCGCAGCTGTTCACCGGCCTTCAGGCCCAGGGGAGTGGCGGGCAGGTGCACGCTGGTGAGGCCGGGGCTGCTGGTGGCGGAGTAGGGAAGGTCGTCGAAGCCGGCCACGGCCAGCTCCTCCGGGATTTTCACCCCTGCCACGCGCGCTTCCTGCAGCACACCGTAGGCGTGCGTATCGGTGGCGCAGACCACGGCGGTGATCCCGTTCCGCTGCCAGTCCGGCCAGGCGTGGGCGAAGGCGGCCGCTGCCGCTCCGACGTCGATGGTTGTGCTCCGCACGTCGGCGGAATCCACCGTCATGCCGCGCGCTGCCGCCTCGGCCAGGAATGCATCGCGGCGGATGGCGAAGGTAGTGGTCCCGGTAACGCTGTCCAGGTAGGCCGCCCGACGATGCCCGGCGTCGGCAAGATGCGCGGCCAGTTCCCGCGCTCCAGAGGCCACGTCCAGGTTCACGGCCGGCGCGAACGACTCCATCCCGGGTGCGTCCAGCAGCACCAGGGGCCCGCCCACGGACAGGTCCTCAAGGAAGTCGGCGTTCGGGGCGTCAACCAGGAGCCCGGCCGGGCGCAGGGACATCAGCTTGCGGACGTCGGCTGCCTTCGGAAACTCGCCCGAGTCCGTGACGGACAGCAGCAGCTGGTAGCTGGGGCCCAGCGATTCGCGGACCCCGGCGATGACCTTGGCGAAGAACGGGTTGGAAATGTCCGGGGCCACCAGGATCACGATGGAACTGACGCCCCTGGCCAGGGAGCTGCCGATGCCGTCCACCACGTAGCCCAGCTCGGCAATGGCGTCCCGCACCCGGGAAATGTTGTCCTCGGAAACGCGGCCTGCGGTCTTGCCGTTGGCCACCAGTGACACAGTGGCCACCGAGACCCCGGCGCGCTCGGCAACCATGGCGGCCGTGATCCGCCGGTGGCGCGGCGGCTGCTGCACCTGTTCCACGGATTCCATACCTCGATCGTAGTAGCAACACAACACTTTCAGGCAGCGCATGGCATCAAGCGTTTGACGTAAGTGGGCCCACGCCCGCAGGGTTCCCTGTCCGAGCTTGCGAGGAGAGGGGGCGGGTGGGGAGCGTTAAGCGTTTGACGTGACCGCCGAAACAGTGTCATGATCACTCCGGAATGCTGAGCCTCCTGCCACCCCAGGCAGGACCCCAATGACGTGGAGAACCATCGTGGAACCAAATCCCCAGCCCGCAAGCCAGGCCGGACGCACCAAAATCATCCTGGACTGCGACCCCGGGCACGACGATGCCGTGGCGCTGCTGCTCGCGCACGGCAACCCCGCCATCGACCTGCTGGCCGTCACCACGGTGGTGGGCAACCAGACCCTGGAAAAGGTCACCCGCAACGCCCTGGCCGTCGGCACCATCGCCGGCATCACCGGCGTCCCCTTCGCCGCCGGCTGCGGCCGCCCCCTGGTCCGCAGCATCGAAACCGCGCCGGACATCCACGGCGAGTCCGGCATGGACGGCCCCGCCCTCCCCGAGTCCACCATCGAGCTGGACCCCCGCCACGCCGTCGACCTCATCATCGACACCGTGATGGCGCACGAGCCGGGCACCGTCACCCTGGTTCCCACCGCGGGCCTCACCAACATCGCCCTGGCCGCCCGCAAGGAACCTCGCATCGTGGAGCGCGTCAAGGAAGTTGTCCTCATGGGCGGCGGCTACCACGTGGGCAACTGGAGCGCGGTGGCCGAGTTCAACATCATCATCGATCCCGAGGCCGCCCACATCGTCTTCAACGAAAAGTGGCCCGTGGTGATGGTGGGCCTCGACCTGACCCACCAGGCGCTGGCCACCCCGGACGTCGTCGAAAAGATCGCGGCCATCGGCACCAAACCCGCACAGTTCGTCACGGAACTGATGGACTTCTTCGCCCACACCTATAAGGACGCGCAGGGCTTTGACTTCCCGCCCGTGCATGATCCGTGCGCCGTGGCCTACGTCATCGATCCCAGCATCGTCAGCACCCGCAAGGTGCCGGTGAACATCGAACTGCAGGGCACCTTGACCCTGGGCATGACCGTGGCGGACTTCCGTGCCCCGGCCCCGGCTGACTGCCACACCAGCGTTGCGGTGGACCTGGACCACACGAAGTTCTGGGACCTGGTCACCGATGCGCTGGTCCGCATCGGCGAGCCGTCCGACGCCGACAGCCGCGAAGGCGCGGCCCTCACCGCCGGAGGGGTCAAGTAGATGACTGCCACGATCACCGCACCCAAGACCGGCCGCGGCAATGTCACCGCGCTGATGATCGCCCTCCTGGCGGCCTGCGTGGCCTTCCAGCTCAACGCCTCCATGCTCAGCCCCGCCCTGGTCACCATGGGCGAAGAACTTAAAACGGACCAGGCCGTCATCGGGCTGTCGCAGACCTGGTTCTTCACCGCGGCCGCCCTGTTCTCCCTGTTCCTGCCGAGGCTGAGCGACATCATCGGCCGCAAGAAGGTCCTGCTGGGCATGATGCTGCTTATGGCCGCCGGCTCCGTCATCGCAGCCCTGGCACCGGATGTGACCTGGCTGTTCGTGGGCCGCATCATCCAGGGCGTCAGCGGACCTACCGTGCCGCTCTGCCTGATCATGCTGCGCTCCGCCGTCAGCAACCCCCGTAAATACGGCACCCTGATGGGCCTCATCACCGCCGTGAACGGCGGCGTGGCCGGCGTCGATTCCTTCGTGGGCGGCTACTTCGCGGAGCACTACGGCTTCCGCAGCATCTTCTGGCTCATGGTGGTCCTTGCTGTTGTGGCCACCGCGCTGATCGCCTTCCTCGCCGCTGAAAGCAAGCCGGCGGCCGGCACCACCATGGACTGGCGCGGTGTGTTCTTCATCGTGGTGGCCGTGGGCGCCCTGCTGACAGCGCTTAACGAAGGCTCCAAGCTGGTGGGCGCCTTCTCCTCCGGAACCCTCGTACTGAGCCTCGCACTCGTGGCCGTCTCCGCCGTCGCGTTCCTCGCCTTCTGGCGGACGGAAAAGCGGGCCAGCCAGCCGATGGTGGAAACGGTGCACCTGCGCCAGCGCGCCACCTGGGCACCGCTGCTCACCACCACCCTCACCATGACGGGCATCTTCGCCGTGATCAACGGCATCGTCCCCGCCTACGTGCAGGCCGCCGAGCCCGGCTTCGGCATCGGCCCCACGGAGATGTCGCTGATCATCCTCACCCCGTACGCCCTGCTCGGCTGGCTCGTCGGCCCGCTGAGCGGCAAGCTGGCACCCGTCCTCGGCTACACCAAAGTGCTGCGCATCGGACTCCTCGGGAGTGTTGCCGCGCTCGCCATCATCGCGTTCTTCGGTCTCAACAGCCTCCCCCTGATGATCGCCGGCACGGTCTTGCTGGGCATCATGTACGCCGGTACGGTCAACATCATGCTCAATGGACTCGGCGTTGTCCTCTCGCCCGCGGGCAACCCCGGCTTCCTGCCCGGCATGAATGCCGGTGCCTTCAACCTCGGCGCGGGCCTGAGCTTCCTCATCCTGCCCGCCGTGCTGGTGGCGACGTCTGCACTCGGCGATGCGCAGGCTTCCTACCTGACCGTTGTGGTGGTGGGCCTGGCCCTGACCGTGGCCGCGTTCGCCGCCTCGCTGCTGATCCCCAAGCCGATCGAGGCTGAGGTGGCCGAATGAGCGGCGGAACCACCGGCGCCGGAAAGACCGGCCGGATCGTCGTCGTCGGCTCCCTGAACGCGGACCTGACCATCTACTGCGAACGCCTCCCGCTGCCCGGCGAGACGGTGCACGGCAACGGCTTCGCCGTGAACCCGGGCGGCAAGAGCGCCAACCAGGCCGTCGCCGCGGGCAGGCTGGGCGGCCGGGTCAGCCTCGTCGGTGCCGTGGGGGAGGACCCTAACGGCGACATGCTGCTCGCCTCGGTTGCCGGGGCGGGTGTGGACGTGGGACACGTCCGGACGTCCAGCGAGCCCACGGGCGTTGCGGTCATCGCCGTGGATTCACGCGGCGAGAACAACATCATCATCTCGGCCGGGGCCAACGGCACCCTCTCCCCGGCCGACGTCGCCGAGGCAGGCGACGTCCTGGACGGCGCCGCCGTCGTCAGCCTCTGCCTTGAAGTCGCCATGGAAACGGTGGTGGCAGCCGCGCAGGCAGGGCACGACGCCGGCGCAACAGTCCTGTTGAACCTCTCGCCGTACGCGGAGGTCCCCGCCGCCCTGGCCGTCCTCGCCGATGTCCTGCTGGTGAATGCGCACGAGGCCGCGCTGTTCCTGGGCGCCGGCGCGTCGGTGCCGGGCGCTGAGGCCGCCGCCGCAGAGTGGGACGCCGTGCGGGAACGGTTCGCGGAGCGGGGGATCCGGCAGGTGCTGGTGACGCTGGGTTCGCAGGGCTCCGTGGTGCTGGACTCGCTGGCCGGGCCTGGCGCCCGCGTGACGTTCATCAAGCCCACGAAGGTGGACGCGGTGGACACCACGGGGGCCGGAGATGCCTTCACCGGCGCGGTTGCCGTGCGCCTGGCCGCAGGGGATGCGCTCGCCGATGCTGCCGCGTTCGCTTCGGTGGCCGCGGCCCTGGCCACCACCCGGAAAGGCACGCAGGCGGCGTACCCGGAAGTAACCGACGTCCAACGGCGCCTGCTGGGCAGTCACGGCCCTTAACAGTTACAGGCCGGGCAAGTAATTAAGATAGCCTTACCTTGCCAAATTGCCGTGCGGTCCCAGAGCCGCCCCCTGAGAAGAGCCCCAACGTGCCCACTCGACGCTTACTCGCTGCCGCCGCAGGCCTGACAGTACTGGCATCCGCCCTGACCGGTTGCGGCATCATCGGTGGACAGCCTGCCGACCTGCAGATCTACTCAGCCCGCCACTATGACCTGGAGGGCGCGTTCGGGCAGTTCACGGACGAAACGGGCATCACCGTGGAGTTCATCAGCGGTGACGACGCAGAACTTCTCGAGCGCCTGAAAGCCGAGGGGGAAGACTCCCCGGCGGACGTTTTTATGACGGTGGACGCCGGCAACCTGTGGAATGCGGCGCGCCAGGATGAGCTCGCCGCCATTGATTCAGCCGCCCTCAATGAAGCAGTCCCGGAGGACCTCCGTGACGCGCAGGGGCGCTGGTTCGGGCTGGCCATGCGGGCACGCACCGTCACCTATAACCCCCAGAACGTGGATCCCGCTGACTTCGACGCGGCGGACACCTACGCCGGGCTGACGGACCCGAAGTGGAAGGGGCGGCTGTGCATGCGTGACGCCACCTCGTCCTACACCCAGTCCCTCGTCGCGAGCCTGATCGACCTGCACGGCCGGGAGAAGGCCCTGGAGATTGCCAAGGGCTGGGTGGCCAACGACGTTCAGATCATGAGCAACGACGTACTGCTGCTTGAGGCGATCGACGCCGGCACCTGCGACGTGGGCATCAACAACCACTACTACCTGGCCCGGACGCTGGAGGACAAACCCGATTTCAAGGTGGACCTCTACTGGGCAAGCCAGGAAGGCGCCGGGACGCACGTCAACATTTCCGGTGCGGGCGTGGTGGAGGGCTCCGACAACGCCGGGGACGCGCAGCGGCTCATCGAGTGGCTCGCCACGAAGGGCCAGAACGCCTTCGTCGACGCCAACCACGAATTCCCGGTCAACCCGGCAGCCAAACCCGAGCCGGTGATTGCGGGCTTTGGTGACTTCAAGCGGATGCCGCTGAACGCCGAAGCCTACGGCGACCTCAACGCCGCGGCCGTGGACCTGCTCGCCGAGGCCGGATACAAGTGACCGAAACGGCGGTCCTCGCTGAAGCGGGGACGCCGAAACGCCGTCCCCGCCGGACGGCCGGTGCCGGGCGCCCGGCGTGGTCCGCACTCGTGGTCCTGGTGGCCGTGGTGGTTGCCACCCCCGTGTTCGCCGTGGTTGTTGATGGCCTGGGCAGCGTGGGCGACACCGCACCGCCACGGGGACTTTCCGGCATGGTGCTCACCACCCTGCTCCTGATGCTGGGAGTGGCAGCGGGCTCCCTCCTGGTGGGCGGCGGCCTCGCATGGCTCGTCACCGCCTACCGCTTTCCGCTGCGCAATGTCTTCGCCTGGCTGCTGGTCCTGCCATTGGCCGTACCCGCCTACATCCTGGGCTTCGTCTTCCTCTCCGTGTTCGACGTCTCCGGGCCGGTGCAGACCGCCCTGCGTGCCGTACTGGGGCCGGACGTCTGGGTCCCCGACGTCCGGTCGCTGCCGGGCGCGGTGCTGGTGATGTCGCTGTCCCTCTACCCCTACGTCTACCTCCTGGCGCGCACCGCGCTCAGTGAGCACGCATCCGGCACGTATGACGCAGCCCGGACCCTCGGTGCAGGGCGGGGACGCGCACTCCGGCGGGTCCTGCTGCCGCTCGCCAGGCCGTCGCTGGCCGCCGGCATGGCCCTGGTGATGATGGAGACGCTCACCGACTTCGCGACGGTGCAGTACTTCAACGTCCAGACCGTTTCCGTGGGTGTCTACCTGGTCTGGAAGGGCACCTTCAACTTCCACGCCGCAACCCAGCTGGCCGTCCTGGTCCTGCTGTTCGCCGTTGCCGTCCTGGCGGGGGAGCGGGCCCTGCGCGGCCGGGCACGCTATCACCGGCAGGGCGGAAGGGGACAGGGCCTGCAGCCGACAACGCTGCACGGCGGCCGTGGCTGGGCTGCCGCCGCTCTGTGCACGGCTGCCGTCAGCACAGGCTTCCTGATCCCCGTCCTCCAGCTGCTGGGATGGGCCGTGGGCGGGGCCGTCAAAAACCCCGGCTTCCTCGCGGATCCGCGCTTCGGCGAGTACATCGTCAATACCCTTTTGGTCGCGGCAGTCACTGCTGCGGCCTGCGTATTCATCTCCGTGGCAGTGGGGCACGGCGTCCGCCTCAGCGGGGGCAGGTTCGTTTCCTCGGCGGCGCAGCTGACCACCTTCGGGTACGCCGTGCCGGGCGCCGTGGTGGGCATCGGCGTCCTCATCTCCTTCGCGGCACTGGATGATGCCCTCGAGGCTGCAGGTGTTCCTGGCGGCACCGGGCTGCTGGTCACCGGTTCGGTCCTGGGCATCCTTTACGCCTACGTGATCCGTTTCCTCGCCCCCGCCTACCAGGCCGTGGACGCCAGCTTCGCGAAAATCCCGGCAACCCTCACCTTCTCGGCGCTCAGCCTGGGCGCCGGCCCACGGCGCATCCTGGCGCGGGTCCATGTTCCCCTGGCACGGTCCGGGATTGCCGTGGCCCTGATGCTGGTGGCAATCGACGCCGTCAAGGAACTGCCCATCGTGCTGCTGCTCCGGCCCTTCGGCTTCACCACGGCGTCCGTCTGGGTCTACGAACTTGCCCGCGAAAACTTCTGGGAAAAGGCGTCGCTGCCCGCACTGGTGATCGTCGCGGCCGCCGTCCTCCCCGTCCTGGTCCTCGTCAGGCAGGCCCGCCGCAATGAAACACCTGGAAAGGTCCCGGCATGACCATTCGTGTGGCACGTGGAAAGCATCCTGCCGGCACGGACGGTGCTCCTGCAGCGCTCGTCTTCGAAGGCGTCAGCAAAAACTACGGCTCGGCCGTGGGCGTCGATACGCTGGACCTGTCAGTTCCGGCCGGCGAGCTGGTGACCGTCATCGGGCCGTCCGGCTGCGGCAAGTCGACCACACTCCGCCTCGCCGCAGGGTTGGAACGGCCGGACAAGGGCACCATCCGGGTGGCCGGGGACGTCGTGGCGGACAAGCGCCGCTTCGTGGAACCCGAGCGGCGCCGGGTAGGGCTCGTCTTCCAGGACTACGCACTGTTTCCGCACATGACCGTGGCGCAGAACGTGGAGTTCGGGCTGGACAGGCTGAGCCGTGGTGAGCGCAAAGCCCGGGCCGGGGAAGTCCTGGACCTGGTACGCCTTGCCCACTTTGCGGGCCGGTACCCGCACGAGCTTTCCGGCGGCGAACAGCAGCGCGTGGCGCTCGCCCGCGCATTGGCGCCCCGCCCCGCCGTCGTCCTCCTGGATGAGCCGTTCTCAAGCCTGGACGAGTCGCTGCGCGCGCAGGTGCGCCGGGACACCGTGGCAACGCTGCGTGAGGCCGGCACCACCGGCGTCCTCGTCACCCACGACCAGACAGAGGCGCTCTCCGTCGGCACCCGGGTGGTGGTGATGCGCGGCGGCGTCATCGAACAGGCGGACACGCCGGAGAAGGTCTTCGAGCAGCCCGCCACCAGATTTGTGGCCTCCTTCATGGGCGACGCGGACTTCCTCCCCGCCCATGTGCACCGCGCCCTCCTGACCTGCGAAATCGGCGTCGTTTCCACCGTGCCGGGCTGGGCCAACAGCGAGGCGGACGTGGACGTGGTGCTGCGGCCGCACGAGGTGGCGCTGCGCCCGGACCCCGATTCCCCGGCGCGCGTCTCGGCCGTCGAGTACCACGGCGCCTTTGTCCTTCACTACGTCAGGCTGGCCTCGGGACGCACCGTGCGCTCCTGGCAGCCCCACACCGTCCGCCACCCCGTGGGAACAGCGGTGGCCGTGACCGTGGCGGCAGGGACCACACCCACGCTGCTGCTGGGCGACCACGCCATCACTTCCCCGCCCCCGGGCAGCTCCCTGCATCAACGGTCGCCCGAGCCCGTCCAGCTAAGTTAGGCCAGCTTTATGTCCACATATATCGCCCCGGTGACGCAATGACCGCGCAGCCAGACCTCGCCCGGGCCGCTTTCACCGACCTCGCCCGCCACGGCGACCGCCCGGCAGTGCTCAGCGCTGACGGCGTCCTGTCCTACCGGGAGCTTGCCTCCCGCGTTGACGACGCCGCCGCCCGCCTGGGAACGGCACGCCGGCTGGTGGTGCTGGCAGCGCAGAACGACCTGGACTCGCTGGTGGCCTACCTCGCAGCCCTGTCCGCCGGCCACGTCCTGTTGCTGGCCCCGGCCGACAAACCGGAGGCCCTCGCGTCCCTCATGCACGCCTATGACCCGGACGTGCTGCTGCGCTCCGGCGACGGCCACGGGGTGCCCGTGCTCGAGGAGCGGCGCAACGGCTCCCGGCATCACCTGCATCCTGAACTGGCGCTGCTGCTCAGCACCTCGGGCTCGACGGGCTCGCCGAAACTGGTGCGCCTCTCCCACACCAACCTCACGGCCAACGCCGAGGCCATCGCCGAGTACCTGGGCATTGGGGCCGATGACAGGGCCGCCACCACGCTGCCCCTGCATTACTGCTACGGCCTGTCAGTTGTGAACAGCCACCTGATCCGCGGGGCAGGGCTGGTGCTCACGGACCTCTCGGTGGTGGACCCCTGCTTCTGGGATCTCTTCCGGGATCGGCAGGCCACCTCCTTCGCGGCCGTTCCCTACACCTTCGACCTCCTGGACCGGGTCGGCTTCGCGGACGAGGACCTGCCGCACCTGCGCTACGTCACCCAGGCCGGCGGGCGGCTGGCGCCGGAGAAGGTGCGCTCCTGGGCGGAAACCGGGCAGCGCCGCGGCTGGGACCTCTTTGTGATGTACGGGGCAACGGAAGCAACGGCCCGGATGGCCTACCTTCCGCCGGACCTTGCCGCCGACCATGCCGACACCATCGGGGTCCCCGTGCCGGGCGGATCCTTCCGCATCGACCCCGTGGAGGACCTGGCAGACGGGGAACTGGTCTACAGCGGCCCCAACGTCATGCTCGGGTACGCCGAGGATCCCGCAGACCTCGCACTCGGCCGGGAAGTCCACGAACTGCGCACCGGCGACCTCGCCCGCCGGCAGCCCAACGGCCTGTATGAGGTGGTGGGGCGGCGCAGCCGGTTCGTGAAGATCGTGGGCCTGCGCGTGGACCTCGGGCAGGTGGAGCGGATCCTTGCCGACATGGGGATCACCTCGGCCGCCGCCGGCACGGACGACCGTCTGGTAATCGCCGTCGAAGGCGGGCACGACGGCGGAATCCTCGCCAAAACCCTGGCCGGCACGCTCGGGCTGCCCCGCGCCGCCGTCGTGATCCATACTGTGGAAGCCCTGCCGCGCCTGGCCACCGGCAAGGTGGACTACCCGGGGGTCCTGGCCCTTGCCGCTCCGGAGCCCGCTGCTGCGGGTGCCGCCGGTGCAACCAGCGCCGCCGTTGCGGATCACGCGGCAACAGCCCAAGCCGCTCCGGCGGGTCCAGCCCCAGCCGGCCACGTCGACGACATCCGGACCATTTTCGCCGAAGCCCTGGAATGTCCCGTGGTGGGGGACGATGACACGTTCGTCTCCCTTGACGGCGACTCGCTGTCCTACGTGGCAGTCTCCGTGCAGCTGGAACGCGTCCTGGGACAGCTTCCCGCCGACTGGCACCTCTTGCCGGTGCGGGAACTGGAGCGCCGCCGGAAGCCCCGGCGGCGGAGCCCCTTCTCCTTCCTGGAGACCTCGATTGTGCTCCGGGCCGTCGCCATCGTGTGCATCGTGGCCACGCACGTGGAGCTGATCATGTTCCAGACCGCCCACCTGCTCTTCGCGGTGGCCGGCTACAACTTCGCACGGTTCCAGCTGGCCGACCAGCGGGTAACCCGGCTGCGCCGCCAGCTCCGCGGCGTTGCCCGGATAGTGGTGCCCTCCACGGCCTTCATCGCCGTGGCCTACCTCCTCACGGACCACTACACGGTGGCCAACATTTTCCTGCTCAACGCGATGGTGGGGCCCGAGGCGGTAACCACGCAGTGGCATTTCTGGTTCGTGGAGCTGCTGGTGTACATCCTGCTGGCCGTGGCAGCGCTCATGGCCGTGCCCTGGGTTGACCGGCTGGAGCGCCGGGCACCTTTTGCCTTTGCACTGGGCCTGGTGGCCATCGCGCTGCTGAGCCGGTACGACGTCGTGGATCCCGGCCTGCCCAAACCCCCGCCCGTCTTCTGGATCTTCGCGCTCGGCTGGGCACTCGCGCGGGCCCGCACGCACCTCCACAGGATCACTGTCTCCGCCATCACCCTGGTGACCCTGCCGGGCTTCTTTGGCAGCAGCGTCAGGGATGTCACCGTCGCCGCAGGAATCCTGCTGCTGGTGTGGGTGCCGGCGCTGCCTGTGCCCGCGTTCCTGCGCCGGGTCATCGGCTGGCTGGCCGCGGCGTCGCTGTACATCTACCTCACCCACTGGCTGGTCTACCCGCTGCTGCTTCCTGTCAACCCGGTCCTGGCCGTCGTCGGGTCCCTCGTGCTGGGGGTGGGCTACTGGGCCCTGTGCCGGTGGCTGCCGGCTGCAGCCGGGCGGCTCTGGGCCAGGCGGTTCAGTTCAACAGCCAGGCCGCGCCCAGCAGCAGGGGCACCGCTAGAACCGAGGTGATCACCGCCGTCGACTGCGCGAGGCTCTGCCCCACGCGGTAACGGACGGCGTACAGGACCACGTTCTGGCCGGTGGGGAGGATGGCGCAGGCGGTGACCACGAACGTGCTGAACGCATCCAGGCGGAACACGAACACGGCCAGCACCCACGCCAGGGCGGGCTGGACGGCTGATTTGAGGATCACGGCCACCGTGGTGGGCGCACCGTCGCCGTTGGTGCCGCGGGGCGACAGGCCGTGCAGCGACATGCCGAAAATCATCAGCATGAGGGGGACGGTCACTTGGGCGATCAGCGACAGCGGATCCAGGATCAGTTCGGGAACCTGGATCCCGACGGCGCTGACGATGATTCCGAGGATGGCCGCCACCGTCACGGGGTTGCGGAAGGGCGTGGCCAGGATGCGCCCGATGGAGGGCTTTTCCGCGTCGGGATCGCTGAGGTCCAGGATGGTGAGGGCGATCGGGGTGATGACGGCGAGCTGGAACAGCATGATGGGCGTGACGTAGGTGGCGCTGCCCAGCACGTAGGACGACAGCGGGACGCCGAGGTTGGTGGAGTTCACGATGCCGGTGGCCAGTGCTCCGATGGTCGTCCTGCGGACCCCCCATCTGGCGATGGCGCCGATGATGGCGAACACGGCCATCATGGCTGCCGCCGTGGCCACCGAGATCAGGCCTGTTGTGCTGAGGACGTCGGAGATGTGCCGCGAGGCGATCAGGGAGAACATCAGGCTGGGCAGCCCCACCAGGAACGTCAGGGTGGAGAGCACCTTTGTGCCGTGCGGGCCCAGGGCATTTGTTTTGCCCAGGATGTAGCCGACCAGCATGACCGCGCCCACCACAAAGAAGCCCTTTAAGACTCCATCCAAGATACTGTCCTCAATGTCGGTCCGCCGTCAGTGCGGTGGTTCGTCCCGCCGGGCGACCGAATGGGGAGCCCGCTCCATCAGATGCTATCGGTGGGGGCGGCGCGGTGATCAATCCGGGCCGTCAGACCGTCGATCCGGTCAAGCGCGGTGCTGAGGCGTTCCACAGCGGACCACAGGTCCTGGTGCTGTTCACGGATCTGCTCAAGGGTGGCGCCCGCGGACCGCAGCGACGCAAGGTCGAAACTGACGTTGGTCCGCGCCCCGGCCACCGCCGCACGCAGTGCCCCGAACGCGACGACGACATCGGCAATGAGCGCCGGGTTGCCGTTGGCCGCCAGCCAGGCCAGGTCATCGACGGCTTCGATGGCGCGCTCGCCGAGCACGGCCGATGACTTGGCGGCGTCGAGTGACGCGCGGTGGATGGCTTCCTCCCGGTCCGGACCCGGATCCAGGCGGAATGCGGCACCAAAGGCCTGCGACGCCGTCGCATCCTCATCGGCGAGCTGCAGAGCCTCCCGCCGGAGGGCCTGGGCCCGCTCCCGGATCTCCGCCACTTCCGCGGCCTCGTGCTCTTTCGGTTCCGTGTAACCGGCAACCATGGACGTCAGTGACGCCGCCACGGCAAGCATCAGCCCGGACCCGGCGCCACCGCCCGGGGAACCGGTGGACTGGGCCAGGGCCTCCGTCCATTCATCGACCGTCGAGTCCTGGGTAGTAATAGTTTCCGCAGCATCCATGACAACACCGTGCCCAGAAACGGTCCCTGCCAAACGGGGAGGTCCATTCCGGGGCCTTCGGCGATGCTCACATGATGCCTGTGGGCACCAGCAGGACCCATGCCAGTGCCGGGGCGGTCAGCACCACGGCTCCGGCGTAGATCATCAGCTGCTTGTAGACGCGCTGCCTGTCGTTTTCGCGGGCGTTGGCCACCACAAGGGCACCGTCGGTGGAGAAGGGGGAAACGTCGACGACGGTGGCGGCAATAGCGAGTGCTGCCACCGTTCCGGAGGCGCTGAGGGTGCTGGTGGCCAGGAGCGGGCCGGCCAGGGGGATGAAGGCGGTGAGCAGCGCCGTCGAGGAGGCGAAGGCCGAGCCGACGCCTATCACGTAGCAAAGGACGAGTGCGATGAGCAGCGGTGCTCCCAGTGCCAGGGCCTGCTCGGCGAGGGTGTCGATGACTCCGACGTGCTGGAGCAGGGAGACGTAGGTGATCATGCCGGCCACCAGCAGGACCGTGGACCAGGAAATGCCGCCGATGAACGTCTGGTGTTCCTTGATGTTGATGAGGGCCAGCAGGAGGCCCGCGGAGAGGGCAACAAATCCGATGGGCATGCGGAAGCCCAAGGTGCAGACGAGCATCGCAACGATCAGCACCAGGGTGAGGATCTGCTGGCCGTGCGGCCTGATGGTGACCGGTACTACCAGGTCGGCGTGCTGGCCCTTTTCGCCGTCCCGGAGGCGTCCCAGGAGGGCGAAGATGACGATTGTCAGGACGGACAGGATGAGGTTGAGGGCGAAGCTGGCCGTGAAGAGGGCACCCTGGGAGATGGGGAAGCCGTTGTCCAGCGCGATGTCATGGACCAGCACGCCCGCCACGGACAGCGGGGAGAAGCCGCCCGCGTGCGCTCCGTTGATGATGAAGGCGCCCATCAGGACGGGATGGATGCGCGACTCGTAGGCGAATCCGATCGCCGCGGGTGCCAGCAGTGCGACGGCGGCAGGGGAGAAGGTGCCCAGCGCCGTCAGCGCCGCGGCCAGCAGGAAGAAGACCCAGGGAAGCACCAGCGTCTTGCCCCGGACGAGGCGGACGCAGCTCTGGACGATGATGTCGATGGTGCCGTTCCGCTGCGCCATGCTGAAGAAGTAGGTGACACCGATGATGGTCAGGACAATGCTGGCAGGGAATTCCGCAAGGATTTCCCGGTCGGTCATTCCCAGCATGAAGTAGCCGATGCCGAAGGATGCCACCAGGCCCATTACACCGATGTTCAGGGGCCATTTCGTGGCCACGATGAACATCACCACGAGGACGACGAGCGGGACGATCTGGGTCGCGGTCATGGTCGGCTCCGAATCCGTGGTGGCCGCCGGGGTGAAGAGGTTCCCTCCCAGCACGATGGCCACCAGACTCAGAAGCGCGAAACCGGCAGCCGCAATCAGTAGGATACGGCGGCGGGGCCGGGGCCCGGGACTGTGCTCCCAGGAATCGCCCTCCGGGGCAGCGGTCTGTTGCTCGGTGCTAATCATGTGGTCTCCTCATGGATCGGGTCCCCGCATGCAGGGTGCTGGGGCGTGCGAAGGAGGCAGGGTGACTGGTAGGTCCCCTGCCTCCTTCTGGTGCTGTCCCGCCCCGCGCCCGTCCTTCGGGGTTCCTGTTGCGATGGAATGCGGGGTGGGACATCCCTGCCGGGCGTTACCGGCAGCCAGTGGGGGACCGGATGGAGGCGGTCCCGCCGGATGGTTGGTTGAACAGTGCGGTCAGTTGAGCCGGTCTGCGCGGACTGCGAGTACCGGGCAGGTGGCGTCCAGCAGGATGCGCTGGACGGTGCTTCCCAGGATGAGTTTCCCCACCATGGAGCGGTGCCGCAGGCCGATGACGATCATGTCCACGTTCCGGTCCTGGGCGATCTGGATGACTGCGTCGCCGGGGTCTGCGAGGACCGAGGATTCGAGATGCAGTGCCTGCCCTGCTGCCTGCAGCCGGTCTTCGATGTCCTTCAGGTCATTCGCCTCCAGGCCGTGATGGCCGCGGCCAACATGGACCACAAGGAGGTCTGCTTTCCTGAGCACTGCTTCGGCGATGCCCTGGGTGAGGGCTTCGCGGCCCTCAGGTGCGGGGGCGTAGGCAACGAGAACCGTCATGGTTTGTCTCTTCCGTCGTTTTTGGTGGTGGGCATGCTGGTTCCTAGACGAGTGTGTTGAGCCAGCCCTGGGGCAGGTCGATGGGAAGGAGCGACGGGAGTGCGAGGAGCACCACGTACAGCACCGCTGTGTAGACCACCGCCGTCTTGAGCCGGGCCCTTGCGACTATCAGGAGGAAGGCCGGGATGAAGATCGTGACTGCGATCAGGTATCCGAAGGCGGCCGTGAGGGCCAGGAACCCTGTCATCCATAGGAAGGTCTTGAACGCGAACTTTGCGTCGAGGGTCCAGCCTGCCTTCGCGGGCTGTGTGGCAAGGATTCCCTCTGCCTCCTCGGAGATGGTTTGACCTGCCTTAGGCGTCCTGCCGCGAAGCCTTGTCCGGATCTCAATGAAGAGCAGGATGCCGGAGAAGACCAGGCCTCCGATGCTGACCAGTTGGGGCACCAGCCGGGCCTCGGGCGAGAACGACGCCGAGGACATCAGTGCTGCGGCGAAGGCGGCGGCGAAGATGCCTGCGGCGGCGAGGGACCAGGTGGAGTCCTTCAGGGGGCTTTCGTCATCTTCCGGGCGCTCGTCCCGGTGTCCGTCGTCGAGGTTGGTGTTCCTGCGGGCGCGGATGAACTTGATGAAGGCCCAGAGGATGGGCAGGATCAGGATGGCGAGGAAGACCAGCACGCCGGGGCGGGCCATCCAGTCCAGTCCGTTGTAGAGGCTGTCGGTGAGGAAGTAGTAGCGTTCCAGCGGGATTGCCAGGACGAACCCGATGAGGAATGGGGCGCGGGGGAATCCGGTGGACTTCAGCAGCCAGCCGAAAACGCCGAGGATGATCATCACCCAGAGGTCGCCGAGCTGGCCGCCCTCCTGGAAGGAGCCGAGCAGCATAACGGCCACGAGGCCTGCAGCCAGGACGGCGAAGGGGACCTTGGTGAGCTTGGCCAGCTGCTTGACGCTGAGGAAGCAGAACAGGGCCCCGAGGATGGAAGCAATCGCGAAGGACCACACGATGAGGTACATCAGGTCCAGGTGTTCGGTGATGATGGACGGGCCCGGCTGGATTCCGTACGTGAGCAGCATGCCCAGGAGCATTGCCGAGGGGACGCCGCCGGGGATGCCGAACAGAAGGGTGGGGATGAGGTCGCCGGCTTCGACGGAGTTGTTGGCGCTTTCGGGGCCGACGATGCCGCGGGGGTCGCCCTTGCCGAACTGGCGCTTGTCCTTGGCGGTTGCAACGGCCTGGCCGTAGGCCAGCCATGTTCCGGCGGTGGCGCCGACGCCGGGCAGCACGCCTGCCCAGATGCCGATGAGGGCGCCTCGAATGACCTGTGTCCAGTGGGACAGCCATTCCCGGATGCCCTTGCCCCAGCCTCCGCCAACGGTGATGGTCTCCGTCTGGCCGCGGCGCTGGCTGGCCCGTGAGGCGATTTCGGCCAGGCCGAAGATGCCCAGGGCCACGGCTACCAGTGACAGTCCGTCGCCGAGGAACAGGCTGCCGAAGGTGAAGCGTTCCTCGGCCGTTGTGGGTGAGGTGCCCACCATGCCGAGGACCAGGCCGAGGAGGCCTGCGGAGATGCCCTTGATGATGTTGCCGCGGGAGAGAACGGCGGCGAGGGCTACACCGAGGACTGTCAGCATGAACAGTTCCGGGCTTGCGAAGGACAGCACGAGGGGCCGGGCGAGGGGTATGGCGAGCGTGAGGCCGACGGCGCCGATGATGCCGCCTGCCATGGAGGACAGGAACGCAAGCGTCAGTGCCCTGGCGGCCTGCCCTTTTTTCGCCATGGAGTAGCCGTCGAGCATTGTCACGCTGGCTGAGGCGGAGCCGGGGGCACCAAGCAGCACGGCCGAGACGGTGTCTGACGTGTGGACCACGGCGAGTGCGCCGATGAGGAGTGCCAGGGCCTGTGGCGGTTCCATGCCGAAGGTGATGGGCAGGAGGATGGCGACGGCGCCTGTGCCGCCGAGGCCGGGGATGAGGCCCATGATGAGGCCGGCGACTGTGCCGATCAGGAGCATGATGAGCAGGGACGGGTCAGCGAGTGATGCCAGCGCTGCCATAGCGGAGTCAAGCATGATGGTCCTTATTCAACGTGGATGTTGTAGGTGCTCTCGAGCAAGTCCTTGACGTAGGACCTGACGGAGCTGCTGACGGTGTAGGCGTCCCTGACGCGGTTGGCCATGTCCGCGTCCGCTACCAGGGGGTAGCCGCCCAGGACTTTCGCTGCCTTTGCCTGGAAGTCCTGGTCGGCGCCGAGCTTTTCGTTTGATTCACGCAGCAGCTTGATGGCCTTCTCGGGCGTGTCCTTGGGGACCCAAAGGCCCTTTTGGTAGGTGTACGTCAGGCCGAGCAGGGTCTTGTACGCCTCGAACTTTTCCCCTGAGGGCTTCTTGCCGTGCAGCTGCTCGTAGGCTTCCACGACCGTGGGCACGTCCGGGAAGTTGGGGTCCCGGATGACGTCGCCCGAGCCGTCCAACTGCCCGAAGGACATCAGCACGGTGGCTTTGCCCTCCTTGGCGATGCCCTCCACGGCGGAGCCGTAGGCGGAGGTGGTCTGGTAATCCAGGTCGATTTCTCCGCGCTGCAGCGCCAGGTTGACCGGGCCGCGGCCTTCGAAGCCGAAGGTGGAGGTCACGTCGGCTTCGAGCAGATCGAAGGCGACGAGGGTGGTGATGTCCAGCCCGGTGGCGCTGATGCCTCCGAATTCGAGGGGCTTGTCCCTGTGGATGAGGTCGCCGATGCCGTTGACGCCGGCTTCCGTCCGGGCGTAGATGACGCCGCCGGTGCCGTTGACCACCACGGGTTTCAGGTCCTCGAACGAGTACTTCACGGCCGAGCGGCCCAGGACCCACGGAACCACGGTAGACGCGGTGCCCACCAGGATCTCGGTACCGTCGGTCTTTGCCGAGCGGGCGAACTTGTTGGTGCCCGAGATGCCCTCGCCACCGGGTTCGTTGACGGGCGCGAAACCGGGGCGGCCGGGGATGTAGTTGGTCAGCTCCGTACCGATGAAGCGGGCCCAGGTGTCGGTGCCGCCGCCGGAGGCCAGGGGAATCAGGAATTCAACGGTTTCGCCGCTGTAGTTCCCGTCTTCGGTGCTGGAGGGCGGGTTCAGGAGCCCTTCGCCCAGCACGGTTGTTGCCAGGCCAAGAACGGCGAAGGAGGCTATTGCTCCCAGCACCATGCGGCGGCTGTGCTTGGCCGGTTCGGGCTGTTCCGTGGCCGTTGTTTCCTGGAGGCCTTCGGGAGGTTCCAGGGAAGACTTTTGACTCGTCATTGAGGGGTCCTTAATTCATGTGCCGTGTCAGCTGTGGGGGCAGCCGGAGGGGGCGTGCTTGTAATGGGGCGCTTTACCAGGTGTCCGGCAGCAGGAGTTCCGCGTCGGCAAGCCGCCGGGCGCTGCGCAGCGCACCGACAACGGGGACCCCGTCCCTGGCTTCAGACCAGGTCTGGACCAGGCCGGCAGGGGTCCGCAGGGTGACGCCCTCTGAAACGTCACTGGAAATGAGGTTCGCCGCCACGGTTCCGGTGTGCTGGGCCGCCATGGTCAGAGCAACGCTGCCCGTGATCGCAAGGGCCGGGTGGAGGCGGCCCATGGACAGCATGCGGACCACCAGGTCCGCTTCGTCGGACTGCCCGGCCCTGGCCACGAGGGCCAGTTTGGGAATGGCGCGTTCGGCTTCCGCCCGGCTTCCGGCCAGTCCCATCTGCACCGCAGCGTCACGGCGCATGTCATCGAGATGCACCAGCAGTTCGGTCCGCGAATCGATCTCTGCTGCCGTTTCGTGGCCGGTCAGGCCCACGGATTCGGCTTCCACGATGACAACGGGAGCGCCGGCGTCGATAAGCGTTGCGGGCACCTGCCTGCCGTCAAAGGTGACCTTGTCCATTGGCTCCCCGGTGGGGAAGAGCTTTCCCGTTGTCCGTCCGGCGGGGTCGAAGAAGCCCATTCCCACAGGCATGCCCGGGAACGGTACACCGGGGATGACCTGGTCGCCGGAGTAACCCAGTTCGCCGCCGGGTGTATCGACCTTTTGCAGGATGAGTTGATTGGTGTTGGTGTTCAGGGTGCGGACCAGCGTGGTCTCAGGACCCGCTTCCACCCAGCCGCGTTCGATGGCATACGGGGCGACGACGGCCGAGCAGTTGCCGCAGTTGCTGCCCCAGTCGACGCGCTGTTCCTCGATCCCCACCTGGGCGAAGGTGTAATCCACGTCCGCTTCATCGGAGAGCGAGCGGGACAGGATGACAGCCTTGCTGGTGGTGGATGTACCGCCGCCAACACCATCGATCTGGCGGTTATCAGGACTTCCGTAGAGCCGCAGGAGGACCTCATCCACGGTCTTCCCCGGGACCTGCAGGCTGTCCCATTCGAAGACCCAGCACTTGCTGGTTCCGCCACGCATCCAGGCGGCAGGGATCTTTACCATGATTGCTTTCACACCTTTCCCGGCGCCGGAATACGGGCGATTTGCCCTGTCGGCTAACCCAGTGTGATGCCCATCCCAGATGAATTACAAACGCTAAAAACTGCATATCCCTGCACTTTTACTTCATTCTTAGCGCCCTGAAACCACGCGTCAGGAACGTGGATTGGGTCTTTTGGGGCGGGGACCGCGGCACCACCCCGCGCCGCGCCGCGCTGGATGAAGTAAGTGGCTAAAATTGTTAGGGGGGTATAACGAAAACTTCAAGGAAGGCCGCCATGCTGAACGTTCGGAGACTGGAACTGTTGCTGGATGTTGTGGAGCTCGGTTCGATCACTGCCGCGGCAGAGAAGCACGTCTATTCCCCCTCCGGCGTTTCGCAGCAGCTCCGGCGCCTCGAGGCCGAAGTGGGGCAGCCCCTCCTGCAGCGGCAGGCCAGGGGAATGGTGCCCACGGACGCCGGCCACGTCCTGACGGCGCATACACGAAGAATCCTTCGCCAGATGGCAGCCGCGGAAGCGGACCTTGCCGAGATCGCGGGGCTGAACCGGGGCAGCCTCACCATGGGGACGTTTCCCACCCTGGGTGGTTCGTTCCTGCCGTTGGTCATCAGCAGGTTCAAGGCGCAGTACCCGGCGATCACCCTGCACGTGCGCAGCAGCCGCTTTGATGACCTCATTGAGATGCTGGAAAACGGGCAAGTGGGGATGTCCCTGCTCTGGGACTACGAATGGAACCGCCTGAGTCCGGAAAACTTCGCCCTGACAACCGTCTTCGAAGATGCCACAGCCCTCATCGTGGGCAAGGACCACAGGCTCGCCCGCCGCAAGCAGGTGGACATGGCGGACCTGGCGAATGAGGAGTGGATTGTCCGGGAAGAGGAGCACCCGGTGGTCGAGGTGCTCCACCGCAGCGCCCAGGCCGCAGGATTTTCACCGCGGATTTCCTTCCATGCCAATGACTACCAGGAGGCCCAGGCCATGGTCAGCGTGGGCCTGGGCATAGCCCTTGCCCCACGGACGGCTGTGGTGAACAAGCACCCAGGTGTCAGCATCGTCTCGCTGGGCTCGAGTGCCCCCTCCCGCCGGGTGCTCCTGGCACACCGGCATGACAGGGTCAGGGCCGCGGCCGAGATCGCCTTCCAGACGACGCTGCTGGAGGTAGCCAAAGACAAGAGTGTCGACTTCCGGTGACGGAACCAATGTGGCTGGGGCTATAAGGCATCACGGGCGCGCCCGGTGAACTGGTCCATGGTCCGGTTGATGCCGAGGACATCCATCAGGCGGTCGAATGCTCCGACGGGAAGCATCCGCGCTGCCGGAACCAGGTTCACGAGCGGCGGCAGCACCAGTTTCTGCCGTCCGCTTTCTATGGCGTCCAGGATCCCCGCCGCTACTTCTTCTTCCTTGAGGATGGGAAGCAGCCTGGGAAACCGGGTGCGCACGCCGTCGAACATTCCCGTGTCGATGTAGTACGGGCAGACCACCAAGGTTGACACTCCGGTCCTTCCGTTCCGCAGCTCGGCGCGCAAGGATTCGTTGAAACCGAAGGCCGCGAACTTGCTGGCGGAGTAGTCGCTCTGTTTGGCTACCCCCACCAGGCCCGCCGCGCTTGCGACAGTAACTACAGTGCCCCGTCCCCGGTCCACCATTCCGGGCAGGAATGCGCGCGTCACCCAGTAGAGGGCCAGGACATTGACGTCGAACGTCCGTCTGATGTCCTCGTCGGTCGCGTCGAGGAGCTGCCGGCCGCTGACCACCCCCGCATTGTTGACCAGCACATCCACCTGCCCGGCAGCCGCTGCTGCTTGCTTGACAGCATCCTTGTCCGCCACGTTTACGGTTTGCGCTTCCGCAAGGTTGCCCGCGGCGCGGATTTCGTCCCGGACGGAGCTGCCGCTTTCGGCGGAGACGTCCCAGATGACCACGCGGGCACCCCGCCGGGCGGCACCGATGGCCATCCGCCGGCCCAGGCCGCTGCCTCCCCCTGTGACCAGCACGGTCCTGCCGGACAGGGAAGTGCCGCGGCCCATCAGCCGGGTCCCATCAGGAGAACCGGCCCATCAGACGTATCGCGCCCTTGACCAGCCGGGCGTACCGCTTGTTTGTCATTCCCGGCGCCGGGCCAATCGGGAAGATCCGCTGAATTGCGACGGTCTGCGCCTCGGTGTACTTCAGAATTCCCGCACGGCCGTGGCGCCGCCCGGCACCGGAGTCCTTCATCCCGCCCATCGGCGCATCATGGGAGGCCCATGCAGCCGAGTACCCGTCATTCACGTTGACAGTCCCGGCCTGCAGGCGCCGCCCCACTTTCTGCCCATGGCGGGCAGACCAGACGCTGGCATTCAGTCCGTAGCGGGAGTCATTGGCCAAGGCGATGGCTTCGTCGTCGTCCTTCACCTGGTACACGGCGACGACGGGTCCAAACGTTTCCTCACGCGCGACGGTCATGTCCTCCGTCACGCCGGTGAGGATGGTGGGTTCGTAGAAGAACGGGCCAAGGTCCGGCCTGCCGCGGCCGCCCGTGACAATCCTGGCACCCTTCGAGGCGGCGTCCTGGACGTGGGCGGTGACCCGGTCCAGCTGCCGCTGGCCGGTGAGTGAACCCATGTCGATGTCCCAGCCGGGACCAGTACCCAGGCGAATCACCTCCACCTCCTTCGTGAAGGCAGCCAGGAATTCCGCGAAGACTCCGTGGTGCACGTAGATCCGCTCCATGCTGATGCACAGCTGCCCTGAATTTGAGAAGCAGCCCTGCGCGGCACCCCGGGCGGCCTTTTCCAGGTCCGCGTCCGCGAGGACCAGCATGGCATTCTTCCCGCCCAGCTCCGCGGAGAAACCAATGAGGCGCTCGCCGCACTGCTTTGCCACCAGTTTCCCGGTTTCCGACGAGCCGGTGAACATCAGGAAATCAATCCCGGCGATGAGCGCCGGTCCCAATAGGGGTCCGTCCCCGGTGACAATGTGGAACAGGTCATGCGGAAGCCCGGCCTCCCGCAGCAGTTCCAGGGCCAGCAGCGCGGTGAAAGGGGTCTGGGAATCAGGTTTGAGGACGACTGCGTTGCCCGCCAGCAGGGCCGGGATTGCGTCCGAGACGGCGAGGGTCAGCGGATAATTCCACGGGCTGATGATGCCCACCACGCCCTTGGGAGTTCGGTATTCCACGGCCCTTGTCAGGCCCGGGGCCGCACCCCTCCGCCGTGCGGGGCGCAGGTACCGTTCGGCTGTGCGCCCGTAGTAGGCCGCGGTGAGGGCTGCGTCGGCGAGTTCCTCGAACGCATTGAGCCGGCACTTGCCGCTCTCGGCCTGGACGAGGTCAAGGATCTCCGTCTCCCGTTCGAGGAGCAGCTGGTGGAAACGCCGGACGACGGCGCTGCGCTCCCTCATGGAAACAGCGGCCCACTTCCGCTGGGCTGCCCGCGCGCCGGCAACGGCGTTTTCGACGTCCCCGGAAGTGCAGGCAGGCACTTCACCCACAGCGCCGCCGTCGAAAGGAGAAAAGGACACCTGCCCCGGCCGCCCGGGGGCGGCGGCCACGAGCGCGGAAAGACGGGAATGATCTCCGGGTGCGGATGGCTTCCGGCCGGCTGTTGCCAGCGTCCGGGCGGGACCGGTCCTGCTGCTCATGCTGCGTCTCCTTTGCCTGCAGTTTCCTCCTGAGCCTAACCCTGCCCGTCCGGCGAGGGCACCTGTCTTGGCGGTAATGCAGCATAGCCCTCCCTGTAGGCTCGGCAGGTGGAGGACGCAGTGCAGCGGCACAGGTATGGCTACGGCGATGACCCCAGTCAGTGGGGCGAGCTTTTCCTGCCGGAGGTGCCCGGGGGCGGGAGGCACCAGGGTGTGGTGGTGGTGATCCACGGCGGATACTGGCGCTCGACGTACGGTGCGGAACTGGGGGAGCCGATTGCCCTGGAGCTTGCCAGCCACGGCATGGCGGCCTGGAACCTGGAGTACCGGAGGGCCGGAAACGGCGGGGGCTGGCCGCACACCTTCCAGGACGTGCTGGCGGGGATCGACAAACTCCGCGACCTTGCCGGCCGGCATGCGCTGGACCTGCGGAAGGTTGTCGCCCTGGGGCACTCCGCCGGCGGCCACCTGGCGGTGTGGGCGGCAGGCCGCGACCGGCTGGGCTCGCTGGGGCTTGAGGCCGAGCAGCGCGAAGCCGGTGCCACTCCCGACGGCGTCCGCCTCACCGGGGTGGTGAGCCAGTCCGGCGTCCTCAATCTGGCGGAAGCTGAAAGGCTCAACCTCAGCAACGGTGCCGTGGCCAACTTACTGGGCGGGCCGTCGTCGGACCTTCCGGGACGGCACCGGTACGCGGATCCGATGGCTGCGCTGCCGCTGGACGTCCCCGTCTACGCCGTGCACACGACCGAGGACGAGGACGTACCGTTCGGCATGTCCGCAACGTACGTTGAGGCAAGCCGTGGCGGAAAGGTGCCCGCGCGGCTGGTGACGGTACCCGGGGACCACTTCGCGCTCATCAACCCCGACGATGCGGCCTACGTGAAGTGCCGGGAGCTGGTCGAGGAGCTGCTGGCGCCATAGCGGGTCAGAGCATCAGCCAGCCCGGCCAGTCGGCTGGGATTACCGTCATCGTGCTTAGCAACGTGCCGGCCAGCCGCTCCTCTGGCAGAGTGTGAGGATGCTCACAGTTATTGGCGAAGGCCTTGTTGACGTCGTCCAGCGCGCCTCCGGGATCGAGGCCCACGTGGGCGGCAGCCCGCTGAACGTTGCGGTGGGCCTGGCCCGGCTGGACCACCCGGTGCAGTTCATCGGCCGCTACGGCCGGGACGCGTACGGCGATTCGGTCGCCGCGCACCTGCGCTCCAGTTCTGTGATGCTTCCGCTGGGCCCGGACGATCTTCCCACGAGCGTGGCCACCGCCCTGATTGACGACGACGGCGCCGCCACCTACACCTTCGATCTCACCTGGGAGCTTCCCGGCATCGCCGACCGGCTGGCGTTTATGCTGCAGGGAACCACCCTGCTGCACACCGGCTCCATCGCCACGATGCTGGCGCCCGGCGCCACGGACGTGCTGGCCGCCGTCGAATACGCCCACCCGCGGGCCACCATCAGCTTCGACCCGAACTGCCGGCCCAGCATCATCACCGACGTGGACTATGCGCGCCGGCACACCGAAAAATTCGTGACCCTTGCGGACGTCGTGAAGGCATCCGACGAAGACCTCGCCTGGCTCTACCCGGACATGGACGTTCTCGACGCTGCCCGCCGCTGGCTGGAACTGGGCGGCAACGAGGGCCCGGCCATGGTGGTGGTCACCCGTGGAGCGGACGGGCCGTGGGGGATAACCCGGCAGGGCGAGGCGCAGGTGCCGGCTCCCAAAGTTGAGGTGGCGGACACGGTGGGCGCGGGTGACTCCTTTATGGCTGCGCTGTTGTCCGGCCTGGTGGACCGCGGCCTCGACGGTGCCCAGAACCGCAAGGACCTGCGCGAACTCCCTGCGGAGGGCCTGGCTGAATTGCTGGCCCATGCCGCGAAGGCGGCGGCCGTCACGGTGTCCCGGCCGGGCGCCAACCCGCCCACGCGAGCCGAGCTGAACGGCGCCTAACGCGAATGCCGGCATTGCGTTGTGGTGGTGCGGCGAGTCGGACCGGTGGTTTCAAGGGTCGTCGCGTTGACCAGTTCCGGTGACCGGAATCCCTTATCGAGGAACTCGCCGACAGCGGCGCGGTGACCTAGGAGCGCATCGACCAGATCAAAAGCAGCGCATAACCCGACCCGCTAGGACCTCCAGCTGGAAGTCGTAAGAAGAGGCCGGCATGTGCTCCCCGAACTGGTACACGTGTCGGTGGTGGCAGGGATGCGCGTGGGGACGAGTCCCCACACGTCTGGCGGATCATAGGGACAACACTGGTGAAGGTCTGCCCTTTTTGACCAGCCGCTTCATGCCCAAGGTGCATCCGTCTCAGCCAGGAGGCCATATTCTTCCTTGGCGGTGGCAGGTGGTGAAAGCAGACGTGCATCGACCGCGTGGCGCTGAAGAGCCTCCAGTCGGCAGCGGGGCGGTGGCGCGGTATAAGTTCGGCCGATACCCGGCATAAGAACACTCGTCTTCCGGCAGCAGGAGCGCGGCGCGAAAGTGGTTGTGACAAAGATTTGGGCTTCACAACAGCAAACAGGATCGGCGCGTTCGGGTGAGCTGAGAACGGTGCCGCTGGGTGCTTCCGCGGAAGCATCAAGCGGCAGCGACAAAGCAGAGACTAAGAGAGCAAGCCGAATCACAAAGAGGAGCGGCGTCTTGACAGGTTACGACCAGCCCACCGAAGTGGTTCCCCCACCGCCCCTTGACCGGGAATGCGGCATGGTCTTGGCGAACATCCCGCCGTTTCCTACCCTCACGCTGGAGACCCTTCAGTCCGCGCGTCAGCCGCCAATGGGCTTCGGACCTCCCACCGATGCGGTTCTGTCTCAAGACGGCGCTTTCACCATAGAAGAATGCACCATTCCTGGCGGAGCCGGGGCAGATATCAGCGTCGTGATTTGCACTCCCGCCCAGCCTTCCCTTCGCCGACCAGCACTTTATCTGGTCCATGGGGGAGGAATGTTCAGCGGAACCGCAAGGCAAAGCATGGCCGCCTATATACATCTTGCAGAAGCTCTGGGCCTTGTCATCGTGGCAGTTGAGTACCGACTGGCCCCCGAGACACCCTACCCGGGCCCTGTAGAGGACTGCGCCGCTGGCTTAAGCTGGACGCTTGAAAACGCGGACAAACTGGGCATTGACGACAATCGCGTCATTGTCCTGGGACAGAGTGCCGGCGGCGGACTGGCAGCGTCCCTCATTCTGCTCGCACGCGACCATGGGCGCCGGATGCCTCTCGGGCTCATGCTGACTGCGCCGATGCTTGACGATCGAAACAACACGGTCTCGGCATGCCAGATGGAGGGTATCGACACCTGGGACCGCTCGCGCAACGAGGTCGGCTGGATTGCTCTCCTCGGTAGCCAGAAGGGGACCCCTGATGTATCCCCCTACGCGGCGCCGGCTAGGGCGACTGATCTGTCCGGCCTGCCTCCCACGTTTTTGGATGTGGGGTCAGCGGAAACGTTTCGTGATGAAGTAGTGGAATTCGCCAGCAAAATCTGGAAAAGCGGAGGACAGGCGGAACTCCATGTGTGGCCGGGCGGCTTCCATGGCTACGAACTGCTCGCACCAGCGGCGTCGATTTCGCGTGATACGCGGGCCGCGCGTGAGGCTTGGCTACGGCGCATGTTGGGAAGCCCCCTGAAGAAGTGAGCGCTGTCCAGCGTGGTCGACGTAAGTTGCCACGTCCCATCCGCGTTTAGGGCCAGTGCCCCTGATTTAAACAAGCCAACTAGGAGTTATCCATGGCCAGCCGAACAGATGCTCATGAGCTGCGCAGTGAAACAGTGGGAGAGGTCATCGACGAGCTCCTCATTGCCATGACTTGGGAGCAGAAGCTCGCACAACTTCAGATTGCCTTCCGCCCCCGATTCGAAGACGTCAAGGACCTGGTGCGAGGTGGAATCGGGGCGGTCTTCTGGCCGCGAAGTGCGGAAGCCACCAATGAACTTCAACGCCTGGCCCGCGAGGAGACCCCGCACGGAATTCCTCTGCTTATCGGCTTGGACGTAGTCCATGGCCAGCGCACTACCTTTCCTGTTCCGTTGGCGCAGGCTGCGAGCTTTGACCCGGCCGTGGCTGAGTCAGATGCCCGGATCTCAGCGAAGGAAGCAGCATCAGGAGGCGTGAACTGGACATTTTCCCCGATGATTGATGTTTCACGGGATCCTAGGTGGGGACGGGTAGTGGAAGGCTTCGGTGAGGACACCCACGTTAACAGCGTCTTCGGTGCCGCCAAGGTTCGTGGGTACCAAGGGGAATCTCTTGCTGACGAGGACTCGATCCTGGCATGTGCCAAGCATTTCGTCGCCTATGGCCAGGCTGAAGGCGGGCGCGACTACAATACTGTCGACCTGTCTATTCAGCGTCTGCGCAACGTATACCTGGAACCGTTCAGAGCTGCCGTTGAGGCCGGGGCGGCCACTGTCATGGCAGCCTTCAACACAGTTTCGGGACGCCCGGCGCACGCCAACAGCGAACTTTTGACGAAACTGCTGAAAGAGGAGTGGGGCTTTGACGGCATTGTTGTCGGCGACGCCGATGGCGTCGTCAATCTCATCGAGCACGGGGTCGCCGCTGATCTTGGCGATGCGCTTCGGCAGTCCTTCGCTGCCGGTCTCGACGTCGAAATGGGCGGTAACGTCGTCGGCGCTAACGGCGGAACGCTGCTATCCGCCAGCAACGTGTCTCCCGAACGGGTAGATGATGCTGTCCGCCGGGTCTTGCGGCTCAAACATGCCCTTGGCCTTTTTGAGACTCCCCTAAGGGATCCTGCGTTGGAAGTTACAACCCCGACAGACAAAAGCCGGCGGGCGGCCCGAGACGCCGCAGAAAAGAGCCTTGTGCTTCTAAAAAATGACGACGGCGTCCTTCCACTTGGGCAATCACCCCAACGGGTATTGCTCGTGGGTCCCTATGCGGAAAGCAATGATCATCTCGGAGCATGGGCGCAGTCCTTTGCCGAACCCTCCAGCACCCTCGCGGACGCACTACGTCAGGAATGTCCTGACTGGATACTGACCGTGAAGGAGGGCGCCGGGTTCTTCCAAAAGGACAGCGAACTTCTGGCCGAGGCGGTAGCGGCGGCGGCCGAACATGACGTGGTCTTGATTGCCGTAGGTGAACCCTCATCCTTGACAGGCGAGGCCAGTTCCCGCAGCGACCTGAGATTGCCGGGCGGTCAGGAAGAACTGATCGAAAGAATCGCGGGAACAGGCACTCCCTTTGCGGTTCTCATGTTCAACGGCCGACCCCTGGTGACCAGCGCTTGGATCGATTCGGCTCCCGCCGTTCTCGAAGCCTGGCATCTTGGGTTGGAAGGACCCGCAGCCGTTGCACGTGCTGTAAGTGGCGCCGTGAACCCTGGAGGCAGGTTGCCTATGACCTTTCCGCGGTCTGCCAGCCAAGTGCCCATTTACTATGACCACGAAAATACGGGGCGACCGGCGAAGCTCTCAGCAACCATCGAGGAGGCAGTCATCGATGTCGCGCTCATGGGACCTGGGAACACGGACGACCGGTATACCTCCAAGTACCGGGATCTGCCGCTGGGGCCGCAGTTCGCGTTCGGCCACGGGCTGAGCTACACGAGCTTTAGCTACGGAGCGCTTCGCGTAGAAACTGAAGAAATGGCACTCGACGCAATACGCGAGGGACGGACCTTCCGTTTCGACATCCCGTTAGCCAACACAGGGGAGCGGGCAGGGGATGAAGTCACGCTTGTTTTCATTCGTGACCGGGTGGCTTCACTCACCCAGCCCGTGCGGAGGCTCCGCACCTTTACCCGGACAGCGTTGGAAGCCGGGCAGGCCAAGCAGCTGAGTTTTGAACTGGGGTGGAAAGACCTCGGATTCTGGGACAACGAGGGAAAATTTACCGTAGAACCGGGCGAATTTGATGTGTATGTGGGTGGCGGCATCGAGGGTGCCGCCCACGTAGTGCTGCGCTTGAGTTAGTTCAACTGGCTTCGTCCGATGAAAGCGTACCTGGCTTGCGTCCGCTTCAGGTAAGACCCACATAAAGGAAGATCTGTGCCTTTCCACTCTGAAATTGCCTCACGGCTTGTGCTCTTGGACGGGATCCCGTCCATCGCCGAAGCTCTTTCGAGCCCGGCAATGCTTCGTCAGTTGGAAGCCTTCGATGCCTATCCCGGTGCCGTACCACCCACCAGTGTTATCACACAAGAACGAAGTATCTCAGGCCCGCACGGTCCCATACCTGTGCGGATTTACTTTCCTGAAGGGTGGGCTTTGCAGGGCAGGCCGGGATTCATCTGGATGC
The DNA here is from genome assembly GCF_056279405.1 of Pseudarthrobacter sp. TE3704. Taxonomy (NCBI): domain Bacteria; kingdom Bacillati; phylum Actinomycetota; class Actinomycetes; order Micrococcales; family Micrococcaceae; genus Pseudarthrobacter; species Pseudarthrobacter sp. TE3704. The sequence goes on from NZ_JBWCCJ010000001.1 coordinate 432,184, forward strand.
ACGGGGGTGCTTTCCGGTTCGGCGATCTCGACATGAAAGAAGCCGACTGGACCGCCAGGGAACTTGTCCATAGGGCCGGTGCCGTAGTGGTGAGCGTTGACTACAGGCTTGCCGTGGAAGGCATCACCTATCCCGTCCCCCTGGATGACGTTGTGGCCGCAATTCGATGGGTGCGTGAAAATACTGAAGACCTAGTCATGTCGTCGATTTCCGTTGGCGGAGCGAGCGCAGGCGCAAACCTTGCTGCTGGGGCAGCTCTGCGTCTGCGCGACGAGGATAACTGGGCGCCCGAGCATCTGATACTGGTGTATCCCTCAATGCACGCTGATCTACCGGCACCTTCAAAGTCCTTGGAACTCGCACTGGCGCAGATGCTGCCGGTCCTGCGGCTCCCGCCGGAGATGTTCCGCTCGATGAGGGAAAACTATCTTGGTGCGCTTAGTTCCAATCCGCCGGGCTACTCAATGCCCGCCCTGGCCAATGTGGACGGGCTCCCGCCGACCTTGGTCTTGAACGCTGAGTATGACGACTTCCGCGCGTCCGGCGAAGCGTTCACCGCTACGCTGGCGGCAGCAGGCGTTGACGTTGAGCAGGCCCTGGTGAGAGGAATGCTCCACGGATTCCTGAATTTGCCCACATCCTTTGAACCCGTGGACGATGCACTTGAACGAATCGCTGAACGCCTTCGAGCCACGCGTACCACTTCATAGTCCGAAAAAGGGAAGTGGTGATCCGAATCAGCCGTGGTCTTCGGAAGCGCTGTCTTCTCGTGCCGTACTCGGCTCGCCAATCCCCGCTGCCCTTGTAAGACAAAGAAGACCTCAATGCAGTACTGCATCGAGGTCTTCTGAAATGCCTGCGTTTAGGAGACGGCGTCTCTAGAACGTCTCGATGTGTGCCCGTACGTGGCTTCCATCGTCGCTCAGCCACCCTTTTCCGGCGGCGTATACCAGCATGTTGGCAAAGCGGTAGTTCCAGCCCATTCCGATCCGGCCGGCGCATTCGCCCTTGATCCAGGACACGGATACCATGACTTCCTGGCCCTCCAGCTTGCCAGCCGCTGTCGATTCAAGCAGCCTCGGGAGGCTGTCCTTGGCTGCAGCCGACAGCATCACCTTGAAGCTGGTGCAATCGTCTGGTTCATCAAGCGCCACAGACCCTGGGCTGACGCGAACATGCATGGGATCTCCTTGGATCAATTTCAGCGGTGATAGTTTCCACTATGCCGAGAGTCGGAGAATGACCGGAAGACGAGCTTTTGGATAGCCGGTATCGCCGCTCGTTATGCCGCAGGGTCAGGGGCGCGTTGAGTCTTGGTGGCCCGCCAGGAGATAGGAAGCGACCATGCCGGCCAGCTTCTCGGCGATCTCCCGCCATTCGAAGTTTCCACTGCCTTCCATGGTGCTGCCAAGTCCCAGCCGGCGCGCTACAACGCTGTAGACAACATTGAAGCTCCAGTCGACGTCGGCCTCGTGGAGGAATCCTTCAGGCCACTGGTTCAAGACGTCTGAGAAGTTTTTTGCCAGGACAGCATGCGAGGCCGCGCCGCGGTTCGAAATCGTTTCGTCCTGGGTGGCACGGAGCATGAATGGTCGGAGAATATCCGCGTACCGGCGAAGGACCTCTATGGTCCGGTCAACAGCTGCTTGCGCCACTGATTCCAGTCCTGCATTCGGGCTGATCGACAAAGATTCGAAAAGATGGTTTGAGACGGCGTCGATGTCATCCATTTTCCGGCCGTGGGCCACCCGGATCAGTTCATCCTTGCTCTGAAACCGTGCATAGATGGAACCGATGGACACGCCGGACCGGGCACTGACATCGGCCAGAGTGAATTCGTCGCTGCCCCGCTCTTGCAGCAGGGCCAGGGCCGCCTCGATCGTCTTTTCGAACGATTGGCGGCTCCTGGCCTGCTTGGGCTCACGGGACTTGGTGTCCGGAACAGTCACAAGGTGATCCTACAGAGGATTCCTTCGTCAGCGGCATTCCTTGCCACCCGCAACTCCCAATCACCGGGGGGAACGATCCAGTGGGAGTTCGCTATATCCCAGCGGCGGAAGCCGAGCGGGTCCGCGGCGACCGTTGCCCCGGCACTCGCATCGGCGTACACATCCAGTGCTGCGAAGCCCATCAGTCGAAACCCTGTTTCGCCAGGTGCCTTGCCGTAAAGCTGGACGACGTCCCGACCCGGCGACCTACCAGTATTGCGGAGCGTCACGTGGACAGCCACGCCTTCCACCCCCGCAGCATTGTCGCCACGACCAAGCGTGGTTGATGCCGGCACGGCATCAACCAGTTTGAAGTCCGTGTACCCGAGGCCGTAGCCGAACGGATAGCGTGGGCTCCTTCCGGACGTTTCGAAATAACGGTAGCCCGTTGGCTCGCTGGCGGCGTAGTCCAGTGTCAGGTCAGCGTCCAAGCCCGTGCCCCAGCCCGGGATGTCCTCGTCCTGTCCGGGGAATGACACCGGGAGCCGCCCGGAGGGTGCGGCGGCACCGGTCAGGACAGATGCAAGGGCGTGCCCGAACTTCTGCCCGGGGAACCAGGCTATGACCAGCCCTTTCACTTTCTCCGCCCAGGGCAGCAGCACTGCTCGGGAGGCGTTGACCACCACCACAGTTTCCGGGTTGACCGCTGCCACTGCTTCAACCAGGCGATCGCATGCCGGTTCCAGTGCTGCTGTCGTCCGATCGGCGCTTTCGCGCGAGGAGCCCTGCTCGTCGCCGACGACCAGAATGACCGTGTCCGCCCAGTCCGCCAATTTGACGGCGTCCTGCAGGGGATCGGCTGTACTTTCGGGTGTAGCGACGGCAGTGATGGCCTGCACCCTCCCGGGTTGGAATGCCATCTCCACCGAAACCTCCACCTCGCCCGCGGGCAGGTCAAGGCTGATCTGGTGCGTTTCAGCCCTCGCGACAGCCCCCATGACATCGTGGGGGGCGGGAGGCGGGACTTCCAGCACATGCCTGCCGTTGACGGTAAGAGCGCTGGTGCCTGTACCCCCGGCTCCAAGTTCCCAGCGCGCCGCTGTCTCCAACCTCAGGCGGGCGGTGATACGGGCGCGGCCAGGAACGCCGGCGCCCAAGCCCGGTACCGGGCCGAACCACACGAACGACGACGATTGCCGGACCTCGCTGTACAGGACGTCAGCGGTACCGTTCCCGTCCGCTGTGAGGATCTCCAGCAGTACCCCTGGTGTGCCGTCCGGCGCTGTGCTGCCCAGTTCGGTCAGTGGCAGGGGCGAGGACGGCTCGGCCCCCGCCTCGTAGGCCACCTCTACGTCCGGTCCTACGGCATCCCGGATGGCATCCAGTGGTGTGACGACCTCGCCTTCGGGCCGGACGGTTGCGAAGGTGCCGCCCTGGAAGCAGGGCTTTGTGGCGTTGGGACCAACCACGGCCAACCTCCGGGTCCTCGCCAGATCCAGCGGCAGCACGTTATCCCTGTTTTCCAGCAGCACGAATGATGCAGCGGCAGCCCTTGTAAGGACATCGCGTTGCTCTGCAGACGTGCGGATGCGGGCAGGTTCCGGCGCCTTTCCTCCTGTACGGCGTCCGGTCCTGTCCGCGAGCCGGGTGATGCGTTCGACGGCGTCACGCAGCCGCGCTTCCGGAATGTCCCCGGCAACGACGGCCTCGGCGAACCTGTCGCCCAGAAACTTGGCCGGCCCTGGCATCTCCAGGTCCAACCCGGCGGTGGCTGACGCGGAGGTGTCATCCACTCCAAACCAGTCCGAAACCACCACGCCGTCGTACTGCCAGTCGTCCTTGAGTATGCCGATCAGTTCCGCGTTCTGGGAGCAGTGTGTTCCGTTGACCCTGTTGTAGGCCATCATCAGCATCCAGGGGTTTGCCGTACGGACTGCTGTTTCGAAGGGCCGCAGGTACGTCTCCCGGAGGACCGCGGGCTCAAGGCGCGAGTTCATCCGTCGCCGTTCAGTCTCCGTGTCGTTCGCCACGACATGCTTGGTGCACGACCCGACGCCCTGGGACTGGACGCCCCGGACCCACGCGGCACCGAGCACACCTGTCAGGTATGGGTCCTCGGAGAACATCTCGAAGGCCCTCCCCGAGAGGGGCGAACGCGGAAGGTTCAGGTTCGGTCCCAGGACGACATTGACGCCTCGTTCCAGCCCCTGCTGGCCAATTAATTGTCCGACTTCGGACACCAGTTCCGGGTTCCATGTGGCGGCCAACGCGGTTCCGGAGGGCATGATGAGGGAAGTGTCTCGTTCGTCCATCGCCTTGCTGACGATGCCGATGGGACCGTCGAGCAAGACCATCTCTTCGACGCCTGTCTCTTCGCTGCGCGTCGTACTCCAACCGGTGCGGCCACCGGTTAATTCGGCACCACGGAGGCTGGAAACAGGCACGGCTTTGGCCGCAGTGCCTGCCACCGGACCAGAGATCACCGGGCCGCGACCTTCTCAGGCGCAGCAACAGCATCCGAGGACTTCAACAGCGGCAGGACGCGTTCTGAGAAGAGCTGCATGGACTGCTCGGTGAAGCGGCGGCGCTCCTCAGTGAGGGGGCCGCCCATAAGGGCGAGGAGGACGTTGCCGATGCCCAGGTCAGCGTACTTTTGGAGTTCGGCGGCGACTGTCTCCGGGCTGCCATAGAGGCACCAGGTGCCTTTGTACCCTTCAGTACGGGCGTCCGGTGCCGGGCGAAGGTCCACGCCGCTGATGGCTTCGGCCGCCTTATTGGCTGCGTGCTCACGTTCCACTGCTTCCTGGTACTGCTCCAGGATGATGTCCATCTCCGCGGCGGCCTGTTCGTCGGTCTCGGCGATGTGCACGTGCTGGTAGGAGTGCGTGGTCCACTCCAGTGCTGCCCTGACAGCCGCTTCGGAGTGGCCGGCGGCTTCGAGGGCGGTGCGGTAGTTGGTGAAGTTCTTTTTGACGAACTCGAAAGCGTTGCCGCCGTCGATAACGGGGGGCGCGAAAGCGAGGATGAATGCCGGTTGTGCCTTCTTTGCAGCGCGTTCCACGCTTGAGGGCCGGGCTGCAACCGACATGACGCGGGGCTCCGGCTTGGTGTAGGGGGCCGGGACAATCCGGGACACAACCGATCCCCGGTAGTGGCCGTTGTCGAAGGTAACAGGCTCGTCACCGGGCTTCTTCGCCCAAAGTTTTTCGGCGATTTCGAGGTTCTCGTTAGCCAGCCGTGAGCTGTCCTGGAAGTTCACCCCGAAGCCGATCATTTCTTCGGGGGTGGTTCCGCTGCCAACTCCGACCAGCAGCTTGCCGTCCGTCAACTGATCCAGCAGCGCCAGCCGCTCCGCGAACCTGACGGGGTGATGCAGGGCCAGCGTCTGAACGGAGAACCCAAAGTGCATGCGGTCCAGTTTTCCGGCCAGGTAAGCGGCGAACACGAACGGGTCGCTGGCGGGGGGAGCATACCCAGTGAAGTGGTGGTCCGGCAGGAACACGGCGTCGAAACCCTTTTGTTCGGCGTCAATGGCGTGCTCCACCATGGCCTGCATCACTGGGCGGTCTTCCTCCGGGCTGCTGGAGCGGGAGGTGAGAAACAGGGAAAAGTGCATGGAAAACTCCTGGAAAGTTGGGGGTTTAGAGGTTGGCGGAATGATGGGCGTTAAGCCACATGTAGCTGGGCAGCGGCATCGTCGCCCGTAGGGTTTGTGGACGGGAATTCGGCGGGCAAAACCGGTTCCAGTTGCGCGGCGGCCCTGTCAACGAGGCGTCGGAACCACTGGTGTCCCGGATCCCCGGACTTTGACGGGTGCCACCAGGCACACTCGACAAGGGTGGGAAGGTTGATGGGCAGTTGCATGACGCGGGCGCCTGCTACGACAGCCAACAGACGGGCCAGGCGCTCCTGGACCAAAGCAAGCCGGTCAGTACCCGCGACAGCGAACGGAAGCATCAGGAAGGTGTCGACGATGATGTCGGTTTTCTCGCCCAGCTGCAGGTCATAGACGCGCCGGTCAGCGAGCGTGGAGTCTACCTCTGCTCCGAACAGCCTCGCCCACCGGGCGTCCCGCATTTCCTCCACCGTGAGGCTGCGCTCGGGTGAATCGGCGCCGGTCACGCAAACCCAGTTGTCCGTGAACAGCTCGTTGTGTGGAAACCCGGAGAAGTGCCCCTTGGGTATGAGCATCAGGTCGGCGTTCTGCAACGTCTCCTTGATGCGATCCACGGCCAAGGGCGTGACAGCGTCAAAGTGCACCTGAACACCGGGAGCCTCCTCCTGCAACATCGCCATGAGTTTTCCGGATAGCACCGTGAGGCAATAATCCGAAGTGATCACGCGGAAACTCCTGGTGGAAGACGCTGGATCGAAGACGGCCTGGGCATCGAAGGTGCGTTCCACAAGGCGAAGGATCTCAGAGACATCCTCCTTGAGGACCTGCGCCAACGGAGTGAGCTCGTAGGCTGAGCCCACGCGGGTCAACAACTCGTCGTCGAACTGCCTTCGCAAGCGCTGTAGTGAAGAACTCATCGCTGGCTGGCTGATTCCGATCCGTGCACCAGCCCGGGTAACGTTCCGCTCCTCGAGCAGCGCGTCGAGCGAGACGAGCAGGTTGAGGTCGGCTGTCAGCAGATTGACCATGTTCTTCTCCACGTTGAGGGGTTTCGGTCTCATACGGCAGAACCCGAATTAGAATGTTGATACTAATTATGGGCCGGCTCAAAGCTGCGGTCAATAGGCCAACGGCTTGTCCTTGCTTCGCTTGCTTCCTAGTGTGGAGGCCGGCCTCCGATCCCGTCGCTGATCGCGGATGCAGCCGCCAGGAGGTGGTCCCGACATTCGGCGAGCCGGGAAGGTGATTCAGATCCGGAAAAACCGTTGAGGGTCAGTGTGACGGCCACCTGTCCTGCGGAGTCAAAAACCGGGGCGTGGAGTGATGTCACTCCCGCCGGGTCATCGATGGATGCTGGACCCATGGATGCCGTCCGTTCCAGCAGCCCAGGCAGGACGCCGCTCAGGTCGGGAGCTGCGGTGTCACTTGGCACCGCAACCAGTCGTTCAAACTCGGCCGCGGTCGCCTTACCAGCGGAGACTGCATATCCGGTTTCACGGACGTGCCGCAGTTCAGCATGGGCAACTTCGGGATCAACGTACTCCACGACGTTTTGGGCGTTGGTAATCCAGCGCGACTCGGCGGCCTCTCCGGCCCAGGCCACATGAAGGGGGGCCAGGGGTGCCGCCAGGGGAAAGGAGACCCCTACCCGTGAGGGCGAGCCTACGGGGGAACTGGCCATGCCCGCTGCGGTCAAAACGATAACTGAGTCATCGACTACGCCGCTGACGAGGACCTCAAGTTTGAGCGCCTCTGCAAGAGCCTCGATTTCAGGCCTGGCAACGTCTGCAGCTTTCACATGGCGTGTCAGGGCTGTTGCGGGGGAGATGATCGACGGAATGCTGAAGGAGCCGTAGCCGCCACGCAGGAATAGTAGTGGCAGATCTTTTGACTCGCCCACCCCGAGGGCTTTCACCCGTCCAATGACGATGTCATGGTCCCCGGCGCGGATCACGTTTTCGATGTCGCAGTCGATCCAGGCAGCCGAGCCCGCGAGCCGCGGGCTGCCCGAAGGTGTATCCGCCCAGGCATTAGCACTGAAGCGGTCATCGGCCTTGCGGGAAAAGGCGCGGCAAATGTCCTGCTGGGCCGCGGTCAGGACGTTGGCGCAAAAAGAGCCGGCTTCCTGGATCTTGGGCCAGCTGGTGGAGCGGACATCGGGCATGAAGGCCACAAGGGGCGGGTCCAGTGATACCGAGCTGAAAGTACCCACTACCATGCCGACAGGTTCATCATCCCGGGCTGCCGTGATGAGCGTGACCCCGGTGGGGTACTGGCCAAGGACGTAACGGAACCACGCTGGATTGTCCGGGCTTGTCTCCTGGGATTCAGCGGTGGAAGTAGGAATGGTCTGTGCCATCGGAAGCTCTCCTCTTCGTCGAGTTTTCATCAAGTAAACGCGCCGGACAGGAGGCTACGGAAATAGTTCCAAGGTATGCGGGCTATCGAGAATTCGAATGCATAATCCCATCGATCCAAGGCCGGGGCCGATGATAAGTTCGAGAGGACGCTGGGGCCTCGGAGGGCCCGTCGGTCGGGGTGGAGATTCCCCCGGACGCGCACCTGGCCGGCGTCGTGCCAGTCCCGCTGGCATTCCCGGAACGAGGTTGCGGTGCGCCGTGCAGACTTGTCGAAAACCACCCCATCAGATGCTGAACCAGTCGTGCCACGCTCGGAGCAACAAACGCCGGGGAATCCTGCGGCCGGGATTCGGATCGGCCGCGTTTACGCCGCACTCCTGATCATCGTCTTACTGGGAGCGCTGGACCACACCATTGTGGCGACAGCCTTACCAACAGTGGTGGGGGAGTTGGACGGGGCCAATCACATGGCTTGGGTTATCACGGCTTACGCATTGGCAATGACTGTTGCCATGCCCGTTTATGGGCGTCTCGGGGACAGGTTCGGCAGGCCGGCGCTGATGATGGTCGCACTGGCAATATTCCTTGTGGCTTCCGTGCTTTGCGGCTTTGCGCAGGACATGTTCCAGCTCTCCGTGTACCGCGCAATTCAAGGGCTGGGGGGCGCCGGCACGGCTGTCTTGCCGGCCGCGATCATTGCCGACATGGTTCCACCGCGACAGCGGCCGAAATATCTTGGCCCCCTAGGTTCAGTGTTTGGCATTGCAACAGTTGTCAGCCCCTTACTGGGCGGCGCCATCACGGATACCGTCGGTTGGCGCTGGGTTTTCTGGATCAATTTGCCATTGGGCCTCCTCGCGCTTGCAATGGCATTTTCACTGCGCAAACTCCACGTCGCCCGCGGCAGGGGCGGAATGGACTGGGCCGGCATTATGACAATGCTCCCTTTCACGTGCACTTTGGTCGGCGCGGTTGCACTCTCTACAGAATCTGATGCTCCTGCCGGTGTGGTGCTCGGCCTGTATCTGGCCGCCGCCGTATTCGGAGTCATTTTTGTGGTGGTGGAGATACGCTCGGAACATGCGCTGATACCGATGCGCATGTTCAAAAGCTGGCCGGTGGTCAACGCTGCGGGGCTGGGGCTGGTGATCGGCGCCGGGCTGTTCAGCGTGGTGGCCTACTTGCCAAGCTATATACAAATGGCCTACTCGACCTCAGCCTCCGTGGCGGGAATGATCCTGCTGCCCCTGGTGCTGGGAATGATGCTCTCCAGCAACCTAAGCGGCTGGATCGTCACCCGTACCGGTAGATACAAGGTTTTTCCGCTCGCCGGTTCTGCTCTGGCCACCGTAGTCGCGCTCTGCCTTCGGTTCCTTCCGCCCGGAACGCCGCTGCCCGTAGTCGGAGTGTTGATCGCCCTGTTGGGGTTGGCAGTGGGCAGTTTTATGCAGCTCACGGTGGTCGCTGCCCAGAATGCCATGCCGCATTCGGTGGTTGGAGGAGTCACCGCTTCACTGGGGTATTTACGGGAACTGGGTGTCACGGTAGGAACTGCCGCTTTAGGCGGACTTTTCGCAGCCTCGCTCGCACAGGCCACAGCGAGCAACAGCCTCGGTCTCCCCGCTACCACCCTTACCGACCCCCACTTAGTCCAGGAGCTTCCTGACGCTTTGCAGGCGGGCGTGGCAGACATCTACTCGGGTGCCTTCCTTCCCATCTTCGCGGTGCTCGCCGGTATCTTCGCCGTGGGAGTACTGCTGTCCATCTTCATGCCCGAACAGCGTCTTTCGGAAAAGACGACACCCACCGAGTAGCCGACACCTCGAGAACTCCTTGGGGAGCCAGGCCTGTGGCCGGCTCCCCACAGTGTTCCATCCGGAACAGCTACTTCCTGTAGGCCATCAGCCGCACCGGTCCCTGAAGGCCAGCCGGCAGCGTGTCGGCCTTGGGTTCGAAAACGTGGGCGCCCGGGCGTGCCGTCACACCAGCAGCCGCGGCGTCTCCCATGAGCCGGTTGGCCCAGGAGTTAGTGACAGCTATCTCCAGCAGGTTCTCGCCGTTTCTAGCAGCACCGGTGACTTCCACCCTGAAGGGTGGCGTCCAGAGCACGCCCAGGTCCCGCCCGTTGAGGCGGACTTCTGCAAGGTCGTGAACGTCGCCAATTTCCAGCACCAACCGGTCCATGGATCCGTTCCCGGGCTGGTTGAGCTGGAACGTGTGGCTGTAGACGGCTGTTCCGGAAAAGTGCTTTACATCCGTTGGATGGTCCGAAGCGATGGGGCCGCTCCAAGGTTCGATCGAAGTCAAGGTGAGCGGCGAAGGGGACTGGGAATCACCGTCGAACTTTACATGCCAGGGTCCGTCCAGCTCCTGCCCCTGCACGGGAGACTCCGGCCGTCCAGGAACTTCCAGCTGTTCAGGGGGTGGAGCCAGGCGGGAGTGTTCGTGTCCGAGCAGGATAAATAGGGAGCCAAACGCATCAAGGTCTATATCGAGGCTTGTTTCCCAGGTTTCCCCAGAGATGATCGAAGCAGTCTCGCGGCTGGCACTTACCGGATCCCAGAGCTCTGCCGCCGTGGCCGTCACCCGGAATGTTGCATGGACCTTCTCCGGCCGGTCGAGCTGGTTACTGAAGAAGTACAGGTCGCCTTCGTCAAGGCGACGATGGATCACGGCCAGATTTGAGCCATCGGCGGTGCTCAGGACCCAGTCGGGACGGACCTCCATCCTCGCCAACGCAACCGTGAGCCCGTCAAGTGTGGGCACCCCTTCCAGGTCCAGAAGGCGTTGCCGTTGCTGGTTCCAGAGGGCATCGACGCCGGCGGTCCAATCGTCCCTGTCGTCCCCTTCGCTCGGTGAGCTCTGCGGCCGCCATCCGGCCACTGTTGCTCCGGCGTCGAGCAGTTCGGTGATGCGCTGGACTGCGGCCAGCGTCATGCGGCGGCTGGATCCGCCCAAGTAAAGGAGTCGGTACGTAACCCCCCCGGTACTGAGCAGATGACCGGCGGGCGTAACCGTGATGTGGTTCAACAGACCATCGAGATTGATGAAATCGAACCCGTATCCTTCAGGGACCTCGGGGGCTGAATCACCGAACACACCGGTCACCGGGGCTTCTTCGCCGTAGAAGTAAGCGATGTCGGCGGCGTGCGTTCCCTGCTGGAGCAGGTGGCTGCAGCGTGCGATGTAGTCGATCCACGGCCGGGCAGCGTGGGCCCAGGTCTCGTTCCGGGTGAAGGCCTGGCCGAGGTAGGGCGAGAGGGTCACACCTGGTTTGGGGGCGGCGTCCGGCTGATGGGGGGAGGTATGGAGGTTCAGGAGGTTGACGCCCAGGGCGAATTCCATGTCCACGATGGGTTTGAGGTTCCTGGGGGTGAACATATATGGCTTGCCGAACGCGCTCATGGATTCAGCTCCCACTGCTGCTTTTCCGTAGATGTTGGCTACGGAGGCGGCGCCGCGCAAGTCCGCAACATACGTTGGTTGGGGGCCGTTTTCCGGTTCGTAGCACCACATCGCTCCCATGGGGACGTCGGCGTGGGAGCGCATCTCGAGGTCGTCGCCCAGCTGTGGGCGGTGGTCCTCCAGCGCCTCGGCGTAATAGCCCATTCCCCGTGCGTGTGCTATTCGGGCGATGGTCCCGTAATGCTTCTCCGCCAGAAGCTCTGCGATGGTGCGCCGGAAATCCCACAGGAATGCGTCGCTGCGTTGGGCGCCGCCCACTAAAACGCCACTGACCACGGGCAGCCATGGGAGAAGATCGTAGCCGCGCCGGCTGGCGAACTCCTCCCGCATCGCAGTTGTCCAGTTCTGCGGCCCGGACTCAATGCTGTCACTGAGCAGGGCCGTCACCCCTTTGGAGCCGACGAGTTCCTGGCCCAGGGCATCGTCAAAAAAGCCAAGGTACTGCTCGATATATTCGGTGACCAGTCCGGCGTCGAGCTTGTCTACTTCCAGGCCTGTGGCGTCCGCGGGAGCCGGCCCGTTCAGGTGGCCGGTGAGGGAGTACCCGAAGCGAATGACTGTCCAGTCACCTTGCTGCGGCTCCCAGTCCAGAGTCCCGTCCGGCTGAAGCCGGTCACTCAGATCAACGATGTCCTCAGGCTGGACTGCGGCCAGCTCCTCCGAGGGGCCACCCTCGATGGCATAGAAGTCGGGGACGGGTGCAAAGCCGGCCTTCTCTTCTGCCCGGTTGACCTGGGGACCCGGAAAGAGTTGTAGTCCGGACAGTTTGAAGAGAGCGTTTTGTCCCTCCGGGGCCGGAAACCTCAGAGGTTTGACACCGGGCCCGAAAGGAAAGCCGAAGCCGACACGGTCCTGAAGACGAAGCCGGAAATAGCGAGCCGTCACGGCGGGAAAAGCCGCCGAGCGGACGGGGGAAGGGGACGGGGGAAGCTCGACGATCGTCCTGAAGGTAGTACCGTCGTCGCTGGCTTCAAGCCAGGCCAAGGGAGCGGGCGACGAGCCGAAGCCGTGCCGGGCGGGCAGGCCGGCTCGGATGGAAGCAATCGCAACGGGCTCGTCATAGTCCAACAGAACCCAAGCTGTGCCGCGCCCGTCACGATCGGCAGTATCGGCGGCAGGCAGCTCGGCGGCGGGCCAGAATCGACCGTCGGCCAGCGTATCCAAAGTGCGTTCGCCCGACGATGGGCCGCTGGCGGTAAGCCTTGCAGGGAGGACCGGATGATGGCACTCACGGTGAGGAAGCGCCACAACGGCCACCTCCTCATAGTGGTCGGGTATCTTCATTTCCGACCCACGGACGGCCTTGAACGGGACGTCCTGGAATGGCCCGGATACGGACGGCGGGACGGGTAGCGCCAAGGGTGCCCGATCGGCGGCGCTGACCTTTGTCGTGCTCCAGACGAGCTTTTTCATTCCTGCTGCGGGGCGGACCCATGGGCCTCCGGTGGCACTCCACCCGGCCGAGGTGGCGATTGACAGCTCCAAGCCCAGCCGGTCGGCAGTGTCCGTGGCACACCTCATTGCTGACTGCCAGGCGGGGGAACGGAAGGTGACCTTTTCGGCTACATATTCAGGTGTTCCCATCGAGCCGTTGAACGCCTGCACACCGGCGACTCCGGATGCGGCAAACCACTCCAGGTCCTTGACGATTCCAGCCTCATCAACGTTTCCGTCCATCCAGTGCCACCAAGCCCTGGGACGTGCACTTGCCGGTGGATCAACGAACTCCTGGAACAGCAGGGGGTCCTTGCTCGATTCTCCGTCGCGGGCATGGGGCAGGTCTGGCATTAGAGGTCCTTTAGGCAGGGGCAGCTGTATTTGGTCTCACCCTAGGACTCTGACTGGCACTTTGGGCGCAAAACGACCATGCGGAGTAAAAATGGTGAGCATAGGGGAAAACTATTTCCGCGGTCTCCGCAGGGTTCATCGAAGAACTCCCTGCAGCGACAACGTCGGGACAAAAGCCGATCATCTCCGGATGCCCTTTGCGCCTGCAGTTTGGAGGGCGCAAAGGGCATTGGTCAGGAGTGGGACCGGGGCGGCCTTCTGGCCACGGAGTGTGGAGGCTTGTGGTTGCTTACGCGTCCAGCACCAAGCGCCGGCTCCGGCACCGTGACACGCAGGTCATCATCGTTCGATTCGCGAGTCGCTCTTCAAGGCTGAGGACCGAGTCGCGGTGCTCGGGTACTCCCTCCAGCACCCGCACTTCACAGGTCCCGCAGGTACCTTCGCGGCAGGTCGACAGGATGCTGGCGCCCTCCCGGTTCAGGACGTCCAGAACGTTCTCGTCCACCCCTACCGTGACGGTCTTCCCGGTTCGGGACATCTGCACCTCGATGGGACGATTGGGCAGGTGCTCCACCTTCTGTGCTGCGAAGCGCTCTACTACCAGCCGGAAATCTGCATCGTGCCTGCCGGCGGATTCTTCCAGACCTTCCAGAAGTTCGTTCGGGCCACAGGCATATATGAAGGCATCTTCGGCGGGAATCCTGGACCAGATGTCATCAAGGTTGTAGCGGCCGCGTTCGCTGCTTGGCCAGACATAGACGTTCGCCGGGTGGCGCTGCACCAGGTCCTCGACATAGGGCATGAGTTTCCGGTCGCGGCCAAGGAAGAGCAGGCGCCAGGGTGTGCCGCGGCGCTCAGCTCCTTCAATCATGGGAAGCAGGGGAGTGATTCCAATGCCACCGGCGACGAACAGCAGGAACTGGGCTGGCTTCAGCCTGAAATGATTGCGAGGTCCCCTGATGCTCAACCTGTCTCCGACCTTGACTTGGTCGTGAATGAGCTTGGACCCTCCTCGGCCGCTGTCTTCCTTTAAGACAGCTATCCGCAGTTCAGAGGTTCCCGTTTGACCGCACAGCGAGTACTGCCTCAAGGAGCCGTCGGGGAGTTCAAGGTCAAGGTGCGCCCCTGGTTCCCAGCTCACAGTGTCAGGACCGCTGGTCTCCAGCGTCAGCTCCACAACGTTCTCGGTGACAAGGCGGCGGGCGCTGACAGTTACGGGAAGGGCGGCCGAAGGAAGTTCATCAATGATGGCAGCGCTGGTCCTTTCGGCGACAGGCACCGGCGTCCATTCGAGCGGCAGGGCAACCATGCCCCGGCCCTCCGAGACGACCGTGTACTCCAGCTCGTCGTATGGGACACCGAGACGAAGATCCGGAAGCCGCTCGTGCAGGACTTCCAGTTCGATGCGGAGGAGGAGACGTGCGAGCGGCGCTCCCAGGCACGCGTGAATGCCCTGGCCAAATCCCAGGTGCGGCACAGCCCAATCGCGGTCAAAGTTGATGTTGTCCGGTTCACTGAATTTTGTTGTGTCACGGGATCCGGCGGCGTATGCAAGAAAGACTGTTTCACCGGCCTTCAGCTGCGTCCCACCGAGGGTGACGTCCTTGGTCACCAACCTCTTCATACCAGTGATGGCTGACTCGTAGCGGAACAGTTCCTCAAGGGCTTCAGCCCGCGAGGTGTCATCCTTCTGCGCGGCCGAGTAACGGCTTGGGTCAGCCAGGAGATGTGACAGGCCCATGCAGATCAGATTCGAAGATGTTTCGTGTCCTGCCAGCATTAGCCCCGGAAACATGGACAACATTTCGAAGTCCGTCATCTCAACGGCTCCCGACTCCCGCTCATTCCATATGTGGCTGATCAGGTCGTCCCGGCGGTTGTGCTTGCGCTCGTCCATGACCTCCAGGATGTAGTCGTGCAGGTCGAGCAGAAGCTTCGCTTTCTCGTCAGGGGTTCCCGGGTGGTAGATGTCCCGGGGGCCCATAAAGAAGCCAAGGGCTGCGCCTATCCATTCGGACCGTTCGGAGTCAAGGCCTACGACGTGTGCGATAACCTTCAGCGGCAACGGCAGGGCGAAGGACAGCTTCAACTCCGTCCGGCCGTCCTCAACGAAACCATCGACCATGAGGTGGGCCTGTTCACGGATCCAGCCCTCGTACCGGGCCAGCTTCCGGGGCATAAAAAAGCTGTTGACGCTTGACCGCAGGCGGTCATGGTCCGGGTTGTCCAAACCCAGCAGCGTTCCCCTGCTGGGCACCCGGCCCTCGAATTGTTCGCGCCAGGGGGAGGGGACAGTCCCTACAGTGGGCTGGGAGGAAAAGGTTGCCGGGTCGTGGAGTGCTTGGACGATATCGTCGTACCGCGTGACTACCCGGCTTTCGAAGGTGTCCGAATGGGGGAGTCCCTGGGCTGTCCGCGCTTCTGCAAGGTCTTCGAAGAGCTTTTGCGGATTGAGGAAGGGACAGCCACTGTGAGTGGGCCGGGTAACAGTCATTGGATCTCCAACAGAATTGAGAGTCCCGCCGGAAGGCGTGCAGGCGGGACGAAACAGTGTGCGTTTTCGTCTGCTTGCCCGATACCCGTTAGGCATCGGGGGGGATTATTCATCATGGCCTGTATGCCATGTGCCCTCACCCCGCCTGAATAGCACAAGCATATCCGCCCGATTGGAGTGAATACCCGTTCCCGCCATCAGAAGGACCGATGCCTGGTATGGAATGGGAAAGTAAGCACCATCACTTCCATCAATGGAGGCCATAAGCAAAGTCGCGTGGACGGCGCGAACGAACTTCGGTCTACTGGAATCCATAAGAGGTAGCTGGCCACGGGCCACTGCCGGAGCCACGAGGGCTTAGCGTTTCCGAGAAGTCGCCCCTCGACAAAGATGTCTGAAAGGTACCCCGTGTCACAGTTTTCGATTAACCGCCGTGGGTGGCTGTCCGTCGCTGCCACCGCTGTTGCTGCTTCCGTCGTATTGACCGGTTGTGCCGGCGGTTCAGGTTCCACCGAGCCAACGGGTGCCGAGCCGCAAACGATTCGCTTTTCGTTCTCCACCGCCAACCCCACGGATACGTTCATTCAGGACACAGTGGCCGCCTTCGAGAAAGCAAACCCAGGCGTCAAGGTCGAATTGGTCAAGCTGCCGGCGGAAACTCTTCCTCAGACAGTTACAACGCAACTGCAAGGTGGCACCGCCACCGACGTCATCAGCGTTTTCTCCGGCCAGGGGCAGGTAGGCGCAATGACTGGTTTCGCCAAAGCTGGACTGCTCCTGGAACTGAATGGGCCGGAGCTCAAGGAAACACTGCCGGACAGCATTGAAAAGCTCTTCCAGTATGAGGACAAGCTTTACGCCGTTCCACTGTCTTCGATGCCCGCCGGTCTAATCTTCAATCAGGCCAAGGCACAGGAACTGGGGGTGCAGCTGGACAACACCTCGACGTTTGACGACGTCCTGGAGCAGTGCAAGGTTGCCCGCGACAAGGGTGTCTCGCTGACCGCCCTTGCGGGCACCGTTCCCGCAAACCCGGGGATTTTGGCAATGACCTTGGCAACCTCAACGGTTTATGGGCCGAATCCCGATTGGAATGAAGACCGCGCAGCCGGCAAGACCACATTCTCGGATGAGAAAGGTTGGCAGCAAGCCCTCAACGGTGTGAAACAGATGTTCGATTCAGGATGCTTCCAGGACGGTGCTGCCGGTGCCGGCTTCGACGTAATCATCGGTTCAGTCGGGCAGGGTAAAGCCCTAGGCTTTTTTGCTCCCGGCGGAGCAGCCAAGAGCATCGCCGATGGGTCCAAGGGGGCTGTGAATCCCGTTGTCCTTCCAATGCCTGGCCCGGGCATTTCAGACACGTACCTGGGCACAACGGCTGAGCTTGCCCTCGCCGGTAACGCAAAGACCAAGAGCCCCAAGCTGGTAAAGGAGTTCTTGAAGTACTTCAGCGAAAAAGAAGGCGCCGAGATGGTCGCGAAGGGCCAGGGCACCCTTCCCGTCAACCTTGGCGATTACGCGCTCCCCGCCAGCTACGAACCCATCTCGGGGCTGTACAAGGAGGACAAAGTACGTCCGCTGGGACAGATCGAATGGCCCTCGGCCAAGGTTTACGACAGCCTCGGCAAGGGTGTTACCGCCATGATCACAGGACAAAAATCGGCCGAGGATGTCCTGAAGGACATGGACGCCGCCTGGGGCAAATAAACGATGAGTGCCGGCCGGCTTAGCAACTGGCCGGCACCTCCCTTTCCCTTCAGCAACAAATAAGGAACCACGACAGTGACTATTACCAATGGCCGGATCATCCCGCCAGGGACTGACAACAACGAACCCCCTCCGGCACCCTCACGGCGCCCTTCCGGGATCGGCTTCGGCCGTTGGTGGTGGGCACTCCCGGCTGTCGCCCTCACGCTCGTCGTCACCTACATGGCAACAGCATTCGGAGCGTTCTTCGCTTTCACTGACTGGACTGGACTGGGGGACTTCAACTTCGTCGGCTTCGACAACTTCATCCAGGTACTCCAAGATCCAACGCTGGTGGGCTCCGTTCGAAACACCTTGTTTCTTGCGGCCGGGTTCGTGGTTTTCACAAACATCCTTGGCCTGCTCTTCGCCCTGGCACTGAACAGGACGCTTAAGACACGTTTCGTACTGCGTGCGCTGATTTTTATGCCGGTGGTGCTCAGCTCCGTGGCTGTCTCCTTCGTCTGGAAATTCATCTTTGCCTTCGACGGACCCCTCAACCAGTTCCTGGAAGCTGTTGGTCTGGGAAACCTGAAGCAGGACTGGCTGGCAAACCCCTCATTGGCGCTCTGGTGCATCCTGGCCGTCATGGTCTGGCAGAGCATCGGGTTCGTTATGGTCATCTATTTGGCCGGTCTCGCCACAGTGCCCGTGGAACTGGAAGAAGCAGCAGCCTTGGATGGTGGGGGGATGTGGCGGATATTCCGAAGCATTGTCTTGCCGACCATTCAGCCGTCGGTGGCCATAGCGACTGTCCTCACCCTGATTCAGGGGTTGTCCGTTTTTGACCAGGTCCTCACGCTCACTGGGGGCGGACCAGCGGACGCTACACAGACGCTCGCGTCCCAGGTCTACTCGCAGACTTTCGTTTATGGTGCCTTCGGTTTAGGTGCGGCCGCAGCTCTTATCCTCACGGTATTCATCCTGATCCTCGCACTTATCCAGCAATTCATCGTGCGCGACCGCGCCAACAACGGAGACTGAAATGCATCGCTACACGAAGTGGTCGCTCGCCAGGGAAATCCTGGTGGTAATTGCCGCCATCATATTGCTGCTTCCATTTTGGATCCTGATCAGCACCTCACTCAAAACCACGGAGGAGGTGCTCACCAGCTCTGCCTTTGCCCCGCCGTCGGCTCCCACTTTTGATAATTTCATCCAACTGCTCTCGCCAACGGGCAGTCAGTCCGGCAATGTTTACCAAGGCATGTCCAGCAGCCTTCTCATCACCATCGGAACCGTGCTGGTGCTCATAGCCCTGTCCTCGGCTGCAGCCTACGTGTTCGCGCGGAGCACCCGGAAACTATCCAACAACGTCTTTAGAATTTTCCTGATCGCCATCGTCCTGCCCACCCAACTCGGGGTCCTTCCCCTGTACATCGGTGCACGAAGCCTTGGCCTAATTGGCAACCCGTGGGGCATGATCATCATCTACACGGCCATGACCATGCCCCTGGCGGTGTTCATTTATTCCGGCTTCTTCAGGCGGCTGCCCAGGGACTATGAAGAGGCGGCCACCATTGATGGGGCGAGCCGTTTCCAGATTTTCTCGCGCGTCATCTTCCCGCTGATGTCACCAGCAACAGGGACGGTGGCCATCCTGGCAGGGCTCCTCGTCTGGAATGACTTCTTCACGGCAGTGATCTTCCTGAACGGCTCGCCGTACATGACACTTCCTGTGGTGGTCTACAACTACGTCGGAAGCCTCGTCTCGCAGTGGAATTTGAGCTTCGCCGTGGTCCTCATCGCCATGGCGCCCGTGCTTGCCTTCTACGTATTTGCTCAGAAGAAACTTATGCAGGGATACGCCGGCGGTATCAAGAGTTGATGGGCCCATCCAAGAGAAGACTTCGGTGGGGCATCGCAGGGACTGGTGGGATCTCCAGGCAAATTGCAGCAGATTTCTCCCTCGTGGACAATGCTGATGTCGTCGCCATCTCCAGCCGCCACACGCGTTCAGCAAAGGAGTTCGCTAGCTCGTTTGCGATCCCCGTCGGCTTCAACAACTACGGCGAAATGCTCGATGCGGACATTGACGCCGTTTACATCGGCACGCCGCATGTCACGCACTTCAAGCTCGCACGCGAGGCGCTCAATCGTGGTCGTCACGTGCTCTGCGAGAAACCGATCGGCTTGAATGCCGCGGAGGTCCGGGAACTCGCCGCCATTGCGTCCGAATCCGGGGCTTTCCTAATGGAGGCAATGTGGATGAAGTTCAACCCGACCTACCTTCGCCTTCGTGAAATCGTGCGCGAGGGGGCGATCGGTGAGATCCGCAGCGTGAGGTCGTCCTTCGGCGCACCTTTCCCGCGAGACGAATCAAGCCGCTGGAAGCCTGGCGGCAGCGCACTCCTGGACCAGGGCATCTACCCAGTGACAATCAGTCACATGTTCCTCGGCGATCCATCGAGTGTTACTGCTGAGGGCATCGTGCAAGCGGACGCGATAGACCTCAGCCAAAACTACACGCTCAACTACCCCGATGGGCGTTTCGCCCAGGGTGCGAGTTCGATGGTCGATTTCCTTGACCAGGCCGCTTCTCTATCAGGAACTTCCGGTTGGATCACGATCGACACCGGCTTCTGGTTCGCGTCCCGGTTCACACTCCACCGCTTCAGCCCCGAAAAAGGCGAAACACGCGAGATCTATGAGACGACGAGGGAGGGCTACGGCTATGTGCCCATGCTCCGGGAGGTAACCGCCGCGATCCTGAACGGGGAACGCGAGCATCCACTCCATACCTTGGACCAGACTGCTCGTGTATTCGAGACGTTAGACGAAATACGCCGACAAATCACGGCAAAAGGAAAGGCTAGGGTATGAGAACCGAAGCAAATGCCGCGAGTATCGTAAGGTCGGCAAGCGGATATGAGGGCCAGCGCAGAGCCGATCTCGGTAACGGGACATACATCAACCCCGTCTTCGCCGGAGACCACCCCGACCCGGCAATTCTTCGCGACGGCAACGACTACTATTTGACATTCTCCTCGTTCGAATCCACACCCGGCCTCATCATCTGGCACTCGCGTGACCTGCTCAATTGGAAACCAGTTGGCCCAGCCCTGCCCGAGCCGATCGGAAACGTCTTCGCAGTCGATATGTGCAAAGTCGACGGCCGGTACTTCATCTACATCCCGATCATTGCAACAGCTGTTTCCCCCGATCCGTCGGCCCCGCCGCAGATCTTCGTCATCCATGCCGAAAGCATGGAGGGCCCGTGGAGTGAACCAATCAATCTTGGGATATCAGGGCATATCGACCCCGGGCACGTGGTGGGAGAAGATGGACGGCGCTACCTTTTCCTCAGTGGTGTCAGCCGTGTACGCCTGAGCGCCGACGGTCTTGCCACAGACGGTCCCGTTGAGCATGCGTACGACGGTTGGCGTTACCCCGATGACTGGGTTACGGAGGCCTATGCCCTCGAAGGACCTAAGCTCACCCGCCGCGCAAATTGGTTTTACCTCACGACGGCGGTCGGCGGCACTTCGGGTCCTCCAACAGGGCATATGGTCACCGTCGCCCGCTCCCGGTCAGTTCATGGACCGTGGGAGGATTGCCCGACGAACCCGATCATCCGCACATGGGACGCCAACGAGCCATGGTGGAGCAAGGGCCACGCCACCCTGTTCGAAGGGCCAAAAGGGCAGTGGTGGTGCGTTTATCACGGATACGAAAACGGCTTCACGACCCTGGGCCGGCAGACACTCCTGGAACCCATGGAATGGGACGACGACGGGTGGCCCCGAGCAGCCGGAGGCGATCTCTCAAGGTCCTTGCCTGCACCTACTGAACCGGCTGGGGACCGGCCCCACGGAATCCCTCTATCCGACGACTTCACCGAGGAGCGCTTCGGGATCCAGTGGTCCTTCCACGCACCATCAAAGGACGAGTATCTCCGTGCCTCGCTGGACGACGGGCTCGTTCTCCAGGCTCGCGGAACCAGCCCCTCGGACAGCTCTCCGCTGACCTGCATCGTTGGCGACAGGCGTTACGAGATCAGCGTTGAAGTGGAACTACTGGGCGGCGCACAAGGCGGTTTGCTTCTGTACTACAGCGACCGCTTGTTCTGCGGCATGGGCCACGACGGCGACCGCATGACAAGCTACCGGGCAGGTCGGCCAATTCCCTATTGGCGGGAACCCGCACCTTCTACCAATGTCCTGCATCTCCGCATCGTGAACGACGGAAACATTGTGACCCAGTACTACAGTCCCGATGGAATCACATGGACGAGGCATGGTCTGCGTTTCGACGTGACCGGATACAACACGAACACAGCCGACGAGCTCCTCAGTCTTCGACCGGCCCTTTTCGCGACGGGCGAAGGGCAGGCGCGCTTCCGTAACTTTCAGTACCGCTCTCTCGATGACTAACGTCCCATGGTAGGAGAACTCGGGCCTGCCTCCGTCTCCCGCCATCCGTCCCGTGGATACCAGCTATCCCAAATCCATGATTCCGCGATAGCCCGGGGGTTGCCACAGTGAGGGAAGTCACTTTTCGGCGCCCCAGCGGTGCCGTCCCCTCCGTGACCATCAAGAGGCTAAGGAAGATTCAATGGAGAATATTCAGCTCGCGGGTACCGCCAGGAACGGGACGCCTGGCCCGGCGGTGACGCGCCGGGCCGGGAGCTTCCAGGCGGCCCTGCTTGTTGCCGGTAGCTGCATGCCGGTGCTGGGCGCCGTTCTGCTCGCGCCCATCCTGCCGACGCTAAGCCAGGTGTTTGCGGGCACACCCGGCGTGGCCATCCTGGTACCGCTCACCCTGACACTGCCGGCACTGTTCGTGGCACTCTTCTCGCCACTGGCCGGCTATGTTGCGGACAGGGTGGGCCGCAAGCAGTTGCTGGTCTTCGCCATGCTGGCCTACGCAGCGTTCGGGACCGCGCCGCTGTGGCTGGACACGCTCGAGTCCATCGCGCTGTCCAGGGTGGGCGTCGGAATTGCGGAAGCGGCCATCATGACCTGCTGCACCACGCTCATCACGGACTACTACGCGGGCGGGCAGCGGAACAAATACCTGGGCCTGCAGACCATGGTCAGTGCGCTCGCGGCCACCGCGTTCTTCGCCCTCGGCGGCGCCCTGGGCAGCATCAGCTGGCGCACACCGTTCTGGCTATACGCAGTCAGCGCGGTCATCGTGATCCCCATGGTCTTCAAGCTGTGGGAGCCGGCAAAGAGCCAGCGCACGACGGCGGAAAGGACGCCGGTGCCATGGCGGCAGATCAGTGCCCCGGCCGCAGTGACGCTGTTCGGCGGGATCGTTTTTTATGCACTCATCGTCCACCTGCCCTACGTCATCACGGGACTGGGCGTGGGCGATGCAGCTCTCATTGGACTGGCTGCGGCCATCGCGTCCCTAGCCACCGCGGTAGGGGCCATCTCCTTCCGCTTCCTGGCGAAGCTCGGCACGCGGAACCTGCTGGCGCTCGCGTTCGGGCTGGCCGCCGTCGGACTTTCCCTGGTCTCCGTCGCGGGGACCGTGCCGCTGGCGATCGCGGGGGCGGTGGTTGCCAGCGCCGGAACCGGTGTGCTCCTGCCCACCCTGCTGACCTGGGCCGTGAACGGCCTTGAATTCCAACAGCGCGGGCGTGGCACCGGCATCTGGACCGGAACACTGTTCATCGGCCAGTTCCTGACGCCCATCGTCCTTGGCGCGGCTGCGGCGGCAACCGGCAGCCTCAGCCTGGCCTTGGGCGGATTGGGAATCGCGTGCGCGGTGGCCCTCCTGGCTGTCCTGGTCCGGGGACCTCACATGGCGCCCGCCACCCATTAGAAGCCGTGGGCACGGCCACGTACGTGCTCTCAGATCGTCGCTTGGGTCAGGCTTTCCAAGCCGTGGCCGTAGGCGTACAGCGGGTCCCGGGTACCGCCCGGGACATCGCTGTGCCCCTGGAGCACCGCTTCGGTTGAGCGCGGCAATTCGAACGGCAACCGGCCTTCCGGCGTTTCGGTTCCCGCCAGGACCCTGGTGAGGGCTTCGTCCGACACTCCAAAGGTGGCCAGCACGGCGGAGCAGTGCGGTTCCAGCGGCGTGAGGATGGCCGGACGGTCCAGGTTCACGACGAGCACAACAGGAACCTGGGCTGCCAACTCCTTGAGATGCTCCACGACCTCGTCATCGAATTCGAGGCTCCCTGCGTGGAACATGGCCTCGAGGAACAGATCATTTCGGGGCTCAAAAGGAGCGTCCAGGCGGACGACGGCGAGGTCTGCCTCGTCCGGGGTCGCGGCAACGGAGGCGCAGTGCCGGATACTGTCGGCCGGCATGCCCTCCACGTACACGCGGGTGGAGGGCTGGAGGGGAAGGATGCCTGCGGAGGTTTTGAGGACCACCACGGACCGGCTTTGGGCCTTGAGGCCCTGCTCCCGGAACTGCGCGTTACCCACCAGCGCCACTGCGGCGTCCTCGTCCACATAGCGGTTCTCGAAGAGCCCAAGCTCGAACTTCACCCGCAGCAGGCGCCGGACGGACTCGTCGATGCGCTCCATTGAGATGCGGCCTGTCGTAACGAGCCCTGCAAGGATTTCGGGACAGGATTCCCCGCCGAACTGGTCGCAGCCTGCCTCTATGACCTTGATCATGCGCTCCTCGACGGAGAGGTGCTCCACACCCCAGGCCCTGGCCGGCAGGTTCAGGCCAAAAACATGAGAATCATGGAGGAGGCCCCAGTCGGTGCACACCACACCGTCATAACCCAGTTCCCCGCGCAGCAGCCCGGTAATGACCTGCCGGTTGAACCCGAAGCCCACTTCCTCGATGGATTCACCGTTGCGGCTGAGCCCCACGGGCATGCCGTAGTACGGCATGATGGCGCTGGTCCCGGCCGCAATGGCGTCCCGGAAGGGCAGCAGGTGGTCCTCGAACCCGCCGCCCGGGTACTCCTGCTCCCGGCCGTACGGGAAGTGGGGGTCTTCGCCGTCTTTCTGTGGCCCGCCTCCGGGGAAGTGCTTGGTCATGCACGCGACACTCTGGCTGCCGACTGTTTTGCCCTGGAGCCCTTCGAGGTAGGCCGCGGCCAGCTTTCCTGTCAGCTCCGGGTCCTGCCCGAAGCCGCTGTACTGGCGGGCCCACCGGGGTTCCGTGGCGAGGTCCACCGTGGGGTGCAGTGCCGCCCGGAGGCCAACGGCGAGGTACTCCTGCCGGGCGGTGTCAGCGAACTGCCGGACAGTTTCGGGGTCACCAAGCGCGGCCATGCCGATGGGCTCAGGCCAGGCGGAGAAGAAGCCGGCGGCAAATGACGCACCCTGGTTTTCCGCAAAGGCATGCCGGGGGTCGGTGGACACCGTGACGGGGATCCCAAGCCGGGTCCGGGACGCCAGCTCCTGCATCCGGTTGTGCCAGCGTGCTGCGCCCCGGGCATCAGCCAGCTGGTGCACATTGAAGTGACTCATTTGCCCGTCGGCAATCAGGCGTTGCGTTTCCGGGTCCACGTCCGCCCCGCCAAAGGAGATGGCGTGGAACATCTGTCCGGCCTTTTCTTCCAGGGTCATACGTCCCAGCAGGTCGACCACGCGCTCGGCAATCGGCCGGCCGGCGTCCAGGTACGCGGGTTCGAGGGCCGTGTGCGTCATGCTGATTCTCCTGCCAGGGCCAGGCCTGTTGTTGTGAACGTGTGGGTGCCCGCCCCGACGCTTTGCCGGGGGGCGGACGGAAGGTCGACGTCGGCAGTGACGCCGTCCGGTACCGTGACGGTGAGTATCAGCTCCCCCTCCGGAGCCAGGTGCCATTCGCTTGCCACGGTGCCGCGAGGAGTGGCAAGGGACGTTTTGGCCCAGTCGATTCCCGGTCCGGGCCGGGGTGCGAAAAGGACCTTGGCATAGCCGGGTTCGATAGGGCGGATGCCGCCGACAACCTTGTGGAGCCAGTCCGCCACGGCACCCAGGGCGTAGTGGTTGAAGCTCGTCATTTCACCTGGGTTGATGGTCCCGTCGGGCAGCATCGAGTCCCAGCGTTCCCAGACCGTTGTGGCTCCCATCGTTACCGGATAGAGCCACGACGGGCACTGCTCCTCGAGGAGCAAACGGTAGGCGTCCTCGATGTGGCCGGACTCCGAGAGCGCCCAGGTGATGAAGGGAGTGCCGGCAAATCCGGTGGACACCCGGTAGCCGTTCTTCTCGACAAGCTCGGCCAGGCGGTTCCCGGCAAAAGCCCGCTTCTCCTCGGTGCCGAGGACATCGAAGGCAAGCGCCAGGGCGTAGACGGTGGTGCAGTCGCTCAGGATGGTCCCGTCCGGGCCGACGTAGTGGGTGTTATACGCGGCGCGGACGCTTTCGGCGAGGTCCGCGAAATGGCGGGCATCACCGTCGTGCCCCAGAAGTGAGGCGGTCTGGGCTGTGATGCGTGCGGTGCGGTAAAGGCATGCGGTGGCCACCACGCCGTTGTCAGCCTTTGAATTCCACGGCTGGTCGGGGTCGGCGTCGGGGTCCAGCCAGTCACCGAACTGGAAGCCCTGGTCCCACAACCCGGTTTCCGAGAGCAGGCCCTCGACGCGCCGGGTGTGTTGTGCCATTGATTCGTATTGCCGTGCCAGCACGTCCTTCTCGCCGTAGGCTTCCCAGAGCGCCCATGGAACCCAGACCGCGGCCTCGCTCCACAGCGCGGTGGATTCGGGGGCGGGAAATTCCTTCGGGTGTTCCTCGTATTTGAGGATGTCCGGCACGGTGAAGGGCACCAGTCCATTGGCGGCTTTTTGCTCGGCAGCCAGGTCCTGGAGCCAGTCCTGCAGGAAGTCCTTGACGTCATACAGGTAGGCGGCAGTGGGCGCGAAGACGGAGATGTCACCGGTCCAGCCCAGGCGTTCGTTGCGCTGCGGGCAGTCGGTGGGCAGGTCCAGGAAGTTGCCTTTCAGGCCCCAGACGATGTTCCGGTGCAGCTGGTTGACCGGCTCGCTGGAGCACTCGAAGTATCCGGTGCGTTCCAGGGCGGAATGGACGACGACGGCCTCCAGGGCGTCCGCTGTCAGGTCGCCGGGCCAGCCGGTCACCTCCGCATAGCGGAAGCCGTGGAAAGTGAAGCTGGGTTCAAAAAAGTCCTGCCCGCCGGAAAGGACCAGGGTGTCGGTGGCCTGCGCGGTGCGCAGCGGCCGGACGCCAAGTTCGCCGTCCTCCAGGACTTCTGCATGGCGAAGGGTAATGAAATCCCCGGGTTGTCCCTGCACGGTGAAGCGGAGCCAGCCGACCAGGTTCTGGCCAAAATCCACGATGGTCTTTCCACTGGGTGATGTCAGGATACTGACGGGTTTAACCACGTCGTTCCGGACAACGGGCGGGCCGACCGGCTCTACCAATCGTGACGTGTCGAACTCGAGAGCATGGACTCCCGCCCAGGACCTGGCGTCGTAGCTGGGGCTTGCCCATTGGGTACCGGCGCGGCGGGCGTCGATGGTTTGCCCGTTGTAGATGTCGTTCGCTGTTGTTGCCGAAGGACCGGATACCCACGACGAATCGGTGCTGACGGTCTGGACGAAGCCGTCCGCGAACTTGATGTCCAGCTGTCCGAAGAAGCCAAGCTCTTTGCCGTAAAACCCTGAATTGCCGTTCCAGGACAGGTTGCCGCGGTGCCAGCCGTTGCCCAAGGCGGCGCCGAGAGTATTGACGGGCTGCAGCAGTCCTGTCACGTCATAAGTGAGGTAACGCAGCCGCCATTCGTACGAGCTCCAGCCCGGGCTCAGTACGTCATCCCCTACCCGCTGGCCGTTGAGGAAGGCTTCAAAGACGCCGAAGGAGGTTGCCCGGAGGGTGGCCGTCACCGGGGCTCCGTGGCCGTCCGCGAGTGAGAATGTCTTCCGGAGCAGAGGGGCGCCGTCGAAGTCCTTGTCGGGCGCGATCATTGCCGCGGACCAGGGTAGTGCTGTCATGTGCTTCTTTCCGTACGTAGGCAGGGGTTTTCGCCGGGCAGTCGGCGCGGCTTAGCCGGCAAGTCCGCGGCTGTCAGTTGTTATCGACTTTGCGAGCCTGTCGAGGTAGGCGTAAACCGTGTCGTGCAGTGAGGTGGACGGTTTGGCCAGGGTCCACTGGATGGTGAAGCCGTCCACAACAGCGAGAATCTCACTGGCCACCTGGCGGACGTCAGTTCCCGGGATAAGCGTCCCGGCAGCGACCATGTTGCCGAGGATTCCCGACGAGAGGTCCACGATGTTGGCGTAGCGGCGCTGGAAGTACTCGTGCGCGGGATGCTCTTCGTTCGATGATTCGGCTGCCAGGACGGTGAACATTTGCGTGAGCCCGGGCTGACCCTCGTTGAAGGCTGTCTGGGCCGCTATCTGCCGGAAGTACCGGACGGGGTCGTCCAGGAAGTCTTCTGCGAAGAAGGCCTCGACCGCCCTCTGGTCGCGCAGTTCAAGGACAGCAGAGAGGAGTTCCTCCTTGCTGCCGAAGTGGTGGATCAGGCCGGCCTTCGTCAGCCCGACGTCCGCGGCAATCTTGGGAATGGAGGAATTGAAGTAGCCCCATTGGGAGAAGTGCTCGATGGCGGCCTCAAGAATCGCCCCGCGCCGTGCATCCGCTGCCTTGTAGGGGCCTGTCCGGCGGACGCGTTTGGAACGTTCGGCGGGAGCTTTGCTTGCCTCTGTCTGCATCGTCATAACTTAGCCTTCCCGGCGTCGGCTTCCTTGAGGGGGCAACGGTCTTCCGGTTATCCCGCGACGTTCTGGCGGGCGGTTCCGGCGGTGACCATGCCGCCGTCGTCCTTCAAGAATGTGCGCATCCGGAAGATCCAGAAAATGCCCGTGAGGTATGCCGCGCCGGAGGTAACGATCAGGAACAGGAACAGCAGCGCCGGGCCG
Source organism: Pseudarthrobacter sp. TE3704 (assembly GCF_056279405.1). Classification (NCBI taxonomy): domain Bacteria; kingdom Bacillati; phylum Actinomycetota; class Actinomycetes; order Micrococcales; family Micrococcaceae; genus Pseudarthrobacter; species Pseudarthrobacter sp. TE3704. The sequence goes on from NZ_JBWCCJ010000001.1 coordinate 460,364, forward strand.
GCCGCGATGATCAGGGGAGTGACGAGCGCTGCGCCGGCGGCAACGAGCCGGGCGAAGGCGATGGTGATGCCCTGGGCGGTGCTTCGGTGGGTTGTGGGGAAAAGTTCCTGTGACCAGATTTTGTACATGGGCTCACCGGCAACGGCGCCGCCGAGCGCCCCGAATACCCCCATGACCACCAGGGTGATGGCGGTGACGCCGAATACCAGCGGGACCGCCAGTCCCACCAGGGCAAGGATGGCTGCGAAGACAAAGGTACGGTGGCGCCTTGAGCCATCCACAATCCGCATCATGACGAAGAGCCCCGCCACACTGAGGAACAGGATGCCAAGTCCCAGCATGGAGGCGGTGGCCACATCCACTCCGGCGACGTTCACGAAGAGATAAGTGGAGAACTGGCCGTTGGTGTTGGCGGCGATGTTGACCAGGGCGTAAAAAAGGCCCGTGGCAGCCAGCGGGGCGAAGAGCTTCGGGGAGAAGAGGGCGCGCAGCGAACGCAGGTCCACGCGCTCGTCATCAGCGGGACTGTTCTGCGATTCCTTCCAAAGACGGGACTCCGGGAGGCCCCAGCGCAGCGCAACGGCAATCAGTGCGACAGCAGCCAGGTGGCCGTAGATGATCTGGGCGCCCAGTACCCCGGCGTTGCCGAAGAAGATGCTGATGATGATGACGCCCAGAATGCCTGCCATCCACAACACGTGGGTGAAAGTCACCATCTTCCCGCGCTTATCCTCAGGAGCTGATTCGGCGATCATCGCCATTGATACCGGCAGGTCCGCACCGGCTGCGAGTCCGAGCACCGCCAGGCCAATGTAGAGCAGTGCAATGCTGGGCGCGAGCATAAGGGCCAAAGCGGCCACAATAAAGACGCTCAACGTCACCAGGAAGACCCGGCGGCGGCCAAACCTGTCGCCGAGGCGGCCGCCCACCAGCGCTCCAACGGCAATCATGATCGTCAGCAGGGCCGAGAGCTGGCCTATCTGGGCAGGCGTCAGGCCGAGGGAACCCTGCAGGATCACCAGGGCGGTTCCGGTTCCGGCGATGGCTCCCGCGTCCACGTAGGAGGCAAGGCCCGAGGCAAACGCGACACGCCACCCGTGGCGGCTGACGGCCTTTTGGTCGAGGGTACTCATGGGGGACTCTCCTTTGAATCGCATAACGCAGCGGGGGAGCAGGAGAATTTGAATCGTTTCGATCCTGCAATCCTGAGCGTAGCAACTTAAAAACCATCCCACAAGGTGGTTTTGAAAAAGGCTGTAACCAGTGGCACGTTGCTTGGGGACTCAACCCGGGCGGATCGCGATTGCGTGGAAGCTGGCAAGGGCCGCCCGAGCCGCCCTTGCCAGCTTCCCGCTGTTGTAGTTGCCTTTGCTGTTTAGGACACCCTGGCCAGGGCGGGGTCCATAGACGGCTTTGTTGCGGCCAGTGACCACACGGCGGTCATGGACAAGGCGGACACGATCAAGGGGACGCCGAAGAGCATAAAGATGTTTTCGGCCTTCCAGCCGCCGGCGAGGAGGTAGCCCACCATGATGGGGGCGATGATCGAGGCGAGCCGTCCGATGCCGATCATCCAACCTATTCCTGTGCCGCGCAGCGACGCGGGGAACAGTACCGGTGTGGTGGCATAGAAACCGGCTACGTTCGCTGAAGTCACCAGGCCGAGGACGGCGCCGAGGACGATGGCCACGGGAGTCTGGCTGAACGCCATCCCGAAGATGACGTAGATCAGTGCTGAGGCCAGCAGCGAACCGAGCAACAAATGGCGGCTGCGCAGGAAGACGGCCAGGATGCTGAAGATAAAGCAGCCGATGATGCCACCGAAGTTCACTATCAGGCCCATCGTCACGCCCAGGCTGTCGTTCCCGGAGGAGGTGGCGATGAGTTTGGGGGTCCAGGTGCTGGCGAAGTAGTAGGCCGCGATCATGAGGCCATAACCCAGCCAGAGGAGGACGGTCTGGCCGGCCATTCGTCCGGTGAGGAGGTTTCTGATGCCCTGCTGTGTCTGTTGGTTTTCAAGCAGTTCCGGATGTTCGCTCAGGGCCGGCCGCTGCATCTGCGCGAGGATGGAGTTTAGTTGGGGCAAGGCGTTACGGGGACGCTTGCTGATGAGATAGTCCAGCGATTCCGGAAGGAATCGCCAAGTGACGGCGAGCATCAGTATGCTGGCGGCCGCGCCGACGACGAACACCGAGCGCCAGCCGAACTCCGGGATGAGCGGACCTGCGATGAACCCGCCCAGGGTAGCTCCGATGGCGAAGCCGGCGGTGTAGAGTCCAAAAATGCTTCCCCGGCGTTTGTCCGAAGAGTATTCGGAGACGTACACGTTCAGGTTCGCGATCATGCCTCCAATCCCCAGTCCGGCGAGCACGCGGAACACCATCAGTTGCATGACGTCGGCTGCGAAGACCGACAGGACCATGCCGGCGCTGACCAGGACCAAGGCCACGAGCATCATGCGGCGCCGCCCGATCTTGTCTGAAATGGGTGTCAGGAACAGTGAGCCCGCTGCCATGCCCACCAGGCCCGAGCTGAGCAGGAATCCCAGGGTGATGGGGTCCAGGCTCCAGCTCCTGGAGAGGGCCGGTGCGGCGTAGGCTGCAACGGCAACGTCCATGCCGTCAATCAGCATCAGCGCGATGGCAACGGCAACGGCGCGGATCTGGAGCCGGCTCATCGGGGATGTGCGAACTTCATTGAGTATGTCCATGTTTACGTCCTTGTAAATGGGTGCACTTGGATAGGCGGCCGCCGGAAGGCTGCCGTCATGGGATAGCGTTTTTACTTTTGGGTGAATCGCGGCTGATGGGTTTTCGTGGTGATGCCGCCGTGGTTCCCGGGTTAGGCCAGTTCGACCCGGACGGGCAAGGATTCCCATGCCCGCAACGTGTTGTTGTGGTGCCGGCGGGTTGGGCCGGTGATTTCAAGGGAAGCGATGCGCTTGGCCAGGGCGTTGAGGATTGTTGATGCTTCCAGCCGCGCGACGTGCTGACCGACGCATTGGTGGATGCCGAAGCCGAAGCCGACGTGGCCGGAAGGGTCCCGGCCTAGGTCGAAGACATCCGGGTTGTGCCAGCGGCGCGGGTCGCGGTTGGCGGAGCCGAGGAACATCAGGATCTTCCTCCCTTCGGGGATAAGGGTTCCGCCCACTTCGATGTCGCAGGTGGTGGTTCGGAAGAACGTCTGCACTGGTGATTCGAACCGCACTGCCTCATCGAAGGCGGTGCGCGCGAGGGCAGGGTTTTCGCGCAGGCGGGCCCACTGGCCCGCGTTGGTGGCGAAGGCGTAAAGGACTGCGGCAAGGCCGTTGACGGTGGTATCGACTCCGGCAGTGAGCAGTGACCGGACGATCAGGGGCGCCTGGGCTTCGGTGATGTCCCCTCTGTCGGCCGCGGCCCAGATCTGCGCACCGAATCCGTCCGGGGTCAACACGTCACGGGCGCACTGGGCGGCAATGGAGGCCGAAAGCTCGGCGACGCGTGGTGCTCCCTTGGAAACGAGTTCGTTGGGTGGGCCGAAGGCGTTGAAGGCGTGGTCGCCGTAGGGCAGGAGGCTTTCCCGTCCCTCCCGGGGTATGCCGACAGCATCGGGAAATACCCTGAGGGGGAACACGGCGGCGAGTTCGGTGACGGCGTCGAAGTGGGTACCTTTGGCCAGCAGGCCGTCCACCAGCTCTTCTGCGTCGGCGGCCCAGGAATCAGCCAGCCGGCGGAGTTCGCGGGGCCCCAGGATCTTGGTGAGCACCGCCCGCGGTGCGTCGTGGTGGGGCGGGTCGGCTTCCAGCAGCAAACTCGGCGGCCGCCAGGGCTTTTCGTGGCGGAAGTTGCTCAGACCGACTCCGGCGGCCGATTGGAAGGTCTGCCAGTCCATCAGGGCCGCATGGACTTCCGCGTAGCGGCCCATTGCGTAAACGTCGTATTTTTCCAGGTAGACAACAGGCCCGGCCTCACGGAGGTCCGCCTGGAATGGGAGGGGATCTTCGAGTCCGTCGTAGCTGAATGGGTCGACGTCGCTGACGGGGGCTGAGGTGATGGCTTGCGCGGTCATGGTGGTCCTTCTTCAGGAAGCAGGGTTAGAGGTCAAGAACGAGGCGGTCGCTGCGGGAACGTGAGACGCAGGGAAACATGCAGTGGCCTGTTGCCCGGTCAGCATCCCCAAGAAGTGAGTCACGGTGGTCGGGTTCCCCCGCCAGGACTGTGACTTCGCAGGTTCCGCAGGTTCCCTCGCGGCAGGATGTCAGGACGGGTACCCCCGCGTTTCGCAGCGCATCGAGGACACTCAGGTCGGGCGAAACTGTTACGGACAGTCCGCTGCGGGCGAGTTCCACTTCGAAGGGCGTGTCCCGTGCGGGCCGGCCTTGTGCCTTGGGGGCGAAATGTTCCAGGCGCAGGAGGCCGGTTGGCCAGTCTGCGCAGTGGTGTTCGACGGCGGTGAGCAGCCTCTGCGGGCCGCAGGCGTAGACCTTGGTGTCCTTGGCGGCACCGCCGATGAGTTCCTCGATCCGGCATAGTCCGGATTCATCCTTGGGCATCACCCGGACACGGTCGCCGTAGGGCGCTAGTTCATTGAGAAACGCCATTGAGTTTCGTGACCGGCCCAGGTACAGCAGCTTCCAGTCCGCGCCGAGCATGTCTGCTTGCTGGATCATCGGCAGCACGGGGGTGATGCCGATGCCGCCGGCGATGAAGAGGTACTTTTCGGACGGAACGAGCGGGAAGTTGTTCCGCGGACCGCCAAGGGCGACCATCGATCCTTCGCCGAGCCGTTCATGGATGTACGCCGATCCTCCCCGTCCCGCCCGTTCATGCAGAACTGCGATCCGGTAGCTGTGGGCATCCCACCGGTCTCCGCAGAGTGAGTACTGGCGGCTGATACCGGACGGCAGGACGAGATCGACATGTGATCCGGGCGTCCAGTCGGGCAGCCGTCGCCCGTCGGGGCGGGCCAGTGTCAGGGCCACCACATCGTGCGCGACCCTGGTCTTCGCCGTCACGGTCAGCTTGACCTCTGGCCTCCCGGCAGCGGAATTTTCTCCGGTGAACATCGCGGCTCCTTTGCTCGTTGTGTTCTCCTCACAAAGGGTGGCCTGCGCGTGGTGGCCGTCACCATATAGCTCTCATTGGTTGAGAGTGCAAAAGTCTTTGCCGTCTAGGTGAGTGGTGGAGCCGGATACTCCATGGCCCTGGAAACGGCCCGTGATGCGGCTTGAAGAACGGCGATGCGGGAGCGTGCGGTGGCATCGTTGGGCACCACAATCCCGAGGGCGGCCACAACTGTGCCGGCAGGATCGCGGACCGGCACCGCGATTCCTGTGGCATCGGGGTGGAGATGGCCTGCGAGGAACGCGTACCCCTGGCGGCGGACTTCGGCGAGGGCAGCCCTCAGCTGTGCGGGGGTGCTGATGGTCTGATCCGTGAAAACGTCCAGGGGTTGGGCGATGATCCGTTCCTGCTGGGCCGGCGGAGAGTACGCCAGGAGCAGCAGGCCGGAAGACGAGGCGTGCAGGGGCAGCCTGCCGGCAACCCGGGTGTAGTTGACGACTGACCCGGGAACGGTCAGTCGCTCCACGAACAGAACGTCATCGCCTTCCATAACCCCCAGCTGTGTGTGCTGTCCAACGATGGCGTGCAGGTCTTCCATGACGGGCATCGCAGCTTCTTTGAGGCTGAGAGTGGGTGATGCCCGGGAGACCACTTCCCACATCCGGACCCCAATCCGCACTTTTCGTTTTTCGTCTCTCTGCAACCAGCCGAAACTGGCCAGTTCTTCCACCAGGCGTGAAGCGGTGGCGATATGAAGCCCGGACCGCCGGGCTATTTCGGTGACCGTCAAAGACGTATCACCCGGGCCAAAAGCCTCCACGATGCGGACAGCACGGGAGAGCACCGATTCTCCCGCCTGGGTGCGTGCCATGTCCTCAAGCTTAACTGCGCCGCAACCCCGCTTCGGGGGTCGGCTATATGCGCCATGGATTCCAGGTAGATGAAGCGCGCGTACCTGAGTTGCTTTCTCACAAGATGATCCGCAAGGCCGATAGTGAAGTTAGATCCGAGGGCGGCAGCGTCCGCAACGTAGGAGCTGGAATCAGGACCGCATGCTGCAAGCCTCCGCGTCATTAGTGGCTACGCTATGAGCGTGAAGAACCTGGACCTGAACCTGTTGCCCCACCTGCAGGTCCTGCTTGAACTGCGGAACATCTCCCGGGCAGCGGAGCGGCTCCAGCTCAGCCAGCCGGCCACCAGCGCTGCGATGGCCCGGCTCCGGCGCCACTTCGACGACGAACTCCTGGTGCGGAACGGCCGCACCTACGACCTCACGCCCTTTGCGCAGTCCCTGGTCCCGCTGGTTGATGAAGCCATGCTTCACATCCAGCGGGCCACGCGCGTGCGGTCCGGCTTCGACCCCGCCTCCAGTGAGCGGGAGTTCGTCATCGCCGCCTCGGATTATGCGGCGGCGCTGATCGTGGGTCCGCTGCGCGGCATCCTGCGCCAGGAAGCCCCGGGCGTGTCAGTGGACTTCGTGCCCACCGCCGGTTCCGGGATCCAGGGCCAGATGGCCGACTATTCGAAGATCGACCTGCTGGTGGGGCCCACCGGGTACCACATGCAGGGTGCCAGCAAGCAGGTGTTCCGGGACAGCTTCGTGGCCATTGCCGACGCCGGCAATCCCCTGCTCCAGCAGCCCCGGCTGACGCTGGAGGACCTGGCCTCGGTTCCCCACGCCGTCGGCTATTTCGGCGAGGGAATCAGCACCCCGGCAGACAAGCTGTTCGAGTCGCGGGGCATCCAGCGCCGCGTCGCTGCCGTGGTGGCCGGGTTCCTGTCCCTGCCGCTCCTGGTCGAAGGGACGGACCTGGTGGCCATGGTCCCGCGGATGCTGGCGGCCCGGGCCCAGCGCGGCGCGGACATCGTTGTGCTGGAGTTCTCGGAAGGCACCGAAGCTTCCCTGGTGGAGGCCATGTATTGGCACCCGTCCCAGGCGGAGGATCCGGCGAGCGTGTGGCTGCGGTCCGTGGTCCAGCGCTCCTGCGCCCGGCTCCACGAACTCTTTCCCGTTACCGCCCACCCCGTGACTGTCCAGGCGCGGGAGGCAGCGCAGACGTAGAATCGTGCCCACACCGAGCCGTGCAGCGACTCAAACAACCCAGGAGGACTGTTATGAGCAATGTAACCACCAGCGCTGAGGCGGCGGCCGCCGCGCAGACCCTGTTCCGCGTTGGTCTCGGAGGGGTGCTCATCGCGCACGGATCCCAAAAACTTTTCGGCTGGTTCGGCGGGGGAGGCGTTGAAGGCACCAGCAAGGGCATGCACGCCATGGGGTTCCGCCCGGCAAAACCCAGCGCCGTCCTCGCTGGTGTCGGTGAAGCAGGAGCGGGACTCGCCTTGGCCCTGGGTTTGGCCACCCCTGCCGCCGGTGCCGCTGCCGCAACCACCATGGGCGTCGCAGCCAGCGTCCACGCCCCGAACGGTTTCTTCGCCCAGGAGGGCGGCCTCGAGTACCCGGCCGTGCTGGGCCTGGCAGCAGCGGCCTTTACTATTGGAGGCTCCGGACTCTACTCGCTGGATGCGCTCACCGGCCATGTCCTGGACCGGCCCTGGATGCGGATCACCGCTTTGGCCGCCATCCCCACCGCCATCGCCATCCAGGTTTCCCGGCGGCGCAAAGCCCTCGCCGCGGACGCTGCGGCTCCGGCCGCAGACACTCCTGCGGTCATCACCACAGAAGAGGGCTGAACCTGTCCCAATGAGTATCCACGCGGCGGATACCACCTAGATCCAAGACGCCGTTTCCCTTCCGGCCCATCCCTGCGAAAGTCGAGGAAACACGCTTTCGGAAGGATCGCCCATGCCCGCTTCCAGCCCACGTCTGACCGGCAAGACCGCCGTCATCACCGGAACGGCCAGCGGCCAGGGCAGGGCCGCCGCGCTCGCCTTCGCGTCGGAGGGGGCCTTCGTGGTGGGCTGCGACATGGACGACGACGGCGCCGCGGCCACGGTTGCGGCGGTCACCGACGCCGGGGGCCGGATGAGCAGCAGCCGGGTCGATCTCACGGACGAGGCAGCCGTGGCGGCGTGGGCTGCGGGTGTCGCCGCTACGCATGGCCAGGTCCACATCCTGTACGCCAACGCCGCCCTCACGCGGTTTGCCCCGGTGGATCAGCTCACTTTTGCCGACTGGAAATGGAACGTGGAGCACGAGATGGATGTGGTGTTCCTGCCGGTGAAGTATTTCTGGCCGCAGCTCATCAAGGCGCCGAACCCGGCCATTGTGCTGGTGGGATCGACTGTGGGAGTCACCGGGTCCATGACCAACGGCCGGCTGGCCCACACCGCCACAAAGGGCGCCGTGGTGGCCATGACCAAACAGCTCGCGGCCGAGGGCGCTCCGCATGGACTGCGCGTCAACGCCGTCAGCCCGGGCATGATCCGCACCGCGGCCACCGAGGGCAACCTGCTGGCAGCGGACCACCCCATGCGGACCATTGCGGGGAGCATCCCGCTGGGGCGGATCGGGGCGCCGGAAGAAGTCGCCAACTGCGCGCTGTTCCTGGCATCGGATGAGGCCTCGTATGTGACCGGCGCAAACCTAATGGTCGACGGCGGCTGGTCGGCCGTGCTGCCCGGCTAAGTTTCTGCGGTGGCCCCCAACCAGGTAGCGCGATGTGTCGTTTTGGGCCCGCAGAACGACACTTAGCGCTACCTAGTTGGGATTCGGGGCTAGCGCAGGGCGTCGGAGATGGATTTGGCTCCGCCGTGGCCTGACTGGCCGCCGTCCACCGGGATCTCGGCGCCCGTCACGAAGGATGAGAGCGGGCTGAGGAGGAAGAGCACGACGCCGGCCACCTCCTCCACGCTTCCGGAACGTCCCAGCGGGGTCTCCGCCAGGGTCGCCTGCCGGAACTCCGGCTTGGCGCCCGCGGTCATGGGGGTCTCTATAAAGCCGGGGTGGACGGTGTTGACGCGGATCCCGCGAGGCCGGAGTTCCATGGCCGCCACCTGGGAGAGCCCGCGCAGTGCCCACTTGCTCGCGGTGTACGTCACCGGATAATGGGCGGTCAGCCCGGCGACCGAGCCCACATTGACGATCGATGCGCCGCTGCCCATCAGCGGAGACAGCGCCTGGATTCCTAACAGGCTGCCGGCCACGTTCACGTCGTAAACCTTCTGCAGATCCGCCACAGAGGCATCCAGGAGCCTGCTGCGCTGGGTGATCCCGGCATTGTTGACCAGCCCGCCCACCTGCCAGCCCTGCGACCGGATCCATGATGCGAGGCCGGACCAACCGGCCTCGTCACTGACGTCCAGCTGCCGGTATGTCAGCTCACCGTCCGAAGCGGGGGACACATCCGCCAGCCCGGCCGGGGCGTCGGCTGCGAGGTCCGTGGCGATGACCCGTGCCCCCGCCTCCGCCAGCAGCCGTGCTTCCGCCGCGCCCTGCCCCTGGGCTGCGCCGGTGACCACCACGGTCCGCCCTTCAAGCTGGAGCGAAACCACCCTAGACGCCGGAAGGAGCCGCAGCGGCAACCCGGTTGCGGGGCCTCGGGCGGGCTGCCACACGGGTCACGGCCTCGCGCCTGGCGCCCACCGTGTTCTCGATGGTGCCGATCCCTTCCACCGTCATCCTCACCACGTCGCCGGTTGCCAGGGGCGGGGGAGTCTTGGAACCGTTGCGTCCCCACAGCTCGGCGAGGCAGCCGCTGCCGCAGGTGCCGGAGCCCAGGACGTCGCCGGGCCGCACCACTGAGTCCTGCGAGGCGTAGGCCACGAGCTCGGCGAACGGCCAGCCCATGTTGGACAGCAGGTCCTGGCCGATGGGCTCGCCATTGACTTCGACAGCCATGGAGATGGGCAGGAAGCCCTCGGCGTCGTGCCGGTCCTCGAACTCGTCCGCGGTGACGATCCAGGGGCCCAGCGTATTGCTGAAGTCCTTGCCCTTGCACGGTCCGAGGCTGACCTTCATCTCCCGCCGCTGCAGGTCCCGCGCGGACCAGTCGTTGAGGATGGTGTAGCCGAAGATGTGCCGGTGCGCCTCCGCGGCGCTCAGGTTCCTGCCGTCGCTCCCGGGGACGCGTCCGACGACGGCGGCCACTTCCGTTTCAAAGTCCAGGTCATCACAGCCCGCCGGAATACCGATCACCTCGCCCGTGCCGGTCACCGTGTGCGGGTTGGTGAAGTAGAACGTGGGCGCCTCGTACCATTCGGGCACCACTCCGGCCACGCCGTCGATGCTCTTCCGCACGCCTTCAACGTGTTCCTCGAATGCCACGAAGTCCCGGATGGTGGCGGGCACCAGAGGGGCGAGCATCTGCACCTCCGTCAGCGGAACGGCAGGGGCGGAACCTACGGTTTCCCGGGCAACGCGCAGGGTTTCATCCAGCCCGGCGTCCAACAGGGTCTGGATGCCCTGGCCGGCGGGCAGCGCGTAGCAGTGTCCGCCGTTTACAAAGCCGGCCTGCGTCCCGCCGTCGTAATTCCAGCGTGCGATCTTGACCATGAGAGTGTTCCTTAAGCAGTGGGTCGGGCGGTCAGGGCGGCCGCTGCCATGATGCCCAGGGTGCGTGCGTTGCCGCCCAAAACCTGGGCCTCGCCGTCGGACGGGAGGCCGGCAGCCTGGACCTCGTCCACGGGAAGGTCGGAGCCCATGTCGAACGGGTAGTCCGAGCCCAGCAGCACCTGCTCCGGGCCTGCTGCAGCTACCAAGGCCCGGAGTTCCGCGGCGCTGTGCACCAGGGAATCGAAGTACAGCTTCTTCAGATAGGACGACGGCGGCTGGGCGCAGGCGTGTGCCTCGGGCCGGACCTTCCATGCGTGGTCGGAGCGGCCAAGTTTGGTGGGCAGGTAGCCGCCGCCGTGCGCCGCCAGCACTTTCAACTCAGGGTGCCGGTCCAGGACGCCGCTGAAGATCAGGTGGGACAGCGCCACCGCGTTCTCCGCGGGCTGGGACACGGTGTTGGCAAGGTAGAAGCGGTCCAGCCGTTCATCCAGCGAGCAGCCGAACGGGTGCAGGAACACCAGGGCGCCCAGCTCCTCGGCCCGGCTCCAGAACGGTTCCAGCCGGGGATCGGAGAGTTCGACGGTGCTGCGTTCCGGATGGTCCGGGGTGGCGGCGAACGATCCGATTTCGACGCCGAGCAGTCCGCACTCCAGCACCGCGTGTTCCAGGGCTTCCACCATCAGGGCGGGGTGCTGGAGCGGGACCAGGCCCAGCCCGTTGAGCCGCGCCGGGGCGCGGTCAACGAACTCCCGCACGGCCTGGTTAGCCTGCTTCGCTACCTGCAGGGACAGTTCCTCACCGGCGAAGTAGTAGAAGTGCGACGGCGACGGCGAGACCAGCTGCACGTCCACACCCTGGGCATCCATGTCCGCGAGCCGGCGGTCCAGGTCCGTCAGCTGCGGCCAGCGCTCCTTGATCATCCGGCCCGAAGCGGCCATCGATTCCGGTCCGTTGCGCTGCACCTCCAAAGCCTGCTGGGCGCCGAAGCCCGCGGGGTCCCCGTCGGCCACCAGCTGCTGCAGGGCCGGAAGCAGGATATGCGCGTGGACGTCAACGGTGGGGGTTCCTGACTCGGGCGTGCGCGTGCTCATGCGGGTTCCTTCACCAGGCTGGAGATTGAATGCATGAGGCCGGGCACATTGGCATCCCGGACGCCGTCGAGCATCCACTGGCCCAACTGGACGGACGCGTCAACAACTGCCTTTGCCCTGTCCAGGCGGCGGTCGGTGAACTCTTTCCAGAGCGTCTCCGTAACGTCGTCGGCACTGATAAGCAGCTCGGCCAGCACAGCCGCATCCTCCATCGCCATCGCAGCACCCTGCGCAATCGTGGGCGGGCAGCTGTGCGCGGCGTCGCCGATGACGACGCTGCGGCCGCGGTTCCAGGGCCCGTCAACCAGGTGCGTGGTGAACCAGGTGTAGTTGATGCGGGCACTGTGGTCCAGGTTGGCGCGGATCTCGTTCCAGGGGCCGCCGTACGCCGCGGCGAGTTCAGCCATAATGCGGGGGCCGTCCTCGTGCTTGCGCTCCTGTGCCTTCTCCACAAGGTAGGCGTAGATGGTGTCAGGGCCGGTGGGGCAGTAGCCGGCGATGAAGCAGGGTCCGCCGTAGGTCAGGTCCGTCCGGACCACCTCTGCGGGGCGCTCCACGAAGGCGCGCCAGATTCCCATGCCCGTGGGCTGGGGTTCAACCTCGATGCCGATGGCCTTGCGGACGGCCGAGTGCAGTCCATCGGCGCCGATGAGGAGGTCGTAGGTGGCGCTGCCGCCGTCGTCGGTGCTCACGGTGACGGACCCGCCGTCGTCCGTTATGCCGGTGACCGTCTTGCCGTAGCTGATCCGGGCGCCCGCCTGCTCTGCCCGTTCGCGGAGGATGGCGGTGAGGTCGGGGCGGTACATGCCCATCGTGGCGGGAAGGTCGTCGCCGCCGGTGCGGATGTCCTCAAGGACCGCGATGACGGTGCCGGCCGGGTCGGGGGCACGCAGGCCCAGGGTGCTGAAGCCGTAGCCCTTCGCCTCGACCTGCTCCCAGACGCCGAGCTGGCGGAGGATCCGCAGGGCGTTGCCCTGCAGGGTGATGCCGGACCCAAGGGTCTGCGGTGCTTCCGCCTTCTCGAGGATTTCCACCCGGATTCCGGCGTCGGCCAGGAGGATGGCTGCGGTCAGTCCGGCGGCTCCGGCCCCGACGATTCCGACGTTCTGTACTGCTGCCATCGCTGACTCCTTTGTATTGACGGCGTTACTGCTGGTGGTTTTGTTGCTGTTTTAACTGAAAAGCTACCGGACGGCGATCGGGTTGACGGGCGACCCCACAGCTCCGGTGATGGGCAGCGGGGCCGCGGTCAGCAGGAAGTCGTACCTGCCGTCTGCTGCGCACGCTTCCGCCAGGCCGTCCGGGTCCCACATCTCGCCCAGGAACAGCCCCAGGTTGGGAATGGCGATTTGGTGCAGGGGCTGGAAGGCGGCGTCAAACTCGTTCGGACGGACCTCAAAACCCCACGTGTCCGTGGCGATACCGGCGATTTCGGAGCGGTGCAGCCACGGCGCCGTGGTGAACGACAGGCCGGGGGCGGAACCGCCGGCGTAATCGCCCCAGCCGTCGCGGCGGACCCGGGTGTACTGCCCGGTGCGGATCACCACGATGTCGCCCCGGCCCACCTTAGAGCTTGGGCCCTGCAGTGCGATGGTGCGCTCCAGATGCTCCGGGGTGATGGTGAAACCGTCCGGCAGTTCGCCGTCGTTTCTCCCCAATTCCGGTCCGAGCGCCCGGCCGACGTCCAGCAGCACGCCGCGGGTGACGATCTTGGCCGCAGCGGTTTCGATTCCCGTTACCAGGTCGCCTTCGGACGTCACTACGTCGCCGGCGGCGCGGCCGTTCCAGGCCTTGCCCTGGTCGAAGATGTGGCCCAGGCCGTCCCACTGCGTGGAGCACTGCAGCGGCATGGCGATCACGTCGTCCGCTCCGCCGAAGCCGTGCGGGAAGCCCTGGTTGCCGCGTTCGGCATCCACCCCGGTGTCCGTCATGGTGTGGACGGGGTTGGTGCGGCGGCGCCAACCCTTCTGCGGGCCGTTGGTGTCGAACGGCTGGGACAGCGAGAACGCCTCACCGGACTTCACCAGGGCCGCGGCCTCGAGGCGCTTGCCGGCGTCGATGAAGTTCAGCGTCCCCAGGACGTCGTCGTCGCCCCAGCGGCCCCAGTTGTTGTGGGCCGCGGCCATGGCGCGGATGCTGCCGAGCGGGTCTTCACGCCGGATCACCGGGGAATCGGTGGATTCCCCGGTGGCGGTGGTTGGTGCTGTGTCCTGGGTGGTCACTGGACACCTTCAGTTGTGGTTTCGTCCTTGCAGTGGATGAGCTGGGTGCCCAGTCCGGTGATGGTGCCTTCCATGACGTCGCCGTCCTGCAGCAGCCGGCCCCAGTGCTGGCCGTTGCCGGCGGGGCTTCCCGTGAGCACCAGGTCGCCGGGGCGCAGCGGCATGATCTGGGAGGCTTCGCTGACGAGCTTGGCGACGCCGAAGATCATGTCCTGTGTGGACTCGTCCTGCATGGCCTTGCCGTTGAGCTTCAGTGTCACCTGGACGTCCTGCGGGTCGCCGAAGAACTTGGCCGGTACCAGCAGCGGCCCGGTGGGAAGGAAGCCGGGGGCGTTTTTGGCGCGGTACCAGTCCGAGCCGATGGCCGGCATGTCCTTGCGGAAGACGTATTCACGGGTGGTGATGTCGTTGACCATGGTGTAGCCGAAGACGTAGTCCAGCGCTTCCTCGGGGGTGACGCGGAACGCGGTCCTGCCGATGACTGCTGCCAGTTCCAGCTCCCAGTCGTGGGACTTGGAGTAGGCAGGCAGGGTGAGGTCGTCCGTGGCGGACGCGATCGCCGTCGGGAGCCCTATAAAGAAGTACGGCGTGCCCTGGCCTGCCCGCTTGTCCATCATGGCCGCCGTCTTGGCGCGCACTTCTTCCTCGTCCTCGCCCGGTTCGCGGTGTGCTGCGGCGAGGTCGATCACGTGCTTGCGGTAGTTCGCGCCGGTCTGCAGGACCTGGGCTGGTTCTACCGGGGCAAGGACTTCGACGTCGGCCAGTGCAAGGCCGGCATCCTGGCCGGCGGAGGCGGCGAGGCTGTCCAGCTGGGCTTCGGTGGTGTCCCAGTGCTCGATCAGGGAGTTGATGTCCCCGTCCAGCGGCAGGACGCGTTCACCTACCAGCAGGCCGGCGCGGGCCTTGCTGTCACCGGCTTCCTGGAACCGGATGAGGGCATATGTTGCTTCAGGCATATCTTTCTAGCCCCGTCCCTGCTTCGCGTAGGGGTTCAGGAGGGCTTCCTTCATCTCGGGGGAGGCGCCTTCTTCGGTCGCGGTGAAACCCTCGGCCGGCGGGAAGGATTCGGTCATGGAGTGCGGCATGGCGCCGTTCTTGTAGAAGTTGTTGGAGCCCAGCGACGGCTTCCAGGTGTTGGCGTCCCAGTCCGGGACGTAGTTGCGGTAGCCGCCGGAGTTCAGTTCGACGCGCAGGCCGGACGGGTCGCGGAAGTAGAGGAAGTTCTGCTCGCCCACGCCGTGGATGGAGGGGCCGTATTCCATGGGGGTGCCGTTTTCCATCATGACGTCCGCGGTGCGGAGCAGGTCCTCGGTGGCGTCCACCCAGAAGGCGATGTGGTTGACGCGTCCGGCGCGGCTGGAGGTGTCCAGGACGACGCCCAGGTCGTGGGACTTTTCGTTGGTGGTGAGGACGGAGAAGACGGTGATGGGTGCTTCGTCCAGGTCAACGAAGGCCATGACGCGGAAGCCGAGGGCCTCGTTGTACCACTTGGCGAAGCCGCGGACATCGGAGGATGCCACCGTGACGTGGTCAAGGAAGCGGGGTGCGGCGGCGTGGCTGCTGCGGCGTTCCGGCCGGTCCGGGTAGGTGGACTCGAAACCCGGCTCGGCGACGAACTTCTCCACTTCATAGAAGAGGCGCATGTGGTGGCCGTAGGGCCCGGTGAACTCGTAAGCCTTGCCGAAGCCGTGGCCGCCGGGCGTCCAGGTTCCCTGCACGCCGGTTGCTTCGATGCGCTCGGCTGCGGCTTCCAGGGCCGCCTGGGAGTTGGTGCGCCAGGCCATCCGGCCCAGGGACGCTTCGGGTCCTTCCGTGATGACCAGGCTGTAGCGGTAGTAGTCGCCCCAGCAGCGCAGGTAGACGTTGCCGTCCACGCGGTCGATGATGCGCATGCCGAACTTTTCCTCGTAGAACCGTGCCGAGGCTTCGACGTCCGGGGTGGTGATCTCGAGGTGGGCAAGATGGGAGAGGGGAGTTTCCACGTTGAAGTCCTTCTGGTTACTGGCTGCGGTCGGTTTGGTGCAGGTCCTGTAACTACTGTGAGGGACTTCATATATTTGGAGAAGCGGCAGTTTTCAATAGCAACTATCCGTTGCGCTGATACCTCAAAACCAACGCTCTCTCACCTGATGCGCCTTAACGGCCGGCGCTCTCTCACTTTCCTCAGGAAAGTGAGAGAGCGCCGGCCAAAATAATGCGAAAGGTGAGAGAGCGTTGCGTTATTCCTTGCCGAGCCCGGCCGCGGAGGTCTTCTCAGCCGTTACGCCGTTGAGCGCGGTGAGGTCGAAGATGCCGTTGATGTCGGCCTGCTTGGTGGTTCCGGCGGCGACGCCGTCGGCCAGGAGCTTTTCGTAGGTTCCAGCCAGCGGGTCCACGGTGAACACGATGTTCTTCAGGGAGCGGTCGATCACGTCCGCCTTCAGCTCGGCGCCGGCCGCTTCCTTCAGCGCTGCGTTGATGACGCTGGCCTTTTCGCCGTCGGCCGCCTTGTTCAGCCACTCGACCGACTTCACATGGCCTTTGAGGAGGGCCTTGACGGTGTCCGGGTGTTCGGCGGCGAACTTCTGGTTCACGATCAGGATGGTGGTGGGGAACTCGCCGGGCTTGCCGGACAGCGAGCCGTCCCACAGGTCCTTTTCGTCCACCAGGACCTTGGCGCCGGCGGTCAGCACAAGACGCGAGGCCCAGGGCTCAGGCAGCCACGCGCCGTCGAGCTTTCCATCCTGGAACAGTTTCAGGGTCTGAGCGTTTTCGGTGGGGTTGATGGCTACGTCGCCGCTGCCGTCCACATTGGTCTTGTAGCCCTGGGATGCCAGCCACGCGCGGAGCGCAACGTCCTGGGTGCCGCCCAGCTGGGGGGAGGCGAGGGTCTTGCCTGCCAGGTCTGCCGGGGAGTTGATCTCGGGCTTGACCACAAGCTGGGCACCACCAGCCGCGGCGCCGGCAATGATGTGCACCGATTCACCGGCGCTCTTGACGTAGGAGTTGATGGCCGGGTTCGGGCCGATGTAGGTGGCGTCGATGGCACCGGCATTCAGTGCCTCGATGGCGGCCGGGCCGGCGTTGAACACCTGCGTGCTGAGCTTCGTGTCGCCAAGTTCCTCTGCAATGTGGCCCTGGCTGACGCCCACCAGGGCCGGGGCGTGGGTGACGTTGCCGAAGTAGCCCAGCTTCAGCTCGGCGGCGGGGTTGCCGGCCAGTGCGCTCTGCTCCGCTGCCGCTGTGCTGTTGTTGCTGTTCACCGCGGAGGCGACGGCGGCACCGCCGCCGATGAGGGCCAGGATGCCGGCGGCGATGCCGATCTTCAGGCCGAGGGGACGCTTGGGTGCCGACTGGCCGGCAACGATGCGGGTGGAGCTTTCCTGGTTCTGCGGACTCTTGTCCTGGGGAGTAGTCATCGGGAAATTCCTTTGCTGGGGCGGATGCTGAGTTGAGATTACGGAGCGGCCGGCAGCGCCACAATCATTCGTGTAGCAGGGGTTCACGGGGCGACGCGAACGCTCAACGCGGCGTAGCGGCGCGTCAAGAAACGTCGCAGAACGTCTTTTTTCGGTCCGTTGGCTGATGAGTGGCCGTGACCTCAAGGTTGAGATGGCGCTAACGCCGCGCTGACCCTGCTGCGGGATGCGCCACCACCGTATTGCCCATAGTCTGGCCAAGTGGATACCAGCACCGTGAACTCCGGCGAACAGGTTGACAGGCAGTCCCGCATTCTCGAGGCGGCACTGGCCCTGCTGTCGCGCCACGGCATCTCAGGCGTCAATATGCGCGCGGTGGCCCGGGAAGCGGGCGTCGCCCTCGGGCTGGTGAACTACTACTACGAAGACAAGTCGAGCCTGATCCGCGCGGCCCTGCACCGGATCGACCAGCATGACCTGATGCTGGTCACGCCCGACCCCGACTCGCCGCCCGACGAGCAGCTGAAGAAGGCCCTCCAGCGCGTCGCGGGCCCGGAGTTGCTGACCACACAATATCTGTCCCTGCGGCTCCATTTATGGGCGCTGGCACAGGCCCATGAAGACTTCGCAGCCATCAACGCGGCAGCGTTTGAGCGCTACCTCCAGGGGCTCGCGACGTTGATCGGCAATGCCAGGCCCGGGCTTTCCAATGACGAGTGCAGGGAGCGGGCCGCAGACATCGTCGTGGTGCAAAACGGGATGTGGCTCACCGCGCTCCTTGGTGTTGACAAGGATTCCATCCGCCGGAGCATCGCCCGGACCGAAGAGATCGCCTTCGCCGCTTAGCGGCCCGCTTTACCCTCTTTCGCGGATCGAAGCCGTCCGCACTTCCAGCGCTGCACCCTGCCGCTGCGGTTCCGCGTTCATGACAGCAGCCCGTCATATTCGACGTCCAGGGACGGTTTTTCGCCTCCATTTCACCTCGCGATGTTTCGTCGGCGTTAAATCTTGAACGTTTGTCCAGTCGGACTATTGAACACTTGTTCAATGTGGATTACTGTGCATGAGTATGACGTACACCACAGCTCATGGATTTCCGGAACCGCGTTGATTCAGCGCTGATTCATCAGCGGTCCGCATCCACCACTTCAGGGATTTCCAACGCTTTTCCGGGGCATCGCCGTGTATCGCCGGCTTCCGGAAGAAGGACCACCAGCCCTCAGCGGCTGGCCTGCACCAGGTAGAAAGAGAGTTTCCAGCATGACAAAAACCCACTACGACTATGTCATCGTCGGCGGAGGAAGCGCGGGTTCCGTGCTCGCCAACCGCTTGAGCGAAGGGGGCAACAGCAGCGTCCTGGTTCTTGAGGCCGGACGCAGCGACTACCCCTGGGACCTGTTCATCCAGATGCCTGCCGCGCTGACCTTTCCCAGCGGCAACCCGCTGTATGACTGGCGCTACGAATCCGACCCGGAACCCTTCATGGGCGGCCGCCGCGTAGCACACGCCCGCGGCAAGGTCCTGGGCGGCTCCAGCTCCATCAACGGCATGATCTTCCAGCGCGGCAACCCCCTCGATTACGAGCGCTGGGGCGCCGACGCCGGCATGGATACCTGGGATTTCGCGCACTGCCTGCCCTACTTCAACAAAATGGAAAACGCCCTGGCAGCGGACCCGGATGACGAACTGCGCGGCCACGACGGCCCGCTGGTCCTGGAACGCGGTCCGGCCACCAACCCGCTTTTCCAGGCGTTCTTCAAAGCCGCCCAGGAAGCCGGCTACCCCCTGACCGACGACGTCAACGGCTACCGCCAGGAAGGCTTCGCGGCCTTCGACCGCAACGTCCACAAGGGCCAGCGACTCTCCGCCTCCCGGGCCCACATCCGCCCCAATACACGCCGCCCGAACCTCACCGTCCTGACCCGGGCGATGGTCACCAAGGTCAACTTCAAGGGCACGGTGGCCACCGGCGTCACCTACCGCCGCAACGGCCAGACCCACGTGGTCAACGCCGGCGAGGTCATCCTGTCCGGCGGCGCCATCAACACCCCGCAGCTGCTGCAGCTCTCCGGCGTGGGCGAAGCGGTGCACCTGAACTCCCTGGGCATCAACCCCGTGGTCAACCTTCCCGGCGTCGGCGAGAACCTGCAGGACCACCTGGAGGTCTACATCCAGCATGCCTGCACCCAGCCGGTCTCCATGCAGCCGGCTCTGGACGTCTGGCGCATGCCGTGGATCGGCATGCAGTGGCTCTTCGGCCGCAAGGGCCCGGCCGCTACCAACCACTTCGAAGGCGGCGGCTTCGTCCGCTCCAACGAGGACGTCGCGTACCCGAACCTGATGTTCCACTTCCTCCCGGTCGCCGTCCGCTACGACGGCCAGAAGGCGGATGCCAAGCACGGCTACCAGGTGCACATCGGGCCCATGTACTCCGACGCCCGTGGCACCCTCAAGATCAAGTCCACCGACCCCACGGTGCATCCATCCATGGTGTTCAACTACCTGTCCACGGACCAGGACCGCCGTGAATGGGTCGAGGCCGTCCACGTGGCCCGCGACATCCTGGGCCAGTCCGCCATGGGCCCCTTCAACGGCGGCGAGCTCTCACCCGGCCGGGCCGTGCAGACCGACGCCGAGATCCTGGACTGGGTGGCCCGCGACGCGGAAACCGCCCTGCACCCCTCCTGCACGGCCAAGATGGGGCCGGAGTCCGATCCGATGGCGGTGGTGAACCCGCTCGACATGTCCGTCCACGGAACACAGGGCCTCCGGGTTGTGGACGCCTCGGCCATGCCGTACGTGACCAACGGCAATATCTACGCCCCCGTCATGATGCTCGCCGAGAAGGCAGCCGACCTGATCGCCGGGAAGGCCCCGCTGGCGCCGCAGCATGCCGAGTTCTACCGGCACGGCATCAGCCCGCTGGAGCGTAACGGCGCCGGCACTGCGGCTGCCCCTGCGGCAAAGGCATAGGCATGATTGATGGACTGGAAAAGGAGAAACGATGACCGCCACCGCTGAGCAGGTCCGCGACGCCGGAAAAGCGCAGGATGCCATCAAGGGCTTGTACATTGACGGTGCCTGGCACCAGGCGTCCGACGGCGGGACAACCGTTGTGCGCTGCCCGGCGGACGGGCGCGAAGTGGCGGTAGTCGCCTCATCCACCGTAGAGGACGCGGAGCGGGCAATCGCCAGTGCCCGGGCAGCGTTCGACGGCGGTGCGTGGCGCCGGCTGACCGACATTGAACGCGGCGAGGTCCTGCTTCGCGTCGCCGCGCTGCTCGAGCGGGACAAGGCGGCGTACGCCCGGGCCGAAGCACTGGACACAGGCAAGCGCCTCGTCGAGGCCGAATACGACATTGACGACATTGCCTCCTGCTTCCGCTACTACGGCAAGATAGCGGGCCTCGATGCCGGCCGGGTCATCGATACGGGCCGGCCGAACGCCATCAGCCGTGTGGTCTACGAACCGCTCGGCGTCTGTGCCCTCATCGCGCCCTGGAACTACCCGCTCCTGCAGGCGGCCTGGAAAGTGGCGCCGGCACTTGTTGCGGGAAATTCCTTCGTGCTCAAGCCCAGCGAGCTCACACCGTCCACCTCCATCCTGCTCATGGAGACCCTGGCAGAGGCCGGCGTTCCGGCCGGCGTCGCGAACCTCGTCACGGGATCCGGATCGAGGGTGGGCCCCCTCCTCAGCTCCGATCCGCGCGTGGACCTCGTCTCCCTGACGGGGAGCCTGGCCACGGGCCAGACCATCATGGCGGCGGCCGCGGAGACCGTGAAGCGGGTCGCCTTCGAACTCGGCGGGAAGAACCCCAATGTCGTCTTCGCTGACGCCGACTGGGACGCTGCCGTCGACAACGCTCTGACCGCCGTGTTCCTGCACTCCGGCCAGGTCTGCTCGGCAGGGGCGCGCCTCGTGGTCGAGGAGACCATCGCGGAGCGCTTCGTGGCCGAGGTGGTGGAACGCGCCAAAAGGATCCGCATGGGCGGACCGTTCGATCCCGATGCGGAAACGGGTCCGCTCATTTCCGCAAAGCACCGCGATCAGGTCCACGCCTACGTCCAGGCCGGCATCGCGGAAGGCGCGGAGCTTTTGTGCGGCGGCTTCATTCCCGACGACGGGCCCCTTGCGGACGGGTTCTTCTACCCGCCCACCGTGCTTGGCAACTGCCGCTCCGGCATGAGTGTGCTGCGGGAAGAGTCATTCGGCCCGGTGCTGACCATCGAAACGTTCCGGACCGAGGAGGAGGCCGTTGCCATCGCCAATGACACGGAGTACGGCCTGGCTGGTGCGGTGTGGACGTCCGACGCATCGAAAGCACAGCGCGTTGCGGGAGCCCTGAGGCACGGAACAGTATGGATCAATGATTACCACCCATACGTCCCGCAGGCGGAGTGGGGCGGTTTTGGGAAGTCCGGCATCGGCCGGGAACTTGGCAGCGCCGGCCTCAACGAATACCGCGAGGCAAAACATATCTGGCAGAACATCCAGCCCGCGCCCAGCGGCTGGTTTGGCTCACCTGCCGATGACGCCGGGGTGGGGACCGCCGGCTAGCACCAGCATTTGGGGGACATGGCCGGGCGCCGCCGGCGCGGCGCCCGGCCGCCGATATAACCCGTGTCCAATGGCGGCCATGGGTCATCACCATCGTGCTTTTCCACTTAGGAGTTCAGATGTTCGAACCCAGCAAGAGTACTGATTCAAGCGGCATGGACGAGTTCGGCTATGCCCAGACCCTGGACCGCAGCATCGGCAAATTCGCCAGTTTCGCGGCCGGAGTCAGCTACATTTCCATTCTCACCGGCGTATTCCAGCTGTTCTACTTTGGTTTTTCCATGGCCGGCCCCGCCTACGCGTGGTCCTGGCCCCTCGTCTTCGCCGGCCAGCTCATGGTGGCGCTCTGCTTCGCCGAGCTTGCCGGACGGTATCCGGTAGCCGGCTCGGTCTACAACTGGGCCAAGCGGCTCTCGTCAGGGACGTTCGCCTGGCTGGCGGGCTGGCTGCTGCTCATCTCCTCGATCGTGGCGCTCGGAGCCGTGGCCCTTGCACTGCAGCTCACCCTGCCCCAGATCTGGTCCGGTTTCCAGATCATCGGCGACGGCACCGGCACCTACGATTTCGCCCTCAACGGCGTGCTGCTCGCCAGCATCATGATCTCCATCTCCACCCTCATCAACGCCTTCGGCGTGAAGCTGATGACCAAGATCAACAGCATCGGCGTCTTCGTGGAGCTCGCAGCCGCCGTGCTCCTCATCCTGGCCCTTGGCTGGCATGTGGTGCGGGGGCCGGAAGTCCTTTTCAGCACAGAAGGCTACGGCATGGACCACGACCTTGGCTTCTTCGGGGTGTTCCTCATCGGTGCCATGGCCTCCGGTTACGTGATGTATGGCTTTGACACGGCCAGTTCCCTCGGCGAGGAGACGAAGGACCCGAAAAAGACCGCACCCAAGGCCATCCTCCGTGCCATCACGGCGTCCTTCATCCTCGGCGGCCTGATTCTCCTTGGCGGACTCCTGGCCGCCCCCGACCTCAGCGACCCCAAGCTGGGCGCCGCCGACGGCGGCCTCCAGTACATCGTGCTCTCCGTCCTGGGAGGCCCCTTCGGCAAGGCGTTCCTGGGGTGCATCGTGGTGGCCGTGATCGTCTGCACCCTCGCCGTTCACGCCGCCGCCATCCGCATGATGTTCGCCATGGCCAGGGACAACAACCTGCCCTTCAGCCGCCAGCTCAGCAAGGTACACCCGGAGCGGAAGACGCCCACGGTGGCGGCGATCGTCATCGGACTCATCGCCATCATTCCGCTGATCGTCAACGTCTCCCAGCCCGCCATCTTCACCATCCTTTCCAGCATCAGCATCGTCCTGATCTACCTGTCCTACCTGCTGGTCACCGTTCCGCTGCTCCGCAAGCGGTTCCAGAAAAAGTGGCCGCTCGCGGATGACGGCACCGAGCCGGGCTTCAGCCTGGGCAAGTGGGGGCTGCCCGTGAACATCCTCGCGGTCCTGTGGGGCGGCGCCATGACGCTGAACCTCATCTGGCCCCGCCCGGAAATCTACAACTCGGTACCCCCATTCGAGTGGTACCTGCAGTGGGGCGGCGTGATCTTCGTTGCCACCGTTGCCGGCGGCGGGGCCCTGTTGTACCGCCTGAAGATCAGGCACCAGACGGGCGTCCTGGCCGAACACGCCGCAATCGCCCACCCGGCTCCGGATGTCAGCGGGCCGGATGCTCCAGCCGCGCCTCAACTGGTGTCAGCACCCGTTTCCCACCCGTAGCCCGTATCAACCACTAGCCCATACCTACCCCTGGCATCGTCCAACCCCGGACGCGCTGCCAGTCCTGACGGGCATCCCTTTGTGTAACCTGCGAAGGGATGCCCGTCAGTGCTGGTTATGGCCGGTTCCCGTGAAGCCGTCCCGTTGCTGGGCCGTCCCGCAGGGACTTCCCAAGGTAATCCACCTACCATGGCCCCATGAAGGTTGCCCGAGAGGCCCGCTCTGCTGCCGTGGTGATCAACTCCGGATCACGCCGGGGGGCGGCTGCCAGGGAGCTGGCGGTGCATGCCCTGCAGAAGGCGGGCGTGCCGGTCTCCGCCGTGCACCACGTTCACTCGGGGGCCGAACTGGCCGGGACGCTCGACCGGGTGGTTGCGGACGGTCATGACCTGGTGGTGGTGGGTGGCGGTGACGGGACGGTTTCCTACGCCGCCGGCAGGGTTGCCGGCACCGGCGTCGTGCTGGGCGTTCTTCCGCTGGGCACCGCCAACGACCTCGCACGCACGCTGGAGATCCCGAACAATTTGGCGGAGGCATGTGCTGCGGTGGCAGGCGGGAAGGTGGTGGACATCGACCTCGGCAGGGCAAATGGCCAGCCCTTCCTCAACGTCGCTTCCGCCGGCCTGTCCGTGCGGGTTACGGAGGCTCTCACCCCTCGCCTGAAGCGGCGTCTCGGGCCGCTGGCGTACGGCATTGCCACTCTGCGTTCGTATTCCCGGCACGAACCGTTCTCCGCCCGTCTCGAGTTCCCGGAGGAGGACCATGAGCCGATGCACCTCGAGGGCCTGCTCCAGGTGGCCGTCGGCAACGGCAGGCACTACGGCGGCGGCAACACAGTCTCGCCGACGGCGGGAATCGACGATCACATCCTTGACATCTACGCAATCCTGGCAGCGCCGTTCCGTGAGCACGTAAAGATCGCACGGCTGCTCAGGAACGGAAGCTTTATTGAACACGACCGGGTGTACCACCTGACCACGCGGCGGGTCCGCCTGGTCACCGAGCCGCCCATGCCCGTGAACCTGGACGGCGAAATCGCGGCCGCCACGCCCACGGACTTCACCATCCAGCGGAACGCCGTCCACGTCATCGTGCCGCAGGCCAGCAACAGCGCAATGTTCGACGGGCCGCACACGCCGGGGGCCCCGTCCGCCTGAGGAATCAGCACTGGTGGGCGCGTGCACACGATGCAAGGATTGCACGACCAGGCACAGGGCCCGAGGAGGTTCGAAGATGACCGATACAACGCCGGCCCAGCCCGCAACCGGTTATGCGCCGGTCAACGGGCTCCGGATGTATTACGAGCTGCATGGCGACGGCGGCACCCCGCTGCTGCTCCTGCACGGCGGGCTGTTCGACATTGAGCAGCAGTTCGGTGCACTGATCCCGGGCCTGTCGGCCGGGCGCCTGGTGATCGCCGCCGACTTCCAAGGGCACGGGCGCACCAACGACATCGACCGGCCACTGGCCACGCACCACCTGGCCTCCGATGTTATCGGGCTTCTCGAGCACCTCGCCGTCGACAAGGTTGATGTCTTCGGATTCAGCGTCGGGGCTGCCGTGGCGCTGCACCTCGCGATCAAGCACCCGGAACTCGTGCGCAAGCTCATCGTGTCGTCGGTAGCGTTCCGGCCGGAGGGCGACCGCGGCGGCAACTCCGAAGCTGTGGCGGAGATGACGGTGGACATGATCGCGGGAACTCCGATGGAGGAACGCTACCTTGCCGTGTCTCCGCATCCGGACCGCGGGCACCTGCAGGGCCTGCTGGACAAGCTGGCACACTACGGCGAGGGCGAGCCTGGCTGGAGCGACGACGACATCCGCGGAATCGAGGCGCCGACGCTCTTCACGGTGGGCGACTGCGACATGGTCAAGCTCGACCACGCGGTGAAATTCCTCCAACTGCGCGGGGGAGACGTGAACGGCGACTTCGAGGGTGTGCCTGCGTCGCAGCTCGCGGTCTTCCCCGGCACCACGCACTTCTTCGGGCTCGCACGGACCGATTTGGTGCGTGAGGTGGTGACCACGTTCCTCGATGCGCCCGCCCCGGTCGGCTGGGCCGACCGTTGAAGGAGCCACTGCAGTTCCTCCACTGGCTGCCAAAGCCGCAGATCAGGCGGCTTTGACCAGGGGGAGCTCGTCCCAGTGGGTGGTGTACCGCGGTGATTGCATGTCGCGCTTCATGGTCCAGTCCAACCCCGTCTTGATGCCGGCCTGCCCCAGCCCGATGGAGCCGCGGCCAAAGCGCCGGCTCACGTCCTCCAGGAGCGGGCCGATGGCCCGTTCTTCATGCCGGTTCTCAAAAGGTTCCAGCGGCGACTGGTTGCCGGTGGGCCGCAGATCGGTGAGCATGATCCCTGCCTTGGCGTACCGGAGGCCGTCGCGGATGTTGGGCAGCAGCGCATGCGCGGCCCGGGTCAGCAGGAGCGGATCCGCCGTCGGCATCGGGAGGGAAACGCAGACGGACGGATAAGCCTGCTCCTGCTGGCGGAAAGGAGATGTGGCGGCGAACGCTGTGAGGACCTTTGCCTGCAGCCCGTGTTTCGAGAGCCTGGCACTGGCCTGCTGGCCGTAGATGCCCAGCACCTGCCGCAGTCCCGCTGCGGTGGTGACCGGCTTGGCGAAGGAGCGGGAGAAGATCAGCTGGTCCCGGCCGATGCGCTCTTCCTCCATGGGAATGCAGGGAGTCCCCCGCAACTCCAGGACCGTGCGCATCAGGACCACGGAGAACTTGTCCCGGATTACCACGGGATCGGCGCGGACCAGGTCCAGGACCGTGAAGATGCCCATCACGTTCAGGCGCCTGGTGAGCCTGCCGGCGATGCCCCAGATCTCCTCCACGGACAGCCGCCCCATCAAGGACTCCCGCTGCGGCCAGGGGACACTGTCCCAGTGGCATACCCCGCCAAAGGCCACGTTGTTCTTGGCCCACTTGTTGCACAGCTTGGCCAGCGTCTTGGTAGGGGCAATCCCCACACACACCGGCACGCCGACGTGGCGGCGGACGGCGTCCTTGATATCCCGGCCAAGGGTCAGCAGCTGGTCCGGGTCGCCTTTGACGCCCAGGAAGGCCTCGTCAATGCTGTAGACCTCCATCCACGCGGAGTGCCTGCCGAGCAGCTCCATGACCCGGGCGCTGATGTCCCCGTAGAGCTCGTAATTGCTCGATTTGGCCACCAGCCCCCACTCCTTGGCGCGCGGCGCGAGCTTGAACCAGGGCTCGCCGGTCGCGATGCCGAGTGCCTTCGCCTCGGGGGACCGCGTCACCGCGCATCCATCATTGTTGGACAGCACCACCAGCGGCCGGCCCTCCAGGGAGGGGTCGAACGCCCGCTCGGCCGAGGCGTAGAAGCAGTTCACGTCAACATGGGCGATCTGCGGCATCCGGCGCATCAGGACGGGCTTAGTCATTGCCCTGCTCCGGCATGCCGAACGGGCGCATACCCTTCACACATGATGGAGGCACCTCGTGGCCACGCCCCAGATGGTGAGCTCGGACAGGGCTGGGACCTTGATGTCCGGATACTTCGGGTTCTCCGCCTGGAGCACCACGCCGGTTGAGGTGATGCGCAGGCGCTTGACGGTCAACTCGCCGTCCAGCACCGCAATCACCACGGAACCGTCCCTGGGCTCAAGGGCCCGGTTGACGATCAGCTCGTCACCGTGGCTGATCCCGGCGCCTTCCATGGAGTCCCCGGTCACCCGCACCACGAACGTGCTGGTGATGTCCTTGATCAGGTGCGCGTTCAGGTCGATCCGGCCGTCGAAGTAGTCCTGCGCGGGCGAGGGAAAGCCCGCCGCCACTGCGACCGGAGAGATCAGCACCGAGAACAACGAGGCGCCCGCATCTATCACGCGGGGACCAATAATAACGCCCACAACACACCCTTATTCGAAAATATGTTCGATTCATTCAGTGTAGCGCCAGCCGCCGACAATCGACCTTCTCCACCATGTTGCGTTTGATGCAGGATCGGTGTGGGCAGAAGGCTTCATGATCCCCGGTGAGGCTTCCAGTTGACCTTACCCAGCTTGACGTCCTGCTCATATCCTGCGTTTAATGCAGGAATATTGCATTAGGGGGACGAGTGGGCGGCTCAAAAAGGGTTCCGGCAGGGGCGGCGTCGTTGTTCTTGGCGCCTGGGGTGTCATTCCTTGACGAGGAAGAGGCAGTCTTCTCAGCCATGCTTGAGGGGTGGCGAGCACAGCGCGTGGGAGGACGGAACCTCAGAGCCTCCGGAGTGCAGTCTGACTTGAACGTTGTGCAGCGTTTCAGAACGTCGGCGGGAGCCTTTCCTTGGAATTGGAGTGCCGCCTTGTTTGATGAATGGATGGAGGACCTGGTCACCGTTCGACGGCTGGCCCCTTCGACGATCCGGGGTTATCAGAACGCTGTGGCGCAGTTCTGCGACTTCATCTGTTCGCCGCACTATGACTGGGTCGCGGAGTGTGAGTCCCGGTTTGGTACACACCCTGTGCAGGTCTGCACCGAGTGGAACACGACCCGGCATTTGCAGGACTACGAGGGCCGGTCCCGGCGGCGCCCTCTAACCCGTTCGGAGCTTCAGCAGCTGTTCGACCATGCCGATGAGCAGGTCGGCCTGCGCCTGGATTCGGGCCGGAAGGGGTCGTTCATCGCCTACCGGGACGCGACGCTGTTCAAGGTTTCGTATGCGTGGGGACTCCGCGCGAGCGAGGCCGCTGGCCTGGACGTTACGGATTTCTACCGCAACCCCCATGCCCCGGAGTTCGGATCTTTCGGGATGCTGCTTGTCCGCAACGGGAAGTCTTCAAGGGGAGGGGCGCCGAAGCGTCGCTCCGTTGCGACCTTGCATCAGTGGGCGGCGGATGCGGTCCGAGACTATGTGGAGAATATATGGCCACTGGTGCGCGATGAATCCTCGAACGCCCTGTGGGTTTCCGAACGCGGACGCAGGTTGCGGGCTGATGACGTGAGCAGGCGGTTCGGTGAGTACCGTGACGAGCTCGGGATGGACCAGGTGCTTTCCCCGCACGCGTTGAGGCACAGCTATGTCACGCATTTAACCGAGGATGGTGTCGATCCAATGTTTATCCAACGCCAGGTAGGCCACGCGTATCAGGCCACGACAGCGATCTACACTGCGGTGAGTGGCGATTTCGCGAACACCATGATGCGAAAAGCGATCTCCGGACTGCTTCAGGCCGCGGGTTCGGAAAGGCAGTGAGATGAACACCTTGGATTATGAATGGCGGCTCCGGGAAGTCATGGCTACCCGCGGGCTATTCAGCACAACCAAGCTGATTCCGCTTCTTAATGAGCGCGGAGTGCACCTCTCTGCCAGTCAGGTCTACCGCCTGGCCGCGGAGAAACCCGAAAGGCTGAACCTGCAGGTGCTCGTTGCGCTGATGGACGCCCTGGACTGTTCGGCAGACGACCTTATAGGCAAAGTGCGCGTGCCTTCGGCCCGTGGTCGCGCTACCGGCACCGAAGACGCTCTAAGCACTGAAAAGGGCCTGGAGTTCCTGCGGGAAAAGGGACTGAGGCCCAAACGCGCGGCCATAATCCCCAATGACAAGAGCTGATGCCGAAGACACTGCCCTGCCTGGAATGCGGCGGCTATGCCGATTCCGGCGAACCTGTCACCGGCGGTTTTGTTTGTGAGGGTTGCTGGCAGGTGCACCTGAGGACAGCAACCTCACACCTTTGTGATCGCATCATGGAACGGATCGACCCCGAATACCGCATAGACCCCGTGTCTGTATCCAGGATTGTGGCTTCAGCGCTGCCAGACCGGGACGACCGGCTAAGAGTATGGTTCGAGCTGAGCATCAGAGGGTTAGGCCCTAACCGGGCATCAGGAAAAAGGAGCCCACATCTGATTGCCCTCGCGGACGAACTCCGCGACAGCGGACTCCCTCAAAAGATGATCGGCCAGCGCCACCTTCCCGGATCAGCAGGGTCGAGGGGAATCTGCGCCCAGTGCGGCAAGGAACGGCAGTCGACCGGCCGAATCGGCGGCGTGCTCCTTTGCTCCGGTTGCTGGCGATCCCACGAGCAAGTCCTAAAGGCATGCGTCCGCTGCGAACAAATTGGCTATCTGACAAAAGACCGGCTCTGCAAAGGCTGCCGCCGCCGAGACGAAGTCAAAGCGCTCTTCACACCGGAACAACTGTCAAAGCGACCAGCCCTCGAATATGTGCGGGATATCTTGCTGGACGCCGACGCCCGTTATCTGGACACGATGATAGGTAGCGGCAGGAACTGGAGGATCCTAGGCCAACTCCTTGGCAGCGAGGCCGACATCTGTCATGAAGCCCTCGACGCAGCGGGTCGGCCCGGAGCGGGAATGCTGCGCTCCTTCCTCGTCGCCACCGGCGTCCTGCCTGAACGGAACGAGCGTCTCCACGCCTTTGAGCAATGGATTCTCAGGGCCATCAGAAACCATCACTGACGACAGGGACCGACGCTCGTTCACCGGATTCGCGCGCTGGCGGCATCTGCGAAAGGCACGACGCGAGGGCCGAACCGAGGCTCAGTTCGCCGGCCAGCGCCGGGAACTTGCCCAAGTGCACGCGCTGCTACACATCCTCCACACCCAACGCCTAACGGTGAACTCCGTCGAGCAGGCAACCATGGACGCTTGGCTCGCCGGAGGCCCTACTGAACGTCACCGTGTGAAGGCATTCCTACAGTGGTGCAAAATCAACGGCACAGGAAAAACCTTGAAAATCCCCCCACCGCCGGCATCCAACCTCCCTGCAGTTTTCCTCACCCCCGAGCACGAACGCGCAATGCTTCTGGGTCAGATCCTTGATCCACAGAAAAACATCGAGCCTGGCCTGCGTTTGGCCGCAGGCCTGGTCATCATCTACGGCTTCAGAAGCCACGAGATCCGGGGGCTGTCTCTGGCAGACATCACCTTCACGAACGAGAGCGTCTGGATCCATTTCGGGCACGAACCGCTTCGGTTACCGGATGAACTTGGCGAATACGCCCGGCAAGCGGCCGGCAGGCGACGGGTGATGCGATTCGGGGGGAATGCTGAGGACATGCAGTGGCTCTTCCCAGGTCCGCTTCACGGACACCCAATAGGTGCACCGGCGCTCCGCAAGCGACTCGGGGTCATTGGCATCAGGCCCCGCGCGGCCCGGGCAACAGCCCTCGGACAACTCGCGCAACAACTTCCGCCACCAATTCTCGCCCGCCTCACCGGGCTTGCCCCGTCCACTACGGTTCGTTGGAATGCCGCCGTCTCCGCCAGTTATGCAGGAAATCTTCCAGTTCGTCGTGACACAACGGACAAGTAGCAGCTTCTCCTGCCGAAGGGTGGTCTTGCTCTTCATCCGGCGCCCATTCGCCAACCATGTCAACGCCATAGGAGTACCTGCCAGCTAGTACTCACAAGCCCTCTGCACAATCCTGAATTCAGGGGAAGCTTGCGCAGCCCGCTTCTGAAGGCGACAAGCTACTTCGATCCGCCTCGGGCCCTTCTCCATTTGAGTAACCAGATAATCGTTGCGATCGCGAACAAGCCTGCCAGTACCAGGTTGAACTCATACGTAACTGCATCTGGTCCTTGCACGAGGGACGTAGCCAGCCACGTGAGCGCCATCGCGGCCATGAAAAGGGTGGAGTTCCGCGCATAGCGCTTCCTCTTCAATTGGTCAGAGCCCATAGGCAATGAACTTGTCTTTGGTTGGCCCTCGTCAGCCATTCGTTATCCCCAATCCGAACCAGGTCTCCTTCGCTTCAGGATGGCACTGCTACGAGTCCTTGTATATCCGGTGGGTCGCCCATGCCCTTCCTCGACTCCGTGACACGTTTCTATGGCTGTGGGCCACTGCTGGCGGGGGCCGAACCTGCTGGAGTCCTACGTGGGGGTCCACCAATATTCTCCACGAAGTTGCAGGGACCGGCGGCCGTTACCATCAGCCGCGGCTGCGAGTACCCTGATCGCATGGAGTTCATGAACGTTGGGGATCCATTGCCATTGCCACGGGAGATCCCTGGCTCTGAAGAGATGTTGGCCGAGTTTGGCCAACCTATCGCCGTACTAGACAGTGCGGTGCCAGGCACCACGCCCAGTATCAGCGGCGGAGGCTTCAACGGTCAGATCTGGTATCTGGACGTCGATTATTTGGTTGATTACCAGCTCGTGGAGCGGGTTCGCACCATTCGTGAATTACCCTCGCCACCTGCACACGGGCAGCTTGGCGACCCACTGCGCTCAGCACTTATCGAATTCAGCGTGAACGCCGAGTCGACTGGTAACGACCCCACGAGCGACCCCGAGCGCCCGCGAGGACAGCAATTAAGTATCCAGCAGGAAAAGCTCGCCGCTCTGGCCACACCTTCTGAATCCGAAGTGACCATTGACGGTCGCATCCAGGATGCAATCGCTCTCCACATTCGCGGCTACCGCGCATATCAAACAGTGCTGGGCAAGGCCATCGTGATCCACGTCGGCGCGGACCACATGCCCCCTCCCACGCTGCGGGCAGCAGCCGCTGCGACTAAGGCGTAGGTTCCAAGCGGTGGTCCAAAGACAGAGCAATGCCTCTGCTGGACGTCCAGTTGGTAAGGAATCGGGGCCCGCCCGATAAAGGATCCTTTTGCCGGTTGCGTATCGGCATTACACATTCAAGGGTCCAGGAACACTGCGGACTTCCTGAAGCGCCCTACTAACCATCGATCAAATCGAGGGCATGGTCGTAGTTCATCACCAGCGTCGGCAGGCCACGGTTCAACCGGTTCCGAGCAACATGGATCACGGAGACATTCGTGTTCCTTATTACTTTGACCTCTGGGAAGTCTTCATGAATGACTTTCCACTCAGCGCCCGGAACGGCGTGGGTCAGAACATCTCCAAAGAACATTCCTATGGGGCGGACGAGTGCTTCCAGAGTCGTTCGATCTTCTGCTTTCTCAATCAGAGAATCGACTACTGCGAGTCCTTGCCGAGTGCGAGGGAGGGCCAATCCCTTCGCCCGGCAGAACTCAAGGAGCTCGTCGTAGCCCCCGACGTTGGTCAATCGAGTCGAGGGCCGATCGGAAGCGGGCTTGTACTCTGCATATCCCCGGGCCATCCCAAGAGGCAGTGATTGAAGCGGTTCTTCGGTTTCGTCCTGGTCAGGCATGCCGTCATGCTATCCCGACTTGTTCGAGCAGCAGCGCCCGCAAGCCGGTCATGAGATTTGGGAAATGGCCGGGGCACTTGGTGGCTTTCTACGTGGAGGTCCACCAGTACCCTCCTGGCAGAAGGAACCCCCTCCCAGCAACCCACGTAGACTGGCAGGATGCGGTTGGTAGCGAGCGACATTGACGGAACGATCCTCGGACATGACGGAAAAATCAGTGACCGCACCGTCCGCGCCTTCCACGCCTGCCGGGACGCCGGCGTCGAACTCGTTTTTGTGACCGGCCGCCCGCCGCGCTGGCTGCACCCGCTGCAGGACCAGCTGGGGCACACCGGACGCGTGATCTGCTCGAACGGCGCCGTGGTCTGGGACCTCGAAGCCGACCGGCTGGTCTCCGCCCGCACCCTCGCCCTCGACGCCGTCCTGGAACTGCGCCGCCTCATCAAGCAGCTGCGCCCTGCCGCCCTGTTCGCGGCAGAAACGTTGACCGGTTTCCACCTTGAGCCCGGCTTCATCGAGAACGGATCCAGTGAACTTCTGTCCGAGTTCACCCCCGCACCGCTCGCCGACACCCTTGCTGCCGATGATTCCGTGGTGAAGTTCCTCGCCATCGTGCGCGAGGGCACGCCGGACGATTTCCTCGCGGAGGTGCGCCCCGCCGTCGCGCATCTTGCCGCCGCCACACACTCCTCCCCGGGCGTCGCGATGCTCGAACTGTCCTTGCCCGGCGTCAACAAGGCCGTCACGCTGGCCGAGTACGCCCGGGCGCTGGGCATCGACGCCTCCGAGGTGGTGGCGTTCGGCGACATGCCGAACGACATCGAGATGCTCCGCTGGGCCGGCCACGGCTATGCCATGGCCAGCGGCCACCCGGAGGCCATTGAGGCGGCCGGGCAGCGGGCCCCGCATTTTGATGACGACGGCGTGGCCCAGGTCCTGGAGGCGCGGCTCGCTTCGCTGGGCGCGCGGCAGGCCTGATTCCCGCCGTCGTATCCTCAGCTGGCGCTCACCTGGCGTTCATCTTTGCTCCGTAGCGTGGAGCCCGGAGAGCAGACTCCTCTCCTGCTGGCCTAAGGGGTAAAGATGGCAAAGAACGTCAAGCGCGAAACCGCCGATGCACCGCTGCGCAGGGCAACGCCCGCTCCGCACTGGAAAAAGCTCCGGCAGGGTGACCGCGTCCGCGTCCTGCTCTCGCCGGGGTTCGAGACTGGCGGCCTGGTGGACGCCATCACCCCTGACAACACGGTTGTGTGGATCAATCTCGACGGCGGCCGCGGGCGCACGCTGCTGCACTGCGGCGACGGCATCGAAATCCTGCCCCACGAGGACTAACTAGCGGGAACAGGCGGCGCGCCTCAGGCGGACCGCTGCCGGCAGGGCACTCAGGTACGCTCGCACTGTGAGCCTGCCGTTCTTCGCCAACCCGGACGCCGACGGGAACCAGCTGCCCATTGCGATGGCACACCGCGGCTTTTCCATGGACGGCCTGGAAAATTCCATGGCCGCGTTCCGTGCCGCCGCAAGCCTTGGCTACCGGTACGTGGAAACCGACGTGCACACCACTTCCGACGGCGTGCTGCTCCTCTTCCACGACGACACGCTGGACCGGGTCACCGACGGCAGGGGCAAGGTTTCGGATCTTCCCGCCGCTGAGATTGCGAAGTTCCGGATCGGCGGCCGCGAGCCGATCCCTACTTTCGACGGGCTGGTCGCCGGGCTGCCCGGCGTCCGGCTCAACCTGGACGTCAAGGACTGGAACTCGGTGCAGAGCACCGCGGCCGCCATCGAACGCCACCAGGTGCATGACCGGGTGCTGGTGACAAGCTTCTCGGACCGGCGACGGCGGGCGGTGCTGAAGCTGCTCAGCCGTCCGGTGGCCGCCTCCGCCGGCGTTGTGTCCAGCGGCCTCTTCACCCTGCTGGGCCCGGTGCTGCCCGGCCCGGTGTTCCGCTGGCTGATGCGCCGGATCCTGCGCGACGTGCAGGCGCTGCAGGTTCCGGTACGGCGGGGGATCATCAGGGTGGTGACGCCCGGATCCGTCCGGCGGGCCCATGCCCTGGGGCTGGTGGTCCACGTCTGGACCATCAACAACCCCACCGAGATGCGCCGCCTCCTGCAGATGGGCGTCGACGGGATCGTCACCGACTGCGCGGACCTGCTCAAGGAGGTCCTCACGGAAAAAGGCGGGTGGCCGCCGGGGCCAACCGCCTGATCCGCTGTGGTGGTTCTAGCCGCGGCCGGTGCTGGTGGACGGGTCCTGGTCGCCTTCGGTCGGGTCGGCCCGCAACTCGTCCGGGTTGCTGTCCGGCAGTCCGCCCTTTACGCCGCTGGGACCTCCGCTGCCTGCCGCCCCGGCCCCGCCGGTAGGCGCAGACGCATCTCCTGCCAGGCCGTCGTCGCCCGTTCCACGCCCTGCTTCCGCCCTGTCATTGTTCGTTTCGTCTATATCCCCGCCAAAGGGACTTTCGGAAACCGGCCCGGGTGCGGCGCCGGTCTTGAGCCCCGGGGCCTTCTGTTTTTCGGCCTCCATGGCGTTGGAGCCTTCGCTGATGGAGGAGTGGACCTCCACATCGTCATTGGGGTCCGTGGGGTCGGGAACATTCAGCTTTTCCGTGGGCTTGGATGTTCCCGCAAGATCCTCCATGGCGTTCTCTGCTGCCTTGCCGATGCTGTCGCCGATTCCCATGACTGCTCCTCCTGACATCGTATGCGGGGCGCCCCAGCGGCCGCCCCGCTCTTCCCTTCCAGAATTATCAGCATGCTTACAATTAGTCCAGAGCTGGGGCAAAGAACCACGGCCGGGCAGGAAAGGACACGCATGATGAGCAGCTACCATCCGGAAAATGATCCCGCGAACCCTGATCAGCCGGGCAAGGAACCGCGGGCAGGCCATACGGGCACCGGCACCGGCACCGGCGGAGGCGAGAATTCGGCCTGCACCCCGAACCCCGATCCCGCCGAAGGCAACATCACGGGCCTGGAGCCCGGCGGGGGAGTGCCTCCCGGAGAGACGCCGCCGGCCGAGGACCAGATGAGCGGGGACCAGGGCCACGACGAGTAAGGCGCGCGAACACAAACCAACGGCTGAGGGGCGGGCACAGTGCCCGCCCCTCAGCCGTTGTTTGTAAACGTCCCGCTGGCGCCGGTCCGGGCTAGGGGGAATCGGTGGGCTGGGAATCCCGGCCGGACTGCTCGGTGCCGACCAGCTGCCGGTTGAGGCCGTCCACGTCAAGGCGGGTGTTCCAGGACGCCCAGTCCTGCGGCCGGACCGAGGGCCGGCCCAAGAGGTAGCCCTGGCCGGCGTCAATCCCGAGTTCGGTAAGGACCTTCAGCTCGCCGACCGTTTCGATGCCTTCCGCAACCAGGGTGGTGCCGATCTGCTGCGTGAAGTCCACCAGGCAGGCAGCCAGGGCACGCTGAATGCCGTCGCTGTCCACCTCGCCGATCACGTCCCGGCCCACTTTGAGGAAATCAGGCCGCAGGTGCACCATGCGGCTCAGGGCGCCGGCACCCGAATGGGTGTCGTCAACCGCAATCCGCAGGCCCTTGTCGCGCAGGGGAGTGACCGCGGCAATAAACTGCGCGTACTGCTCATCCGCGATGGTTTCCGTCAATTCGAGCACCACGCGGCTGACGGGAAGGTCGATGTGCTCGAACAACTCGGGCAGCCGCGGATCGAGGCATGACGCGGGCGAAATGTTCAGGGACACAAAAAGATGCGGCGGAAGGTCCTTGGCGGCCGCTGCGGCTGATCCCAGTGCCGAGAACTCAAGGTTGGCGCCCAGGCCGACTGCCCTGGCCTCTGCGAACCACAGTTCCGCGGCAGCGCCGTCGTCACTGACAAAGCGGGAGAGTGCTTCCACGCCCACCACGTTTTTCCCCGCCAGCCCGTAAATGGGCTGGAAAGCCGTCATCAGCATCTGGCTTTCGAGCAGGGCGCTGATGCGCGACATGCTGCGGATCGCGTCGATGTGTTCCGCAAGCTTTGGCGGAATGACGCGGGGCGTCAGGCGCATCTCCCTGGCACTTTCCAGGGTTTCCACCGTATTGGCTTCACTCCGCCGCGTTTCCAGCAGGTATTCCAGAAGCGCCCGTTCCGGGACGCCCGGGTTCTCGTCGAGGCTGTTGCTAAGGCGCTGACGGACGGCGGCTCCGGACGGATCGGTATCCGCCAACACCGCGGCAATAATTCCCCATGCCTGTACACGAACCGACATTAGCTACGCCCCCCAGTTGACGAAGTAATGACCCAGTGGCCCATTAATGTTC
Source organism: Pseudarthrobacter sp. TE3704 (assembly GCF_056279405.1). NCBI lineage: Bacteria > Bacillati > Actinomycetota > Actinomycetes > Micrococcales > Micrococcaceae > Pseudarthrobacter > Pseudarthrobacter sp. TE3704. Next base: position 497,237 of record NZ_JBWCCJ010000001.1, read on the forward strand.
AATTCCTAAACGCCTTTAAAGTCCGGTGTTTCTGTTATTCCCTGTTTTCGCGGCGACGAAAACCAGACACCGCACGATGATCGTATATCGGCGTGAACAAAAGCGCAGTACTTTTCGCCCCTAAGGGTTAGCGCTTTCCGCCCGGTCTACCAGCAGCAAGGGAATCTGTTCGGGCGGGACCGGCCTGCTGAAGTAGTACCCCTGGGCGCTGAGGCAGCCCAGCCCGCGCAAAATCCCTGCCTGCTCCGCTGTTTCCACGCCCTCCCACACGGCTTCCAGCCCGCATGCCCGGACCAGTTGCAGGACGGCAGCCACCAGCTCAGGCTGGCCCGGGTCGGTGCCCAGCCCGCTGATCAGCGAACGGTCCACCTTGACCCGGTCCACCGGAAGCCGGCGGAGGTAACTGATGGAGGAGTACCCGGTGCCGAAGTCATCGATTTCGATGCCCACCCCCAGGCCGCGGAGGCCTCCCAGCGAGTAACGGTCCAGCTCGTTGCCTTTGACGATGGCCACTTCCGTCAGCTCCAGGACCACCTGCTCCGGCCGTACGCCGGTTTCCTTCAGGACGTTCCGGACGTCCTCGATGAACTGAAGGCTCTGCAGGTCCGTCGCGGAGATGTTGATGCGCACGGAGAACCGGTTGTCCACCAGGGAGGCGTCGATCCAGTCGCGGAGCTGGTGCACTGCCGTCCGGAGCACCCAGAGCCCCAGTTCGGAAATCAGCCCGGCTTCTTCGGCAAGCGGAATGAACTCATCGGGCATGATGAACCCGCGTGTGGGGTGGTTCCACCGGACCAGCGCCTCCACCCCTTCGATCCGTCCGGTAGCGAGCTCCACCACGGGCTGGTAGTGGAGCATCAGGCCGTCGGTTTTGATCGCGGCGCGCAGGTCCTCCACCAGCTGGCTGCGGAGCCTGCGCATCAGCAGGAGCGCCGGCTCGAAACGGTGCAGCCGGTTCTGCCCTTCCGCCTTGGAGGCGTACATGGCGACGTCGGCCTCCATGAGCATGTCCTCCGGGGCCTGGCCTGCGCTGCCAACGCTCAGCCCCATGCTGGCGCCGCAGCGCACGCTGCGGCCGGGGAGCTCGATGGGCTGCTTGAGGGCCGCCAGGATTCGGTGCCCCACGATGACTGCCTGGTCCGGTGACGCCTCCGGCATAACGATGGCGAATTCGTCCCCGCCCAGGCGGGCGACGACGTCGGTGGTGGAGCGCACCGCGCTGCGGATCCGGTCCCCCACGGCAATGAGGACCTGGTCGCCGGCCGTGTGGCCCATGCTGTCGTTGATGGATTTGAAGGCGTCCAAGTCCATCAGCAGGATGGCGGGGCCCTCGCCCGTGGCGCTGCCGGCGTCGAGCGCTGTCCGCAATGCCTCGATCAGGGCCGAGCGGTTGGCAAGGCCGGTGAGCGGGTCCTGCATGGCCATCTTCTGCATTTCAAGGTGGGCCTCGTGCAGCAGCTGGGTCCGCACCTGGACGCGCTGCTCAAGCTCTTCGTAGATGATCTGCAGGTCTTCGGCCAGCAGGTTGGTGCCCATGATGATGGCATCCAGCTCGTCACGGGCATCAGAGATCTCGATCCGGGAACTGAGGTCTCCCGAGGCCAGCCGCACAATGCCTTCCAGCAGGTGGGAGAGGCGGGGATCGTTATCCGCAAACATCGAAAATCCTCCTTCCCCCTAGTTGGACCGGGACCGGTCGGCATCCAGGGGGAGGCTGACCGTGACGGTGGTGCCCGCACCAAGCGTGGAGGCCACATCGATGTGTCCCCCATGGCGGGCCACGATGTCCTTGGTGATGGCCAGTCCCAGGCCCGTGCCCGGGATGGCTCCGGACATGGCATTGGACGCACGGTAGAACCGGGTGAAGACATGGTCGATTTCCTCGCTGGAAATGCCGATGCCCGTGTCCGCGACGCTCACGGTGGCCCACCGGGTGCCGTCCGCCGCCGCGTGGGATTCGCTGCCCACCTCGATCCGTCCGCCGCTGGGGGTGAACTTGATGGCGTTGGACACCAGGTTGGTGAACACCTGCTGCAGCTGCACCTCATCGGCGAGGATTTCCGGGTCTTCCGGGACCGGGTCCACGGCGATGGTCACGTTCTGCAGCTTCGCCAGCGGCCGGAGCGCTGCCGCCACCAGGTCCAGGGTCTGGCCCAGGCGCACCGGGGTGAGATGCATCAGGCTGTCATCAAGGCCGTTGCGCGACACACTCAGCATGTCCTCGATGAGCGTCCGGAGCCGCTCGGTGTTCCGGACCACGATGTCCAGCATCTGGTGGACTTCGGCGGAGACGGGCTGCTCCGTGCTCTCCTGGATCATGTCCAGGTAGGCCATGATGGACGTCAGCGGCGTGCGCAGTTCATGGTTGACGGTGGCCAGGAAGTCCGTCTTGGCCTTGTCCAGCTGCTGGAGCTGCTTGACCACCTGCTGCTGGCTGCTGATCAGGTGGCTTTGGATCAGTCCGTGCGCGGCGTTGCCGGCAACGTGCTGGATGAGTCCGAGCTCAGCACGGGACCATGTCCGGGGCCGGTCAACACTGGCGATCCAGATGATGCCCAGCGACGAGCTTCCTTCACCCATGGGAACGGCCAGGGTCGAGGCAACGTTGGCAATGCCCGACGCCGGCGCCTCGCCTGCCGCCGCCTGCCCGCCTTTGCCAACCATGGCCCCGTCAGTCCCGGCCGTGCCGGGTTCGGCGTCGTCCGTCTCGGTGCCGTCCGAGGACAGGGTTTCTGCCCCGGCCCACAGAAGGTCGGCCGTGCGGCGTGCTTCCTCCTCGTCCGGAAGCGCATCGGCCGGGAGCGGCTCCAGGCCCGGCCTGCTCCAGGCGGCCGTGATCGGGGGGACCCGATGGTCCTCGAAGGTTGCCAGGCAGACATGGTCGGCCTTGAACGTCCGGCCAAATCCCGCCACCACGTGGTCCGCGATTTCCTGCGGATCGTTCGTTGCCCGCACAGCTGCGGACACCTGCCGGAGCTGCCCGCGCAGCGCCTCGGCCTCCTGCCGCGAGGCATTGCGGCGGGACACCAGATCGATGAGCGCCGTGGCGCGGTGGACCAGTTCCCGGGGTGAGGGCGGTTTCGCGATGCAGTCGTGGATGCCCGGAGGGCGGACAGCGCACTCGGCGATGTTGTCGAGGTCCACCATGACCAGGACCGGCACTTCCGACTCGGCGGCGGGCAGCAGCGGGGCATCCACCACAATGACAGCTGGCTGGCAGCCGTCCAGCAGGGCAGCCAGCCCGGCGGCATCAGCGGCGGCGTGGACCGCGTAGCCCGCATCGCGGAGAGCGGCGGCATTCAGGGCCAGCCGCCCGGCGTTGGCGTCCGCCACCACCGCGCTGCGGGGCACGCGCAAGTCACACGGCAAATCAGCTGCCACAATGCTCACTTTCCTCCCAGTTGAGTACATTGTAGGGGGATGCGGGGCGGGCGGCTCCATGAATATTCACTGGGAGGACAAAGTGACGCACCAGCCGGAAGAACGCGAAAAGGGCCACCTCACCCTCGAGGGCGGCGTCCTGCACCTGCGGTGGCCGCGCGGTGCGGCCATCAGCGAGGCTGATGCCGAGAATGCCATGAGCAGGGTGAACGAACTCTGCGGGGAGAACCGGCATCCGATGCTGGTGGACATGGCCACAACCGAAAAGGTCAGCAGGGGCGCCCGCGCCGTTTTTGGCCGCCCCTGCCAGGCTTCACGCATCGCACTGCTGGGTGCCTCGCCAGTGGACAAAGTGATGGCCAACTTCATCCTGGGCATCAACAAACTGCCGTGTCCCACGCGCTTCTTCACGTCCCGGGAGGAAGCCATGGCCTGGCTGAAGCTGGAGGGTGCGGCGGCCTGACCCGGCGTGTTCTGCGGACCGGCGGAGGGAGAGGCCATCCGCGAAACCCCGTGCCGCGCCCGCCGGCAACAGCTCCGGGACATATATTGGACCGGTGTCCTCCCCCTCAAAGTCCTCCCCAGCGAAATCGGTGGCAGCTGCCCTGCAGAAGTACCTGATGATCCCCAAGCTCGTCCGGCTGTCGCGCTCTGCGCCGAAGGACCGGCCGCTGGCCTGGGACACCTACTGGGCCGGCATCAGGGCCACCGGGGCGGCCGGTGAGGTCCTGTGGGATTCCGGAACGGACCAGGAATTCCTCAGCTACAAGGACGTCCTCCTCCGCCATCTGGACCCGGAGCTTCCCGTAGTGGACATCGGCTGCGGGCACGGCAGCTTCAGCAGGCCACTGGCCGGACTTTTCCCCGAAGTCATCGGCGTGGACGTGTCCGCGCATGCGGTGAACCGGGCCGAGGCCGAATCCGCTGAACTCCGCAACGTCCGGTTCCAGGTCAGGGACATGACAGCACCGGGTGCAGAGAAAGATCTCCCGCGGGAGGCCAACGTGTTCATCCGGGGCGTCCTCCACGTCCTGGGCGCGGCAGACCAGGCGGCCCTCGCGGAAAACCTGCGCCTGCTGGTTGGGCAGCGCGGGAGGGTATTCCTTGCGGAGACCAACTTCCAGGGCAACCCGGTGGAGTACGTATCCCATTTGGGCGCCACATCCCGCAGCATTCCTGCTCCGCTCGAACGGGCCATCCGCGGCCTGCCGATGCCCGGCCGTTTCGGCCCGGAGGAGCGCTCCCGTGCACTGCCACGCACTGCCTGGCAACTCCTGGAAGACGGACCCGTGGCCATCGAAACGAATCCCGCAACCGGCATCAGCGGACAGGGCCGCGTTCCCGGATATTATGCGGTACTGCGCCCCCGGACCTAGCGGCCCGCGCCCGGCAGTGGCACCATTGCGGGAAGCCGCAGAAAGCCGCCAAACCCCTTGACACAAGGGCCAATCCGGAGGCTCCATAGTAAGTAGCCTTACTAGTTGGGACCTTGGGGAAAGGATGGCCGCCATGGCACAGGACAAGGGAAACAACGCCCGCGATTCCGGCGCGGGCACGGATGAAGAGGACCTGGGCCCCGGCCCGGACGGCGGAAAGATCCGGCGCGGGCCGGACTCCTCCAAATCCCTCAAGTACTCACAGGAAGTCACCTCGCCGGACGACGAGCCGGAGCGTGAGGGACGCAGCCTCGCCACCACCCACCACGAAGTCATCAGGCAGTGGGCGGAGGAGCGCGACGGCGTTCCCGCCACGGTGGAAGGCACCGAACACGGAGACCACCTCGGAGTGCTGAGAATCGATTTTGGCGGCGAAAATGACAAGCTTCGCCACATCAGCTGGGAGGAATGGTTTGAAACCTTTGACTCCCGGGGACTGAACTTCATCTATCAGGAACAGCGCAGCGACGGGCAGCAATCCAACTTCTTCCGGCTGGAAAATCCCAACCGCGAAGACGCCTAAGCCGCACCCGCGCCCCATCGTCTCGGCAGCACCGGAGTTGCATCCGGCGCCACTTCTGCGACCGCGGACGCAAGACCCACAGGAACAACAATGCGCAAACTCATACCGTCAGGCTCCCTTCGCAGGATGCTGCTGCCGCCCACGTATGGACGCCACGTCACGGACTCGAATGAATTCACCGTCTTGTCGGTGGAAATCTGGGCCACCGGGCTGGTGGTCAATATCCAAATGGCGTCCGAGGGCGGACCGCAGCCCCGGATTATCCTCGAGGACCACTTTGGAACCGAGTACTCACTGCGGGACTCCGTGGTCCTGGGTTCCCGGAACCTGCAGGTCTTCACCCCCTCGGTGCCGCCCGGCACCCGGAGCCTGACCGTGAGGTCAGCGGACGGCCCGGAAGCGCGGCCGGTGGTCACCTTCGCCGTCCCGCTGATGGCCGTTCCCGAGGAATCGGCCACAGCGCGCGGCGGCTACCCGCCGGAGACGGAACTTCGCCGTCCCGCCTGACCGCCGCGACCAGTTCGACCCAAGATGATCCACGCACCCTGACCCACCCGAAAGGCTGCCTCGATGCAGGACACCAGCAACTTCACGCCCGCCACCGCCATCGTCACCGCATCCGATTCCGGCATCGGCAAGGCCACTGCTGTGGCCCTGGCCCGCGCCGGACTGGATGTTGGTGTCACCTGGCACTCTGACAAAGCCGGGGCCGAAGGCACCGCCGAGGAGATCCGTGCTCTGGGCCGCAAATCCGTGATCCGGCAACTGGACACCACGGAGCTCCGGGCGGCAGGCGCTGTGATCGACGAACTCGCCGACGAGCTTGGCGGTGTGGACGTCTTCGTCAACAATGCAGGCACCGGCGAGAGCACCAAATTCCTGGACATGGATATCGACCGCTGGATGCAGACACTGGACACCAACCTCAACGGCGCGTTCGTCTGCCTGCAGGCAGCCGCCCGCCGGATGGTCCAGGCCGGCAGGGGCGGAAGGCTGATCGCCGTCACCAGCGTCCACGAGTTCCAGCCCCGGGTGGGATCCTCCGCCTATGACGCGTCCAAACATGGGCTTGCCGGCCTTATGAAGACGCTGGCCCTGGAACTGGCTGAGCACGGGATCACTGCCAACACCGTGGCCCCCGGCGAGATTGCCACTCCCATGACGGGGCAGGAGGACGAAGACCCCACCGCGAAGGACCGCCCGGGCGTGCCCCTGGGCCGGCCGGGTGACGCCCGGGAGATTGCTGCCGTGATCGCCTTCCTGGCCTCCCCTGCCTCCAGCTACGTGAACGGGGCGTCCTGGCCCGTGGACGGCGGCATGCTCCAGATGGGCCCGCAGGCGGGCTCGCACATCACCAGCCACGAGTGGCGCGAAGGCTAACTCTCCTCCTAAAGTGCGGGGTTTGTCCGAATACCGGATTTGGCAAGCGCTTTCCCGCGCGGTACTGGCATGATGGAGCGCATGCGCATCCTCATTGCTCCGGATAAGTTCAAGGGCTCCCTGACGGCAGCCGAAGCCGCCGCCGCGATCGCTGAAGGCGCCCTGCGCGTTTACCCGGACGCCGTGGCCACCCAGTTCCCCATCGCAGACGGCGGCGAGGGCACCCTTGAGGCAGCGGTCGCCGCCGGTTACGAGGATCGGCTCAACGCCGTGGTGGGCCCGATTCTGGCACCCCTCGGCGCCGCCTGGGCCCTTCGCAAGGGCAGCGATGGCGCAGTCACCGCCGTCATCGAAACCGCTCAGGCATCAGGCCTCGCCAGCATGGAACCCACGCCGGAGAACGCCCTGCGGGCCCACAGCTACGGCTGCGGACAGCTCATCGCGGCCGCCCTGGAGGCAGGTGCTACGGAAATCGTGCTGGGCCTGGGCGGATCAGCAATGACCGACGGCGGCAGCGGAGCCCTGCGCGCCCTCGGCCTGAAGCCACTGGACTCCGCCGGCAACGTGGTGCCCCTGGGCGGCGGATCCCTCGCCGACATCGCCGCACTGGACACCACCGGCCTCGACCCGCGGCTCGCGGCAACCACCTTCCGTATCGCCGTGGACGTCCGCAATCCGCTCTACGGACCGTCGGGCGCCGCGCATGTCTTCTCCCCGCAAAAGGGCGCAGACCAGGACGCCGTGGAACAGCTCGACGCCGGCCTCCGCAACTGGGCATCCGTCCTGCGGGAAGCCACGGGCCGGGACGTGAACGTCCCCGGCGCCGGCGCCGCCGGCGGCTTCCCGGCGTCGTTCCTTGCCTTTACGGGTGCCACGCTGGAAGGTGGCTTCGCGCTGGTAGCCGGACTCACCGGCCTGGCAGAACAACTGGGCGGCGCGGACCTGGTGATTACCGGCGAAGGGTCCATGGATTCCCAGTCGCTCACGGGCAAGGCCCCCATTGCGCTCGCCGATGCTGCCCGCGAGCGGGGCATTCCGGTCATCGTTGTGGCCGGCCGGATCCTGGTGACTCCCGAAGACCTCGCCCGGCACGGCGTGGTGGCCGCCGCGCAGTTGCTGGACGTGGCGTCGAGCCCGCAGGACGCTGTTGCCAATGCCGGAAAGTACCTGGTTTGGGCAACAAGCCAGGTACTCGAAGGGGCGTAAAGCCCCTGGGCGTGGCCGGAAAAGCCAGGCCTTAGTGCGCCCCGACCGTCAGTGCATGGCTCACTGCCGCGCCGGCGCCCTGCCTCCAGGGCTCTCCGTGGCCCGCAAGTACGGTTGTGGCACCCGTGGCGGCAACCGCCTCCAGGGACGCCAGGGCCTGCTTCGTGTCCTTGGTCGCCGCAGAGGCAACGATCTGCGGCCCCGCCTTGCCCGTATAGGGATCCAGGGTCACCAGGGCGTCGCCACTCAGGACGGCGTCCCGGTCCGCGAAATGCAGGATGCAGTGCCCGTCGGTGTGGCCCGGAGTGTGGACAACCGTGGGCCGTCCCGGCACCGGCAACGCGGCGCCGGTGGCCAGTGGCCGGGTGCTGGAGACTCCCTTGACGGCCAGCGCTCCCGCTGCCGCCATCCTCCCCAGCAGCGGCACTGACCGCGGGTGGCTCAAGGGATAGAGGAACCGGTTGCGCTGGGGCTTGTAACTGTACGGATGGGCAGCCAAATGTGCGTCCCGGGGATGGACCAGCACCGGCACGTTCCACTCCCGGCGGGCCCGCAGCGCAAATCCCACATGGTCGAAGTGCCCGTGCGTGAGGACCAGGGCCTTGATATCCTCCGGCCGCCGGCCGCGGTCCTCCAGGAGCTCCAGCAGCATGGACCACATGCTCGGCAGCCCGGCGTCCACCAGGGTCAGCCCGTCCTGGTCCTCCACCAGATAGCAGTTGACGTGGGCGTGCGTGATGAGATGGATGCCGTCGGCCACGCTTGGGGTAATCATGCGCCGCTCAGCCCACGATGGTGGTGTTCCGGCGGCGCCGCCAGATCAGAACCACAATGATTGTTACCAGCGCGATTGCCCCGATCACCCAGGGAGCGAAGTCCAGCCGGGTGGACTCATTTTGCGCGGACTCGCCCGTCCCGGGGTTTGCAGGCCCGCTGGAGGCGGTATCCCCGGGAGACGGCGTGGGAGTGTTGCCTGCCGGCGCCCACACCCCTCCGGAAGATCCCGCAGCCGCCTGGACGATTGCGTCGCCGGCGGCCACCGCCGGATGTGGGGCAGCTGAGGCCGGGGCCACCGAAAGGGCCGGCACGGCCAGGAGCAGCAGGGCAAAAAGGACGGTTTTTACGACGGTTCGCATGGATTCCTTTCGACAGGGACCGGCTCAGGCGCCGGTCTCGTAATGGGGTTCGGCGACGGGCTTGGACTCCGGGGAGCCCTTTTCCCGGAGGTAGACGGACGCGCCCACCAGGACGGCGATGGCCAGGAACTCGCTCTGCCAGTTCTGGAAGGACTCGAACCAGAAGCGGCTGGTCCCCACGTACTGCAGGAACGTGACCGTGGGCTGGCCGTGGCTTTGCTGCTCCTCGTTGTACGCCTCAGTGCCGCCCAGCGCGTGCAAGGTGAACGATGCCAGGAACAGCGCGAACAGCAGGATGGACAGCGAATGCTCGTAGAGCTTCAGCGCGAAGCCTCCGCGTTTCACCGGCAGCGGCGTTGCCTTCTTGATGGCTGCCTCGCGGGGATCCTCGTCCTGCGGGGCTTCCTTGCCCATCGGTTTGGATTCCGAGGATCCCTTCTGGAACAGGAAAACCGTCAGCACCACGTACAGGGCCATCTGCAGGAACTCCGATTCCCAGTTCTCAAAGGTGGCCTCCACAAACTCCCCGGTGCCCATGAATTGCAGGACGGAAACCCCGGGTTCGCCGTGCGCCTGCTGCTCTTCGCTGTACGATGCTGCTCCGGAAAGGATCATCCCTCCGAAAAAGATCAGGAACAGGGCGGCGTTCGCCAGCAACAGCCCGTGTTCCTTAACCCATTTGCGCATTGTCACTCCTTGTTTGCCCGGGCCGTCATTCCCGCGGCGGCGCGCTTGTTCAGGTGCAATGGGACATAGACCAGCAGGACCACCATCACGGCCAGCAGTGCCGCGCCGGCCGTCAGCCCGGCCGAGCGGCCAGCGGTGACGTCGAAAACCAGGGCGGCGGTGCCGGCGCTCAGGAGCGCGATGCCGGCCAGGGTGATCTTGGCGATCGTGTCGCCGCTGGACACCAGGGTTTCCTTGAGCCGCTTCCGGAAAAGCCTCCGGTGCACGCTGACCGGCAGGAGGATCAAAGCCGTGGTCAGGGCGGCGATCACCACGTTGGTCAGGTACAGGTTCACCTGGAAGTCATCCAGGTCTTCAAACCGTTCCTGGAAGGGCAGGGTCAGGAGGAAGCCTGCCAGGATCTGGACGCCCATCTGCAACACGCGCATCTCCTGGAGCAGTTCCGCCCAGTTGCGGTCCAGTTGCTCCTCGCGGGTTTCGTTCCGCCCGGTTCTGCCGGTGTAATCCTCCACCTCGGACATCGCTGCTCCTTCCTTGGCCTGGCCGGCCCGTGTTTCCCTTTCTACTCTTCACATACCCAGAAACAAGGCCGATCTTGCGCCGGTATCAACATTTGATAAGTTTACTGATTATCGGCACCGAACGGGTGGACTTTGTTCCGCCGGCCGGGATAGCGTCGAAGGGCCGGGGGCAGGGCTCTTCGAAAACCGACACAGCGAGTAGGTGGACTATGAGCGGCACAGACAAGCAGACGGACCAGCCAAAGGACCCCCGGGGCGGCTACCACGCCGGCCCCTTCCCCGAGCAGGAACAGAAGCAGCCGGGCCTCACCGCGCCCATGGATCCCAAACCTGACCACGGGGAACTCAGCTATGAGGGACACGGGAAGCTGGAGGGCAAGGCGGCACTCATCACCGGCGGCGATTCCGGCATCGGCAAGGCGGCGGCCATCGCATTTGCCCGTGAGGGAGCCGACGTAGCCATCTCCTACCTTCCCGAGGAGGAAGACGACGCACAGGACACTGCGGACTGGATCCGGAAGGCGGGGCGCCGCGTCCTCCTGTTCGCCGGGGACGGGCGTGAAGAGGACTTCAGCACACGGATCGTCGAGGAAACCGTGGCCGGATTCGGCCGCCTGGACGTGGTGGTGCTGAACGCCGCCTACCAGAAGAACCGGGAAAGCCTGGAAACCCTTCCCACGGAGGAGTTCGACCGCGTTTTCAAGACCAACCTGTACTCCCTGCTCTGGACCGCGCGGGCGGCGGTCCCGCACCTTAAAGCGGGCGCGTCGATCATCACCACGGCATCCATCCAGGCCTTCAATCCCTCGCCGGGCCTCATCGATTACGCCATGACCAAGGCCGCGCAGGTGGCGTTCACCAAGGCACTCGCGCAGGAACTGGGCTCCAAGGGAATCCGCGTCAACGCCGTCGCCCCCGGCCCCATCTGGACGCCGCTGATCCCCGCCACCGAATGGCCGGACAAGCTCCCGAAGTTTGGCCAGGATACGCCGCTGGAACGCGCCGGCCAGCCTGCCGAGCTCGCCGCAGCGTACGTTCTGCTGGCCTCCGAAGACGGGTCCTACATTTCCGGCGCGGTGCTGCCGGTGACGGGCGGCAAGGGGCTCTAAGCAGCCGGATTCTACACAGCAGCCGGATTTTGCACACCAGTTTCATCCCATCGCACACAGGAGGAACCATGACGCAGGAAAACCAGCACGCCGAGCCGGAAAAGGACCCGGGCGGCTACGGCACTCCGACGGCTGAGCAGGAGCTTGGCGGGAACCAGGGCGCAAGCCAGGGCGGCACCACGTCGGGTGCCGGCGGGGCTGACACCAACGAGCCGCAGTCCGGCGTCGGTGAGGAACAGGTCCCGCGTGACATGGACCTTCCCTCCGGCGAGGCTGAGATCAACGAGTTCAACGACGATTCCCAGGGCTCCGCACCGGTCTCCTCCGAGCCCGGGCAGGAAGCCACCGGCATTCCGGACGGCAGCGGCAACGACCTCCCGCAGGAAAAGTCGCCCAAAGACGGCGGCGGCGAGAGCTTCGACGCCGGATAAGCGGTCCTGATCCGTTGAAGGCCCCCGCCACGGCTCGATGCCGGGACGGGGGCCTTCGCCGTGTCCGGCATACATGGCTCCCGGCGGGGTACGGACCATGCGAAACCAATTCGCCAGTTGCCGGCCCTTGCCTGCCGGCGCCAGGAGGAGCTGTGAGCAGGAGACCATCAGGACAGTGGGCACGGCCGGCTGACAGGCCGGAGCAGGTTGCAGTGGACGTTCTTGTGCCCACCTGCAACCGGCCGGCGGAACTCGCCGTCACCCTCGCGGGACTCGCCGGACAAACCGACCCGGCCTTCGCCGTCGTCGTCAGCGACCAATCCACGGACGGGCCCGGCTGGGAGCACCCTGCCGCTGCCGCCATGGTGCGCGTCCTGGAAGCCCAGGGGCGGCCGGTCAGGCTCCTTCGCCACCTGCCGCGGCGCGGGCTGGCGGAACACCGACAGTTCCTGCTGGAGCAGTCCAGGGCGGACCAGTGCCTCTTCCTTGACGACGACGTCTGGCTGGAGCCGGGAGCCGTGGAGTTGCTCAGCCGCGCGCTCCACGAGCTTGGGTGCGGCTTTGTGGGGATGGCCCCGCAGGGTCTGTCCTACCTGGACGACCGGCGGCCCGGGCAGACCGCGAACTTCGAAGCGTGGGAAGGCGGGGTGATGCCGGAGCGCATCCGCCCGGGGGACCCCGCGTTCGAGCGCTGGCCGCTCCACAGCGCCGCCAACCTTAGCCACCTCAGCGCCGACCTGTCCCTTGAGCCGGGCCAGTGGGTGCCCTACCGGGTGGCGTGGCTGGGCGGGTGCGTGATGTACCGGCGCGAAGCCCTGTATGACGCCGGCGGGTTCACCTTCTGGCCGGACCTGCCGCCGGATCATGCGGGGGAGGACGTCATGGCCCAGTGGCAGGTCATGGAACGCTTCGGCGGGGCCGGCATCCTGCCCTCCGGGGCAGTCCACCTGGAATCGCCCACTACTGTGACGGACCGGCGCGTGGAAGCCTACGAGGTGGTCCTGAACCGCGGTCCCGCCTAAGGCGGGCCGGCCGCTAAAGCCGCCCGTCGGCGTCGTACGCCAGGCCGATCTGGCGGCGGATGCCGTCCAAGGCAGCCATCACGGCCACGCTCTCAGCCGGCGGCAGCACCGTGCCTCCGGTGAGCCCCTCGCTGACGAGCCGCTCCAGCTCGGCTGCCTGGTACTGCATGCCCCTGCTCTTCACGGGCTGGTCGAACCGTTCCACGACGTTGCCCAGGGTGTCGTAAACGGTGAAGGGTGTGGGGTTGTACCAGGTGGGTTCGATGTCGATCCAGCCGCCGGTGCCGATCACCACTGCCCGGTTGGGGCCGGCGGCATCCAGTTCACAGTCGAGGATGGCCTGCTGTCCCTGCGCATACTCGAAAACCGCCGCCGTCTGGCGGTCCACGCCCGTCGCCGTCATGGCAGCGCTGGCCCGGATGGTTTCCGGTGCGCCAAACACATCAAACGCGAACGAGACAGGGTAGATGCCCAGGTCCAGCAGCGCGCCGCCGCCCAGGGCAGGATCGTTGAGCCGGTGGCCCGGGTCCTTGGGAAGGTCCTGGTTGTGGCTGGCGATGACCTTCCGGACCTCGCCGATGGTGCCCTCCCTGATGATCTCCCGGAGGCGGACCATGTGCGGGAGGAACCTGGTCCACATGGCCTCCAGGGCAACCAGCCCCTTGGCCTCCGCGAGCTCCACGATGTCCTGCGCTTCGCGGGCGTTGATGGTGAAGGCCTTCTCCACCAGCACGTGCTTGCCCGCGTTCAGGGCAAGCAGTGCATTGGCGTGGTGGAACACATGGGGCGTGGCAACGTACACCACGTCCACCTCGGGATCGGCGGCGAGCTCCTCGTAGCTGCCGTGCGGGGTGGCGATGCCGAACCGGGCGCTGAACGCCTGGCTGGACTCGAGGCTCCGGGAGCCGACGGCCTGGACGGTGAACCCGTTGTCCAGCAGGTCCTGGGCCTGCAGCGCGGCGATAAAGCCTGTGCCGAGGATGCCCCAGCGGAGTTGTCCGTCGGAGGTGCCGTTGCTGTGGCGGGGCATGTCAGTCCTTGCTGCTGAAGGCGGCGTCGAACGAAGCGGTGGAAGCAGGGAAATCGTACTTCTTCAGCGCGGCGAGGGCTTCGGGCGCGCCGTGGAGGCGGTCCATGCCGGCGTCCTCCCATTCCACGCTGATGGGTCCGTTGTAGCCGATGGCCGCGAGGGCGCGGAAGGACGCTTCCCAGGGGACGTCACCGCGGCCTGCCGAGACGAAGTCCCAGCCGCGGCGGGGGTCGCCCCAGGCAAGGTGGGAGCCCATGACGGTGTTCCGGCCGGTCTGGCGGATCTTGGTGTCCTTGCAGTCCACGTGGTAAATCCGGTCTTTGAAGTCCCAGATGAAGGAGACGGGGTCTATGCCCTGCCACATCATGTGGGACGGGTCCCAGTTCAGGCCGAACGCTTCACGGTGGCCGATGGCTTCGAGGGTGCGGACGGTGGTCCAGTAGTCGTAGGCGATCTCGGAGGGGTGGACTTCGTGGGCGAAGCGGACGCCGCATTCGTCAAAGACGTCCAGGATGGGGTTCCAGCGGTCGGCGAAGTCCTGGTAGCCGGCGTCGATGACCTTTTCGGGCACGGGCGGGAACATGGCGACGTACTGCCAGATGGAGGAGCCGGTGAAGCCGACGACGGTGTCCACGCCGAGCGCCTTGGCGAGCCGGGCGGTGTGTTGCATTTCCTCGGCGGCGCGCTGGCGGACGCCTTCGGGGTCGCCGTCGCCCCAGACCTTGGACCGGACGATGCCCTGGTGCCGGAAGTCGATGGGGTCATCGCAGACGGCCTGGCCGGTGAGGTGGTTGGAGATGGCCCAGACCTTCAGGTTGTACTTTTTGAGTATCTCCAGTTTGGACTCGACGTAGCCGGGCTCGTCCCACCGCCAGGCGTCCAGGTGGTCCCCGGAAACGGCGATCTCGAGTCCGTCGTAGCCCCAGCCGGAGGCCAGCTTGGCGACTTCCTCGAAGGGCAGGTCGGCCCACTGGCCGGTGAAAAGGGTGAACGGGCGGGGCATGTCAGGCTCCTTCGGTTGAAAGCGGTGCGTGGACGGGCGTGACGGCGCTTTTGTTGCTGGCGGATTCGTCGACGGCGTTCAGGATGTACTGCACGTTCAGTCCTTCTTCGAACGACGGCGACGGCTGGGTTCCGTCCTGCACGGCCAGCAGGAAGTCGCGGATTTGGTGGGTGAAGGTGTGTTCCCAGCCGATGATATGGCCCTGCGGCCACCAGGCATCAAGGTACGGGTGGTCCGGTTCGCTGACGAGGATACGCCGGACGCCCTGCTCCCGGGCGGGCGCGGTGGCGTCCAGGAAGCCGAGTTCGTTGAGGTTTTCCAGGTCGAAGAGGATGCTGCCCTTATCGCCGTAAACCTCAATCTGGAGGGAGTTCTTCCGCCCGGTGGCCACCCGGGAGGCCTCCACCGAGGCGATAGCTCCGGAGGCGAGGGACAGTGTTGCCCAGGCGGCGTCGTCGACCGTGACGTCCTCCGGTCCGCTGGTGCCCGGGCGGCGGCCCACGAAGGTGTGGAGCCGGCCGCTGACCTCGGTGACCTGGTCGCCCAGGAGGTAGAGGACCTGGTCGATGGCGTGTGAGGCGATGTCGCCAAGGGCACCTGAGCCTGCTGTTTCTTTTCGCAGCCGCCAGGTCATGGGGGCCTGGTCATCGGCAAGCCAGTCCTGCAGGTAGGCGGCGCGGACGTGCCGTACCGTCCCCACGCGGCCCTCGGAAATCAGTTCCCGGGCAAGGGCAAGTGCGGGGACCCGGCGATAGTTGAAGCCGATCATCGACTGGACGCCGCGGGCACGGGCCTTTGCCGCCGCCTCAGTCATGAGTTCAGCCTCGGCCAGCGTGTTGGCCAGGGGTTTTTCGACGAGGACGTGCTTGCCGGCCTCGAGGGCGGCGATGGCGATTTCGGCGTGCATCCAGCCCGGTGCGCAGATATCCACGATGTGGATGTCGTCGCGGGTGATGACGGAGCGCCAGTCGGTGGCGGACTCAGCCCAGCCGTACTTGGCTGCCGCCTGTGCCACCTGCCCGGCATCACGGCCTACGATTACTTTCTGCTCGATGGCCGGAACGTCGAAGAAGCTGGCCACGTTCCGCCAGGCGTTGGAGTGGGCCTTGCCCATAAAGGCGTATCCGATGGCGGCAACGCCGAGGGGACCGGCGCCGCTGCTTTGTGTCTGCTGTGTCATGGTCGGGGTTTCCTAGAGGGTGGCGGTGTGGGGTGCCCAGTCCTCGGGGAGGGCTGCGGAGGCCGGAGCGGAACTTTCCACGTTGATGAATGTGCCGGCATCAATGGATTCGGAAATGGACACCATGGTGTCCAGAACGTGGTACGCAAGGTCCCCGGTGGCGCGGTGCGGGACGCCGGTCCGGATGGACCGGGCCATATCCAGCACGCCCATGCCCCGGCCGTTCGCCGGGCCGGTGGCCGGGATGGTGGTCCAGTCCTCGTCTCCGGCCCGCCACAGCCTGATGTCGCCGTCAAAGTAATTGGGGTCCGGCAGGGAAATGGTGGCCTCGGTGCCGGTGATCTCCACAAAGCCCACCCGTGCGCGGGGGGATTCGAAGGAGAACACGCTGTGGGAGGAAGCCCCGCCGTCGAACTGCGCCATCGCTGAGACGTGGGTGGGTACCTCAACCGTGAATTCCTCGCCGGCTTTGGGTCCGGAACCGATGACGCGGACTTCCTTGGCTTTGGACCCGACGGCGGCCACCTTGCGGATGGAGCCGAATGCCTGGATCAGGGTGGTGAGGTAGTACGGGCCCATGTCGAACAGCGGGCCGGCGCCATGCTGGAACAGGAACGCCGGGTTGGGGTGCCAGGACTCCGGGCCGGGGGTCTGGAACGTGGTCATCGCGGTCAGCGGCGTCCCGATGTCGCCGCGCTGGATCAGGCGCAGGGCCGTCTGCAACCCGGCGCCGAGGAACGTGTCCGGCGCGCAGCCCAGGCGGATGCCCGCAGCGTCGGCGGTCTTGAGCAGGCCGAGCCCGGATTCCCGGTCCAGGCTGAACGGCTTCTCCGTCCAGACGTGCTTGCCGGCGTTTACGGCGGCTGTGGCCACCTCAACGTGCGCGGCCGGGATGGTCAGGTTGACGATGATCTCCACGTCCGGGTGGTGCAGTGCCTTGTCCACGCCGCCCCATTCCGGGATGCCGTACTCCTTGGCGCGGGCCTCGGCCGCCTCTTCGAACATGTCGGCGATAACGTGGACCTTGAGGTCGGGGAACACGGTGAGGTTGTCCAGGTACTGCTTGCTGATGTTGCCGGCGCCGATGACGCCGACGCCTACCGGGCCTTTGCGTGCGGAAAGGGGGCTCATGCGGTTGCTCCTTCTGCAGGGTTGCCCGCGGTGTTGCTGTTCAGGAAGGCCAGGCTTTGGGCGATGCCGTCGAAGATGTTGCCGGCGTAGTCGTCGAATTCCACCACGCCTGTCTCCAGGGACTTCGCCGCTGCGATAACGTCCAGGACCGGGACCTTGCCTTGCCCTGCGGGCTGCTGCGCCTTGGTGTCCGTGGTCAGGGGGCCGTCCTTGATGTGGATGAGCTTCACCCGGTCACCGAGCCTGGCAAGGATGTCCACGGGGTCATGGCCGCCGACGGCCACCCAGTACGTGTCCACCTCCAGGACCACCTCCGGATCCAGCAGGCCTTCGAAGTATTCCAAGGCGGTGCGGCCGTCGATGGTGGACTCCAGCTCCCACTGATGGTTGTGGTAGCCCACGCGGATCCCGTATTCGGCGCCCTTTTTGGCTGCAGCGTTGAGCCTGGCCGCCGTGGCCTGGATGTCCTCCGCGTTCTGCCAGTGGTCGGCCGGGATGAAGGGCTCGATGACGGTGGCAATGCCGAGCTCCTTGGCTGCGGCGAAAATTTCGTCCTGGTCCTGGCTGAGCAGCGGAGCGTGGCCGGAGGGTGCGGCCAGGCCGTTTTCCCTCAATGCGGCGCCCAGCTCCCTGGCGGTGGCCACAAAGTTGTAGGGCTCCACCTGCGTGAAGCCGATCTCCGCCACCTTCCTGATGGTTCCGGGCAGGTCGTCCTCCATGGCTTTGCGCAGGGTGTAGAGCTGGACTGAGTACGGCATGGTTCTCCTGGCTTCTTTGGCATGTGGCAGTATCCCGCCGGCAGTTTGTCTTAGTGCAAAGCTAGAAGGACTTTTGCCGAAGGTCAAGCAAAAGTTGCGCGCGTGACAGAAGTAAGTGGCCGTGCTATCAATTTCGTATGACCAATACCGCCGGACGATTTGCTCCGCCTGACATCCAGGGGCTGCAGGGGCGGGCCGGGGATCTCTTCCAACTCCTGCGTGACGGCCGGGCACGGACGCGCGCCGAACTCGCCATCACTACCGGGCTGGCCCGTTCCACCGTTGCCTCCCGCATCGATGCCCTCATCAGCTCCGGCCTCGTTGGCCCCGCCGGGGAAGCAAGCTCCAGCGGCGGAAGGCCGCCGTCGCGCTTTGCCTTCAACCCGGCTGCGCGCGTTGTGCTGGCCGTCGACGTCGGGGCCACCCACGCGGTGGTGGCCGTCACTGACCTTGCCGGCAACATTGTGGCGGAGCGCCGGCTGGAGCAGGAAGTGGCTGACGGGCCGGAAGCCGTGTTGGGCCGGATCCTTGCCCTTGGACAAGAGCTGCTCGCCGAGGCCGGCCGCCCCCTGAAGGACCTTGCCGGAGTGGGCATCGGCCTGCCTGGCCCGGTTGAACACGACACCGGGCGGCCCGTTAAGCCGCCCATCATGCCGGGATGGGACGGATTCGACGTGGTCCCGTATGTGCAGCGCTCGCTGTCGGTCCCTGTCCTGGTGGACAACGACGTCAACATCATGGCACTCGGGGAGCGCACCGCTTACTGGCCGGAGCACAGCAACTTCCTGTTCATCAAGGTCGCCACGGGTGTTGGCGCGGGCATCATCAGCAGCGGGCAGCTGCAACGCGGGGCCGACGGTACGGCCGGTGACCTGGGCCATATCCGCGTGCCGCGGGGCGATGACGTCCTGTGCCGCTGCGGCAACTACGGTTGCCTGGAAGCGCTCGCGTCCGGGCCCGCCGTCGCCCGGCAGCTCCAGGCGCAGGGCGTGGATGCGGCAACGGGCGCCGATATGCTGCGGCTGGTCCGGGAGGGGCACCCGCAGGCCGTCCAGGCGCTGCGCCAGGCAGGGCGCGATGTTGGCGACGTCCTGGCCGCCGCCGTCAACCTGCTCAATCCGTCCATTGTCATCATCGGCGGCAGCATCGGGGAGGCGGGGGAGCACCTTGTGGCCGGGATCCGCGAGGTGGTGTACCGGCGCTCCCTTCCGCTGGCCACGGCGCACCTGCGCATCGGGATCTCGATGGCGGGGCCCCGCGCCGCCATCCTTGGGGCCAGCCAGATGGTCACCCAGCACGTCCTGTCGCCCGACGTCGTCGAGGCAACTCTCGCCGGGAGCGCTATTGCCGGCTAAGCTCCCGGCACAAAAAACTGGCCCTGGTGATGTGATCACCAGGGCCAGTACGTAAAGCTATTTCCTGTCAGTCTCCGGATCGGAGCTGACTGCAGAGCTGCCTCCGGAGCTTCCGCCGGAGCAGGACTCGGGGTCAGGGCAGGTTTCCGCGCATTCGTGCTTGGTGACGAGGTCGAACTGGACTCCGCGGTGCTGCTCGACGCCGGTGCGGATGGCCCGCTCCACCACCGACGTGGCCAGGCGGCGGCGCAGCGAGAGCGGGTCCCGGCGCAGGTCCTTGGCCAGGGCGAAGCACAGCAGCAGCATCACGACGACGAACGGCAGCGCCGCAACGATGGTGATCCGCTGCAGGCCTGACAACGCTTCGGAAGGTTCGTCACCGCCGGCCAGGAGCATAACTGCCGCCACGGCACCGGTCAGCGTTCCCCAGAAGATGACCAGGCCGCGCTTCGGCTCCGAGGAGCCGTTGGAGCTCAACGAGGACATGACCAATGATGCCGAGTCCGCGCCGGTGATGAAGAAGATGGCAACCAGTACCATGGCCAGGACCACGACGGCGGCGATCAGCCAGGCCGGAAGGGGCAGGTTCTTGACCAGGTTGAACAGGGCACCGTCGAAATCAATGCTGGCAGTTCCGTCGGTGACCGTCATCAGGCCCGGCAGGTTTGCCTTGTCGGCTTCCTGCTGGATCTTGAAGGCAGTACCGCCGAAGATGCCGAACCAGATCACGCTCACGATGCTCGGGACCAGCAGGACGCCGGTCACGAACTGCCGGATGGTCCGGCCGCGGCTGATGCGGGCAATGAACATCCCCACGAAGGGCGTCCAGGAAATCCACCAGGCCCAGTAGAAGATGGTCCAGCCTGACATCCAGGTACGGAGCGCTTCGTCACCGACGGCCTCGGTGCGGGAGGACATCTCTGCCAGGTCACGGGCATAATCTCCCACAGCCGCCGGGATGAGGTTGAGAATGAACAGGGTGGGCCCGGCAATGAAGACGATCAAAGCAAGGATGACGGCCAGGACCATGTTGGTGTTGGACAGCCACTGGATACCGCGGCTGATGCCGGATACGGCCGAGGCGACGAAGCAGGCCGTCAGGATGGCGACGATGGCCACCAGGACGGGAGTTCCGATTTCACCCACGTAGCCGTTGGAGGTGAGGCCGCTCCCGATCTGCAGTGCTCCGAGGCCCAGTGACGCGGCCGTGCCGAAAAGCGTGGCGAAGATGGCGAGGATGTTGATGAACTTCCCCACCGGGCCTTCCACCATCCTGATGCCGAACAGCGAGGTGAAGGCGGCCGAGATCAGCTGCTTGCGGCCCAGCCGGTAGGTTCCGTACGCCATGGCAATACCCACCACTGCGTACATGGCCCAGGGGTGGAGGGTCCAGTGGAAGATGGACGTGGCCATCGCTGTCTGGATGGCGTCCGGCGTGCGGCCGTCCACGGTGCCGGGCGGGGGAGTGATGAAGTGGTACAGGGGCTCCGCGACGCCGTAGAACATCAGGCCGATGCCCATGCCGGCGGCGAACATCATCGACACCCAGGACACGGTCCGGAACTCGGGCTTTTCGCCGTCCTTGCCCAGTGGGATGTTTCCGAACTTGCCCAGGGCCAGCCACAGGACAAAAACTACAAAGAGGGAGGCCAGCACCATAAAGAGCCAGCCCGTGTACTCCATTACCCAGTCGAGGGCTGCGGTGGAGGTTGTGGAAAGGCTGTCCTTGCCAACGAACCCCCAGACCACGAAGGCCAGGGCGAGGACGCCTGTGATGCCGAACGTGGTCTTGTCGAGGATGAGCTTGCGGTTGCGGCGTTCGGAGACTGCCTGCTCGGTCTTGCTCTGGCGCAGTTCCTCGAGGATCTGCTCGTATTCTTGTGTCTCCGGAAGGATGACGGTCTCGCTTTCGGCCGGGGCATTTCCCGCCGGCGGCGTGCCGGCTGCGGCAGCACCGGCTGCCGGGACGGCGCTGTCCTTGGCGTCCGGGTCTGGGCGGAGAGGGGCTTCCAGCGGATCGCTGTCTACTGGAAGGCCGTTCGGTTTGGGGGACGATATTTCGCTGTTGATAGCCATGAGCGGGTTCCTTTGCTCGGCGAGTCACGGGCAGGCATGGATGCATGCCCTTGGGGCGATAGTCCGGGCGGAAGGTTGGGGTCCTCGCCCGATTCGCTGACTGGTGTTGCACCTCTTTAGGTCAGGGTTCTTATTCACATGGGAAGGGCCGGGAAGCCCGGGGGAGGTGTTCCGCAAGAATCAACAGAATTCGCGCTAAGCAACAGAGTGCGCTAGACCACATTCAAAGTCAAGACTTTTCTGAAGGCGCTCCGTAACTCTTGACACGTTAAATGTCCGAAACATGCTGTTGCATCACTTGATTCATGTTGCGCATGACGCGGCCTCCGCCGCTACCCTGCCGGGACGTCCGATCCGTTCCCGGCCGGCATAAACATTGAGGCTGTGACCCCTGCTGAATCCCACCAGGGTCACTCCTGTCTCGGCAGCAAGGTCGGCGGCAAGGCTGGAAGGCGCGCTGACGGCAGCCAGGACCGGAATTCCCGCCAGGGCGGCCTTCTGGACCAGCTCGAAAGAGGCCCGCCCGGAGACCTGCAGAACAGTGCCGCGCAGCGGCAGCAGTCCCTCCCGCAGCGCCCAGCCCACTACTTTGTCCACCGCATTGTGGCGGCCCACGTCCTCGCGCAGGCACAGCAGCTCAGGTTCATCCCCGTCCATCCTGAAGAGGCCCGCCGCATGGACGCCTCCGGTCTTGTCGAACACGGCCTGGGCCTCCCGCAGCCTATCCGGCAGCCGGGCCAGGAGATCCAAGGGCACCTGCAGCCCGTCCCCGGAGGGGTCGTAGTGCAGGGTCTTACGGACGGCGTCGATGGATTCGGTCCCGCAGATGCCGCAGGAGCTTGAGGTGTAGACGTGCCGCATGGTGTCCGGCATTGCCACGCCGGGCGCCAACTGGGCATCCACCACGTTGAAGGTCTGCACATCCCCGTTCCTGCCGGCGCAGAAGCGCAGCGAGGCCAGATCGGCTTGATGGCGGATGATGCCTTCCGAAACAAGGAAGCCGGCCACGAGGTCAAAGTCGTCTCCGGGGGTCCTCATGGTGACGGAAAAGGAGCGTCCGGCCAGCCGGATTTCGAGGGGTTCCTCAGCGGCGAGGACATCCTCCTTGAACCGGACGGGGAACTCGGTGGCTGATCCATCCAGGTGGAAACGGTGGATCTTCCGGCGCTGGGTCATCCGGGCCATGGCGTGTACCCCTGTCTGTTGATGGAATCGATGGTGTCACCTGGCTGCGTCCAGGGAAGCGGGAGGACAGGGACGGGTTCGCCTGACTCCACGCCGCAGGCGGGAACGGCCATAACAGCGTCCGCCCACGCCAGGCCGCGCATCATGCCCGGACCCGTGTGCTCAACGGGAAATGCCAGCCCGGAAAGGAATCTGCAGGGGATGAGCCGTGTACGTCCCGCGTCCGGTTCGATGTCACTGCCGGACAGTACCTGGTCCAGCGGGCACAGTTGCCGGTTTCCGAGGGCAGCCAGCAGCGGTGCACCGATGGTCAGGAGCGCCATCATGGCCGCCAGGGGATTTCCGGGCAGTCCGACGACGAAGCGGCCGTCCGGGAGGGCCGCCAGCACGGCGGGGTGGCCGGGGCGCATGGCGATCCCGTCCAGCAGCAGTTCACCGCCCAGCGCGGCTATGGCCGCACGGAAGTGGTCGGTCCCGGACTTGCCGGTCCCGCCCGTTGTGATGATGACGTCGGCCCGTTCACCGGACGGCGCAGCACGGTCCGCCAGGGCGGCGAGCCACTCGCTGAACGAGTCTCCGATCCTCACGGGAGGGCCGGCAGTACCTCCGAGCTGCCCGACTACCGTGCCCAGCTGCGGGCCAAAGGTGTCCCTGACCTGTCCTGGTCCAGGAACGCCGTGCGTCACCACTTCCGCCCCCGTCAGTACGACGCCGACTGCGGGCCGGGCGCGGACCAGGACTTCGTCGTGGCCTGCTACGGCCGCCAGGGCGAGGTGCGCAGGGTTGAGGACAGTGCCGGCTGGCAGCAGCACGTTTCCTGCCCTTGCCTCCTCACCGG
The DNA here is from genome assembly GCF_056279405.1 of Pseudarthrobacter sp. TE3704. Classification (NCBI taxonomy): domain Bacteria; kingdom Bacillati; phylum Actinomycetota; class Actinomycetes; order Micrococcales; family Micrococcaceae; genus Pseudarthrobacter; species Pseudarthrobacter sp. TE3704. Next base: position 520,625 of record NZ_JBWCCJ010000001.1, read on the forward strand.
CGGGACGTATGTGCTGGCCGGGATGCGGCTCGCCCTGGCGTGCATCGGGATGCAGCGTAAGAACGTGCCTGCCTGCGGCGTCCGTGGCCACCTGGCCGCTTTCCTTGCGCAGGACGGCGCCGGCGCCGTCCGGTACCAGGCCCCCGGTAGCAATGACGCGTGCCCGGTTCGGTACGAGCACCTGGTCCGCCGGCAGCGTCGCGTGCTGCGGTGAGCAGTTGTCCTCCGGAAGAAGCCACGGGCCCGGGCCGTTCACGGCCCAGCCGTCCATGGCTGATGATGCATAGTGCGGAAGGTCCTGCAGTGCAGTGACATCCCGGGTGAGGACACGGCCAGCGGCGTCAGCCAGCGGCAGGCTCACCGGCGGGAGCGGCCTGGCGCAGTCGAAGGCGAGCTGCCGGGCTTCAGCCCAGGTGGGAGACCCGTTACGGACAACCGCTGCGCGGGAATCAGAAGCGTGGAATACGAGTTCCTCGGTGAGCATCGGTGCTCCCTCTCATTGCGCTGAATATCGGCGGGGACGGAAATGGCCCCGTTTCCGAAAGTGGTGCTTCGATGAGGAATACCTCCCCAGGTTTTAGGCCCACCGAAGCACCATTTACGGAAACGGGACCATCAGGTCCATTTGTTCTAACCGGCTGCCTGGAGGACGCCGGATTCCGCAATCAGCGACCCCGACTGGTTCCTGGCTGCCTCCACGGTGTGCAGGAGCAGCAGGGCCGTGGTCACCGAGCCAACACCTCCGGGGACAGGGGTCAGCGCAGCCGCGACGCCGCGGACGCTGTTCCCGTCCACATCGCCTACCAGCGAACCGTCGGGCAGGACGTTCGTGCCGACGTCGACCACTACCGTCTTCGCGGAAACGTCACTGCCCGTCAGCAGGCCTGTCCGTCCGGCGGCGACCACCACGATGTCCGCCTCCCTGGTGTAGGTCCCGAGCGGACCCGACCTGGAATGGCAGACCGTAACCGCGGCGTCCCGTTCCAGCAGCAACAGGGACAGCGGCTTTCCCACCACCGCCGACCGGCCAACAATCACGGCGTTCCGGCCCGCCACCGGGACGGCGTAGTGGTCAAGGATCTCGACGACGGCCCGGGCGGTGGCCGGTGCGAACGCGGGCTGGCCCACGGCCAGCCTGCCGAGGCTCAGCGGATTGGCTCCGTCAATGTCCTTCTCCGGCGCGATGAGCCCCACCAGGGCGTCCGCCCGCACCCCCGCGGGAAGCGGCGTTTGCAGGATGATGCCGTTCACGGATGGCTCGGCGGCCAGGTCCCGCAGGACGCTGGCCAGCACCTGCTCGGTGGCGTCATGGCCCAGGTCGAGGACCCGGCAGCCAATGCCGGCGCGTTCTGCTGCGCGCTCAATGGAGCGCACGTACCAGCGCGTCGATTCGTCATCGGTGGCCATCACCACCGCGAGGACGGGACGCACGCCGTGCTGTTCCAGGGTCCGGGCCTCGTCCTGAGTCCTTTCGCGGATGATCCCGGCGAGGGACGTTCCCGAGAGCGTTGCGGTTTCAGTGCTCAACGAAGGATCCTTTCACGTACGCGTGCCGCAAGGGCGTCGGCTGCCATGATCACTTTGTCCTCCAGGCCGTCCGTCCGCTGGGCCAGCCCGGCGCGTGCCCCGGGGTCCTTGATGGCCACCACGTTGATGTCGATATTCACCCGAGCGGTGGTTGCGGCTGCGCGGGCGGCGTCGGCGGCGGCCGCGACGTCGCTGATGACGTTGGCGTTCGCGACGTCAAACAGTTCCGTTGCCAGCTCCACTACGGCACCGGCAACCGTGATGAGGTGTGCCGGTGTCTGTGCCGCCTGGACGAGCGCGGCGTCAACGGTGGCGGCGCGGGCGGCCTTGAGTTCGTCCGTCGTGGCGGGGAGCTTGTAGGCGTCGATCACAGCCTGGAAGGCCTGCTCATCGGCGTCGGCCAGGCCCACTGCCTCATTGACCAGATCGTCCGCGGCCTGGGTGATCCGCTGCACCAGGGCGGCGTGCTGCTCGTACTTGCCGCCTGTGGTGTAGCGGGCCACCATGGCCACCAGGGCTGCACCCTGGGCGGCGTGCAGCGCGGCTGCCGCGCCGCCGCCCGGGGTGGGCTGCCGTGAGGCGAGCCGGGTGAGGTAGCTGCCGATCGTCTCTTCGCTGATCATGGCTTAGCCGCGGAGCCGGGTCATGGTGGGGTCGTACAGCGGATCCTGGGTGACGGTGGCAACAATGCGCCGTCCGAAGTACTCAATCTCCACGGAGTCGCCTACTGACACGGCGCTTGGGAGGTAGGCGTAGGCGATCGGTTTGCGCACGGTGTAGCCGTACGCGGCGCTCGTCACGTAGCCGACGGCCTGGTCCTTGTAGAACACAGGTTCCTTGCCCAGCACGATGGACCGGCCGTCGTCGACCGTGAGGCACCGCAGGCGCCGGGCGGAGTTCTCCTCGGTGCGGCCTTCCAGGGCTGCCTTTCCGACGAAGTTGTCCTTGGCCATCTTGACGGCGAATCCCAGGCCGGCTTCAAGGGGGTCGTGTTCGGTGGTCATGTCGGTGCCCCAGGAACGGTAGCCCTTTTCCAGGCGGAGGGAGCTGAAGGATGCCCGGCCGGCTGCAATTATGCCGAAGGGCTGCCCGGCTTTCCAGAGCGCGTCCCAGAGGCGCTGGCCGTTGTCTGCGCTGGTGTAGAGCTCCCAGCCCAGTTCGCCAACGTAGGACAAGCGCATGGCGGTGACCGGCACGCCGCCGATGACCACATTCTTGGACCGGAAGTATTTCAGCCCGTCGTTGGAGAAGTCGTCGCTGCTGACCGCGCCTACCACCTCGCGTGCGAGCGGGCCCCAGAGGCCGATGCAGCAGGTACCGCCGGTGGTGTCGCGGACCTGGACCCAGTCGCTGGCCGTGCCGTTTTCGGTCTGGTGCCGGGCTGCACGCTCGAAGTAGGCGGTGTCGATGTTTCCGTTCGCTCCGAGCTGGAAGGTGTCTTCGCTCAGGCGGGCCACGGTGATGTCACTGCGGATGCCGCCTGCGTGGTCCAGCAGGAGTGTGTAGGTGACGGCGCCGGGCTTCTTGGACATGTCCGCGGTGGTCAGTTCCTGCAGCAGCTTCTGGGCTCCGGGGCCGGAAACCTCGAGGCGCTTGAGCGGGGTCATGTCGTACATGGCGACGGCGGTACGGGTCTTCCACGCTTCGGCGGCTGCGATGGGCGAGCTGAACATACCGGACCAGGCGTCCCTGGCGGGCGGCTGCCAGTCGGCGGGCATCTCCTTGAGGAGGTCTGCATTGGCTTCGAACCAGTAGGGGCGCTCCCAGCCGCCGCCCTCCAGGAAGAACCCGCCCAGCTGCTTGTGACGGGCGTGGAACGGGCTGACCCGCAGGTTGCGGGGGGAGAGCTTGGGCTGCAGGGGGTGCAGGACGTCGTAGATTTCCACGAAGTTCTGCTGCGAGGTCTCGCTGACGTATTCGGGGGTGAGCTGCACGTCCTCGAACCGGTGGATGTCACAATCGCCCAGGTCGATCCGGGACTTGCCCTCCACGAGGAGTTCGGCCACGGCACGGGCGATGCCTGCGGAGTGCGTCACCCACACTGCCTCGGCCACGAAGAAGCCGTCCAGTTCCTTGGATTCGCCCACCAGCGAGCCGCCGTCGGGGGTGAAGGAGAAGATGCCGTTGAAGCCATCCTCAATCTCACTCTCGCGCAGGGCAGGCAACAGCTGCTTGGTGGCCTCCCACGCGGGCAGGAAGTCCTCCAGCGTGAAATCCAGCCGGGACGGCATGTTGTGTTCGCTGATCTCGTTCGGCTTGAAGCTGCCAAGCTCGTCGAGGTCCACGGGCATGGGGCGGTGGGCGTAGGAGCCGATGCCGTACCGGTCACCGTGTTCGCGGTAGTAGAGGTCCTGGTCCTGGTGGCGCAGGATGGGCAGCTGGGCGCCGTTGGGCAGTTCGTTCTTGCCCTTCTGGGCAGGTACCGGGGTGGTCTTGACGTACTGGTGTGCCAGCGGGAGGAGTGGAACGGACATCCCGATGAGCTCGCCCACCTTGGCGCCCCAGAAGCCGGCGCAGGAAACCACGATGTCCGCGGGGATCACGCCGTCGGAGGTCTCGACACCGGTCACGCGGCGGTTTGCCTGCTCGATGCCGGTCACCTCGGTGTTGCCGATGTACTTCACGCCTGCGGCTTCGGTGCGCTTGATCAGCAGCTGCACGGCGCGGGCTGCAAGTGCCAGGCCATCGGTGGGGACGTGGAGGCCACCCAGGATGTCTTCCTCATTGATCAGCGGGTAGAGCTCCTTGCACTCCTCACGGGAGAGGATCTTGCCGTCGATGCCCCACGATTGTGCGTACCCGAGCTTGCGCTTAAGGTCGGCAAGGCGCGTCTCCGTGGTGGCGACTTCCAGGCCGCCCACCTGGTTGAAGCAGCTGACGCCGTCCTCGGTCAGGGACAGCAGCTTTTCCACCGTGTACTTGGCGAACAGTGCCATGGACTTGGACGGGTTGGTCTGGAAGACCAGGCCGGGGGCGTGGGAGGTTGACCCGCCCGGCATGTTGAGCGGGCCCTGGTCCAGGACCGTGATGTTGTTCCAGCCCCTGGTGACGAGTTCATCGGCGAGGTTGGTGCCGACGATGCCGGCTCCGATGATGACAATGCGTGGCGACGATTCCATGTGGTTGCTCCTGCTGCTGTTCGTGTCTAAGTCTGGTGAGGGGGCGCGGCCGGTTACCGGAACACCACAGTGCTGGTCTGGTCCAGCAGCACCCGGTGCTGGCAGTGCCACCGAACAGCGCGGGACAGGGCGAGTGCTTCCGCATCCTGCCCTACCGTGGACAGGGACGTCGGACCATAGCTGTGGTCCACGCGGATCACTTCCTGCTCGATGATGGGTCCCTCATCCAGGTCTGCGGTGACGTAGTGGGCGGTGGCGCCCACCAGCTTGACGCCGCGGTCATAGGCCTGGTGGTAGGGGCGGGCGCCCTTGAAGCCGGGGAGGAAGGAGTGGTGGATGTTGATGGCGCGGCCTTCCAGTGACCGGCACAGGTCGTTGGAAAGCACCTGCATGTACCGGGCCAGGACCACCAGGTCCACGTTGTACTCCTCCACCAGGTCCAGGAGCCGGCGCTCGGCGTCGGCCTTGGTGTCCGCCGCCACGGGGATGTGGATGAACGGCAGCCCGGCTGCTTCCGCCATGGCGCGGTGGGTCTCGTGGTTGGAAACCACCAGGACCAGGTCACCGCCCAAGGTGCCGCCGCGCCAGCGGAAGATGAGGTCGTTCAGGCAGTGGCCGAACTTGGACACCATTACCAGCACGCGCTGTTTGGTCTGGTCGTGGAAGCTGAACTTCATGTCGAAACGGTCGGCGATGGAACGGAACTCTTCTTCGAGCATGTCCGGGGTGTAGTCGGGGGAACCTGAGAACGCGGTGCGCAGGTGCAGGGTCTCACGCAGGCTGTCGTCGAACTGCTGGTGTTCGTCGATGTTGAAGCCCCGCTCGAACAGGAAGGTGGTTACGGCCTGGACGATCCCGGCGCGCTCGCGGCACGACAGTGTGAGCACGAATTTCTGCGCCTGCTCCTGGACCGGTGCCGCAAGTACAGCAGCTGACGACTCTGTTTGCATGAGGGTCATGTCCCCTCCTCCTTCAAGATATATCCCTGTGTATCGGACTGATATATTAGGTTGGAGATCAGCGTATACTGGTCCATGAGTGAGGTCAATAGTCATTTCTGGCCCGAGGAAGGGGTCCTAGCGTGGCGTTTGAAACTTTGGCGGTGGCTGACGATGTCAGCAGGAAGTCCCTGGCGGATGTTGCCTACGAGAGCATCCGCGACCGGCTCCTGATGCTGGAGATCAAGCCCGGCGAGCTGCTCAATGACGACTCTCTTGCCAAAGCCCTTGGCGTGGGCCGCACGCCCATCCGGGAAGCCCTGAAGCGGCTGGAGCTGGACCGCCTGGTGGTCACCTACCCACGGCGCGGCACGTTCGCCACGCGTGTGGACGTCACGGATCTTTCGTTCATTTCGGAAATACGGGCCCAGCTTGAGCCCCTTGCGGCCTCGCGCGCTGCGCGGGTGGCAACTGAAGCCGTCAGGGCCCAGCTGCGGGCCATCCTCAAGGATGTTGAGGCCTTTGATGCCGGGGCCGCCTCGGTGACTGAAACGCTGAGGCTGGACGCCCGCGTCCACCAAGGCATCTACGCGGCAGCCGCTAATCCCCACCTTGAGGACATCCTCATCCGCTATGACAACCTGGCCACCAGGATCTGGTGCATGGTCATCGACCGCCTTCCGGATCTTTCCCTCCATGTGCACGAACATCTGGACCTGCTCCGCGCCATCATCGAGGGCGACGAAGCCAGGGCTGCCGACCTGGCGCGGGTGCACGTGAGTGGATTCGAGCATGCGGTCCGGGAGGCGCTTTTCAGCGTCTAGGGTCTGCCGCCTGCGCGCTCCGGGTTTGAGGCTTCATTGACAGGAAATGTGACCTGCACCATACTTGAGCTGACTTTGATATATCAATGAAATATCAGCTCGAATGGTGCCCAGGAATATGAAGCCCGGCGCCAGGCCCGTGGAGGAAAACATGAAACCAGGCGCATCCGCAGACACGGTTCCCGCAGGCGGCAGCATCGCCAGGACGAAGAAGGGCAGGTCCGGCAGCCAGAACGGTCGTGGAATGCGCGGTGACTGGGCGCGCCTGACCGGCCACACCGTTGAAGTGTGGCTGCTGGGCGAGCATGTCACTACCGGGGTGGTTGACCAGGCCGCGGAAGACGATTCGGTTTTGTGGATAGCCGGTGCGGGCATCAGTACCCGCCGGCTCTTCGACAAGTCCACCGGCTACCAGGTGTGGGTCTGACGCAGCCAAAGCCCCGCCGGGCTCCCGCCATCGTGGCTGGGAGACGTATTCTTAGAACAAGGTTTTGCAGTAGGCCGAAGCGCTTCAAGCAAGGCATGGAGTATGGCCGCTGAACCCTCGGGGCAGGTTGGCTGGGGACCTCTTCCAATGCCACCGGAGCCGGTATTCGACAGCAAGGACGTCGAGACCTACCTCTGGGAAGTCACCCGTGACTTCATGACGGACATCAAGGGTGAAAGCCGCGGCATCAGCTGGGCGGCCACCCTCTTCCGCCTGGGTAAGGCGCACACGCTTGCCGCCAGTACCGACCAGGCGCGCGAGGCGGACAGGGAACAGTGCTCCTTCGCCGACGGTCCGGTCATGGAGGCGCTGCGGACGGGCGAATTCGTCCTGCTCTCCGACCTCAGCCGGGACAGGCGCTGGCCCGGGTACTCCAGTGCGGCCGCGGGCCACGGCGTCCAGTCGCTCCTGTCCGCGCCCATCGTCTCCGAAGGCGGGGCGAGCGCGGCCATCAACCTTTACGCATCCGAGCCCCACACGTTCAGCAGTGACGACCTCGTGCGGAGCCGGACCTACGTGCAGCAGGTGGCCCGCGCCCTGCGCGTGGTGGTCAGGGTGGCTGCGCGGGCAGAAGCGACGGCGGGAATCGCCGTGGTGCAGAGCTCGCTGGTGCTGGTGGACCTGGCCGTGCGCAGCCTGATGAACGAGTACGGCCTCAGCCGGGAGGGTGCCCTCCGGTTCCTGCAGACGCAGGCGTTGCACCATGAACTGGACCTGCGGGACGCGGCGTTGAACGTGGTTGTGCCCGGAGCAGCAACGGGAATGGGCGGGCCCGCAATGGACCTGCCCCTGGCAGGCGGGCCCACCGCAGAGCCTCCACAGCCGCAGCAGGACATGCCCGACGGCGGGGCCGACTGGCGCCTGCCTGCGCCGGCAGAGCTGGATCAACAGCCACAGATGCCACCTGGGGCGGGGGCCGCAAAGAAGCAGCGCCCGCCGTCACGTCCACGAAGGAGGACGGCATGACTATGGAAGAGCAGGAGCTGCGGGCCGGCAGCGGGGCAGGGGAACGGCATCCCTGGCACCGCTTCGTGGTGATCGGCGATTCCTACACCGAGGGCGTGGGAGACCCCGAACCGCGCAGCCAGGGCGGCCTCCGCGGCTGGGCGGACCGGGTGGCGGAAGAGCTGAGCGACGGGCAGCCGGACTTTGCGTACGCCAACCTTGCCGTGCGGGGCATGCTGCTGGGGCAGATCCTGGACCGCCAGCTGGCTCCCGCGCTGGCCCTGAAGCCGGACCTGATTGGCATGTCCGGGGGTGGAAACGACGTAATCTTCCGGCTCGGCGATCCGGACAAGCTCGCGGAAAAGATGGATGAGGCGGTGGGCCTGGTGACCGGAACCGGCGCCACAGTCCTCCTTTTCGCGGGGCCGGACTGGGGCGATATTCCCGTGTTCAGCCAAATCCGCGGAAGGGTGGCCATCTACAACGAGCACCTTCACAGGATCGGCCTGCGGCACCACGCCATCATGGTGGACCTATGGTGCCTGCCGGAGCTGCAGGACGGCAGGATGTGGGACCGGGACCGGCTGCACCTTTCGCCGCTGGGCCACCATGCCGTAGCAGTTGCCACGCTCAACGCGCTGGGTGTTCCGCACACACTCAAGCCCCTCCAGCCCCGGCCGCTGCCGGCCCAGGGCTGGACCCAGGCCCGGGCGGAGGACCTGATCTGGGCGCGGCAGTATTTCCTTCCCTGGGTGCTGCGGCGCCTGCACCCCCATGCCGCTGATGATTCCCTGGTGGCGAAGCGCCCACAGCCCGGGCCCATCTTCGGCCTGGGCCGCCCGGGTCCGTTTCCCCCGGGCCACCCGGCCGGGCGCAGCGCCGCGAAAGGCGCCGCCGTCGACCGCAACGTGGAAGGGGAGGAGTCTGACGAGGTGGCCTGACCGTGGTCGCCCCGCAGCCTGCCAGTGTAAACGCTAGCGCTTCTTCGGTGCCCGCTTGGCGGCCGCGTTCAAGGCGGCCTTGGCTGCCGGCGGCAGGCCTGCCTGTTCGGACTCGGGCTCAGCCACAGTGCCCCGGGCCTTCGCGATGACCTTCATTCCGTGGTAGATCACCAATGCCGCGGCCGAGCCCAGCGCGATGCCGGTAAAGGTGAGTTCGCCGATGGTCCAGGTGTAGTCCGCGATGCCGATAATCAGGGCCACGGCTGCCGTGGTCAGGTTCACGGGGTTCGAAAAGTTCACCTTGTTCTGGACCCAGATTTTCACGCCCAGGATCCCGATCATGCCGTACAGCATGGTGGCCGCGCCGCCCAGGACGCCCGGCGGGACGGTGGCGATGAGTTCGCCGAACTTGGGGGAGAAGCTCAGCAGGATGGCGAAGATGCCGGCCACCCAGTAGGCCGCCGTCGAGTAGACCTTGGTGGCCGCCATAACGCCGATGTTTTCCGCGTAGGTGGTGGTTCCCGAGCCGCCGCCGAAGCCGGCGAGGACTGTTGCGGCGCCGTCGGCCATCAGTGCGCGTCCGGAGACGCCGTCGAGGTTTTGGCCGGTCATGGCTGCCACTGATTTCACGTGGCCAATGTTCTCGGCCACCAGCACCAGGACCACCGGCACGAACAGGCCCAGGACGCCGATGTGGAACTCGGGGGTCTGGAACTGCGGAAGGCCCACCCAGGCGGCGGACTCCATCTTCTCGTAGCTCACTTCGCCGCGGAGCATGGCCACGAGGTATCCAACCACCACGCCCACCAGGATGCTGAGCCGGCCCAGGATCCCGCGGAACAGGACGCTGACCAGGATGATGGTGGCGAGGGTGACGACGGCGGTGACGGGCGCGGCGTCGAAGTTCTGTTTCGCGGCGGGGGCAAGGTTAAGGCCGATGAGCGCCACGATGGCACCGGTGACGATGGGCGGCATGAGGCGGTTGATCCAGCCTGCGCCGAACTTCTGCACGATGGCGCCAACGAGGGCCAGCGCCGCGCCGGCCAGCACCACTCCGCCCAGGGCGCCGGGCACGCCGAACTGCTGCTGGGACGCCATGATGGGGGCGATGAACGCGAAGCTGGAGCCGAGGTAGCTGGGCACGCGGCCTTTGGTGATCACCAGGAACAGCAGGGTGCCGATGCCGGAGAAGAACAGCGTGGTGGCCGGCGGCATTCCGGTGATGATGGGCACCAGGAACGTTGCGCCGAACATGGCCACCACGTGCTGCATGCCCACGCCGATGGTCAGCGGCCAGGCAAGCCGCTCGTCAGGTGCCACCACGTGGCCGGGTTTGATGGATTTGCCGGTGCCGTGCAGCTTCCACTTGATTCCGAGCATGCTCATGGGCTGGGCCTTTCAAAGGGGGTTGCCGCCGATGGCGTAGATGAACTGCCACCAGAATACCGCCCGGCCGGGCTGTGCCGAAGGTCACGTACCGTCACGGGAAGAGGACGGCAGAACTTGAAGTTGCAACTATGGACAGCAGAGAGGCCACTCCGGCAGGCGGGGCGGCGCAGCGAAAGGTATGCCAATGACCATTGCACACGAAGAAGCGGTTATCGATCCGGCCGCCGTCGACGCCATTTTCGCCCAGGCCCGCACCGCCAACTCCTTCCAGGGGGAAGTGACCGAAGAGCAGGCCCGGGCCATCTACGAACTCACCAAGTTCGGCCCCACCGCCTTCAACTCCCAGCCGCTGCGCGTCACCTACGTCCGCTCAGATGAGGCCCGCGCCAAGCTCGTGGACGCCCTGATGCCCGGCAACCGCGCCAAGACCGCGTCCGCCCCGTTGGTGGCCATCCTCAGCTACGACACCGACTGGGCCGGCCAGTGGGACAACTTCCTCCCCGGCTACAACGCGCCCAAGGCCATGTACGACGCCAACCCTGAACTCGCCGAGGCCACGGGCAACAACAACGCCCACCTGCAGGCCGGCTACTTTATCCTGGCTGTCCGCTCGCTCGGCTTCGCGGCCGGCCCGATGACCGGCGCCGACTTCGGTGCCATCGACGAGGCCTTCTTCCCGGCCGGCGACCAGAAGAGTTTCCTGGTGGTCAACATCGGCCAGCCGGCCGAGGACGCCTGGGGCGAAGCCAAGCCCAAGTTCGCTTACGAGGACGTCGTCCGCACCGTCTAACCCCCGGACGCTCTCTCACTTTCTGCACCTTTTTGGCAGACGCTCTCTCACCCCGGTTCACGGGGGTGAGAGAGCGTCTGCAGTTAAGGCGCGAAAGGTGAGAGAGCGTCTGCATTTAAGGCGCGAAAGGTGAGAGAGCGTTGGGGCGTGTGAGGGGCGGAGCAGGGCAGTGCGGTGGGAGACTGGGCAGATGCGGAACCTCATCTTCGTGGCGTTCGTCGAGCCGGTGGCTGAAGGCCAGGTGTTCCTGCGGTCCGCGTGGCCGCTGCACATCACTTTGGTGAGGTTCGACGTCGGCTCTCCGGACAGTGCCGACGTCGCCGTCCGCCTGGCAGAACAGGCCGGCCCGCACGCATCCGAGGCCCTCGGTGCCGGCCTGACAGTGGGGGAGGACGCGGCCTTCGGCAGGAACGGGACCGTGCCTGTCAGCCTGGTGGAACCGCACCCCTCCCTGCAGGCACTGCACGAGCAGCTCGTCCATGCGGTCACGGACCTGGGCGCCGCCATCCTTACCCCGCGCCACACGCTCTCCGGCTACCGCCCGCACGTGTCGCACCACGGTGCGGCAGGAGCGGGAGTAAAGCGCCTTCGCCCCGGAGACGCCGTCGTGCTTGACCGGATCGCCTTGGTGGACATGGCGCCGGATGGTGACCACACCATCCGGCGCGTGCTCCGGCTGTGGAGCCGGGAACCGGAGGCCGGTTAGGCGATGACGCCGTCCACCAGCGCCTTGGCCTCGGCCTGGACCTGCTTGAGGTGCTCCTCGCCCTTGAAGGACTCTGCGTAGATCTTGTACACGTCCTCGGTGCCGGACGGGCGCGCCGCGAACCAGGCGTTCTCGGTGACCACCTTGAGCCCGCCGATGGACGCGCCGTTGCCGGGTGCCTCGGTGAGCTTGGCGGTGATGGCCTCGCCGGCCAGTTCAGTGGCGGTAACGTCCGACGGCGAGAGCTTGCCGAGTGCCGCCTTCTGCTCACGCGTGGCTGCTGCATCAATGCGTGCGTAAACGGGGGCGCCGAACTGGTCGGTCAGGCCCTTGTACAGCTGTGAAGGGGACTTGCCCGTCACAGCCGTGATCTCCGAGGCGAGCAGCGCCAGCAGGATGCCGTCCTTGTCCGTGGTCCACACGCTGCCGTCCTTCTTGTTGAAGGAGGCGCCGGCGGATTCCTCGCCGCCAAAGGCACCCTCGCCGGAGAGCAGTCCGGGCACGAACCACTTGAAGCCGACCGGCACCTCCACCAGTTTGCGCCCCAGGCTTTCGGCCACGCGGTCGATGATCGAGGAGGACACCAGGGTCTTGCCCACCACCGAGGCGGGGTTCCAGCCGCTGCGGTTCCGGTAGAGGTAGTCAATGGCGACGGCGAGGTAGTGGTTCGGGTTCATCAGCCCGCCGTCGGGGGTGACGATGCCGTGGCGGTCCGCGTCGGCGTCGTTGCCGGTGGCCACATCAAAGGCGGACCCGCCGTCGGACATCCGCTTGATCAGCGACGCCATGGCCGCGGGCGACGAGCAGTCCATCCGGATCTTCTCGTCCCAGTCCAGGGTCATGAACGCCCACTGCGGATCCACCGTGGGGTTCACCACCGTGAGGTTCAGGTGGTGGCGCTCGCCGATCTCGCCCCAGTAGTCCACCGCTGCGCCGCCCATGGGGTCGGCCCCGATCCGTACGCCGGCGTCGCGGATGGCGTCCAGGTTCAGGACGGAGGGAAGGTCGTCCACGTAGCTGCTGAGGAAATCGAACTTGCCGGTGGTGTCCGCGGCCAGCGCATCGGCCAGCTGGACACGCTTCACGCCGCGCAGGTCATTCTCGAGCAGCTCGTTCGCGCGGTTGGCGATCCAGCCGGTGGCGTCGGAATCGGCGGGTCCGCCGTGCGGGGGGTTGTACTTGAAGCCGCCGTCAGCCGGCGGGTTGTGGCTGGGAGTGACCACGATGCCGTCCGCCTGCGGAGCTCCGGGTCCGGCGTTGCGGTTATAGGTGAGGATCGCGTGGCTCAGGGCCGGGGTGGGGGTGTAGCCGTGGCGGGCATCGATGAGGACCTGGACACCGTTGGCGGCAAGCACCTCCAGTGCGGAGTTCTGTGCCGGCTCGCTCAGCGCGTGCGTGTCCTTGGCCAGGAACAGCGGCCCGGTGACGCCCTGCGCCGCCCGGTATTCAACGATGGCCTGGGTGATGGCGATGATGTGTTTCTCGTTGAAGGATGCCTTGAGGCTGGAGCCGCGGTGGCCCGAGGTACCGAACACCACCCGCTGGCCTGGATCACCCAGGTCCGGGGTGAGGTCGTAATACGCGTCAAGGAGCGCAGTAATGTCAACAAGGTCCTGGGGTTGGGCAACTGTACCCGCGCGGCTAGCCATGGCACCAGCATGCCAGAACCTCGCGGGAGTCAAAACGAACCGCCCGGAATCCGGGCACCTGTGACGGCGCCGCGTCATGAACCGGTGGGACGTTAACCAAGTAGCCGACCTGAGTACAGGCCCCGCAAAGTACTTATATACCGGGGCCTGCCGGCACTGTTACGTTCGAAAAAACCGGGAAAAACATCCGTAAGCAATGGACGACGGCGGCCTGCCGCCCTCGTCCCTCCGGCAGGGAAGCAGGGACGGCCATGGGGGCAGGAGACGGAGCAGCCGAGCAGTCCAGGCTGGCCGCTGAGAGGGTTGCCAGGCTCAAGCGCCGGCTCGACCAGGCCGAGCATGCCACAAAGGCGTGGGATGCAGGGGCCGCGGGCGGACAGGTAGTGGCGGACAAGCTGAGCGAACTGGTTCCGCGCGGCTGGTACGTGCTGCACGACGTGCACTGGCCCGGGCGCCCGAAGGCGAACCTTGACCACGTCCTGGTGGGGCCTGGCGGGGTTGTGGTGGTGGACGCCAAAAACTGGACCGGCGAAGTGCGCGTTGCCTCCGGGGTGCTGTGGCAGGGACGCTACGCCCGCACCCAGGCGGTGGAAGGCGCGCTGGCCCAGTGCGCCGCGGTGGCCTCGGTGGTTGACCCGCCGCATCGCAGGCTGGTCCGCCCCCTCATCTGCATGGCCGCGCAGCCGGACCTCTTCGGCATCACCAGCTCCGACGTCGCCGTCGCGGGATCCCAGCGTTTGGTGGGGGCCATCGAGTCGTTGCCGCCCGTTCTGGACCAGCAGGCCGTGGTGGGACTGTACGAGCACCTGGGCCAGGAGCTCACGCATGAGCAGGAGCCGGGGATCACGGCCTTCCGGAACGTCCGGCCAGGAACCGTGGTCCACCCAACAGGGGCCCTCCCGCCACGTGGGCCAGCGGGCAAGGGCGCTGACACTGAACAGGCAACGGCTCAGGATTCCCTTTCCCAAGGTGGCCCCACCCTCGCGGTGGGCAAGCACACCACGAACAGGGGCGGGAGCTCTGCCCGGCATCCGGCGGGCCGCCACCTTAAGGCAGCCGGGGTGCGGCAGGACCGGAACGTTAAGGCCCACCAGCACGCGGGAGCCGGTGCGGGACGCCTCGCGCTGCTCGCCGCGTTCGTCATTTTCGCCGTTTATATCCTGCCGTACTGGGGGTACTAGCCCCACGGCCGGTACGTGGCCGCAGCTGTTCCCTGCCAAGCCGGGAGCGGGCCGGAACCAGCAGTTTGCTGCTGGCCTGCCGGACGGTGGTCGTGAGGCGGTTGAGTCCTTCGGAGTCCAGGGTCCAGGACTGCCAGTAGAGGGCTACGTCCTCATGGCTGTCCTCCAGGCGGACCAGGGACCCTTCGGCGATCTCTCCGGTGAGCTGCAACTCGGGGATCATTCCCCACCCCAGCCCGGCCCTGGCAGCGGCGAGGAATCCTTCGGAGGATGGAACGGTGTGCGTGGGCGGCGGCTGGCCGATACCTTTGGCATCGAGCAGCTGGCGCTGGAGGTTGTCCTTGGCGTTGAACTTCAGCACGGGCATGGCCGCCCAGTCCAGGCCCTGCGGAGTGGTGAACCGGCCCCGCAGTCCGGCGGCGGCCACCGGGATGTAGCGCATATGCCCCAGCAGCTCTACCCGGCAGCCGCTCACCGGAACGGGATCCGAGGTCACTGCGCCCATCACTTCCCCTTCCCGCAGGAGCTGGCTGCTGTATCCCTGGTCCTCGACATGGAGGTCGATGGTGGTGTCATCCCATTCGGCGGCCTCTGCCAAAACCGGAACGAACCAGGTGGCCAGCGAATCCGCATTGACGGCCAATGGCAGGTGGGTCCGGGACGACCCGCCGCTGCCCAGGGCGTTCGATGCCTCGGCCTCGAGCACCTGCACCTGGCGGGCCATGCGGAGCAAAAGCATGCCGGCGTCAGTGGCCGTGCACGGCACCCGGCGGCGCACCAGGACCTGGCCCACCGAGGCTTCCAAGGCCTTGATCCGCTGGCTCACGGCGGACGGGGTGATCCGCAGCGCGTCCGCTGCAGCCTCGAAAGTCCCCTCGTCAACCACCGCGGTCAGTGCCTTCAGGTGCTCGAAGTTCATGAAGAAATTCTAATGGAACAGTAGAATCTGTTATTTGTCTTCATCATACGGTCCCTTTAGCGTCGAAGCATGTGGACTGTAGGGATAACGGGACTTCTGACCGGCCTCGCGCTGATCGTCGCGATCGGGGCGCAGAACGCCTTTGTGCTCCGCCAGGGAATCCGGCGGGAACATGTGGGTGCTGTCGTGGCCGTGTGCATGGCGGGCGATGCATTGCTGATTCTTGGCGGCACTGCCGGCATCGGTGCCCTGGTCACGCGTTTTCCGGAGGCCCTGGAGGTGCTGCGCTGGGGCGGGGCTGCCTACCTGCTGTGGTTTGCGGTCCGGTCCTTCATGGCGGCGTTGAAGCCCTCGTCGCTGACCGAGCAGCCTCCGCGATCGAAGCACTCGGTGGTTGCCACTGCGGTCGCCTTGACCTTCCTGAACCCCCACGTCTACCTGGATACGGTGGTGCTGCTGGGCAGCCTGGCCAACCAGCAGGGCTCCGGTACGCGGTGGATCTTCGCAGGCGGCGCCGTCACCGGCAGTGTGCTCTGGTTCTCCGCCCTGGGGTATGGGGCGCGGAGGCTGGCGGGGGTCCTCGGCAGCCCGCGGACCTGGCGCTGGGTGGACCTGGCCATCGGGGTGTTGATGCTGGTGCTCGCCATCAGGCTTGTAGTGCACTGACGGGTTCCGGAGGACGGTTCGGCGGTAGGCTGGGAATCAAAATCCTAGGGGGAAACCTTGACTGACCAGCCTGCCCGGCGCCCTGAATATCCGGGGCCTGACTACCCGGGCGCAGACCCGCAACCCAACGTGCCGCCGTCGGGCTATGAACCGCCCCGCTTCGTGCCGCCTTACGGCTCGGAAGCGCAGAACCAGGGCGGGAGCCAGTACCCGGGCAGCCAGTACCCCGGCAATCAATACCCCGAAAATCACTACGGTAGTGATCAGTACGGCGGGAATCCGTACGGACAGCCGGCCGGCGCTTATCCGCAGCAGGCACCGTATGGGCAGCCCGCCAGCCCGTACGGACAGCCCGCCTACTACGGGATGCCGGCCGAGCCAAAAACCCTGAGCATCGCCAGCATGGTGTGCGGCATCGCCTCCGTGATCATGGGCTGGCTGCTCCTGCCGCAGATCGCGGCGATCATCACGGGCCACATGGCGCTCAAGCGGGAACCGTCCGGCAAGGGCATGTCCATCACCGGCCTGGTCCTGGGCTACCTGTGCCTGCTCGGCTACGGCGCCTTTTGGCTGCTGCTCGTCATCGGTCTGGCATACGCCGGCACCACGTCGACGAACACCTTCTAACCCCCGGGATGCCCTATCACGTATGGTCCCTAAGATGCGGTTTTAGGGACCAGAGGTGATAGGGCATTTGGCTTTTAGGCTTTGCTCGCGGCTGCCAGCGGAACCCTGTCCTCCGCCGGACCGGGCGGGTAGATGGACTCCGCGGGTGCCCGGTTGGTGGCCTTGGCCCAGGGGTAGTAGATGGCCAGCGTGACCACGATCCCCACCAGCCAGGAGATGTCCGCGCCGCCCAGCAACTTGGTGACGGGACCGGTGTACAGCGCCTGCGCCAGGAACGGGATCTGGATTACGACGCCGACTCCGTACGAGACCAGCGCAGCCGCGTTCCAGCGGCCGTACCGTCCGTCCGGGTTGTACAGCGCCGGGATGTCCAGGCGGTCGCGGGAGATCTTGTAGTAGTCCACGAGGTTGATCACCGACCAGGGCGTGAACACCATCAGCAGCAGCAGGACAAAGTTCTTGAAGAGGTTCAGGAAATCCTTGCTGGCGAAGAGGGCGATGAGGACGCTGGCGCTGATCACCGCAACAATGAACACGATCCGCAGTGTTTTGGACACCGAGTCGCGGCGGTTGACGGCGGTGCTGATGGTGACGCCGCACATGAAGGCCCCGTACGCGTTGAGGCAGTTGACCGTGAGTTTGCCGGTGACGATCATCAGGTAAATGAAGACGGCGATCAGCCCGCCGCCGGCAAGGTCGCCCATGTAGCCCACCTGGTTTTTCAGGAAGTCACCGCCCAGCTTGGCTGCGGAGAGGCCGCCGGCGATCGCGCCCAAGGTCATGGCCCACTGCGCGCCGCCCACCGATCCGGCGAAGGTGTACCAAAAGGTCTTCCGCTCGGACGTGCTGGCCGGCAGGTAGCGGGAGTAGTCGGCGACGTAGGGGCCGAAGGTCAGCTGCCAGCCGGCGCCGAGGGCGATCGCGGTCAGGAACGTGGGCCATTCGAAGCCTTTGACCATCATCACCTGCGTCACGTCGAACTTCGTGAAGACCGCCACCGTCAGGTACAGGAACCCGGCCAGTCCCACTACCGTGGCGATCCGGCCCAGGGCATGGATGTACTTGTAGCCGAGGATGGCCAGCAGCGCGGTGGCCGCGCCGAAGATCAGGATTCCGACGGCGGGCGCCTCCACCCCGAGCATCAGGTTGATCGCCTGGCCTGAAAGGACGGTGCCCGTCGACGCGAATCCGATGTACATCAGGATGACCAGCACCAGCGGGATCACCGCCCCGTAGACGCCGAACTGCGCCCGGCTGGAAATCATCTGCGGAAGGCCCAGCCTGGGGCCCTGCGCCGAGTGCAGCGCCATCACTGCACCGCCCACCACATTGCCCACCAGCAGGCCGACTATTGCCCAGAACGCGTCCGCGCCAAACACTACTGCCAGCGCGCCGTCCACGATGGCCGTGATCTGCGCATTGGCGCCAAACCAGAGCGTGAACTGCCCACGCGGGCTGCCGTGGCGCTCGCCGGGCGGAATCATTTCGATCGAACGTGCCTCTACGGCTGTACTTCCTGCGGCCATGGCCAAAACTCCTTGGGTGATAAAACGTAGGTTCCATCACACTGGGTTTGCGGCCCGATAAGAACAGGAAATTGCCTCCGGCTGTCCGGTGCTCCAGACAGCCCGGCGTGTCGGCGCAAAATTCCCCTCCGGATGCGCTATTCCCCCGCGCGTTCCAAGGGGAAATGACCGTTTGACGGGGAGTTGTGCTCTCGCCTCGAGGGACGCCGTCTAGCGGAGCAGCTCCACATCCGAAACGAGCTCGATGTGGGCCAGCATGGCCTCTGCTGCCCCTTCCGCATCCTGCGCCCGGATGGCATCGGCGATCTTGCGGTGCGAGGCAAGGGACTGCTCGGGCCGGCCCGGCTGGCCCAGCGATTCCATGCGTGTTTCCAGGATCATCTCCGCGATAAACGCCATGAGCTGGGCCAGCACCGAGGAATGGGCCGCAGCCGTGATGGCCTGATGGAAGAGTTCGTCGCCATGGGTGCCGCGGTCGCCGTCGCTGATCTCCCTGGCCATGACGTCCAGGGCCTCGTCGATCGCCTTCAAGTCGTCGTCGGTGCGGCGGGCCGCTGCGAGCGCAGCCAGTTTGACCTCCAGGGTGCTGCGCGCCTCCACGATCTCCGGCAGCCGGCTCCGGTGCTCACGCAATCCTTTGATGACGGATGCAACGCTCGGACGGCGCGCAAGGACCGCGCCCGTGCCGTGCTGCACATCGATAACGCCCAGGACCTCAAGGGCCACCAGGGCCTGGGCCAGGGTGGCGCGGGACACCCCAAGCCGCTCGGCGAGGTCCCGCTCGGCAGGCAGGAGGTCGCCCGGCCCCAGCTGGGCTGACTCGATATAGGCAAGGATCTGCTCCACCAGCTGTTCGTACAGCCGCGGACGCGTCACCCGCTCCAGTCCAAGCCGTGATGTCTTTTCCACAAAGCCCTCGCTCCGTCGTCGTTCCTTCAAGAGTACAGGGGGCAGCTATTGACAGATAGACTCACTGTCTAGGAGGCTAGTCCAGTGAGCCAGTTACTCACGTCACATTTCTTCCCCAATGGAGGACCAACGATGTCCGCTCCTGTCTTGTCGATCATCATCCTGGCGGCGATGTTCCTGCTTGCCACCGTCCTGCCCCTGAACATGGGCGCACTCGCCTTCGTTGGCGCCTTCCTGCTCGGCACCGTGGTGCTGGGCATGTCCACCAACGACATCCTGGCCAACTTCCCCGGCGGCCTCTTCCTGACCATCGTCGGCGTCACGTACCTGTTCGCCATCGCCCAGAACAACGGAACCATCGACCTTCTGGTGCGCGGTGCCGTCAAGCTCGTGGGAAGCCGGGTGGCCCTGATCCCCTGGGTGATGTTCGCCATCACCGCAGTCATCACCGCCGTTGGCGCACTGTCTCCCGCCGCCGTCGCAATCATCGCCCCCATCGCCCTCAGCTTCGCCGGGAAGTACAAGATCAGCCCATTGCTGATGGGCATGATGGTCATCCACGGCGCCCAGGCCGGCGGCTTCTCGCCCATCGCCGTGTACGGCGTCACCGTTAACGGCATCCTGGCCAAAACCGACCTGGCCTTCAGCCCCACCGCGCTGTTCCTGTCCAGCCTGGTCTTCAACATCATCATCGCCCTGGTGCTCTTTGTGGTCCTGGGCGGGCGGGCGCTCCTGTCCTCCAAGATGAGCCACTTCGTGGAACAGGCCGCCGAAGCGCGGATGGCCGTCAGCGTCGGAGCCAAGGCCGGCGACGTTGCCTTCAAGGGCTTCGGCTCCGGCATGTACGGCCCCCGCGACCCGGCAGGCGACGGCGTGGCCGCCACCAAGGAACGGTCCCAGCGGATCCCGCAGCTGGTGACCATCGGCGGCCTGATCGCCCTGGCCGTCGTCGCCCTCGGGTTCAAGGTTGACGTCGGGTTTGTCTCCATCACCATCGCCATCGTGCTGGCCCTGGTCTCTCCTGCCGCCCAGAAGGGTGCCATCAACAAGATCAGCTGGTCCACGGTGCTGCTGATCTGCGGCATGCTGACATTCGTCGGGGTGCTGGAGGAAGCCGGAACCATCGAGTTCGTCTCCAACGGCGTGGCCGGCATGGGCATGCCCCTCCTCGCGGCCCTCCTCATCTGCTACATCGGTGCCGTGGTCTCCGCCTTCGCCTCCTCCACCGCAATCCTGGCCGCACTTATCCCGCTCGCGGTGCCGTTCCTGTCCACCGGTGAAATTGGTGCCGTCGGCGTGATCTGCGCGCTGGCAGTTGCGGCCACCATCGTGGACGTCTCGCCGTTCTCCACCAACGGCGCCCTGGTCCTGGCCAACGCGCCCGAGGGCGTGGACAAGGACCGGTTCTACAAGCAGATCCTCGGCTACAGCGGCATCGTGATCGTGGCCGGCCCCGCCCTGGCCTGGCTGGCGCTCGTGGTCCCCGGCTGGCTGTAGCCGCCCCAAGCCCCCGCACCGGCCGGCATCCACGGCCCCATCCCATATTCAGAAAAGGAACCAGCACATGAGCAGAGCTGACAATCCCCAAGGCCCCCTGGCCGGGCACACGGTCGTTGACCTGAGCCGGGCGCTGGCCGGACCGCATGCCGGCATGATGCTGGCTGATTTGGGCGCCCGCGTCATCAAGGTGGAGAACCCCGGAACCGGTGACGACACCCGCGGCTGGGGTCCGCCCTTCGTAGGACCCGAGGACGACCTGCAGTCCACCTATTTCATGTCCTGCAACCGGAACAAGGAATCCATCAGCCTGGACCTCAAGAGCGGGGACGGCCAGGCCGTGCTGCGCGGGCTCCTGGAGCGGGCTGATGTGGTGATCGAGAACTTCCGCCCCGGCGTCATGGACCGGCTGGGCTTCTCGACCGCGGCCATGCACGAACTCAACCCGCGGCTGGTGATCCTGTCCATCACGGGGTTCGGCCACGACGGTCCCGACTCGCAGCGCAGCGGGTACGACCAGATCCTCCAGGGAGAGGCGGGCCTGATGTCCCTCACCGGGTCCGGTCCGGACGATCCGCAGCGCGTGGGCGTCCCCATCGCCGACCTGCTGGCAGGGATGAACGGCGCGTTCGGGGTACTGGCGGCGCTGGTTGAACGCGACCGGACCGGCCACGGCCAGGTGGTGCGCACCTCGTTGTTGGCATCCCTGATCGGGGTCCACGCCTTCCAGGGCACCCGCACCACCGTGGCCGGGGAAGTGCCGCAGGCGCAGGGCAACCACCATCCGTCCATCGCCCCCTACGGCCTGTTCGCGTGCAAGGACGGCAGCGTCCAGATCAGTGTCGGCAGCGAAAAGCTGTGGGCCTCCTTCGCGGCCGCCTTCGGCCTGGACCCCGCCACCCCCGGCTTTGCCAGCAACGCTGAAAGGGTGCGGAACCGCGCCGGGGTGATTGCCGCCGTCGAACGCGTCTTTGCCGGCTACGGCGCCGCGGAACTGCTGCAAAAGCTTAACGACGCCGGGATCCCGGCCGGGAAGGTCCGCTCGCTGGACGAGGTGTACGCCTGGGAGCAGGTGGCGTCCCAGGGCCTGGTGGTGGATGTTGACCACCCGCTGCTGGGCAAAGTCAGTCTGCCCGGCCCCCCGCTGCGGTTCTTCGCACCTGGCGACACCGCGGAAACCACGGTCACCGAGCATGCGGCCCCGCCGCTGCTGGACGCCGACGGCGAATCCATCCGGCAGTGGCTGGGCCTTGTCCCTGCCGATGCAACTGCCGCCACCGCCGGGGTGAAATAGCATGCCCACGACCGAAAAGGTGCGGCACCTCAGCGCCGCGGAACTGCTGGACATTGTGGTGGACGAGGGCTCCTTCATCTCCTGGGACACACCGGCGCAGGAGCCGGCGCTGTCCGACGACTACGCCCGGGACCTGGCCAAGGCGAGGGAACGCAGCGGCACCGACGAATCCGTCATCACCGGCGACGGCCTCATCCGCGGCCGTCGTGTGGCGGTCATCGTCAGTGAATTCTCCTTCCTGGCGGGATCCATCGGCCACGCGGCAGCGGAACGCATCGTGGCCGCCGTGGAGCGCGCCACCGCCGAAGGGCTGCCGCTGCTGGCCGGACCCGCGTCCGGCGGCACACGCATGCAGGAAGGAACACTCGCGTTCCTGTCCATGGTCAAGATCACCGGCGCGGTCCGGGCGCACCGGCAGGCAGGCCTGCCCTACCTGGTCTACCTCCGCCACCCCACCACCGGCGGGGTGATGGCCTCGTGGGGATCCCTGGGGCACATCAACGTGGCCGAGCCCGGCGCGCTGCTGGGGTTCCTGGGCCCCCGGGTCTATGAGGCGCTGCATGGGGAAGCGTTCCCGGACAACGTGCAGGTGGCGGAGAACCTGTTCAACAAGGGGCTGATCGACGGCGTGGTGGAACCCGGCCACCTGGCCGACCTGGTGGGCAGGGCGCTGGATATCCTGACGCCCCGCCAGGACCCGTCCTCCCAGCCGGCTGACCAGCCTGGCGCGCCGCCCACCCTGGCCGTCCGGCCCGCACCCGTGGACGCCTGGACGTCGATCGAAATCTCCCGCCGGCCCCGGCGGCCCGACCTGCGCCAGCTCCTCAAATACGGTGCCACCGATGCCCTGCCCCTGAACGGAACCGGGCAAGGGGAAAAGGACCCCGGGCTCCTGCTGGCCCTGGCCCGCTTCGGCAGCCAGTCCTGCATCGTCCTGGGGCACGCCCGCCCGCTGCGGAAGGACGCTGCCGGGATGGGGCCAGGCTCCCTGCGGGAGGCGCGGCGCGGCATGAAACTCGCGGAGGAACTTCGGCTGCCGCTGCTCACAGTCATCGACACCGCAGGCGCGGCCCTCTCACAGGAAGCAGAAGAAGGCGGGCTTGCAGGCGAAATCGCACGCTCGCTGCACGAGCTGATCGGCCTGGAATCGCCGTCGGTCTCGGTGCTGCTCGGCCAGGGGGCCGGGGGAGGGGCGCTGGCGCTGCTGCCCGCGGACAGGACCATCGCCGCCCAGCACAGCTGGCTGTCCCCGCTGCCTCCCGAGGGCGCCAGCGCGATTGTCCACCGGACCACGGCCTTTGCCCCTGCCATGGCCCAGGCACAGGGCGTGAACGTTGCGTCGCTGTACGCCCACGGCCTGGTGGACCACATCGTGGATGAACGCGACGACGCCTCGCTGGAGCCCCGTGAATTCTGCGGGCGGATGGCCTCCGCCATCGAATACGAGCTGGGTTCCGTAGCCGGGATCCCCGTTCCCGAGCTGGTGGCAGCGCGGGCGGGGAAGTACCGCACCCTCGGGAGCTTCTGAGCCTGCGGTGGCTGTCCGCTCTTGTGATGCTTCGGGGCGCTCTACCTTCGCTGCGTTGCCCGCGCCCGGCGGGCATTGGCGCGGAGCTGGAGGATGCGCGCGCCGCCTGCCGCCGCCACCAGGACCCCGCCGGTCACGCTGGCGATAAACAGTGCCATGCCCAGTGGCAAGCTTCCTTCGAAGCCCAGGAACCTGACCAGCACGAGGTCCTGGTTCTGCAGGATGAAGATAATCAGCAGGATCAGGAGCGCAAGGGCCGCTACCACCGCGGCCCACACCACGCCGGCGCGGGTCACCTTGGGTTCACCTGCACCCGCCGGCGCAGGCGGGGTGGTGGCAGGTGATGAGTCTGCGGGGCGCGCGGCGGGTACCCCCGGCGTGCCGGTCCGGTCGGCCGGCGGCGTTCCATTGTCGCGCGGCTCCATCGGTCCGTCAGTCCCCGGCGTGTACTGTCCAGCACTCATTCACGTCCCCTTCCAGGATGATAAGCATGCTTATAATGCCACCTTAGCGGGGAGGTTTCGGCTGGCACAACGCCGCGCCTGCTAACTGCCGGCGATTCGTTGCGCGTGCTCGAGCTCAGCCGTGGTCAGTTCGGCAGCTTTGGTCCCCACCAGCGTCCAGCGGGACAGGATGCCGTCCGGGCTGGGCTGCGATCCTTTGGCAAGCGCAGCGTCAATACGACGGCGGACCTCGGCTTCCTGCCGTGGATCGGCCGCGAAGACGGTCCGCAGCCTCACGGACTGTCCGTCCTGTTGGACGGCAGTCTGGTGGCGGCGAGCGGGCACGGCGTGGGGTGCTCCCAGCTGCCGCACAGGGCTACGGTGATCGCAGCTCCGGGCGCCGCTGAGTCGGCGGCGGGGTCCAACCGGAGGGTGGCTTCGTGTACGTAGAAACCGGGCATGCGTCCATTCTCCGGCAAGAGGCGCCCCGGCGGCGGAAGGCTCCGTCCGACCAAGCCCTGCCTGGCCAAGCCCGGACGCAACGGAAGGGCCCCTTGGGGAGGCCCTTCCGAGGACGTCGGCACTGTATCAAACCGGCACTGTGCCGGACCGGCATTTCGTCAGACCGGCACAGTGTTAAACCGGCACTGTGTCAGACCCTTTCCTTGCTCCGTTCCGCGGAGGGGGTGCTGGGCCGTGGCGTCCTGCGCCAGTTAGGGAAGGCCCAGAACGTGTAGTCCTGTGCCTTGACTTCCTGCTCCGGAGTTTCCGCCGGGGTTTCCTGCTTGGCTTCAGGCTGGCGGTGGGTTTCCTTCTTAACGCCCCACCCGAAGTCCTTGCTGGATGAATAGCACATCGCAGACCTCCTTATCGTGACCGCCCCTTAATCGTCCTCCCGATGTGCCCAAGAGTCGACACCCTGCAGGCAATCCGGCACTACCACCCTTGCTGTCCAGGCTGCGAGGCTGCGAGGCTGCGAGGCTGCTGCGCTGGCGGGCCCCCGGGCCACGGTTATTGGGCCGTGGCGGCGACCGTCTCGGCCTCTTCGGGCCCGTGGAAATCGCAGGGGCCAAGGTGGCGGAGGGGACGGAGGCAGGTCCTGCCGGTGGGAAGGTGCACCATTGCGCAGCGGCCGGTTTTTGCCAGGTCTTCCCGGACGGTGGCATTGCTCAGGTCCGGCCGGAAGTCTTCACCCAGGCCGGCTTGTCCAGTGGCAGCACTCGGGAATTCAGCGTTCATAATGGGCAACTCCTCGTTGAGCTTTGGCCAGGTGGAGGATGCGGAAAGGCGCTGATAAGAGTCTGCTCCCGCCAGGTTACGGGAGGGTTAAAGGGGCGTTAGGCGCAGGTCAACTACCGTCCCGCTAGAATCCCAGCTGGTGGGCCACCCGCAGCAGGAGGGCCTCCGAGCCCATCGGTCCCACCAGCTGGATCCCCATCGGGAACCGGTTGCCCGGCGCGTTGCCTGTCCAGTGCACCGGAACGGTGATCGCGGGAAGGCCGCAGACGTTGACCATGGATGACCACGGCGCGTATTCGCACTGTTTCCGGTAGTCGCCGTCGGCATCCCCCGGCCACTGCGTTGCGGGCCAGCGTTCATCGCCGTGTGCCGTCCCGGTGAACCAGCCCACCGGGCGTGGGGTCTGTGCCAGTGCAGGCATCAGGAGCAGGTCCCACTGTGCATATTGCGTCACGGTGTCCTGCTGGAACTGCCGCAGGAACGCGAGCGCTTCGGCCAGTTTGGCCGGGCTGCGCTGCTGGGCGCGACGGCGAAAGGTGCGGGTCAGCGGGGCCAGCAGCGCTTCCCGCTGGGGGCTGATCCTGGCGGCGCCCACGCCGGCGGTCCAGGCCGTGGTGAAGGCGTCCGGGTACCGGTTGTCGTAGCGGATGCTTGCCTCGGTGACGCTGTGCCCTGCGTGCTCCAGCAGCTTCTCGCCGGCCTCAAGCGCCTCCAGCGCTTCCGGCTCCGCGGTGAACGGGAACGTTCCGGACCATGGGCTGTCCAGCGTGACGCCGATCCGCAGGCGCGGGGGCTCCTGCGCCAGCGCATCCAAAAATGCGGCGTCCGGGACCAGGGCATCCATCATGAGCGCGGCGTCGGCGGCGCTCCGGGCCAGCGGGCCCGCCACCACCAGCCTGGCGGGGTCGCCCTGGCTTTCCCCGGCAGGCACCAGGCCCCGGCCCGGCTTCAACCCGACCAGTCCGCAGGCGGCCGCCGGAATCCGGACTGAACCGCCGCCGTCGGTGCCCGGGGCGAAGGGAAGCAGGTTGGCCGCCACCGCTGCCGCACTCCCGCCCGAGGAGCCGCCGGAGCTCCTGCTCAAGGCATGGGGATTGCGCGACGGCGGTGCGATGCGGTTTTCGCTGTAGGCCGTCAGGCCGAATTCGGGAACCTGGGTCTTTCCCAGGGAGATCGCACCAGCCTCCTTCAGGTGCGCCACCAGCGGAGCGTCCGCGGGCGCCGGCTTGTGGTCCAGGGCAGCGCTGCCGTGGGTGGTCACCACCCCGGCCACATCCGTGAGGTCCTTGAAGGCCAGCGGCATGCCGTGCAGGACGGGCAGTGCGTTGGCGCGTGTCTGGGAACGCCGGGCATCTGCCGCCAGAGCCTGCCGCAGGGCGTGTTCCGCTGTGACGGTGACGAATGCGCCCAGCAGCGGATTGTGCTGCTCCACCCTTGCCAGGAAGTGGGCGGCGGCGTCCTTTGCAGAGACTTCCCCTGAATGCAGGGCGTCCCTCAGCGCGACGGCCGACAGCTCGTGAAGCTCAGCCAAGGCACCGCGGCTCCACCATCTCCTCGAGCACGTCGCCGCCTTCTCCGCGGGTGACCCTGTACGCGCCCTTGCCCCGGACCTCGGACACGGCCTCCACAAGTGACGTGCCGCGGTAAACCAGCCCCACGCCGTCGTCCGTGCAATGCGTTTCCCCGAGGGTTCCGTCCGCAACGAGCCGATGGACCAGGGGCCGCCGGCGTGCTTCCGAATCGTAGTGCACGCCGTTGGCGTACGGCAGCAGCGCCAGGCCATTGCCCACGGCGCTCAGTTCCGGTCCGAAAGAATCAGTGGTGCCGCCCTGGAACCAGCAGATGGAGCCTGCGGACACTCCGGCCAGGACCACTCCCTCCTGCCACGCGGTGCGCAGGATGCTATCCAGCCCGTGGGCGCGCCACACCGCCAGGAGGTTCACCACCGAACCGCCGCTGACCCAGACCACGTCCTGCTCCAGGAGATGCGCTGCCGGGTCCGGGTGGTTGGGCATGGTGAACAGGTTCAGGTGGCTGAACTGGACCCCGGCGAGGCGCGCTGCCTCATCCAGCTCCGCGTTGAACGCGCGCTGGTCGCCGCCGGCTGTGCCGAGGTGGGTCACTCTTGGGGCGCGCCCGCTGACGCCGGATAGTTCCACGGCGTGATGCAGGAGCAGGTCAAACTCCAGCCGCGTCCGGGCGCCTGGCTTGAGGCCGCCCGAGGTGGCCAGGATGGTGGGCTGCTCTGCGGGCACGCGTCCTCCTCAGGGTTTCCTAGAAGCCTAACTTGCCTGGCTGCCGGACCCGCCCGCGGTGGAAGCACTAGGCTTAACGGTGCATCCGATCCGCCACGACAGGACTTCCCATGAGTGATTTCGATACCGTTCCCGTCCAGGACATCCCTTCCCACGCCGTAATTGTGGACGTGCGGGAGGACTACGAATGGGTGGCCGGGCACGCCGAAGATGCCGTCCACATTCCGATGGACCAGGTCCCGGCGCGCCTGGACGAACTTGATCCGGACGAGGACCTCTACATCATCTGCCGCACCGGGGGCCGCTCCTTCCGCGTCGCGCAGTGGCTCAACGGCCAGGGATATACCGCGATCAACGTGGCCGGCGGCATGGACCAGTGGCTGGAGCTGGGCAAGCCGCTGGTCTCGGACAACGGTCTCAAGCCGATCGTCCTCTGATGCCCGGCTCCGCCGTCACCTACGCCTTCCTGGGCCCCGAGGGAACCTTTACCGAAGCCGCCCTGATGCAGGTGCCGGACGCTGCCCAGGCCACCCGCATCCCGGCGTCGAACGTCAACGCGGCCCTGGACCTGGTCCGGGACGGTGCGGCTGACGCGGCAATGGTCCCCATCGAGAACTCCGTGGAGGGCGGCGTCACCGCCACTCTCGACGCGATCGCCAACGGGCAGGAACTGCGGATCATCCGGGAGGTCCTGGTTCCCATCAGCTTCGTCCTGGCGGCCCGGCCCCGTGTGGAGTTGGCAGACGTGCGGAGGGTGTCCACCCACGGGCATGCCTGGGCACAATGCCGGCTGTGGATGGACAAGAATATTCCCGCTGCGGAATACGTTCCGGGATCCTCCACCGCCGCGTCGGCCATGGGCCTGCTGGATGAAGACTGCCACTACGACGCCGCCATCTGCGCGCCGCTTGTGGCCCGGGAGCAGCCCGGTCTCTCCGTTATCGCTGAGAACATCGGCGACAACCCGGGCGCGGTGACGCGCTTCATCCTGGTCAGCCGCCCGGGCAGGCTGCCGGAACGGACAGGCGCGGACAAGACCACCGTGGTGGTTCCACTCCCGGAGGACCGGCCGGGCGCCCTCATGGAAATCCTCGACCAGTTCGCCAGCCGCGGCGTGAACCTGAGCCGCATCGAATCACGCCCCACCGGGCAGTACCTCGGCCACTACTTTTTCAGCATCGACGCCGACGGCCATGCGGGCGATGCGCGCGTGGCGGATGCATTAGCCGGCCTTCACCGGATCAGCCCCAATACCCGCTTCCTGGGCTCATATCCCCGGGCGGACATGCAGGAAACAGCGGTGGAGTCCCACACGTCCGATGAGGCGTTCGCGGCGGCAAAGTCCTGGGTGGCATCCATCCTGCAGCCCGGGTCTTCACCGGCAGAAAACGTTTCCGCCGCTTCGCCCACAGCGTAGGTAAATGCCGTCGCGGGTACTTCCGGGGCTGTGGACAAGTGCGTATGCTTACTTGATCCACATGGGGGATGGCCCCTAACGAAGGGAGCGGGTCATGACTACCAGCAGCACAGACAACGATGGCCAGGGAATGATCGTCAATCCCCGGCCCACTGCCGACAACCAGGACTGGGACGGCGACGACGCAGACCGTGCTGACCGCCTGCGCTTCGAAGAGGAACAGGCAATGATCCGTGAGCAGTCCGAAGCCCGCGCTGCCGCCAAGGCTGCAGCCCAGGCTGCGAAGGAAGCCCACGCCTGACAGGCTCCGTGCTCTGCCAGCTGCCCCTTATCGAACAACGCCAGCCCGTCCTAAACCTGACTTCTCACCCGAACCAGCAGCGACCGGGGATCCACCTGGACTGTCAGCCGGGTGGCCTCGCCTGACGTGTCGCCATCGAGCTGTGTGGGCATCGGTTCAGGGCATTTGATGACGATCCTGCCGGACCGGTAAACAGTCATGATGGGCAGCTTTCCGCTGTGCTTGAACAGGATCTTGACGTACATCAGCAGCCAGCCCAGGGCGCTGCGCGGGCTCATCACCACCACGTCCAGCATGCCGTCGTCGATCATGGCCTGCGGGATGAAGTCGATGCCGCCGGGCACCAGGCCGCAGTTGGCGAAAAGGACGCTGCGGATATTCCGGGCCTGTTCGGGGCTGCCGTCCAGCGATATGGAGATTTTCTTCCGCCGGCCGGGAAGGTGCCGCATTCCGGCCTCGGTGTAGGCGAGCCAGCCCACGGCTTTTTTCAGGCCGGCGTTTGTATCTGCCAGCACCTCGGCGTCCATGCCGATGCCGGCGATGACCAGGAAAACATGCTCCGAGGAATGCCCGGTACGGGAGTTCTCGATTGCCATCCGGGCGGTATCGATAAAACGCTGCCGGCCGAAGAGCGCCGTCTGGACGTTGGCGTGCAGGTCGTTGACGTCCAGGTCCACGTTCCGCGCCAGCAGGTTGCCGGTCCCCAGCGGAATCAGGCCCATGGCCACACCCGTGTGGGCAAGGGACTCGGCCACCACCCGCACGGTACCGTCGCCGCCGCCCACCAGGACGACGTCGGGCTTGTGCGCCAGCGCGGCCTGCACCTGGCCGAAGCCGGGGTCCTCGGCAGTGGTTTCAAAAAAGACGGGCTCATCCCAGCCCGCCGTGACGCAGGCCCGCTGGATGTCTGCCCTCGCCTCACCGGAGCGCGTCTTGATGGGGTTCAGGATCACGGCGACGCGCTGCTGGCTGAGTCCCGACTCGTGCGCGTCCCCGCCCACCGCGCTGCGGATATGCAGGGCCTTGAGCTTGCGCACGCCCCACCAGCTGGAGATGGCGAAGGCAAGCGCCACCGCAATCAGCAGGTAGAGAATCAGGTCGCTCATGGTGCTTCAACAGTAGCCCGGCGGCGGGTGCCGATCCGGCACGCCCGGTGCCCGCCCGTCGTCGTGCGAGGTATTGGATACCCTTATGGGGTGATCGACGTAAAAGACCTCAGCGAAAACCCGGACAAGTTCCGTGCCAGCCAGCGCGCCCGCGGCGCGGACGAATCAGTGGTGGACGCGATCATTTCCGCGGATTCCGCCCGCCGGGCAGCGCTGATCCGCTTCGAAAACCTCCGGGCCGAGCAGAACGCTTTCGGCAAAAAGGTGGCGCAGGCCAAGGGCGAGGAGAAGCAGGCACTGCTCGCCGAGGTCAAGGAGCTGGCCAACTCGGTCAAGGCGGCGTCCGCCGAAGCCGACGCTGCGCAGACCAAGCAGGAAGAGCTGCTGCGCACCATCCCGAACCTCATCGAGGACGGTGTTCCCGAGGGCGGCGAGGACGACTACGTGGTGGTCAAGACCGTCGGGACGCCACGCGAATTCCCCGACTTTGAACCGAAGGACCACCTGGAAATCGGCGAGCTGATCGGCGCCATCGACATGGAGCGCGGCGCCAAGGTGTCCGGCGCCCGCTTCTATTTCCTCCGCGGCGTGGGGGCCCGGCTGGAGATGGCCCTGCTGCAGATGGCGATGGACCAGGCCATCGAGGCCGGCTTTATCCCGATGATCACCCCCACCCTGGTGCGTCCGGAAACCATGCAGGGTACCGGCTTCGATGTAAAGCACGACGCCGAAATTTACCGTCTCGCCGAAGACGACCTTTACCTGGTGGGCACCTCCGAGGTGGCACTTGCCGGGTACCACGCGGACGAAATCCTCGACTTCTCCAAGGGTCCCATCCGGTACGCCGGCCAGAGCTCCTGCTACCGGCGTGAAGCAGGCTCGCACGGCAAGGACACCCGCGGCATCATCCGCGTGCACCAGTTCAACAAGGTGGAGATGTTCATCTACACCACCGTTGAAGAGGCTGCCGCCGAGCACCAGCGCCTGCTGGCCTGGGAAGAGGAAATGCTGGCCAAGTGCGAGCTGCCGTACCGCGTGATCGACACCGCCGCCGGCGACCTCGGCACCTCCGCGGCCCGGAAGTACGACTGCGAGGCATGGGTTCCCACCCAAGGCGCGTACCGCGAGCTGACGTCCACCTCGAACTGCACCACGTTCCAGGCCCGGCGCCTGAACATCCGTGAGCGTGCGGTGAACTCGGAGGGCGTCGCCAAGGGCACCCGGGCAGTGGCCACGCTGAACGGCACCCTTGCCACCACCCGCTGGATCGTGGCGCTCCTTGAGCACCACCAGAACGCCGACGGCTCGGTGAACGTGCCCAAGGCCCTGCAGAAGTACTTGGGCGGCCTCGAGGTCCTCCCGGTCCTGTAGTTTCCCGCTTCCTTTCGCCGGCTCTCCTAAGCTGGTTCGCGAATCCGGACCTTGCAGGCTCGGATTCGCGAACAAGCTCAGGACCGGACGGGGGAGGGGCTCCGGGCAGCCTCCCGCGCCCGCTTTGTCCACATAGGCGCCGGCCCATGCTGACTCCGCAGTCCCTTCCGGGCAGCCTTGTGGCATGGAGATTCTGCCCGGGCTCATCGATTCCGCCGCCATCCTGCGGACCCAAGGGTCTACCGACGTTATCCACCGCGAGTTCCGGGCGGGAAGGCTGGTCCGGATTCGCCGCGGTTTCTACGTCCGCACCGCGGACTGGCTACGTGCCCGGCCGTCCGAGCGTTTTGCCTGGTCGACGGCAGCAGTGGCCAGGTCGGTCAAGGACGCTGTTTTGTGCGGGGAAACCGCAGCCGTGGCCATCGGATTGCCCACGTTGAGGACACCTCCGTGCGTGGAACTGGCAACCACACTGCCCGGCCGGAGCGGAGTAAGGCGGTCTCCCCTCATAGTTCTGGGCGAGGACGACGCAGCCCGGCAGGTCAGGACAAAACGCTCGTATCCCTTGCGATATTGTCTGAAGCCCGGCATAAAGCCCGAGGTCCATGGTGAATTCCGGTGCACCAGCCCCGTCCAGACGACCCTCGACCTCATGGTCGCCGGAAAACTCAGTGAGGCTTTGGTCGTAGCAGACGGACTGGCTGCACGACTGCACCGGCAAGGCATGCTATCCGCCGACTCCAACTTGTTGGAAGTAAGCGAAATTGTGGATGGCATTTCAGCCCACCCCCATGCCTCCGCACAGCGCAGGGCGGCTCGGGTGGCTGCCCTGGCCAATCCCTTGGCGGAATCAGTCGGGGAATCCTACAGCCGCGCCGTCTTCACCCTCCTGGGATTTGACCAACCTGTGCTCCAGCACGTTTTCCATGACCAGGACGGCTTCATCGGCAGGGCGGACAGCTGGTGGCCGCAACAGCGCGTTGTGGGTGAATTCGATGGGAAGGCGAAGTACCTTGACGCGGCCGTCCGTGGTGACACGTCGGCGGAGGAGGCTGTGTACCGCGAAAAGCTTCGTGAGGACCGGATCCGGGGGCTTGGCCTCGGCTTCGTGCGGTGGGGTTGGGCGGATGTGGAAAACCCGGAACGGCTGAGGCGCAAGCTTCTGGCGGTTGGCTTGCGCCCACACGTCAGAAGCTAGTCCGCCGATCCGGACCGTGCAGGCTCGGTTTCGCGAACAAGCTTAGGACCAGAAGCCGGGGGCGGCCGGCGCGGGCCGAGAAAGCGAGTACCGCCGGCACGGGATGTTCACTTTCGGTTCGATAACTGTGTGGCGCGCGTCCTAGCGCCCTTCAGAGACGTCTGGTTCACTATGTGAATGACAACGCTGACTGAAACCTCAGTCGCCGGCAACGATGACCGGCGAGAGAACGAAAACGACACCAATGGCCTGAAGCTGATGGTCGCCCTGGACGTGGACGGCACGCTCGTGGACCACGACGGCCACATGTCACCGGGAGTGCGGGATGCCGCACAGGCTGTGGTGGCCGCCGGACACGAGGTCATGATCGCCACCGGCCGGTCGCTCAACGCCACGCTTCCCGTCATCGAGAACATCGGGATCGAGCACGGCTACGCAGTGTGCTGCAACGGCGGCGTGACCCTGCGGCTCCACCCCGAACTGGACAACGGCTACGAGGTCATCCACAAAGCCACCTTTGATCCTGCACCCGCGCTGAAGGCCCTCCGCGAGCGGTTGCCCTCCGCCAAGTACGCGCTGGAGGACGCCGACGGGAACTTCCTCTCCACCGAGCGCTTCCAGGACCCGAGCTTCGGCGTCGAGGCCGTGGGCGTCGACTTCCACACCATGCTTGAGGCCACGGCCGTCCGCGTGGTGGTGTTCAGCACGGAAAACACCCCGGAGGAGTTCAACGAGGCGATTGAGCATGTGGGCCTCGCCGGCGTCACCTACTCGGTGGGCTGGACCGCCTGGCTGGACATCGCCGCAGCCGGCGTCACCAAGGCCAGTGCCCTGGAAAACCTCCGCCTCCAGCTGGGCATCGACCCCGACCGGACGGTGGCCATCGGCGACGGCCGGAACGACATCGAGATGCTCGGTTGGGCGGGGCGGGGAGTGGCCATGGGCCAGGCTCCGGAGGAAGTCATCGCCGCCGCGGACGAGGTTACCCACTCCGTGTTCGACGACGGCGCCGCCCACGTGCTGCGCAGCCTTCTGTAGCGCAGGACCAGGTCCGCATGGCGTGGGTCCAGCTGGCAGCGCTTGCTGCCTGCGTGGTTTTGGCCGGCCTGGCCGTCTTTCAGGCCGCCCTTATTGCCGGTGCCCCGCTTGGCAGGCTTGCCTGGGGAGGGCAACATGAAGTGCTG
Organism: Pseudarthrobacter sp. TE3704; assembly: GCF_056279405.1. Lineage (NCBI taxonomy): Bacteria > Bacillati > Actinomycetota > Actinomycetes > Micrococcales > Micrococcaceae > Pseudarthrobacter > Pseudarthrobacter sp. TE3704. Next base: position 554,601 of record NZ_JBWCCJ010000001.1, read on the forward strand.
CCGGCCAGGTTGCGGATCGGCAGCGCCGTTTCCATCGTCCTCTACGCGCTTTTCGGATATGCGGCGCTCGGCAGGGCCGGAACGGTGCCGCCGCTGGGCGGCGAGTCCGCCGTATCCGTCATCATCTGGGTGCTGACCGGGTACTTCGCGCTCGGCATCATCATGAACGCCATCTCCAGGAGCAAGCCGGAGCGCCTGGTCATGACGCCCGTCGCGCTTGTCCTTGCCGTGCTTTACCTGGTCCTGGCCCTCAGCTGATGCGCCGGCGCGGACATAGCCACAGACTCCGGTGCCGGAGCTCCGTTGCAGTCAAGGCAGAATAGAAGTCATGACCCTTACGACGTTCGCCCTCGTCCGCCACGGCCAGACCGACTGGAATGCCGAGCGCCGGCTGCAGGGATCAACCGATATCCCGCTGAACGACGTCGGCCGCGGCCAGGCGCGTGACGCCGTCGCCGTCCTTTCCCCGTACGAATGGGATGCAATCGTCTCCTCGCCGTTGAGCCGGGCGGCCGAAACCGCAGACCTGATTGCCGAAGGGCTCGGGCTGGAAGTGGTGCGCCGCGTTCCGGAACTCACCGAGCGCAGCTTCGGGCCGGCAGAGGGGATGCAGGCCGGACCCGAACTGGACGCACTGCGCGTCCCCGGCGGTTTCCAGGGCGCCGAGAGCGAGGACGAGGCAGCCGATCGGGGACTCGCTGCGCTCGAGGCCCTGGCCGAGGAGTTCCGCGGCCGGCGGCTCCTGGTGGTTACGCACGGCACCCTGCTCCGTGTGAGCCTGAGTCGTGCCATCGGCCGCACGCTGACAAGCGTGGACAACGCCGTCCTTAACCTGGCGCACCACCACGCCATCGAAGGCTGGCAGCTCGAATACTTCAACGGCGAACCTGTTCTGGCTGCCACTCAGGGCTGATTGAACGCAGGGCTAAGGCGGGCACCCGGCTGATCCGGCGCTACCAACTCCGCCAATATCCTTCGGCTTAGCGCACCTCGAGGATCAGGCCCAGCAGCCTGGCTGCCGCGGGACGGGCGGCGTGTTCCTCGTTCCACTGCGCCCGCGCCACCGCTTTGCTCACGGCCTGGGTGGTGATGCCCAGCTCCTGCGCCACGGCTTTCTGCTGCCCGCGCACGCCAGGCGTCAGCAGGTCAAGCACGCGCCACTCCGCCTCGGACCGGTCGCGGACAATATGCCCCAGGAGCCGCAGCACGGCCTCGGCGTCTTGGGCAATATCCGCCAGCGGCCCTTCCACGGCCACCGGAACCCGCTCCTTGCTGCTGCGCAGCCGGTCCACTGCACGCCGGGCATAGACCAGGCCGTGGCCGGAGGCATCCTTGATCTGGTTGGGAAGCGGCTCGCTCACAGGGCCAACGCCGATCCCCACGTACCAGGAGCCGCTGCGCAGCGCGATCAACGCCGCATCCACCGCCTGGTTCGGAGAGTCAACAATGCCCTGGACTTCATCCTCCACCGAGCGGTCGAAGTCCAGGCGCGCGGGGATGTGCCGCAGGTCCTTGAGCAACTGCGGTACCCGGTCCCCATCGCGCCGGACGTCCGTTTGGTTGATTGTCAGCGTGAACATTCTGGGTACACACTACCCGGAAGCAGGAATCAGGGAATCTCTGTATTACGGCTGGTCAAATAGGAGATGGTGGCAGCAAAGCATGGGCAGAGGTTGCCTCAGCCCGGCCCATCTGTTGCGATGGAGGGACGGCCGCCGACGGGCGGCGCACCCGACGTGAGGATGGTTATGGCCGGCAGCATGGGGCAGGAAGAACTCGAACTCGTCGACCGCTGGTGGCGGGCAGCCAACTACCTTTCGGTGGGCCAGATCTACCTCCGGGCCAATCCCCTGCTGCGCGAACCGCTCAAGGCTGAGCACACCAAGTCCCGCCTGCTGGGCCACTGGGGGACCACCCCGGGGCTGAACTTCGTCTACGCCCACCTGAACCGCGTCATCCGCCGCGACTCCACCGAGATGCTCTTCGTGGCCGGTCCCGGCCATGGCGGCCCCGCCGTCGTCGCCAATGCCTGGCTGGAAGGAACCTACTCGGAGATCTATGCCCACGTGGGCAACGACGAAGCGGGCCTGGCCGAGCTCTTCCGCCAGTTCTCCTACCCCGGCGGAATCCCCAGCCATGCCGCCCCGGAGAGCCCCGGCTCCATCAGCGAGGGCGGCGAACTCGGGTACTCCCTGGCGCACGCCTACGGATCGGTGTTCGACAATCCCCAGCTGGTCACCGCCGTCGTCATTGGCGACGGCGAGGCAGAGACCGGACCGCTGGCCGCCAGCTGGCACTCCCACAACTTCCTGGACCCCGCGGCCGACGGCGCCGTGCTGCCCATCCTGCACCTCAACGGCTACAAAATTGCCAACCCCACGGTCCTGGCGCGGATGCCCGAACAGCAGCTGGAACACCTGCTGCGCGGCTACGGCCACGAGCCGTACTTCGTCACGGTGGACGATCCGGCCGCCACGGAAAAGGCGCACCGGGACTTCGCGGAGGCGCTGGACCGGTGCCTCGCGGACATCCGTGCCATCCAGGACGTGCACCGGTCACCCTCGGCCGATCCGGACGCAGGGGAAGACGGCGCGCCGCGCTGGCCCATGATCGTCCTGCGCTCGCCGAAGGGCTGGACCGGGCCGCGCTACGTGGACGGGCTGCAGGTGGAGGGCACGTGGCGCAGCCACCAGGTCCCGCTCTCCGAGGTCCGCACCAACAGTGGGCACCTGGGCCAGCTTGAGGAGTGGCTGCAGTCCTACCGGCCGGAAGAACTGTTCGACGGCGACGGCCGGCTCCGGCCCGACGTCGCCGAGGGTGCCCCCACGGGGGACTTCCGGATGAGCGCCACGCCGCACGCGAACGGCGGCTTGCTCCGGCGCGCCCTGAAGCTGCCCGCCTACCGGGACCACGCCGTCGAGGTTGCCCAGCCGGGAACCGAACGGGTCAGCCCCATGATCACGCTGGGCTCCTGGATGCGGGACGTCATCTCGCTGAACAAGGAAACCTTCCGGCTTTTCGGCCCCGACGAGACGGCGTCCAACCGGCTGCAGAACGTCTACGAGGTCACCGACAAGGTGTGGCAGTACCGGATTGACGACGTCGACGAGCACCTTGGGCGGTCCGGCAGGGTCATGGAGGTGCTGAGCGAGCACCTGTGCCAGGGCTGGCTGGAAGGCTACCTCCTCACCGGCCGGCACGGCGTCTTCAGCTGCTACGAGGCCTTCATCCACATTGTCGATTCCATGTTCAACCAGCACGCCAAGTGGCTGAAGGTGCACCGCACCCTGCCGTGGCGCCAGCCCGTGGCTTCGCTGAACTACCTGCTGTCCTCGCACGTGTGGCAGCAGGACCACAACGGGTTCTCACACCAGGATCCCGGGTTCATCGACCATGCCGTGAACAAGAAGGCGGAGGTCATCCGGGTGTATTTGCCGCCGGACGCCAACACGCTGCTGTCTGTCATGGAGCACTGCCTGGAGTCCACGGACTACGTCAACATCGTGGTCAGCGGGAAGCAGCCTTCACCCACCTGGCTGGGGCCGACGGACGCCGCGAACCACTGCCGGCGCGGGCTGGGGATCTGGACCTTCGCCGGGTCCGAGGTGCCCGGCGAGGAGCCCGACGTAGTGCTGGCCTGCGCCGGCGACGTACCCACCGTGGAGACCGTGGCCGCCGCGGAACTCCTGCGGGAAGGTGCGCCGGGGCTGAAAGTCAGGGTGGTCAACGTGGTGGACCTGATGCGGCTGCAGGACGAAAGCGAGCACCCGCATGGACTCCCGGCCCGCGACTTTGATGGGATCTTCACAAGGGACAAGCCGATCATCTTCGCCTACCACGGCTATCCCGCCCTGATCCACCGGCTGGCTTACCGGCGCAGCAACCAGGAAGGCCTGCACGTGCGCGGCTACAAGGAAGAGGGCACCACCACCACGCCCTTCGACATGGCCATGCTGAACGGCATTGACCGCTTCCAGCTGGCCATCGACGCCATCGATCGCGTGCCGGGGCTGGCTGAGAAGCACTCGCTCCTGCGGCAGGACCTCCAGGACCGCCGCATGCGGGCCTTTGAACACACCCGGACGGACGGCGAGGACCCGGAGGAGATCCGGAACTGGCAGCTTTCCTAGCGGAGCAGCGCGGTCCTATTCGACCAGCGCGTCGAGTCCCGCGGAGGGCAGGTGGATCCAGCCCTCCGTGCGGGCGGCGGCCGCGTGGGCCCGGTCCGGCACCAGGGTCAGCCGGCGGGCCACCGCGCGGGCGGTAAGGGAAGCGACGACGGCATCAAACAGGTCGTCCGATCCGGCCAGTTTGTTCCCGTGCCCGGCCAGGTCCAGCCACGGCGCCTGCGCCGTGAGGCTGTCAAGCAGGAGGCCAAGGCGTTCTGTCTCGGCGCGGCCCTTGTAGCCGCGCCCGTTGAACCCCCAGATTTTCAATGATGCAGCGGGGTAGACCTCTGCCAGGCGGCCGGAGCCGTCCCTCGCCTGGGGCTCGTGCAGCATGGCGATTTTTGCCTGGATCACCGCGCACCGCATGGCCGGATGCGCAAGCCGGTCCGCCGAGACGCTGAGCGGGATCAGGCCTGTTTGCCCCGTTACGAACCGGTCCGTGTCGCGGTATGCCAACAGCCGCCGGCCCGCTATCCCGTCATGCTCCAGAACCGGCGCCGGGTTGAGGGCGAGGTGTCCGGTAAGGAACGGAATGAGTGCGTCCGGCCAGCCCACCGGACAGTCGACGCCGGTCATGTCCGTGGCGCCGAACAGCTCCACGATCTCCCGGTCGTCCACGTCCAGGGACAGGTGCACCAGCCGTGCAGAACCCGGGAGCCATTCGATGACCGCCGCCGCGGTCTTCTTCGTGGCGGCTGCCAGATCCACTCCGAGCGTTTTCACGTGACCAGACTCTACCTCCGGGAACCCCGCTACCGCAGTGGACGCCGGATGACGCCCTGTCCCGCTTCTGAAAGGCTGGTGGGTGGTGCGCCACCCGGCTGACCGGCCCCGAAAGGATCATTTCCATGCCATGGCTTGATGTACTCGGCAACGACATCCACTACACGGACTCAGGCAAGGGCCAGCCGGTGGTGCTCCTGCATGGCCACGCCTCGGCGGCGGCCTGCTGGGAGCCGATCATCGCCGAACTCGAGCAGGACTTCCGGGTCCTGTCCTACGACACCTACGACCATGGCTGGTCCTCGAACTCCCCGCGGCAGGGCCCGCTGGTTGACCGGGCCGCAGAGCTTGAACACTTTCTGGGCTCCCTCGGCCTGCAGAACCCTGTCATTGTGGGGCAGTCCATGGGCGGCATGACCACGCTCCGCTGGGCGGTCCGAAACCCCGGCGGTGCCGCTGCCCTGGTGGTCTGCGGCATGGGCTGGCCGCTGGTGGTGCCGCCTCCGGGACAACCTGGTGTGCCGGAGAAGTTCGAGGTCTTCAGCTCGCTTGATGCAGACGAACGGATCTGGCTGGGCGTGGGAAATTCCTTCACCGAGCGGTGGATCGCGGAAAACCCGCTGGACTACGCCCGCTACATCCGGGTCCGGTCCACCGCTGCCGCCATAGAAGCGGCACGCCACCCGCGGAGCCTGGAACAGAGCCAGGGCGAGTTCCTCAGCGCCGACCCGCAGGCCGTGGACTCGTTCCAGCGGGGACTGGAATCCATCTCCAGCCCGCTGGCGCTGCTGATCGGGGATGAGGAAAGGCCGCGCATCCGCCGCGGGGCAGAGCATGTTGCCGCTACGGTGCCGGGCGCGCGCCTCGTGGTCGTCCAGGACGCCGGCCACAACGCCTACTTCCAGCGCCAGGACATCCTGGTGGAAACCATCCGCAGCACGGCTGCCAGCACACGGGGCCGCTGACGCGGGTGGGGTGGCCGGTGCTCCGACCTGTAGGTGAGTGCGCCCGGAATCCCGCCCTCCGAACCAAGGTCTTCACCCCGGGCAAAGCCCGCCCAAAGTGCCCGCAGCTGCCGGCCCACAGCGTTCACGTCCTCCCAGCCGGCTCCGGCGATCAGCCCAACGCCATCCCACGTGCTCCGGTTGCCAAAAAGCAGCGGGAGGTCAATGGTGTGGGCGGCGCCGAAAATGTTGCCCGGGGCATGCCAGTGCAGGACGTAGCGGTGGGCGTTCCCGCCGGCCCGGGAGTGCCGTCGGGCGAACTTCCGCGCAGCCCAGCCGTAGACGGTCTCGGTGACCACCCAGTTGATGGCTCGCAGCGCCGCATCACCCACAACCGGCAGTGTGCCGAGCCTGCTGAGGTGCGGGCTGCGGGGCAGGAACAGCCGGGCTTCCTCGGACGTGTGCCCGATCAGCACCTCGATCCCGGGAGCTGAGCGGTTCCAGGCCTCCTCGATTCCGGCTTCCTCCGGCAGCGGTGCATGCCCGTACTGGGTCCCGAACGGCATGGCGGCCAGCATCCCGAACCTGCGGGCCACCTGGGCCACGTGTTTCTCCCGTTCCACCACGTCCATGGCCGGAGTTTCCCCGGTGACGGCCTCCGCGGCGATCCCCATGGCATGGTTCATCTTGGCGCGGCCGCGTGCGATGCCCAACGGTGCGCTCTGGATGATGGCACGCTGGAAGAGCTTCGGCGCTTCCGGGGTGGCCATCAGGTGGGCGATGGCGTCACCGCCGGCGGACTGCCCAAATGCGGTGACCCGGCTGGGGTCACCGCCAAACGCTGCGATGTTGCGCCGGACCCAGCGGAACGCCTCGAGCTGGTCCAGCAGTCCCAGGTTCCCCGGGCGGCCCGTGCGCGTGGCCAGGAACCCGAACAGTCCCAGCCGGTAGGTCACCGAAACCACCACCACCCGGTTCTCGGCCACCAGGACTGCGGGATCGAAGATGGCGAGGTCGCCGGACCCGGTGGTGTAGGACCCGCCATGGATCCACACCATGACGGGCAGCCGTTCATCCGGGGACACGTCCGCAGGCATGGTGATGGACAGGTTCTGGCAGTCCTCGCTGCCGGGGAGCTCGCCGTACCGGGTGCCCAGGACGTCGTCGAGGAACGGGACTGGCCCCTGCGGGCAGGCCGGTGCCGGCGAGGTGGCCGCAAAGGGCTTGCTCCAGTCCGGCGCCGGGACGGGCGGCTGGAACCGGGCGGCCGTGGCATAGAGAATGCCGGTGGCGCGGAGGACGTGCCCGTCCCGCCACCCGGTGACGGGTCCGCAGGGCGGGCTGAAGACAGGTGCGGAGTTCACCGAACCCACCTTAAACCACAACCCTTAAGCAACAACGCGGAGTCACTTCCGGCCCAAATCCGGCGGCGGATTGGGCAGAGAGTGACCCCGCGTCGATGGCTGGGCCCACGCCGTCAGGGTTCCCTGACCGAGAGAAGCGAGGTGAGGGAGACGGTGGGGACTAGTGGCCGGTGGGCACGTAACGCTTGATGGAGGCTTCCAGTTCGGCTTCGGCGGCGGCGCGGTCGCCCCAGCCCTCGGCCTTGACCCACTTGCCCGGCTCCAGGTCCTTGTAGCGGGTGAAGAAGTGCTCGATTTCCTTGATCAGGAAGTCGTTGACGTCGCTGACTTCCTGGATGTGGTCGAAGCGGGCGTCAACCGGGACGCAGAGGATCTTGGCGTCTCCGCCGCCGTCGTCCGTCATGTTAAAGACGCCGATGGGGCGGGACTCAACGATGACGCCCGGGTGCAGGTCGAAGTCCTGCAGGAGCACCAGTGCATCCAAGGGGTCGCCGTCTTCGCCGAGGGTGTTTTCGAAGTACCCGTAGTGCGTGGGGTACTGCATGGAGGTGAAGAGGACGCGGTCCAGGCGGACGCGGCCGGTCTCGTGGTCAACTTCGTACTTGACGCGTGATCCCTTGGGGATCTCGATGGTCACGTCATGCTTCATGGAATGCTCCTCGGCAATTGCAGGGGGTGCGCGGCACATCTGACGGGCCCACAAAAAGGAGTGTCCGTGCCGCCGACTACTATTGAGGATATAGCGAGAGGCCCTGGAATCAGGAACTTGTGGGGATATTTCAGGACTTGAGGACCGGCACCAGCATGACCAAAACAACCGTCACGGACGCCTGGATGGACCGCGTCCGGCGGGCTGCGGACAGCTGGGTGGCAGCCGTGAAAAGCTCCTGGCCGGCGGTCCTGCTCACCGCGCTCCTGGTTGCCCTCGCCGTCCCGGCGGCCCTGCTGGTGGCCCCCGGTTTCATCGGACCCGAGCCCCCTGCCCCCGCACCGCCGGCTCCCGAATGGCAGCAGGTTCCGGCCACACTGTCGGCCCCGGAGGGGCTTGCCCAGCTGGACGCCTCCGCGGACATGCCGTCGCCGGAGGCGGTCACCGCTCGGCTGGACCCGGTGTTGAAGACCGACGGCGGCGGTACTTTCACGGGGCTGGTCCAGGATGCGGTGACCGGCCAGGTCCTCTTTGACCGGGGCGGCTCCGAAAGCCGCGTGCCGGCGTCGAACCTTAAGCTGCTGACCGCGGTCGCCGCGCTGCGCTCGCTGGGCCCGGACCGCCGGTTCAGCACCACCGTGACCGCCGGCCCCGCCGCCGGGCAGGTGGTCCTGAAGGGCGGCGGCGACGTCCTGCTCGGCGCCGGTGAATCTGCCGGTGAACTGGTGATGGGGCACGGCGGTCTGGCCACGCTGGCGGCCCAGACCGCTGCGGCGCTGCAGGCTGCCGGAACCTCGGGGGAGATCAAGGTCCTGGTGGACGATTCCCTCTTTACTGGCCCCGCCCTTAATCCGGCGTGGCAGGCCGGGGATGTGGCTGCCGGTGAGGTGGCCCCGCTGTACCCGCTGGCGCTGCATTCGGCACGCTTTGATCCTGCCGTCACTACCGGGCCGCGCCCGCAGGATTCCGCCGTCACGGCAGCGGAGGAATTCGCCGCCCGGCTGCGTGAGGCAGGTGCCGCGGCGGGACTGACCGTGGCCGCCGCCGTCGAACGTGCACCCGCGCCCGCAGGTGACACTGCCACCACGCCGGTCCTGGCGGAAGTGCAGTCGGCTACCGTCGCGGAGCAGGTTGACCTGATGCTGCAGGTCTCCGACAACTACCTGGCCGAGGCTTTGGGCCGGATGGCTGCTGTGGCGGCCGGCCAGCCGGGCAGCAACGACGGCGCCTCGGCGGCCGTCCGCGCGCAGCTTGCCGGGGCCGGAATACCCTCGGACTCCATGCAACTTGTGGATGTCTGCGGGCTGGCCATGGGCAACCAGGTCTCGGCCCGCCAGTTCGCCGAGGTGGTCCGCGCCATCACGTCCGGCACGGACAGCAGGCTCCGCGAGGCGCTGGACGGTTTTCCCGTTGCCGGCCTGACAGGCACCCTGGACGCGAGATACGGGGAGGAATCGACGGCGGGCGGCGCCGGGCTGGTGCGTGCCAAGACCGGAACCTTGAACACGGTGCTGGCGCTGAGCGGTTACGTGGTGGATGCGGACGGGCGGCTCCTGGTGTTCTCCTTTATCGGAAACGGTCTCACCCCGGGTGCCGCGGGCAACAGGGCGGCCCTGGACCGGGCCGCAACAGCCCTCGCCGCCTGCGGCTGCCGCTAGCTGCGTGGTTGTCGCCGCCGTGGTTCGCCGGTGAGCGAACTTAAGGACGATCCCCGGCCTGCTGTGTTCTGATGGGACTTATGGAGTCCACTGCAGGTGAGTCGTCAGCACAAACGTTGTCCAATACGGCCCAGGCCCTGATCAACTGGGACCTTGCCGCGTCCACCGCGGCACGGCTGGCTCCTGCCGGGCCTGACTTGAGCAAGGCCGCCATCGGCGAAGCCGTGGACAGCCTGCGCCGGCTCGCGGACGCCTCGGTGGAGCACGTCCACGAGATCAGTGGGCTGGAAGCTGCCAGGGACCTCCGCGACTCCACCGTGCTGGTGGTGGACCGTGCCTCGTGGGCCAAGGCCAACACCCAGAGCTTCGCCGTGATGCTGAAGCCCGCCATGGAAAAGATGCTGGAAAACCGCCGCGGCTCCCTCAGCCCGGCAGCTGCCAGCGTCAGCGGCGCCATCACCGGCAGCCAGCTGGGCGCAGTCCTGGCGTTCCTGTCCAGCAAGGTCCTGGGCCAGTACGATCCCTTCGCCGCGCTGGCCGAGGGCTCCAACGCGCCCGCCGGGGGCAGGCTCCTGCTGGTGGCCCCGAACATCATCTCCGTGGAACGCGAACTGAACGTCGCGCCCGAGGACTTCCGCCTGTGGGTGTGCCTGCACGAACAGACCCACCGGGTGCAGTTCGCCGCCGCGCCCTGGCTGCGCCACCACATGCTGCAGCAGATTGACGACCTGAGCGGACACCTGCTGGGCAACGTCGATTCGCTGATGGAGCGGGCCACCGCCGCAGCCCGCTCGCTCAAGGACCGCTCCGCCACCGGAAACACCCCTGGCCGCGGCGCCATCCTGGACCTGCTGCAGGACCCGGAGGAAAAGGCTGCCATCTCGCACCTCACCGCCGTCATGAGCCTGCTGGAGGGCCACGCCAACGTGGTGATGGATGGTGTGGATGCCAGCATCGTCCCGTCCGTCAAGACCATCCGGCAACGGTTCAACGACCGCGGCAAGGACCGCGGCGTGATCGAGAAGTTTATCCGCAGCCTCCTTGGACTGGACGCCAAGATGCGCCAGTACTCCGACGGCGCCCGGTTCGTCCGCGCCGTGGTGGACGTTGCGGGAATGGACGGCTTCAACAGGGTCTGGGAGTCCGTTGACCACCTGCCCACCGAACCCGAGATCCACGACGCCAAGCTGTGGCTGGACCGGATGGGCCTGTAATTGCCTGACGTTCCCCGCGTTTCCCTTCCTTCCCCGGCCGGCAGCGGCCGGCGGCGGCCCGGGAGGCTGGCGCCCGTCGTCGGCACCGCGCGGAAAATGGTCCAGGAGGCACTCGCCGGGGCCGGCTATCCGCATCACGTACTGGTGGCCTGCAGCGGCGGGCCGGACTCCCTGGCGCTCGCCGCCGTCGCGGCCTACTTCGCACGGCGCGGCCATGTTGATGGCCACCCCGTAACGGTAGGCGCGGTGGTGGTGGACCACCAGCTGCAGGAAGGCTCCGGCCAGGTGGCCGCGCACACCGCGGAGGTGCTGCAGAACCTCGGGCTGGCCCCTGTGGAAATCCGGGCCGTGACCGTGGCAGGCACCGGCATGGGTCCCGAAGCCGCCGCCCGGGATACCCGGCATGAAGCGCTGGAAGCGGCTGCGGCCGGCCAGGGCGCGGAGGCCATCCTGCTCGGACACACCCTGGACGACCAGGCTGAACAGGTGCTGCTGGGCCTGGCCCGGGGCTCCGGTACCCGTTCGCTGGCCGGAATGCGGCCCGCCCGGGGTATCCTGCTGCGGCCGTTCCTGGGGCTTCGCCGGGCGGACACGGAAGAGATCTGCGAGGTGGAGGAGCTGGACCCCTGGCACGATCCCACCAACACGGACCCGTCCTTCGCCCGGTCGCGCACGCGCACCGAAGTCCTCCCGCACCTGGAGGAAAAACTGGGGCCCGGCGTCGCCGAATCCCTTGCCCGGACGGCGTCCATCCTGCAGCTGGACGCCGACTACCTCGAGGATGTGGCGGAAGCCACCTTCGCCTCCCTGGCCGAACGGAACGGGCCGGAAGTCAGCCTTCCGGAGGAGGCGTTGCGCGCCCTGGCCCCCGCCATCAGGTTCCGCGTGATCGCCAAGGCCGCGGCCGACGTCGGCGGGCAGCAGCCCAGCTACAAGCGCCTTTTGGCGGCGGAGGCGCTGCTGAGGAGGCAGGGCTCCGCGGGCCCCGTTGAACTTCCGGGCGGGGTGAGCGCCTACCGGCTGTCCCTCGCGCAGCTCGACGCGTCGCCCGCCGCCGGCCGGCCTGCCGGCTCGGATAACCCCGGCTCCGTTCCCCGTGAAGGGCCGCGCTGTGGGAAGCTAGTGTTCCGGCCTCAAAAACCGCCCACAAAATAGTCGCACCCCGCATCTACACAGGAGCCATTGGTGGATTCAAACGACGTCCAGGCAGACCTCAAGCACGTTCTCTACACCAAGGAACAGATCCAGCAGCGGATCACCGAACTCGCTGCCCAGATCGACAAGGACTATGAAGGCCGCGAGATCCTCATTGTCGGTGTGCTCAAGGGTGCCGTGATGGTCATGGCGGACCTGGCCCGTGCGCTGCACAGCCACATTTCCATGGACTGGATGGCTGTTTCCTCGTACGGCTCCGGCACGCAGTCCTCCGGAGTGGTCCGCATCCTGAAGGACCTGGACACGGACCTGATGGGCAAGGACGTGCTGATCGTCGAGGACATCATCGACTCCGGCCTCACGCTCTCCTGGCTGAAGACCAACCTGGAATCCCGCGGCACCGCCTCGGTGGAAATCTGCACCGCCTTCCGCAAGCCCACGGCCGCCAAGGTGGAGATCGACGTCAAGTACGTCGGTTACGACATCCCCAACGAGTTCGTTGTCGGCTACGGCCTGGACTACGCCGAGAAGTACCGCAACCTGGACTTTGTGGGCACCCTCGCGCCGCACGTCTACGAGTAAGCCACCTTCCGCGCCCTACGAAGCGTCGTATGAAAGGGAAGGCCGGCTGAACAGGAACATCGGCATCAAGGATGTGGCATTGGCGGCAGGGGTGTCCGCCACCACCGTGTCGCACGTCCTGAACGACGTTTCCTACGCGCGGATCAGCCCGGAAACCCGCGGCAAGGTGAAGGCCGCCGCCCTGGAGCTGGGCTACGGTCCCAACCGCGTGGCGCAGGCCCTGCGCAGCCGCCGCACGGGGGTGCTCGGGCTGGTCAGCGAGGACGTCGCCACCACCCCGCACGCCGGCCGGATCATCCTCGGCGCGGATGAGGCCGCCCGCGCCCGCGGCTACACCCTGATGGTCATCAACACCGCGGGATCGGCCAGCCGGGCGTCCCGGGAAAGCGACGTCGAGGCCGTACTGGAACGCCAGGTGGACGGGATCCTCTACGCCACCATGTACCACCGGTACCTTGAGGCGCCCGCCAACCTCGCCAGGGTGCCTGCGGTCCTTGTGGATGCCGTGACCGCGGACGGCGGTTTTCCGGCTGTTGTGCCGGACGAGCACGGCGGCGCCACGGCTGCCGTCGATGCCCTTCTCGCCGCCGGCCACACGCGCATCGGGTTCATTAACAACACGGAGGACGTGCCCTCCACCTCGCAGCGGCTCCGCGGTTTCCGGGAGGCGCTGACCCGCGCGGGCCTCGACGGCGAAGCCGCCCCTGTCGAGGCGGCGTCGTCCGATGCCGCCGGGGGATATACGGCAGCCGGCAGGATCCTCAGCGGTGGCAACCCGCCGTCGGGCCTTTTTTGCTACAACGACCGCATGGCCATGGGGGCGTACCGAGCGGCAGCCGAGCTGGGGCTGTCCGTCCCGGGCGACCTGTCGGTCGTCGGATTCGACGACCAGGCACTGATTGCCGGCAGTCTCCACCCCGGGCTGACCACCGTGGCGCTGCCCCACTACGAAATGGGCGCCTGGGCCGTGAACCACCTGATCGACACCCTCGAAGGCAGAACCGGCGGTGATGACCCCGACGCCGGAACCACCTCCCTGGAGTGTCCGCTGGTCATCCGGGAGTCCGTTGTGCCGCCGCGGCAGTAGGACCACCGCACAGGCCCCACCCCTCCGTGTAGCTACGCCCACAGGGAACTTTTGCTTTCCATCATGCGTGATCTACTCCGGACGGTGTATAGCTAGAAGCTGACGCAGCACCATCACGCGCGCAAACTACTCGCCGTGCAGCACTACCAGAAGGGACGGGGCCAGCCCCCGAACAGATGAAAGCTAAGAACTTTTTCAAGGGCCCGGGCATCTGGATCGTCGTTGTGGTCGGTCTGCTCCTTGTGGCTTTTGCAACGCTGGCTCCCGGCGGTGCGGCACGGATTGACACCGATAAGGGCCTCGAACTGCTCTCCGGCAACCAGGTGGAGCAGGCGAAGATATTCGATGGTGAAAACCGTGTTGACCTGACGCTGAAGGAAAACCTGAACCTGGAGGGGCAGGACAAGGGCAAGAGCGTCCAGTTCTACTTTGTGGACGCCCGCGCCGAGGACATCGTCAGGGCAGTCACCGCCTCTGACCTCAGCGGCGGCTACACGGACCAGCCCATCGAGAGCAACTGGTTCTCCGGCCTCCTCTCCCTCCTGATTCCCGTCATCCTGCTCGGTGCGCTGTTCTGGTTCCTGATGACCCGGATGCAGGGCGGCGGCTCCAAGATCATGCAGTTCGGCAAGTCCAAGGCCAAGATGGTCAGCAAAGACATGCCGCAGGTGACCTTCGCCGACGTCGCCGGTTCTGACGAAGCGGTGGAGGAACTCCAGGAAATCAAGGAATTCCTGCAGGAACCGGCCAAGTTCCAGGCCGTCGGCGCCAAGATCCCCAAGGGCGTGCTGCTCTACGGCCCGCCGGGCACCGGTAAGACCCTCCTGGCCCGCGCCGTCGCGGGTGAGGCCGGCGTTCCCTTCTTCTCCATCTCCGGTTCCGACTTCGTCGAAATGTTCGTCGGTGTGGGTGCCTCCCGTGTCCGCGACCTCTTTGAGCAGGCCAAGGCGAACTCCCCGGCCATCATCTTCGTGGACGAGATCGACGCCGTCGGCCGCCACCGCGGCGCCGGCATCGGCGGCGGCAACGACGAACGCGAACAGACCCTCAACCAGCTGCTGGTTGAAATGGACGGCTTCGACGTCAAGACCAACGTCATCCTCATCGCCGCCACCAACCGCCCCGACGTGCTGGACCCCGCGCTGCTGCGCCCGGGCCGCTTCGACCGCCAGATCGGCGTGGAAGCGCCGGACCTGATCGGCCGCGACCAGATCCTGCAAGTGCACTCCAAGGGCAAGCCGATGGCGCCCGGCGTGGACCTGAAGGCCGTGGCCAAGAAGACGCCCGGATACACCGGCGCCGACCTCGCCAACGTCCTCAACGAGGCCGCGCTGCTCACGGCCCGCTCCAACGCCAACCTCATTGACGACCGCGCCCTGGACGAGGCCATCGACCGCGTGATGGCCGGACCGCAGAAGCGCAGCCGCGTCATGAAGGAACACGAGCGCAAGATCACCGCCTACCACGAAGGCGGCCACGCGCTCGTGGCGGCAGCCCTGCGCAACTCGGCGCCCGTCACCAAGATCACCATCCTTCCCCGCGGCCGTGCCCTGGGCTACACCATGGTGGTGCCGGACAACGACAAGTACTCCGTGACCCGCAACGAACTCCTGGACCAGATGGCCTACGCCATGGGCGGCCGCGTGGCCGAAGAAATCGTGTTCCACGATCCGTCCACCGGCGCTTCCAACGACATCGAAAAGGCCACCGGAACCGCCCGCAAGATGGTCACCGAATACGGCATGAGCGAGCGGGTGGGCGCTGTCCGGCTCGGCCAGGGCGGCGGCGAGCCGTTCCTTGGCCGCGATGCTGGCCACGAACGCAACTACTCCGACCAGATCGCCTACGTGGTGGACGAGGAAGTGCGCCGCCTCATCGACCAGGCCCATGACGAGGCCTACGCCATCCTCACCGAGAACCGCGAGGTGCTGGACCGGCTGGCGCTCGAACTCCTGGAACGCGAAACCCTGAACCAGGCCGAAATCGCCGACATCTTCCGCGACATCCGCAAGCGCGACTTCCGCGAGGTGTGGCTGTCCAAGGAGACCCGCCCCGTCCAGATGGCCGGCCCCGTGGAAAGCCGCCAGGAGAGGGCCGAGCGCGAGGCGCAGGAAGAAGCCAAGCAGGCCCGTTTGGACGAGCCGCTGGACGCCAACCCTCCGCATCCGCAGGGCGTTACGGAAGACGCACCGTTTCAGGGCGGCGTCCCCGAATCGGGGCCGGACACCCTTCGCGGCTAAGCTTTCTCTGTGACTCACTTCGACGACGACGACGTTCCCGCCTCCGCCGGATACCCGGCGGAGGACGGATCCTCCCACTCCAAGCACCAGAAAGTGGACCGGCCCCGGATCGAGGCGGCCGTCCGGGAGATCCTTCTCGCCATCGGTGAAGACCCGGACCGCGGCGGCTTGGTGGACACCCCCAAACGGGTGGCCAAAGCCTACGCCGAGGTTTTTGCCGGGCTGCACCATGACCCCGCGGACGTCCTGTCCACCACGTTCGACCTTGACCATGAGGAACTGGTCCTGGTCAAGGACATCCCCTTCTACTCCACGTGCGAGCACCACCTGGTGCCGTTCCACGGCATGGCCCACGTCGGCTACATCCCCTCGCATGAGGGCAAGGTCACCGGGCTGAGCAAGCTGGCCCGGCTCGTGGACATCTATGCCCGCCGCCCGCAGGTGCAGGAGCGGCTCACCACTGAGATCGTTGAGGCGTTGGTCCGCTACCTCAAGCCGCGTGGCGCCATCGTCGTTGTTGAATGCGAACACATGTGCATGTCAATGCGCGGTATCCGCAAGCCCGGAGCGAAGACCGTCACCAGTGCGGTCCGCGGGCAGCTTCATGACCCGGCCACCCGCGCCGAAGCCATGAGCCTCATCCTCGGAAGGTAACAAACAGACCATGGACTCACTCGCTGCAGCCCCGGGAACCGGGCCCGCAACTTCGCCGCTGCCCATCCTGCGAAAACCGCGGCCGGCCGCCCGTTTCGAAGACCTGCCCACGGACCGCACCCTGGTCATGGGAATCCTGAACGTCACCCCTGATTCCTTCAGCGACGGCGGCAAGCACGCCACGTCCGACACCGCCATCGCCGCCGGCCTGCGTATGTTCTACGCCGGTGCGGACATCATCGACGTCGGGGGAGAGTCCACCCGGCCCGGCGCTGAAGACGTCAGCCCCGAAGAAGAGCAGCGCCGCGTCATCCCCGTTATTGAGGCGCTGGTCAAGGCCGGTGCGCTGGTCAGCATCGACACCACCCATGCCGCCACCGCCGCGGCCGCTGTGGAAGCCGGGGCCGCCATCATCAACGACATCTCCGGCCTCAGCATCGAACCGGAAATGGCAGAGCTTGTGGCTGCGTCCAAGGTTCCGTACATCCTGACCCACCGCCGCGGCGACGCCCGCACCATGAATTCCCTCGCCGAATACACGGACGTGGCAGGGGACGTAGTGGCTGAACTCGCCGGCGTGCGGGACAAGCTCTATGCCGCCGGCGTCAGCCAGGACCAGATCATCATCGATCCGGGCCTGGGCTTCGCCAAGAACGATGCCCAGAACTGGGAACTCCTGCAGAACCTGGACCAGCTGCACAGCCTGGGCCACAAGGTGCTGGTGGGAGCGTCCCGCAAGCGGTTCCTTGGAACCCTGCTTACCGTGGCCGGCAAGTCCGCGTCCCCGGAGGAGCGTGACGGCGCCACCGCCGCAATCACCGCCATCAGTGCCTACCGCGGCGCCTGGGCCGTCCGTGTGCACGACGTCGGCTCCAGCCTGGACGCCGTCAAGGTTGCCGCCCGCATGGCCGCAGTACCCAAAACTCAGTAGGGCCGGGGGACCCATGGACAAAATTACGCTGACCGGTGTGACCGCCGTCGGCCATCACGGAGTGTTTGATTTTGAACGCCGCGAGGGCCAGCCTTTTGTTGTGGACGCAGTGCTTTACCTGGATTTCGCCGCGGCGGCGGAGTCCGATGACGTCCGCGACACCGCGCACTACGGCGAGGTGGCCCAGCGTATTACCGAATGGGTCTCGGGCGAGCCGCTGAACCTGATCGAAGCCCTGGCCGTCCGGATCGCGGACAGCCTGCTGGCCGAATTCCGGCTCCACGCCGTGGAGATCACCGTGCACAAACCGCAGGCGCCCATCGAGGTTCCCTTCGGCGACGTGGCCGTCACCGTCCACCGCGGGAATCCGGGCAGCGGGAATTCCGTCCGCCGGGAGTCAACCTTCAATGGGGGGACACCGTGAATGCCGGTTATGCCAAGGTAGTGCTGGCTCTTGGCAGCAACCTGGGGGAACGGAACGACACCCTCTCCGAGGCGGTCGCAGATCTTGTCGACCCGCCGGAGGTGCGCCTCCTGGCGGTGTCCCCGGTGGTCCAGACCAAGGCGGTGGGCGGCCCGGCAGGCCAGCCCGACTTCCTGAACATGGTCATCACCGTGGAAACCAGCCTGGCTCCGCTGGAACTGCTGGCACATTGCCAGGCGGTGGAGAACAAGCACCACCGTGTCCGCGAGGTGCACTGGGGGCCGCGGACGCTCGACGTCGACGTCATCACCTACGGCGACCTCCGCAGCGACGACCCCGTGCTGACCCTGCCTCATCCGCGCGCCGCCGAACGCGCCTTTGTGCTGTACCCGTGGTCGCTGATCGAACCCGCGGCAACCCTGAACGGTGAACGCATCAGTGCGCTGGCCGCCCGGGCGGCGGACTACGGCGATCTTGCCCCGTTCGATGGCTTCGGCGACTTCGATGGCATGCCCACTGCCGGGGCGGTGGAAGAACGATGAAGCCCATCAACCCGCTTCGCCTCATGCTGATCGGCATCATCTTGGCAGTCGCGGGCTGGGCGGCCACCGTGGTGACCAGCCGGTACAGCATGGCCACTCCCGTGCTGCCCGCCACGGCGCTGGCCACGATGGGCGTGATCGTCGCCATCACCCTGATCCTGGGCATCCGGGTCCTGAGGTGGCGCAACAGCATCACGAACGCCAACGCCAAAAAGAAGACGGTGCTCGATCCGCTGCTGGCAGCCCGCACCCTGGTCCTGGCCCAGGCGTGCGCCTACGCCGGAACCGTGCTGTTGGGCTGGCACGTGGGCATCTTCCTGGACCAGCTGCGGATCTGGAGCCTGCGCAGCGACCAGGGCATCACCTGGCTGGCCCTGGCCATGGCCGGCGGGGGACTGGTGATGATCGTGATTGGCCTCCTGGTGGAGCGCTTCTGCAAGATTCCCCCGGAGGACGGCGACACCAAGGGTGTTGACGGCAAGCCCGGGCGCCAGGTCCGTGGCGAAGCCGCGGGGGAAGGCGAATATGCATACCGAGGCGATTGATCCGCCGGGCATCGCCTGGCAGCGCGTCTCGCCCAAGTACATCACCGTCCGGCTGGTGGAGTGGGCCGTGGGCAACCTCGTCGCGGTACTGCTGCTCTCCCTGCCATTGCTCTTTGTCCTCCTTGGCGTATGGCGCTGGCCGCCGCTGTGGCTGGCCGTCGCCCTTCCCGCGGCGATGCTGGTGCTGGCCCTCTGGCGCCTCGTGCTGATCCCGCGCCAGGTCCGGGCCATCGGCTATGCCGAGCGCGACGACGACCTCCTGGTCAGGACCGGGATCTTCTTCCAGCGCACCATGGCCGTTCCCTACGGCAGGATGCAGTACGTGGACATCGGCGTGGGCCCGGTGGAACGCGGGCTGGGTTTGTGCACGCTCAAGCTGCACACTGCCGCGCCGGGCACCAATGCCAAGATCCCGGGCCTGCCCGCCGCCGAAGGCGCGCGGCTCCGCGAACAGCTGGCGGCGCGCGGCGAAGCCAGGCTGGCAGGACTGTGACCGCTGACGGGCAAATCCCCGGTACGGGGGCGCCAGGCAGTTCGCCACTGCCCGCCGGACCGGCTGCCGCAGACGGTGCCGCGCCCGACGACGGGTGGCTGCGTGTGCACCCGGCATCGCCGTTTGTCCGCGGCTGGGTAGCGCTGGCCGCCATCGGCTTTTTCTTTGGCCGGGATATTTTGGAGCGGATGCTGCAGGGGCGGCCGGTGTTCACGGACGAGCTGGCAGGCCGGGCGCCGTGGCTGCTGGCGGGCGGTGCGGCCATGCTGCTGATCGCCGTCCTGGGCTTCGTCCTGACCTGGTACTTCACCAAGTACCAGGTGTCCGGCGGCTACGTCCGGGTCAACACCGGCTTCCTCTTCCGCCAGCAACGGCAGGCGCGGCTGGACCGGGTCCAGGCCATCGACATCGTCCAGCCCCTTCTCGCGCGCATCTTCGGCCTGGCCGAACTCAAGTTCGAGGTTGCTGACGCCGGGGAGTCGGCCGTGCGGCTGGCCTACCTGAAGATGGACGACGCCCGGCAGCTCCGCGCCACCATCCTGGCCCGGGCCGCCGGGGTGAGCACCGGCGTCGAGGGCCCTGGCGAGGCCGCGCCCGAGGCGCCGGAATACCCGGTCCTGTCGGTGCCGCCGTCGCGCCTTGTCGGTTCGCTGCTGCTGAGCGAACAAAGCTTTTTCGTGGCGGTGGGCGGTGTGGCCTCCGTGGTTCTTTCCGCCGTCACGGACAACCAGAGCTTCTACTTTTACCTGATTCCGGCCGCGCTGGGCCTCGCGGCCAGCTACTGGACCCTCTTCAACAAGGGCTACAACTTCACGGCAGCCGTTTCGCCGGACGGCATCAGGCTGCGGTACGGGCTGCTGGACACGCAGGCGCAGACGCTGCCGCCCGGCCGGATCCAGGCACTCAAGATCGCCCAGCCGCCGCTGTGGCGTCCGTTCGGCTGGTACCGGATGCAGGTCAACGTGGCCGGCTACGGTCTGGTGGAAAACGCCGGAGAGGGCACCTCCCGCACCACCCTGCTGCCCGTCGGCAAGCTTGAGGACGCCATGAACATGCTCGCCCTGGTGCTGCCGGATCCAGGCACTGCCCAGCCTGCCGCCGTTTTTGGTGCCGGGCTCACCGGCCTGGATTCCGACGGCGGATTCGTCACCACGCCGCGCCGGGCGCGGATACTTGCCCCGCTGGGATGGCGCCGGAACGGGTTTGCCGCCACGGACACCGCCCTGCTCATCCGCTCCGGCCGCTGGTGGCGGGAGCTCGTGGTGGTTCCGCACCAGCGAACCCAATCCATGGCACTGCACCAGGGGCCGCTGGCACGGCGGTTCAGGGTTGCCGACCTGGTGCTTCACACCACCGCCGGCCCTGTCGCGCCGCGGCTGACCCAGGCCGGCGTGGACGAGGCGCGGGCCCTCTTCAACGAACAGTCGGCACGCGCCCGGCTGGCCAGGAAACGGCAAACAACGGAACAGTGGCTGCGGCAGGTAGCGGTCCCGGCGGTTGAGCCCGCCGAAACCAGGCCCGCGCCGGTGGTTGAGCCTGTCGAAACCCGGGCGCCGCATGCCCCAACCCAGGAAGGCCCGCAGCATGGCTAAACCCGGACGCCTCGGCGTCGGAATCATTGGCGCCGGGAAAGTGGGCGCGGTCCTCGGCGCCGCCCTGCGGGCGGCGGAACACGCCGTCGTCGGTGTCTCAGCGGTGTCCGACGCGAGCCGTGAACGGGCCGAAACGCTGCTCCCCGGCGTCCCCATCCTTGAGGTGCAGGACATCGTGGAGCGGGCGGAACTGGTGCTGCTCGCGGTGCCGGACGACGCCCTGCCGGACCTGGTGGATGGTCTGGCCAAGCTCGGCGCCTGGCAGCCGGGCCAGCTGGTGGCCCACACCTCGGGCAGGTTCGGCGTGGGGGTCCTGCATCCCGTGCGGGCTGCCGGCGCTGTCCCGCTGGCGCTGCATCCGGCCATGACGTTCACCGGGATGAGCCTTGACCTGACGCGCCTGCTGGATTGCACCTTCGGTGTCACGGCCGACGCCGCCATGCTTCCCATCGCGCAGGCGCTGGTGGTGGAGATGGGCGCGGAGCCCGTAGCCATCGCCGAAGCGGACAGGACGCTGTACCACGCGGCCCTGGCGCACGGGTCCAACCACCTGGTCACCCTGGTGGCGCAGGCCTCGCAACTGTTGGCGGAGGTGGGCGTTGACCTGCCCGGGCGCATGCTGGGTCCGCTGCTGCGCGCAACCCTGGAGAACGCTCTGGCCTCCGGGGAATCCGCCCTCACTGGCCCTGTGGCCCGCGGCGATGTGGGAACAGTACAGGCGCATGCGGAGGCGTTGCGGGAGTTCGACGGCGGCGGGCAGGGTGACGTGTTGGCGGCCTACCTCGCGATGGCGCGCGCCACAGCCCTGCGCGCCGAGGGTCGCGGCCTGCTGAAAGCTGACCAGCTGGAGGGGCTGCGCAAGGCCCTCGAACCGAGGGAGGACTGACCATGCCCATCAAACTCGTCACGACAGTTGCCGATTTGCATGCCGAAAGCGCGCGGCTGCTCACTTCCAGGCAGGGTGCTTCCCAGGGCCTGGTGCCTACCATGGGCGCACTCCATGAAGGCCATGCCGCGTTGGCGCGCACCGCCGTCGAACAGAACGACGTGGTGGTGGCCAGCATCTTCGTCAACCCCCTGCAGTTCGGCGACGCCGTGGACCTCGACCGGTACCCGCGCACGCTGGAGGCAGACCTGGCGCTGCTGGAAGCCGAGGGCGTGGACCTTGCGTTCGCGCCGTCGGTGGAGGAGGTGTACCCGGGGGGTGAGCCGCTGGTGCGCGTAACGTCCGGCCGGCTGGGGGAGAAGTGGGAGGGCGCTTCCCGGCCCGGTCACTTTGACGGTGCCCTGACGGTGGTGGCCAAACTGCTGCATTACGGCATGCCCGCCGCGGGGCTGGCCGGGGGTGGTTCGGATGGTTCAGGCCTTCCCGCCTACCGTGCGTACTTTGGCCAGAAGGATGCCCAGCAGCTGGCGCTGGTGCGGCGCATGGTGGCGGACCTGAATTTTCCGGTGGAGATCGTGGGGGTTGCCACGGTCCGTTCCGCGGAGGGCCTGGCCTTGTCCAGCCGCAACCGCTTCCTGTCGGACGAAGAGCGGGAGGCCGCGCTGGTGCTGTCCAGGGCCCTCCGGCTGCTTGGGGAGCGGGCTGCCGCACGGGAGCCGCTGGATTTTGAGTCAGCCGTCCGCTTGGTGGAGTCCCAGCCCCTGGTGGCGCTGGACTACTTCGACGTGGTGGATCCGGCCACGCTCGAGCCGCTGGCCGAAAACTGCCGCGAAACGCCGTTCCGGGGCGAGGGGCTGGCGCTTATTGCCGCCAAGGTGGGGCCGGTGCGGCTGATCGACAACGCGCCGCTGAGTTCATGACCGGCCTTTGTTATAGTCCCGGGACGTCCCGGTTGGTCATCAGCTGTTCCAGGAGCGCCCGTTCGGGCCGGCCCGGGTTTTTGGCGACGCAGCGGCGGAGCCTCGCACGGGAGAGCTCTTCGGCGGGTTCATTGCTGCGGAGGATCTCGTCGATGATTTCCTGGGCTTGCCAGCGGAGGGACTGGATGGCGAACTCGCGGATTTCGGCAGGCGTGTCACCGGCCATCCAAGGGTCGGGGTCCGAAGGTACGCTTTGGAACAACCGCTCTGCTGACATCGGGGCCTCCTTGCACCAATCCGAAGCGGCCGGTTTATGGCCTCCATGGTGTCCTAAGCACTGCGCATAGGAAAAACATTACAGCGGGAAAGACCGGTCTGTCTTCCCCGCGATAGACTGAAAGTGCGATGAATCCTGAGTCAGAGTTTTCAGCGTCCCCCGTGTCTCCTCCGGCGGTGGCGGCAATGACTCCTGCCGGTTCTGCGGAACGCATCATGGCAGTCGCATACGAGCTTTTTTCGCGGCGCGGTGTCCGCGATGTCGGCGTCAACGAACTGATCGAACGGTCCGGAGTGGCCAAGGCAACCTTTTACCGGCACTTCCCCTCGAAGGACTCATTGGTTCTGGCATTCCTTGAGCAGCGTGACAAGCAGTGGACCGTCAACGCGATTGTTTCGGAGGCCCGGCGCCGCGGAAACACCCCTGCCGAACAGTTGCTGGCCATCTTCGACGTCTTTGGTGATTGGTTCCTCCGGGAGGACTTCGAAGCCTGTTCCTTCATCAACATCCTGCTGGAGATGGGGCCCGCCCACCCGCTGGGGCAGGCGAGCATTGATTACCTGGCCAAAATCAGGGGGCATGTGCAGGTCCTGGCGGAAGAGGCCGGACTGGTGCGCCCCGAGGAGTTCGCCCGTTCATGGCACATCCTCATGAAGGGGTCCATCATCTCCGCTACTGAAGGCGACATGCAGGCCAACAGGCGTGCGCAGCAGATGGCTGGCTGGCTGATCGAACACCACCGGCCGTAGTTCCTGGCTTGCTGTCCACGTCCCGCGCTGGACATGTCCTCAGCCGTCGTTGAGTGTCCTCGGGCGTGGTCAGGTCTGGAGCAGGGCCCACCCGCGCAGGGCCCAGTCCTTGTCCGGGTCCTGCGGGAGGACGAACGGCATGGCATAAAAGTCGTTCCACACGGGCTCATCCCATATGGGGGAGTCGGGCGGGATGTCGTCAGGGTCGATGAGGTTTTCGCCTGCGGGTTCTTCGCAGGGTGGCTCGAAGTAGGGCGGAGCCGAATCCAGCCATTCCTGTGGTGGCCACCCGTCGGCGGTTGAGGGGTCCGGCTCGCCTGCTTCTTGGGGATGCCGCAGGGCACTCCGCGACTGATCCTGCAGCTTGTCGGGCCTGATGGGTGGTTCCCAGTCAGGTTGTTCGCTTTGATATTTGCGGCCGGTGGGTGAGGTCCAGCCGGGCGGCTCGTTTTTGGGTGCCGGTGTGGGGGTCCAGGCGCTGTTGTGCTTGAGCCGGTGGTGCTTGGGGCAGAGCTGTGCCAGGTTGCTGATTCCGGTGGTTCCGCCGTGCTGCCATGCTGTGAGGTGGTCTGCTTCGTTGTCCAGGGTGTGGTTGTTGCAGCCGGGGAAGGTGCATCTGCCATCTCTGAGGCGGAGTGCCTGTTTCATGGCTTTCGTGAGCCGGTAGCTGGTGCGGCCGATCTCCAGAGGCGTTCCGTCCCGCGGGTCCACCAGGACCCGGAAGAAAGAGGTTGCCCCGTCCGCGACCAGTTCCCGGGCCATCGAGGCCGGGATGGGCCCGTGGCCATCGAGCATGGCCGGTTCATCGGTGAGGCCGAGTAGGGCGAACACCGGGACAGTGATCAGCACGTCCGTCCGAGGGGCCGGTACTTTTCCGGCGAGGTGGCTGGCGGGTGCTGTGGTGTCTGGATTGCCGCTCGCGAAGATGTGCCCGTTGGTTGGGTAGTGGCCGGTGTCCGGGATGCCCAGGTCCGCGGTTGTTTCCTCCGAACCGACGAGCGTGGCGAGCCCGATGAAGGCCTCGGGGAGCTGTTCATCAATGCCAGCCTGGTCCTGGCTGCGGGTGTGGGGTCGGCCGCTGCCTGCCGTGTCCGCGCCAGCCAAGGTGGTGCGCGTGAGGAGGCGGTGGGCCAGGACGTCGGCACGTCGCTGGGGCAGGGTGCGGGTTTCGTGGGGTCCCTGGAGGCCGCGTGCCATGGCGGTGGTGCTGTTCCAGATCGCTGACGCGGAGTCGGCGGGCAGGTACGCGGAGATCCATGCCATCCCGTTGCGGTCCGGGCAGTGCTCCACCCGCCGGTCGGCGACGCTCTTGGCGTGCCGCTTCTCGAGGGATTCGGGGTGATGCCGCTCCCGCCAGGTGCGCACCTTGTGCCGGAACCGCGACGGCACCAGTTCCCCGGGCGCGGCCCCGCGCGCCCGATGAGGCGTATCCGAATCGAAGAAATGCGCCACCAGCGCGGCGGCAGCGGCCGGGTCCAGATCCGCGGTCTCGTCGGCGATGATCCGCGCGTGCAGCCAGGACACGTTCCCGGCAGGGAGCGCATTCATGGCCGGCGGCAGCGCGCACAACTGCCGGGACTGGCGGACGAACGCCCCGGCGGCCCCCGAACCGATGGTCAGGACACCGGCGATCTCCGCCACGACGGACATCTCAGCAAAAACCCGGTCCTGCAGGGAAGCAGTGGGCGGGGTCATGGCCTCCTGCAGTTCGAGGGCCTCGGCGGTATCCCGGGCCTTGATCGCTGCGACCTGCGCCTCCAGCCGGGAAACGAGGCCCATCCGTTTCAGCCGGATCTCGTACTGCCGTTCCAGCACATCAACCCCGGCGCTCCCGTCAACGACGGTGGCCGCCTTCATACCTTCTTCTTCAAGGAACAGCGCGTTGACGGCAGCCATAGTGGCAAAAACACCCTCCAATGGTGCTGCTATCACTGTGCTGTTTCCCATATCTAAATCATCGTGGGAGGGTACGACATTCTTTGGTACGTTGCCCAGTCAGGGCGAGATGGCGCGTCAAGCCAGCCTGCCGCCGTCGTAAATCCTCAAAGCGCGCCACCCAATAGTCAGCTTGCTTATTACTTTCACCTTTCCTAGGCTGGAAACCGTCAGGCAAACAACTCTCGAAGCGGTAGTCCGCGCCCTGAAGCAGACGCGCTGTACGCCGCTTCACACGAGGAGGAAAAATGTCAGAACACAGCATCACAGGCAAGAAGGTCGCATTCCTGTTGACGGACGGCGTGGAGCAGGTTGAGCTGACCAGCCCCTGGCAGGCGGTAAAGGACGCCGGCGGCGTGCCCACGCTCGTGGCCCCCAAGGCCGGCAAGCTGCAGGGCTACAACGGCACGGAAAAGGGTGACACCTTCGACGTCGACCTCACCGTCGCAGAAGCCAACGCCTCCGACTTCGACGCGCTGGTCCTGCCCGGCGGCGTCGTCAATGCAGACCACCTCCGCGTGGACAAGGACGCGCAGGGCTTCACGCGGAGCTTCTTCGAACAGCACAAACCGGTCGCCTCGATCTGCCACGGACCGTGGCTCCTCATCGAAGCCGGCGTGCTGCGCGGCCGGAACGTCACGTCCTACCACACGCTCGAAACGGACCTCAGGAACGCCGGCGCCAACTGGACGGACCAGGAAGTAGTGGTTGACCAGGGGCTGGTGACCAGCCGGAAGCCGGACGACCTCCCCGCATTCAACAGCAAGCTGGTGGAGGAAATCTCCGAAGGCGAGCACGCAGGCTAGACCGCCTGACACCTGTTGTTCCCTCAGGGTTTGAAAAAAGATCCGGTGCGGAGGAATTACTCCAGCCGGTAGAGTGTTGCCATCTGCAGCGGCCATGTTCGCGCACCACACTCATTACTCTCCCTGAGGGAACACTCATGTCTACCGAAGTCTCTCCGACCGCCAACGGCCAGTCCGTCAACACCGAAGGAATCAAGCCCGCCGCGCCGGAGAAGATGTCCCGCGAGTCCGTCACCATCATCACCACGCTCTTGGTGGCGACGTTTGTGGTGATCCTGAACGAGACCATCATGAACGTCGCCCTCCAGCGGCTCATGGTGGATCTCCAGGTGGACGCGCCCACGGTCCAGTGGCTCTCCACCGGCTTTATGCTGACCATGGCCGTGGTCATTCCCACCACCGGCTTCATCCTCCAGAGCCTGTCCACCCGGGCCGTCTTTATGCTGGCCATGGGCCTCTTCGCCGGCGGCACCGCATTGGCCGCCGTGGCTCCCGGATTCGAGATCCTGCTCCTGGCCCGCATCATCCAGGCCGGCGGCACCGCCATCATGCTGCCGCTATTGATGACCACCATCCTCACGCTGGTCCCGATCGCCAAACGCGGTGCCGTCATGGGCAACGTCAGCATCGCCATCTCGGTAGCCCCGGCCATGGGCCCCACCGTTTCGGGCCTGATTTTGGAGCACTTCACCTGGCGGTTCATGTTCGTGTTCGTCCTGCCCGTCGCCCTCGCGGCGCTGGCCAT
Organism: Pseudarthrobacter sp. TE3704; assembly: GCF_056279405.1. NCBI lineage: Bacteria > Bacillati > Actinomycetota > Actinomycetes > Micrococcales > Micrococcaceae > Pseudarthrobacter > Pseudarthrobacter sp. TE3704. The sequence continues at coordinate 581,885 of NZ_JBWCCJ010000001.1, forward strand.
CGGTGCGAAGTACCTCACCAACGTGGGCGAAGCGGAGAAGACCAAACTCGACTTCGCGTCCGTACTCCTCACCGTCCCCGCGTTCGGTGGCCTGGTCTACGGCCTGAGCCAGATCGGCGGCGGCCACGGCGGCCAGGCGGGTCCAGGCACCACCGCGATTGCTGCCCTGGTCATCGGCGTGGCCAGCCTCGCCGTGTTCGTCCTCCGCCAGCTCAGGCTGCAGAAGGCCAGCGCCCCGCTGCTGGACCTCCGCGCGTTCAACTTCCGCATGTTCACCGTCTCGGTCCTGCTGATGGTGGTGGCCATGATGGCCCTGTTCGGCGGCGTGATCCTGCTGCCGCTCTACCTTCAGGAAGTCCGCGGCCTGGGTTCCCTCGAAACCGGGCTGGCACTGCTCCCCGGCGGACTGGCCATGGGCCTCCTGGGCCCCGTTATCGGCCGGCTCTTCGACAAGGTGGGCCCGCTGCCGCTCACCGTCACCGGGTCCATCCTGATGGTCGTGACCCTTTGGCAGTTTTCAATGCTCGACGCCGGCACGGAAGTCTGGTGGATCGTCGCCTTGCACGTGGGGCTGAGTTTCGGCCTGGCGCTGCTCTTCACGCCGGCGTTTACCACCGGCCTGAACCCGCTCCCGCCGCACCTGTACTCACACGGTTCAGCGATCATGAGCACCACGCAGCAGGTTGCCGGTGCCGCCGGCACGGCGCTGCTGGTGTCCATCTTCGCCGTGGTGTCCGCGACGTCGGGACTCGTCGCCGGGATGAGCGCCGCCTTCATGACGGCAACAGTCATCGCCTTCGCCGCCGTCGTCCTTTCCGCGATGATGCGCAAAACCGAAGGGGCCGGCGCGGGCCACGGCGGGCACTGACCCCAACTGGGTAGCACTAACTGTCGTTTTGAGCCTTCAAAACGACAGTTAGTGCTACTTACATGGGGGTCAGCCGGCGTAGAAGTCGCTGAGTTCCTTGATCAGGACGTCCGGGGCCTTGATGGCGCCATCGTGCCCGAAGCCGGGGAGGATGGTGTAGCTGGAGCCGGAGAGGACGTCGTGGATCTGCCCGCAGGCCACGCCGAAGTAGGCCGGGCTCTTTTCGCCCACCACGATCAGCGTTTCGAGCGGAAGCGCCAGGAACGGCTCGGCCGGCATGTCCGCGGCGATGATGGCCTTGATTTCCCGGACGCCGGTCCGCATCAGCTCACGCTGCTGCTTGCCCTCTGACGTGCCGGCGGTCAGCTTGTTGGCGAGGGTCAGCATGGACAGCGGCATCCGGGACGAGAACGGTCCACCTTCTTCGAGCCCGCGCTGGATCACGGCCAGGGCGCGGTCGTCATCGCCAGCGGCAGCCGTGGCCTCATATTCGGCGATCCACTCAGCCTTGACGCTGTGGTTCACGGATACCGCGGGATCGTACACGGCCAGTCGCTCCACCGGTAGCGTCCGTGCCGCGTGGAGTGCCACCGCGCCGCCGAAGCTATGGCCGAACACGTCCGTGCTGGACGTGTGTTTCATCACCGTGTCCAAATCGCGGATATCCACGTCCAGCGTGTAGTCCTCCGGCTGGGGAGACGACGATCCGCGGCCGCGGCGGTTGAACGTATGGACGGGCCGGCCCAAGGCGGCGCTCAGCTTTTGCGCGAACTTGGTGTAATCCGCTGCCGTCACCATGGATGGCGGGACAATCACCACGCCGGAGCCGGCGGAAGCCAGATCCGCGCCGGTGGAGAAGAGCTCCAGAGTGCCGCCGTCGGGGGTCCTGATGTTCTCACGCGTCATGTTCCGAGCCTAGCTGAGCAACCTGAGCGCGGGCACCATGGACACTGCCGGCTGAAGGATCCGGAGGGGATCTAGGCGAGGCGTGAGATGAGCGCGGCGCTTTCCGCCCGGATGGCGGGCAGTTCTCCGGCCAGCCCGCAGAGGATCAGTCCCGCATCCGCGGCCTCCAGCGGAGATTCCGGGGTGGCCATGCCATCCGCGCGGAGGCTGATCAGGGATTCGACCAGGCGGAAAGCGAAATCTCCGCCGCTGGCGTCCGGGTGCCCTTCGCCGCGGGAGGGGGACAGGCCGGCGCCGAGTTGCCCGTACAGGCCGCGCAGCTCCTGTCGGTCCGCGAGGAACCGGGCAAAGCGTGCGGCGCGGACTTCGGGCAGGTGGTAGAGGATTCCGAGGTTCCAGCGGGCGCTGCAGAGCTGGGTGCCGTCGTAAAGCGCGACGGCGTGAAGCCGGCTTCCGGCGGCAGCTTCACCTGCGGTGTCGGCTGCGACGGCCCGCGCGAACTTCAATCCGCCGCTCACGGTTCCCTCCAGCAGGTCCTCGAGGATGTCGTCCTTCGTCTTGAAGTGGTGATAGAGCGAGGACTGCCGGATTCCCACGGCGTCCGCGATGGACCGTGTGGAGGTGCTGGCGAAGCCGTGCGTGGTGAAAAGTTCGGCGGCCGCATCGAGGATTTCGTCGCGGGCGGTGGCCCCCGGACGGGAGGGCTGTTGGTGGCGAGGGCGTCCCGGTCCGGCTGAAGTCACCGCATCATTCTTGCATTCCCGTCCGGCCCGAAAACTGCGGACCGGGGATGTGAGGGGACGGAAATGAACCCGAAACAAGATGTCTATGCGCCTTTTACAGAGGTGAAACTGTTTGGGGACATGGCGCTGGAAAACTATCAATTGACCGGTAATCAGCAGCCTTCGGCCGAGCGCTGCGCTGCCGGGAGGTTTTATCCCCCCTGCCATTCCAGCCCCGGAGATTCCGATGACATCAACCGTTCTCCCCACCGTCCACCAGGACGATGCGGACCTGACGTCCCTTGGCTATGAGCCCACCCTCCACCGAAAGCTCGGCCGCTACGCTTCCTTTGCCGCCGGCTTCTCCTTCGTTTCGATCCTGACCACCATCTTCCAGCTCTTCGCGTTCGGCTACTCCTTTGCGGGGCCTGCGTTCTTTTGGACCTGGCCGGTTGTCCTGGTGGGCCAGCTCCTGGTGGCCCTGAATTTCGCCGAACTGGCCGCCCGCTACCCCTTGTCCGGTGCCGTGTACCAGTGGGCCAGGCGCGTGGGCGGTGAAAGTGTCGGCTGGTTCGCGGGCTGGTTCATGGCCATCGCCCAGGTGGTCACTTCCGCGGCCGCCGCCATCGCCCTGCAGGTGGTGCTGCCCCAGCTCTGGGACGGCTTCCAGATTGTGGGCGGCGATCCCGCCCTCAACACGGTCAGCGGTGCCGCCAACGCTGTGGTCCTGGGGGCTGTGCTCCTGGTGGCCACCACCATCATCAACTCGCTGGGCGTCAAGCTCATGGCGCACGTGAACTCCGTCGGTGTCACGTGCGAGATCGTCGGCGTCGTGGCCGTGATCCTCGCCCTGATCAGCGCTGCCCAGCGCGGTCCGGACGTCGTCGCGGACACCACCGTGCTGCAAAACTCAGAGCTCGGCGCAGTGGGAGCCTTCCTGGTGTCCGGTCTGATGGCCGCCTACGTCATGGTCGGCTTCAACTCCGCCGGCGAACTGTCCGAAGAGACCAAGGACCCGCGCCGCACCGCACCCCGCACCATCCTCTCCGCGCTGCTGATCTCCGGCATCGGCGGCGCACTGATGATCATCACCGCCCTGATGGCTGCGCCCAGCCTCGACGACGGCCGGCTCGCCACCGAAGGTCTTCCCTACGTCCTCACCGCCGTGCTGGGCACGCTCTGGGGCAAGGTCCTGCTGGTGGACGTGGCCATCGCCATCTTCGTCTGCACGCTGGCGATCCAGACCGCCGGTTCCCGCCTCGTGTTCTCCATGGCAAGGGACGGGAAACTACCCGCCTCCGCGCTGCTCTCCTCCGTCCACCCCACCCGGGGCACGCCCATGTGGCCGTCCATCGTCATCGGCGCACTGGCGGTGGGCGTGCTGGCCATCAACGTCGGCAACGCCGCACTGTTCACCACCTTGTGCAGCGTCTGCATCGTCATGGTCTACCTGGCCTACCTCCTGGTCACCGTGCCGCAGCTGGTGAACCGCCTCCGCGGCGACTGGAACCGGGTGGGGCAGACCATGCCCGCGGGCCTCTTCTCACTCGGCCGCTGGGGACTGCCCGTCAACATCCTCGCCGTCCTCTACGGCGCCGTGATGGTGGTCAACCTTGGCTGGCCGCGGCCCGAGGTCTACGACCCCTCCGGCGAGAACGGGATCCTCCTCTACTCGGCGCCGCTGATGGTGACGGCGGTCCTGCTTCTGGGCCTCTGGGTCCGCCGCCGGAACCTGGCAGCCAGCGCGTAACAGGCACCAAGCGAGCAACCCCTTAGAACCGAAGCCGCAAGAACCCAAGCCCTTGAAAACCCAAGCCCTTGAACACAGGACTGACATGACACAGACCATCGAAACACCAGCAGCCGGCACAGCCACCACCGCCGGTGCGCGCGCCCACGCCCGGGAACAGCACGGCCGGACCGCGGACACTATGCGCTTCGTACCGGCCGCTTCCGCCCCGGCACGCTTCACGGAGGGACTGCCCGACGGCGTTCGCCCCACCTGGGCCGAGTCCCTGGCCTTCGGCCGGTACACCACCATGACGCTTGCCCGCGGCACCCGCGTCCGGCTCACGGACACCGCCGGTGATGCCTGCGTGCACACGCTCCTGTACCGGGCCGGGGCCCTTCACGAACGCCTCAACGCCGCGGACACCGTCAAGGTCCCGTGGCAGGCCTACCCCGGGAAGGGCCACCCGCTGCTGTCCGACGCCGGCCGCCTGATCGCCACCATCGTGGCTGACACCTCATCCCGCCACGATGCCCTGACCGGCGCCACCACGCTCAGCGGAAACACCGCGCGGTACGGCGCCGGAACGGCCCACAGCGCATCCCCGGCAGCCCGCGAACTCCTTACCCTCGGAGCCCTGAAAACCGGGCTCGGCCCCCGCGATGTGGCACCGTCGCTGACGCTCTTCAAGGGCATCAACGTTGACCCCGCCGGCACCATCACCTTCACCGGGAGCGCCGGCCCGGGCACCGCCGTCGAACTCCTGCTCCAGATGGACGCGGTGCTGGTGCTCGCCAACACCGCCCACCCCCTTGACCCCCGTGAAACGTTCACCGGAACCGCCGTCGACGTCGTCGCCTGGCACGCGCCGCAGGACCTCGCCGCGCTCGAGGCGGGCACCCTCGCCAGCCCCCTGGCGCCCGAACACCTGCAGGCACTCCGCAACACCGAACACGACCTCACCGCAAGGAAGGCCCGATGAACACCGCCATTGACACCAAACCCATCCCGGCCGCGGGCGAAACCGCACTGGTGCCCGGCGCCGTGGTCCTCGACGAGTTCGTGGAAGCCAGAGGCCCCTGGTCAGCGGTCGTGGCAGCCGGCGACGTGCTGACCATCGTGGACCTGGAAGGCAACCAGGCCGTGGACTGCCTGCTGTACGCCGCAGGAGACACGACCGTCCGCTACTCGGCACCCGTCACCATCGCCCGGCAGCAGTCGATCGTCCTCACCACAGGTTCGGTGCTTCGCGCGGACACCGGAGCTCCGCTGATGACCGTCATGGCAGACGAAGTGGGTGTGCACGACACCATCGGCGGCGCCTGCTCGCAGGAATCCAACACCCTCCGCTACGGCCAGCACACCCGCGAACAGCACGCCTGCGTTGAAAACTTCCTCATCGAAGGCTCCCGCTGGGGCCTGGGAAAGCGGGACCTGGTGTCCAACATCAACTGGTTCATGAACGTTCCCGTGGATCCGGACGGTGCCCTGGGAATTGTTGATGGACTGTCAGCCCCCGGCAAGCGTGTGGCGCTGCGGGCCGAGGTGGACACCCTGGTCCTCGTCTCCAACTGCCCGCAGATCAACAACCCCTGCAACGGCTTCAACCCCACCCCAGTCCGCATGATCGTCACCCGGCCGGAGGCAGCGCTGTGAACACTTTCGACACCCTGCTGATCGCCAACCGCGGGGAAATCGCCTGCCGCATCATCGAATCAGCCAAAAAACTCGGACTGCGGACCGTCGCCGTATTCTCCGAAGCGGACCGCGGCGCCCGCCACGTCCGCCTCGCCGACGAAGCTATACTCCTCGGCCCCGCACCTGCCAAAGAGTCCTACCTCCGGGTGGATGCGCTCCTGGCAGCGGCGAAGTCCACCGGGGCAGGAGCCATCCACCCCGGATACGGGTTCCTGTCCGAGGACGCCGCTTTTGCCGAAGCCGTGGAAGCAGCAGGACTGGTCTTTGTTGGCCCCACATCGGAACAGCTGCGCATCTTCGGCACCAAGCACACGGCACGGGACGCCGCCCGCGCCGCCGGCGTCCCCATGATCGCCGGATCCGGACTTCTGGCGGATGTGGCTGAGGCCGTAGAGGCAAGTGCCGCCATCGGCTTCCCCCTGATGCTCAAGGCCACCGGCGGCGGTGGCGGCATCGGCATGACGATCTGCCGCACCGAGGCCGAACTGGTGGAGAGCTTCCCCCGGGTTGCCCGCCTGGCGGGGGCCAGCTTCGGCACTGCGGGCGTCTTCGCGGAACGCTACGTCGAAAACGCCCGGCACATCGAAGTCCAGGTTTTCGGCGACGGCGAGGGCCGGGTGGTCAGCCTCGGCGACCGCGACTGCTCCCTCCAGCGGCGCCACCAGAAGGTTCTTGAGGAAGCGCCGGCTCCGGACCTGCCCGAGGAGCTGCGCGAAGAACTGCACCGCAGCTCCCGCGCACTGTGCGCCTCGCTCAACTACCGCTCCGCAGGAACGGTCGAGTTCGTCTACGACTCCACCCGCCGCGAAGCGTCCTTCCTGGAGGTCAATGCCCGGCTCCAGGTGGAGCACCCCGTCACCGAGGCCGTCACCGGGGTGGACCTCGTGGAGTGGATGCTCGGGCTGGCACAGGGCGGCGCGGAAGCCCAGGGCGTACTCGCCGGCGTCCCTGACAGCCTGCCGGTTTCCGGCAACGCGGTGGAGGCACGCGTGTACGCCGAGGATCCGGCCCGCGGCTTCCAGCCCAGCGCCGGAACCGTCACCAACGCCGTGTTCCCCGCCGCGGAGGATGTTCGCGTGGACGCCTGGGTGGAAACCGGCACCGAGGTGTCCACCAACTACGATCCCCTCCTTGGCAAGATCATCACCTCGGCAGCAACGCGCGCTGAGGCCTTCGACCGGCTGGCCGCAGCGCTCGCCGGAACCCGGATCGACGGCATCGAAACCAACCTTGGAATGCTCCGCGCCGTGGCGGGACTGGACGTGGTCCGCAGCGTCGAGCACTCCACCAGCACCCTGGACTCGGTGGGCGATCCGGAACCGCGGATCACCGTGGACCGCCCAGGCCTGCAGACGAGCGTGCAGGACTGGCCCGGCAGGACCGGCCTGTGGCAGATCGGCGTCCCGCCGAGCGGGCCCATGGATGACCTGTCCTTCCGGCTCGGCAACACCGCGCTGGGCAACCCCGAAGGCGCCCCCGGTCTGGAATTCACCATGACCGGGCCCAGCCTGACCTTCACCCACGCCACCACCCTCTGCGTCACCGGCGCCGAGGTAACAGTGACGGTTGACGGGGCGGAGGTGCCCGCCTGGGCGCCGGTGACAGTGCCCGCAGGCGGCACCCTCGACGTCGGCACCGCCGCAGGGCACGGGCTCCGCGGGTACATCCTGTTCCAAGGGGGCCTGGACATTCCGGAGTACCTTGGCAGTGCCTCCACCTTCACACTCGGGCAGTTCGGCGGACACGCCGGACGCGTCCTCCGTGCCGGCGACGTCCTCCGCACCGTGAAGCCCGCAGCCGGCACCGCAGCAGCAGCACCGGAAACAGCGGTGCCCCTCGACAGCCGGCCCGCCCTGACCGCAACCTGGGAACTCGCCGTGGCCGAAGGCCCGCACGGGGCCCCGGAATTCTTCCAGCGCGAAGACATCGAGGAACTGTACGCCGCCGAGTACGAGGTGCACTTCAACTCCGCCCGCACCGGCGTCCGGCTGACCGGTCCCAAACCCCGCTGGGCAAGGACCGACGGCGGCGAGGCGGGCCTGCACCCGTCCAACATCCATGACACCGCCTACTCCGTGGGCGCCCTCGACTTCACCGGCGACACCCCCATCTTGCTGGGACCGGACGGCCCCAGCCTGGGCGGTTTCGTCTGCCCCGTCACCGTGGTGACGGCCGACCGCTGGAAGCTCGGCCAGCTCCGGCCGGGGGACAAGGTCCGGTTCGTTCCCATCGAAGTCGGCCAGGCACCGTCCGCCAAGGACCTCGGGCCCGGCCGGCAGCTGGTGCTGCCCGGCGACGCCGGCTGGTCGTCAGAGCTGTCAGGCAACCTGTCAGCGCACCTCCCAACAAAGACTGCAGCAGCGCCGGCAGGCAGGAGCGCCGGGCGGGGAGACGGCGACGACGGCGTGCTCGGCCGGGTGCCTGAAGGCGCCGGACGGCCCGCGGTCACCTACCGACGCTCCGGCGATGACAACCTGCTGGTGGAATACGGCGAGATGGTCCTGGACCTGGGGCTGCGTGCCAGGGTGCACGCCTTGCACCAGCACCTCGAACAGCTCCGCGTGCCCGGGATTGTGGACCTGACCCCCGGGATCCGGTCCCTTCAGGTCAAGGTGGACCCGTCGGTCCTGGCCACCAAGCGGCTGCTGGGCCTCGTCCAGGACATCGAGGCGGCACTGCCCGCGAGCTCCGAACTGGTGGTTCCCAGCCGCACAGTCCGGCTGCCGCTGTCCTGGGACGACCCGGCAACGAGGGAAGCCATTCAGCGCTACATGGCAGGCGTCCGCGATGACGCCCCCTGGTGCCCCTGGAACATCGAGTTCATCCGCAGGATCAACGGACTGGACTCCGTCAACGACGTCTTCGACACCGTCTTCAACGCCGAATACCTGGTCCTGGGCCTCGGGGATGTTTACCTCGGCGCCCCGGTGGCCACGCCGCTGGATCCGCGGCACCGGCTGGTGACCACCAAGTACAACCCGGCCCGGACCTGGACGCCGGAGAACGCGGTGGGCATCGGCGGGGCCTACATGTGCATTTACGGCATGGAAGGCCCCGGCGGCTACCAGTTCGTCGGCCGCACCACCCAGGTGTGGTCGCGCTACGCCGATTCGGCTCCCTTTGAGGCGGGCTCCCCCTGGCTGCTGCGTTTCTTCGACCGGATCTCCTGGTACCCGGTCAGCCCCGAGGAACTCCTTGACCTGCGTGCCGACATGGCCGCCGGAAGGGGCCGCGGCGTCGAGATCGAGGAGGGCACCTTCTCCCTGGCCGAGCATGAGCTGTTCCTTGAGGAAAACCGTGAGTCCATCGCGGCATTCCGCGAGACGCAGGGCGCGGCATTTGCGGTGGAACGGCAGGCATGGGCCGACGCCGGCGAGTTCGACCGCGCGGAGGCGCTGGCCGCCGTCGTGGCCCCCGCGGCAGACGACGTAGTGGTTCCGGATGGCGGGTCCCTCGTGTCCGCGCCGTTTGCCGCGAGCGTCTGGAAGGTTGATGTTGCAGTGGGGGACCGGGTGGCCAAGGGCCAGCCGCTGGTTTCCCTCGAGGCCATGAAGATGGAAACGGTGCTGGAAGCGCCCTGTGACGGCGTGGTGCTCCGCGTCCTGCCTGCCGCCGGTTCACAGGTGGTGGCGGGCGAGGCCGTGGTGGTCCTCGGCAGCGATGACCTGGAGCCTGCGGACCTGAAGCCAGCGGACCTGGATGCCCCGGAACTGGAAGAGGCAGCAGTATGAGCAACGCAACCACGCGCACGGCCACTGCACGGGTGAAGGCGGCGCTCGCCGCCGTCGAAGCAGTGGACCGCCCCGAAATCTGGATCACCCTCCGCGGTGAGGCGGAGCTGCTGGCCGAAGCCGCTGGCATCGACGCAGCCGTAGCCGGCGGTGCGGACCTGCCGCTCGCCGGGCTCCTGCTGGCCGTCAAGAACAACGTGGACGTGGCGGGCATCCCCACAACGGCGGCGTGCCCCGGCTTCGCTTACCTGCCGGAGAAGGACGCCCACGCGGTGGCCCGGCTCCGGGCCGCCGGCGCACTCGTCCTCGGTGCCACCAACCTGGACCAGTTCGCCACCGGGCTCGTCGGCACGCGCAGCCCGTATGGTGCCGTCCGGGACTCCCGCCGCCCGGAGTTCATCTCCGGCGGCTCCAGCTCCGGTTCCGCGGTGGCAGTGGCGCTGGGGCTGGTGGACATCGCCATCGGAACGGACACTGCAGGATCAGGCCGGGTGCCGGCGGGGCTGCAGGGAATCGTGGGAATCAAGCCGACGCTGCACGTTGTGTCCACCGCCGGCGTGGTCCCCGCCTGCCGGTCCTGGGATGCCGTCACCATCTTCGCCCGGGAGCTGTCCACCGCGGAGCTTGCGGTGGGGGTGATGGCCGGCAGCGCGCGGACCTGGCCCAGCGATACCCGGCTGGCAGCACCGGCGAGGCCACGCGTGGCCTACCCCGCCGGCCTGCCCGCCCTTCCGGACTCCTGGGCAGCAGAGTTCGGGCGCCAGGTGGACCGGCTCCGCGCCTCGGGCGTGGACGTCCAGCCCATCGAATTCGACGCCTTCCTGGACGCGGCGCGGCTGCTGTACGACGGAGCCCTGGTGGCCGAGCGCTATGCCGCGGTGGGCACGTTCATCGAAACGGCCGACGGCGGCACGGACGGGCAGGAGGGCATCGACCCCACGGTGGGCGGAATCATCCGGGCGGCCGGCACGTTGCCCGCCCACCGCTACCTTGCGGACACCGCCAAACTGGAAGAACTGAAACGCAAGGCGATGGCAGGCCTTGAAGGCTTCGACGCCCTGCTGGTTCCCACGGCGCCGTTCCACCCCACGCTGGCCGAGGTGGCCGCCAACCCTGTGGGCGTGAACTCCCTGATGGGCACCTACACGAACTTCTGCAATCTGTTCGACCTCTGCGCGGTGGCCGTCCCGGCTGGCGTGGTGGGCGGTTCCCAGTTCGGGCTGACAGTGGTGGGCCGGACCTTTGACGACGCGGTTGCCGCCGACATCGCCCGCAGGATCGAAACAACCCCTGCCGCGCCGGAACTCTTTGCCGCCGGCGCAGTACCGGCAGTGACGGCTGCAGCCGGCCAGCCGTCGTCGTCCGTTCCCTGGGCGGTGGCCGCCGGCGCTGCGGCGGTCCCGCTGGTTGTGGTCGGTGCCCACCGGAAGGGCCAGCCGCTGGCTCCGCAGCTGGAGGAACTCGGGGCGGTCTGGGACGGTCCCGTCCGTACGGCCGCCCGCTACCGCATGGTGTCCCTGGACACCGTGCCGCCCAAGCCGGGCGTCTACCGGTCCGAGGACGGCGCGGAACTCGTGGGTGAACGGTGGCTTCTGTCGCCTGCGGGGCTGGGCTCGTTCCTGGCGTCCCTACCCGAACCCATGCTGCTCGGATCCGTGCAGCTCTCCGACGGGTCAACCGCCGTAGGGTTCGCCTGCGACGCCGTGGCCGCCGCCAGCGGCGAGGACATCACGCGCTTTGGTGACTGGCTGGCGGACCGGAAGGAGCTCGTGAGCCCTTGAAATACTCCGAGATATCGGTGACGAGTTCATTGACGGCCGCGGGGATGGAGCCGTGGAAGCCTTTGGGGGAGAGCTCGTAGGTGCTGCCGGGGACCGCGGCGTGCAGCCGCTCCGCCGTGACCTTGTAGTAGCTGGGGCTCTTGCCGCCGGCCATGAAATGGGTCGAGGCGGGCAGCACGCTGAAGTCCCTGGCATGGTCGGCCTCGTTGTAGGCGGCGCGCAGCTCGCCCACGCCGCTGGGCATGACCTCCTGGAACATCCTGTTGATCCTGGTGTTCGAGACCAGGGCCATCAGCCCGGCCAGGACAGGCTCGGGAATCCTTGCGAGGGCTGTGCCGGGGCTGGTGGCCTTCTTCATGTGCGCCAGTGCATGACCCACCTTGCCGTTATTGACAGCGTCCTCGAACCCGTCCAGCCAGGTGGTGTCGATGCTGCCGTCGATGTTCACCGCGGCGTCGTACACCGCGAGCTTGTCAGGCACGTAGGAGGTTCCGGTGAACTCCTGGACGGCATTCAGGGCAACCGCCCCGCCCAGGCTGTGGCCCAGGATGTTCCGTGCTCCCGTGACATCAAGGACAGCCCGCACGTCTGCAATTTCGGTGGCCATCGAATAATCGGCGGGCTGCTCCGACGAGCTGCCGCGGCCCCGGCGGTCATACACGTCAACCGCCCAGCCGTCACCCAGGCCCTTCGCCAGCCCGACCGAAAACGGCCGGTAGATCAGTGCGGTCAGGAACGCCCCGCCGATCAGCACCACGCGGCGTTCCCCCGGCGCATCAACGGTGCCGTAACTGTATAAGGCCAGGCGGCCGCCGTCGTGCGTTGGAATGACCTGTTCTTTCACCACCCCATCGTAGGCGGGCGCCGGGGGAGCAGCCGCGAAGCCGGGCCAGCCCAACTCCCGGTAAACTTGATGACTGTGACTTCCCAAAACACCCCCGCCCCCAAGAACGCCCCAGAGCCCCTCGATGCCAGCGAGCAAATGCGGATCCGCATGGAGAAGCGCGCCAAGCTGATTGAGCGCGGCTCGGAGGCGTACCCGGTGGGCGTGGAACGGACCCACTCCCTCGCCGAAATCCGTGAAAAGTACGCCCACCTCGAGGCAGACGACACCACAGGCGACGTTGTGGGCGTCACCGGCCGCGTGGTCTTCGTCCGCAACACCGGCAAGCTGTGCTTCGCCACGCTCCAGGAGGGCGGCACGGACGGCAAGGGAACCCGGCTGCAGGCCATGCTCAGCCTCGCCAACATCGGCGAGGAAGCGCTCGCCGACTGGAAAGCCCTGGTGGACCTCGGCGACCATGTGTTCATCAAGGGCGAGGTGATTTCCTCCCGCCGCGGCGAACTGTCCATCATGGCCGAATCCTGGACCATGGCCTCCAAGGCCCTCCGTCCGCTGCCGGTGCTGCATGCCGAGCTGAACGAGGAAACCCGCGTCCGCCAGCGCTACGTGGACCTGATGGTCCGCGACGAAGCCCGCGAAATGGTCTACACGCGTGCCGCCATCACCCGGTCCATCCGCGAAACGCTCTTCCGCCACAACTATGTCGAGGTGGAAACGCCCATCCTGAACCTGGTCCACGGCGGTGCCCTGGCACGGCCGTTCGAGACCCACATGAACGCCTTCGACCAGAAGATGACCCTGCGCATCGCCACGGAGCTTTACCTCAAGCGTGCCGTGGTGGGCGGCATCGACCGCGTCTACGACATGGGCCGTGTGTTCCGCAACGAGGGCGTGGACTCCACCCACAGCCCCGAATTCACCACCCTGGAGTGCTACGAGGCGTGGGCGGACCAGTTCGTTATGGCCGAACGCATCAAGGAGATCATCCTCGACGCCGCGGACGCCGTGGGTGCGGGCCGCGTCATCCAGACCGACGCCGGGGAAATCAACCTCGACGGCGAGTGGGCCTGGCTTGCGGTCTACCACGGGCTGTCCGACGCCGTTGGGCAGGAAGTCACGCCGGACACTCCGCTTGAGGTGCTTTGCGGAATCGCGGAGAAGCACGACGTCAAGGTCGATCCCAAGTGGGACGCCGAAAAGCTGGCGGTGGAACTCTTCGGCGAAATCGTGGAGCCCACCCTGCTGAACCCCACCTTCGTCTACGACTACCCGCCCTCCGCGCAGCCGCTGGCCCGCCCGCACCGCGAGGACGGCCGGCTCATCGAGGCCTGGGACCTGATCATCGGCGGCATGGAGCGCGGCACCGCCTTCTCGGAGCTGATCGACCCCGTCATCCAGCGCGAACGGCTCACCGAGCAGTCACGCCATGCCGCGGCCGGCGACGACGAGGCCATGCAGCTGGACGAGGACTTCCTACGCGCCCTTGAGTACGGCGCCCCGCCCATGGGCGGCATCGGCCTCGGCATCGACCGCCTGGTGATGCTCTTCACCGGTGCGGGTATCCGGGAAACCATCCTGTTCCCCCTGTTGAAGCCCGAAGGGCACTGATCATGGAATACGTGGCAGTCCTCCTGCCCTCGCTGGTGGTGGGCCTCATCTTCTGGTTCGCCATGAAGGCAATCTTCAATGCGGACAAGTCCGAGCGCCAGGCGGAGGCCCGGGCCCAGGCTGAAGCGGATGCCCGCGCGGCGCAGCTCCCGGACGGGCCGCCGGCGGACCGCCCGGACCCCGAATCAAAATAGATAAAAACCCCTAATCCCCTGCCTTTATCCCCAAGGAACCATTAGGCGCTTTGACGCGTTGCCATAAAAAGAGTCATACTTTTAAAGGAAACATCCTGCTTTTCTGAAAACCGACCCTTTCCAAGAGGAAGACCTTTAATGGCACAGAAAGTAAACATCATCCTCGTTGATGATCTGGATGGGGGATCCGCAGACGAGAATGTAAAGTTTGGCCTCGACGGGGCCAACTACGAGATTGACCTCTCGACGGCCAATGCCGCCGAACTCCGGTCTTCGCTTGAGCGGTTTATTGCCGCGGCGCGAAAGGCTTCGGGTGGCCGCGCCACCCGCACCAAGGCTGCTCCTTCCGGGGGCCGCAGTCACGATTCAGCACAGATTCGCCAATGGGCGCGGGATAACGGCTACACCGTTAACAGCCGCGGCCGAATTCAGGCCGAAATCCAGGAAGCCTACCAAAAGGCAAATTCCTAGCCGCAGGCCAGGCGCCCGTATTAAGCCCTGCTTCCCCTTACCGGGAAGCAGGGCTTTTTCGGGTCCGGAAACGCTAAAAACCCAAGTGGCCCGCCGTCGTCGTAATTAATCCAGACTTTTGGGGTGGCAGCGGTTAGCAGGGCCGCTTTCGTTCATGCTGCGGCCTGCCCGCCAGCTCCATAGGGAAAGTGCCGTAGACACCCGCAGTGGCCAGTCCATGAGGCCGGCCTGCCTGCGGTTCGGGAAAGGTCGTGTCAATATTCCCGAACCCCTCCGGTTTCCCCTGTGGCGAACACGCTCCACAAGTCCGGGCCCGCCACGTAGCATCAAAGTACGTCGTAGCTAGGAGTGTGGCGAAATGTTTGAGCGATTTACGGACCGTGCCCGTCGCGTAGTTGTGCTTGCCCAAGAAGAGGCACGCATGCTGAACCACAATTACATCGGTACCGAACACATCCTCTTGGGTCTGATCCATGAGGGTGAGGGCGTTGCCGCCAAAGCTCTTGAGTCCTTGAGCATTTCGCTCGACGGCGTTCGCGAGCAGGTGCAGGAGATCATCGGACAGGGCCAGCAGGCGCCGTCCGGCCATATCCCCTTCACCCCCCGTGCCAAGAAGGTACTGGAGCTCTCGCTGCGCGAGGCACTCCAGCTGGGCCACAACTACATCGGCACGGAGCACATCCTGCTCGGCCTCATCCGCGAGGGTGAAGGTGTTGCCGCGCAGGTTCTGGTCAAGCTTGGCGCCGACCTGAACAGGGTCCGCCAGCAGGTCATCCAGCTGCTTTCGGGCTACCAGGGCAAGGAGACCACCGGTGCAGGCGTCGGTTCGGGCCAGCCCGAAGGCGCCCCTGCCGGTTCCGTTGTCCTGGACCAGTTCGGCCGCAACCTGACCCAGGCTGCCCGCGAGAACAAGCTGGACCCGGTCATCGGACGCGAGCAGGAGATGGAACGCGTCATGCAGGTCCTCTCCCGCCGCACCAAGAACAACCCGGTCCTCATCGGCGAGCCCGGCGTCGGCAAGACCGCCGTCGTCGAAGGCCTGGCCCAGGCCATTGTCCGCGGCGACGTACCGGAAACCATCAAGGACAAGCAGCTCTACACGCTGGACCTTGGCTCCCTGGTGGCCGGCTCCCGTTACCGTGGTGACTTCGAAGAGCGCCTGAAGAAGGTCCTCAAGGAGATCCGTACCCGCGGCGACATCATCCTCTTCATTGACGAGATTCACACGCTCGTCGGTGCCGGTGCCGCCGAAGGCGCCATCGATGCTGCATCCATCCTGAAGCCCATGCTGGCCCGCGGTGAGCTGCAGACCATCGGTGCCACCACGCTGGACGAGTACCGCAAGCACATCGAGAAGGACGCTGCGCTGGAGCGCCGCTTCCAGCCGATCCAGGTCAAGGAACCCTCCGTGGCACACGCCATCGAGATCCTGAAGGGCCTGCGTGACCGCTACGAGGCACACCACCGCGTCACCATCACCGACGGCGCCCTGGCCTCCGCTGCCAGCCTCGCCGAGCGCTACATCTCGGACCGCTTCCTGCCGGACAAGGCGATCGACCTGATCGACGAGGCAGGCGCACGGCTGCGCATCCGCCGCATGACCGCTCCGCCGGAGCTAAAGGCCATGGACGAGCGCATCGCCAAGCTGAAGATGGAGAAGGAGTCCGCGATTGACGCGCAGGACTTCGAAGGTGCTGCTGCGCTCCGCGACAAGGAGCAGAAGATGATTTCCGAGCGCTCGGAGAAGGAGCGCCACTGGAAGTCCGGCGGCATGGACGACATCTCCGAGGTGGATGAGGATCTCATCGCCGAGGTGCTGGCCAACTCCACCGGCATCCCCGTGTTCAAGCTGACCGAGGAAGAGTCCTCGCGCCTGCTGAAGATGGAAGACGAACTGCACAAGCGCGTGGTCGGCCAGAACGAGGCCATCAAGGCCCTGTCCCAGGCCATCCGCCGCACCCGTGCAGGGCTCAAGGACCCCAAGCGCCCCGGCGGCTCGTTCATCTTCGCCGGCCCCACCGGCGTCGGCAAGACCGAGCTGGCCAAGGCACTCGCGGAGTTCCTGTTCGGTGAAGAGGACGCCCTCATCACGCTGGACATGTCCGAATACTCGGAGAAGCACACCGTCTCGCGGCTCTTCGGTGCCCCTCCGGGATACGTGGGCTACGAGGAAGGCGGCCAGCTGACCGAGAAGGTCCGCCGCCGTCCGTTCTCCGTGGTGCTGTTCGACGAAGTTGAGAAGGCCCACGCGGACCTCTTCAACTCGCTGCTGCAGATCCTTGAAGACGGCCGCCTGACCGACTCCCAGGGCCGCGTGGTGGACTTCAAGAACACCGTGATCATCATGACCACCAACCTGGGTACCCGGGACATCTCCAAGAGCGTTGCCACCGGTTTCCAGTCGGGCACCGACACGCAGACCGGCTACAACCGCATGCGTGCCCGTGTGACCGAGGAGCTCAAGCAGCACTTCCGCCCCGAGTTCCTGAACCGTGTTGATGACGTTGTGGTGTTCCCGCAGCTGACCCAGGACGAGATCATCGAGATCGTGGACCTGTTCGTCACCCGCCTGGAGAAGCGCCTTAAGGACAAGGACATGGGCATCGAGCTCACGCCCGCGGCCAAGGTGCTCCTCGCAACCCGCGGCTACGATCCCGCCATGGGTGCCCGGCCGCTGCGCCGCACCATCCAGCGCGAGATCGAGGACCAGCTCTCCGAGAAGATCCTGTTCGGCGAGATCCACGCCGGCGACATTGTCGTAGTGGACGTGGAAGGCGACGGCGACGACGCCAAGTTCACGTTCGCCGGCAACGCCAAGCCGCGCATCCCGGAAATCGCCCCGAGCGTCTAAAGCATCACGTAAGGCCCCGCCAGCTCCCAGAGCAGGCGGGGCCTTCCGCTTTTAACCCGCCCCACCCAAAGGTTGAGTCCGCGGGTCCCGTGGCTGGGCCTGGTGCCGTTCCGTGGTTGCGTCCGGTGCCGACCATCAGGGATTTCCCGGCGCCTGCTCGTTCCTCGCTTTGACGGCGCCTACATAAATCCCTGATGCCCGGCACCTCGTGCGTCCCCACCCTCTGCAGGCATTGGATGGCGGCACAAGCGGCTTTGACCCGCATAACCGTTGCTGCCCAACACCGTTCAAGCGGGGCGGGGCCGCTCTTACGGAAAGCCTTTGATTGCGGATCGTTTCCCAAGCACAAGCGAAGGTGCCGGGGTCATTTGTGTAGCTTGCGTCAGAGCGACGGAGGAGCAGCAAGCGGCAAATGACGCCGGGGCCGGAGCGGACCCAGCCACAGGAATGCACCCAAGGCGGGGCGCCGGGGCCGGCGCGGACCCAGCCGCGGAGAGGCACGGAGCGTGGCGGTTGTGACGGAACGCACAACTCGGGTTGAATCAGGGGCATGGCTATCGAGAACCCGGTGATCCCGGACGAGCAACCTTTGACCCCTTTCCATGACCTTGACCATTACCTGTCCATCCCGCGGGTGAGTGGGCTGACCCTTAGCCCGGACGGCACCCGGCTGGTTACTACCGTGGCCACCCTGAACGGCAAAGGCACCGAGTACGCCACGGCGCTGTGGGAGCTGGACCCCGCGGGGCAGAAGCACGCCAGGCGAATCACGCGGAGCGCCAAGGGCGAGGCGGGTGCCGCCTTCGCTGCCAATGGCGATGTGTATTTCACCTCTGCCCGCCCCGATCCGGAGAACCCGGACGAGGATCCCGTCAGTGCCCTCTGGCTGCTCCCCGCCGACGGCGGCGAGGCACGGGTGGTTCTCAGCCGGCCCGGCGGTGTGGGGAGCGTGTTGACGGCAAGGAACGCCGACGCGGCATTCGTCACGGCGGAGATCCTGGCGGGTTCCGTTGATGAGGAAGATGACGCCCGCCGCCGCAAAGCCCGCAAGGACAATAAGGTCTCGGCTATCCTGCACAGCGAATATCCCGTGCGGTACTGGGACGCCGACCTTGGCCCCGGCCAGCCCCATATCTTCGCCGTCGAACCGGGCGAGGATAAGGCGGCCGGCAAGCCCGCAACAGTGGATGCCACCGCGCCCCTGGTCCTGCGCAACCTGACGCCCGTCGCCGGTCCCCGGCTACGGGAGGCGGAGACCGTCACCAGCCCCGACGGCCGGACCATCTTCACCAGCTACACCAAACCCCTAGCCCGGGCGGACAGCCGGTCCATCCTGGTGGCGGTGGACGTCGCTTCCGGCAACCACGAGGTGCTGCTGGACAGTGAAGGCATGAGTTATTTCCCGGGTCCCGTTAGCCCGGACGGCAGGACCCTGCTGGTCGTGAGCGAGAGCGACTCCACCCCGGGACGGGCCCCTGAGGTCAAGCTGCACCTGCTCGACATTTCCGGGAGTGCGGACGGGGCCAGCCTGGAGCCCCTGGCCCATGACTGGGACCGCTGGCCCAAACCCGCAGCCTGGTTGCCGGACGGTTCAGCCGTCCTGGTGACCGCGGACGACGACGGCGCGTCGCCGCTTTTCCGGATCAGCGTTCCGGCGGCTGCCGCGGAAGTGAGCGTCACCCGGGTGACGCAGGACGCCGCGGCATACACCGACGTCGTGGTTTCGCCGGAGGGCCGCAGTGCCTACGCGCTCCGCAGCTCGTATGAGTTCCCGCCGGAGGCGGTACGCATCAACCTCCAGACCGGGGAGACCACGAGGCTGCCGGCACCTGCGGAGCGGCCCGCCTGTGCGGGCAGGCTGGAGCGCATTGCCGCGACGGCTGCGGACGGTTCCCGTGTCCCCGCCTACCTTGCATTGCCGGAGGGTGCTTCAGCTGAAAGCCCGGCGCCGATGCTGCTCTGGATCCACGGCGGGCCGCTGGGCTCGTGGAACGCCTGGACCTGGCGCTGGAACCCGTGGTTGCTGACGGCCAGGGGCTATGCGGTGCTGCTGCCTGACCCGGCGCTGTCTACAGGCTACGGCCAGGCGTACATCCAGCGCGGCTGGGGCTCCTGGGGCAAGGCGCCTTTCACCGACCTCATGGCGGTGACGGATACCGCCGTCGGCCGTCCTGACGTCGACGCGGAGCGGATTGCGGCCATGGGTGGCTCGTTCGGCGGCTATTTGGCCAACTGGGTGGCGGGGCAAACAGACCGGTTCAGGGCCATCGTCACCCACGCCAGCCTGTGGGCCCTCGACCAGTTCGGTCCCACCACGGATGCCTCCCAATACTGGCTGAAGGAAATGACCGGGGAGATGGCCCTCGACAACTCGCCGCACCTGCACGTCGAAAAGATCAGCACCCCCATGCTGGTCATCCACGGGGACAAGGACTACCGGGTACCCATCGGGGAAGGACTCCGGCTCTGGTACGAGCTGCTGTCCAAATCCCAGCTCGCAGCAGACCAGGACGGCCAGACGCCCCACAGGTTCCTTTACTTCCCGGATGAGAACCACTGGGTCCTCCAGCCACAGCACGCCAAGGTCTGGTACGGCGTCGTAGAGCACTTCCTGGCCCGGCACGTCCTGGACCAGGATCTGCCTCTGCCCTCGGAACTCGGACTCTAGTCATCCTTCGGCTTAGTCCGGCTGCGTTTGGCTGGGTCCGGCTCGGAGGCTGGGACATTTACCGCGTGCTGCTCCTCCGTCGCTTTGACGCACGCTACATAAATGTCCCAGCCTCCTTCGCCTCGTGCGGAGCATCGCCGGCCAGAGGCGCGAGCTAAGTAGATGTCCCAGCCTCCTTCGCCGCGAGTGCCGCGACTCGCCGTACTCGCGGCGCACGCTACATATTGTCCCGGCCTTCTTTTCCTGGCCGCGCTGTTGGTCGGGGTTAGGGTGCGTCCACCGTTTCCTGTTCCGCGTCCTGGTCGTTCGGCCGGCCTTTTTGCTTGCGGCCGTACTTGTAGTGGAAGTAGGCGTAGCAGGCTGCCACGAAGGGGATGCCGAAGTAGAGGGCGGTGGCTTGGGTGGGGTCGAAGCCGATGCCTATCAGGGAGATCAGGCACAGGATGAATGCCACGATGGGCAGCAGCGGAAACAGTGGTGCTTTGTATGCGAGGTCTGCGGTGCGGCCTCCGGACCGCACAAAAGCACGGCGGTGGAAGAAGTGGGATGCCGTGATGGACATCCACACCCCCACCGTGGCGAACCCGGCGATCGACACCAGGACCAGGTACACGGTAGTGGGGGCCACCACGCTGCTCACCAGGGACGCCAGGCCGCCCAGCATACTGACGCACAGGGCAAGCATGGGAATTCCCCGTTTTGTCAGTTTCCCCAGCGCCTTGGGTGCATGTCCTTCATCCGCAAGGGAGAAAAGCATCCGCGCGCAGGAAAACAGGCCGCAGTTTCCGGCGGACAAAAGGGCGGTGATGATGACGAAATTCATGACGTCGGCGGCGTACGGAATGCCGAGCTGTGAGAAGACGGTGACAAAGGGGCTTGCCTCCAGCGAGGCGTCCTCGTAGGGAACCGTGCAGGCAATCACGGTAATGGCGCCAACGAAGAAAATCAGCAGCCGAATAACGGTGGTCCGCATCGCTTTGGGGATGTTGACGGCGGGATTGGCGGTTTCTCCGGCGGCAACGCCAATTAGCTCCGAACCGGAAAACGCGTAAAACACGGCAAGCGTGGTGATGAGGACGCCGGTAATTCCATTGGGAAACAGCCCCTGCGGGGTATTCAGGTTCTCGCCGAGGAAGGGGTAGGCATTTTCAGCCAGCGGATGGAAGCCAAACAACGCCGCCCCGCCCAGGACGATCAGCCCGATGACTGCGCTTACCTTGATCAGCGCAAACCAGAATTCGGATTCACCGAAGACCCGCGACGAAATTGCGTTCAGAGTGAACAGGACCGCGGCAAAAATAAAGCACCAGATCCAGACATCCACCTCCGGAAACCAGCGCTGCATCAAAAGTCCCGCAGCGGTGAATTCAGAGCCAAGGGCAACTGCCCAGCAGAGCCAGTAAAGCCACGCGGTGGCAAACCCGGTAGCGGGCCCAATGGACCTCGCCGCGTAGATGTGGAAAGCTCCGGACACAGGATAGGCAACGGCGAGTTCGCCCAGGCAGGCCATCACCATGTAGACCACGGCCGCCCCGATCAGGTACGCGATGATGGCGCCGAGCGGGCCGGCCTGGGCGATCGTGTAGCCGGAGCTGAGGAAGAGGCCGGAACCAATGACACCTCCCATCGCGATCATCACCAGGTGGCGGGCCTCCATGGAGCGCCGTAGGCCCCGTTTCTCGCTGTGCTCCTGGTCGTGCTTCGGTTGGGTGTCGGACAGGGTGGGGGAGCCTAAAGCCATTTTTCCTCCGGGGTGGGCATCATTGCCCATCGGCGTGACGGGGGTAACACCGGAAACACTCCTTGTTCGGCGTCCACCTGCGCAAACGCAACCGCGGCACATCTCAGAACTCTGTGCAGTTACCGCCGTATCCAGCCACTGAGCATAAGCGGAGCTTCAACTCGACCTCTCCATGAAGTACGACTGCTGGGTATCTTCACGGGCCGGCGCCGAGGAGAACGCAACCAGCGGTGCCGTCGAACTAGGATTGGCCTGTGACTGACTCCTTCCATATCCGGCCTGCCCGCACGAGTGATGTGTCCGCCATCAAGAAGCTGGTGGCGCCCCTGGCGGATCAGCGGATCCTGATGGCGAAGGAGACGGTGGCCTACTACGAAAGCCTGCAGGAGTTCCGGATTGCGGAGTCCAGTGACGGTGACGTCATCGGGTGCGGGGCGCTGCACGTCATGTGGGAGGACCTGGCGGAGGTGCGCACCCTGGCGGCCTCGGAGGACTGGCGCGGCAGGGGAGTGGGGCACGTGCTGGTGGAGAGCCTGCTGGACGAAGCCCGCGCCCTAGGCGTGGCACGCGTCTTCTGCCTGACCTTCGAGGTGGACTTCTTCAAACGCCACGGCTTCGAGGTCATGGCGGACCAGTCTGCGGTGGACCCGGAAGTGTACTCCGAGCTCCTCCGCTCTCACGACGAAGGCGTTGCCGAATTCCTGGACCTCGCCCGGGTCAAGCCGAACACCCTGGGCAACACCCGCATGATCCGGTCCCTCTAGAGCCCCGCGGGCCCCGTCCCGGGCCCAAGCGCGGGGTCGTCCGATCGTGCCTGGTGCTGTGCCGGATTATGGATGATTTTTCGGCTCTTCCTATCCATCCATTCGATGGATAAACTGGTTGAGGCTTGCTGGGGAGCAACCCAACTAGTGAAAGCCAGAAATGCAGAATCTCCCTACCCATACGGCAAAAACCGAACTGCAGCTCCTTGTCCGCGGGCTGGTTTATGCCCCCGGTGACCCTTCATACGAATCAGAAGCCGCAGCCTTTAATCTCGCTACCCGGCACAGGCCGGACCTGGTCCTGGCCGCAGTCAACGCCGATGACGTCGTGGCCGCGGTCAAGTGGGCTTCTGCCCGCAACATGTCCATTTCCGTCCAGTCCACGGGCCACGGCGCCGCGAACGCCATCACTGACGGCCTCCTTATCAGCACCCGCTTCATGCTGGAGCTATCCATCGATCCGGAGGAGCAGACTGCCCGCGTTGGGGCCGGCATCCGCTGGCGGGACGTCCTCCGCGCGGCTGCACCCTACGGGCTGACCGGCCTGCACGGTTCCACCACCGACGTCGGCGTAGTCGGTTACACCCTTGGCGGCGGGCTGCCGCTCCTGGGCCGCAAATACGGCTTCGCCTCGGACCATGTCCTGGCTTTTGACCTGGTCACGCCCGACGGCGAACTGCGGCGGGTGGACGCCGTCAGCGAGCCGCGGCTGTTTTCCCTGCTTCGCGGCGGCAAGGGCAACTTCGGCATCGTCACCGCAATGGAGTTCTCTCTCTTCCCGGCCGGCCAACTGTATGCCGGCGGCATTTTTTACGACGGTGTGCACGCCAAAGACGTCCTGGCCGGCTTCAGGAGCTGGACGCGGGACCTTCCGCTGGGGGCCTCTGCATCACTGGCCTTCCTGCGGCTGCCGGACATGGAAGAGGTGCCCGCCTTCCTGCGGGGCACGTTTGTGATGCACCTGCGGTTCGCCTGGCAGGGGAGTGAAGCGGAGGGTGCCGCCCTTGTTGCTCCCATGCGGGCCGCCGCGCCGGTTCTGGTGGACGCAGTGGGACCGCTTCCTTATGACAGGGTGGACGAAATCCACGCAGATCCGCAGCATCCCGTCCCCGTGCGCGAAGGCGGCATGCTCCTCAAAGGCTTTGGTCCCGGGCTCGAGGACGTCCTGCTTGACCTGGCCGGCCCGGACAGTCGAGCCCCGCTCCTGCTGACCGAAATCCGCCTGATGGGCGGCGCCCTGGCCGAACCCCTTGCCGGGGCCGCTGCCGGGGCGGATTGCCTGGGCAGCCGCGACGCCGGGCTCTCGTTCTTCACCGTCGGCATCATGGCGCCGCCCATCGCACACCTGGTTCCTGAAGCAATCGAGGCCGCCCGGGCGGCGCTGAAGCCCTACGGCACCGGCGGCACCCTTGTGAACCTGCACGGCCACCTCGCCTCCCCGGACCTTGCCGCCAGCGCCTGGCCTGAAGAAGCGCGGGGAAAAATTGCCGCGGCCAAGGCGGAGTTCGATCCAAAGAACCTCTTCCGCCACGGCCATGCAGTCCTCCCGGCGGTCCAGGAGGCCGCGGCGGCCTAACGGTGTCACGTATGGCAGGCATTGGCTTTATTCGAGTTGATGGATAAACTACTCGAGGCCGGGAATGGGGGGCCTCAGGAAAGGGACAGTCATTGGGGGCTGTCCCTTTGCTGCGTCTGCCTCCTACCAGCGGAAATCTACCGTCGCGTGGTGTGCCGGTAGTAGGGTCGAAGGGACACCCTCCAGGAACACGGCCAGGAGCACCGCCATGAAAAAGCTCATCAACGATCCCCGGTCTGTCGTCGAAGAATCTGTCCAGGGCTTTGGCCTGGCGCACGCCGGCCTGGTCACCGTCAGCACCGACCCCACGTACATCACCCGCAAGGACGCGCCGGTGAACCGGAAGGTAGGACTGGTCTCCGGAGGCGGCAGCGGCCATGAGCCGCTGCACGCCGGCTTCGTGGGGCAGGGAATGCTCGACGCCGCCGTGCCGGGGGCGGTGTTCACCTCACCGACGCCGGACCAGATCCTTCCCGCAACCCTCGCTGTGAACTCAGGGGCCGGCGTCGTGCATATCGTCAAGAACTACACCGGCGACGTGCTGAACTTCGAGACGGCTGCTGAACTGGCCGAAGCGGAAGGCGTCAGTGTCCGCACCGTCCTTGTCAACGATGACGTCGCCGTCGAGGATTCCCTGTACACGGCAGGGCGCCGCGGCGTGGGCGGAACGCTGCTGGTGGAGAAGATTGCCGGCGCCGCCGCCGAACGGGGCGACGACCTGGAATCCGTAGCCGGCATCGGTGAGCGCGTTAATGCGAACGTTGGCACTATGGGCGTGGCCCTCTCTGCCTGCACCGTTCCCCACGCCGGGTCACCCAGCTTTGACCTTGGCGAGGATGAGATAGAGATCGGGATCGGAATCCACGGGGAGCCGGGCCGGCACCGCATCCCTATGGAAAATGCGGACGGAATCACCGAGCGCCTGCTTGAGCCGGTCCTGGGTGACCTGAAAGTCCAGCCGGGCGACAAGGTGCTGCTCTTCGTCAACGGGATGGGCGGCACTCCGCTCAGCGAGCTGTATATCGTCTACCGGCGGGCTGCGCAGATCCTGGCAGACAGGGGAGCCGTGGTGGAACGCTCACTGGTGGGGAACTACATCACAGCCCTGGAGATGCAGGGCTGCTCCATCTCCGTCCTCCGGCTGGACGATGAACTGACCGAACTGTGGGACGCGCCCGTGCACACCGCAGCGCTCCGCTGGGGCGTGTAGCCGTGGTGCTGGATGTTGTGTGGGCAGTCAAATGGCTGACGCTGTGCGCCCAGGCCATGGCCGAGCACCGCGTTGAACTGATTGAGCTTGACCGCGCAATCGGCGACTCCGACCATGGCGAGAACATGGACCGCGGCTTCCAGGCCGTGCTTGACAAGCTGGCTGAAGCCGCGCCGGAAACACCCGGTGCGGCCCTGAAGCTGACGGCGATGACCCTGATGTCCAAGGTGGGCGGCGCGGCCGGGCCCCTTTACGGTACGGCGTTCCTCCGCGCGGCCACAGCACTGGGCGACTCCCTGGAGATCGAACCGGCGGCCTGGGCCGGCGCCCTGGCCGCTGCCCGGGACGGGATTGTGGCCAGGGGCAAGGCGGAGCCCGGGGACAAGACGATGGTGGATGCCTGGACGCCGGCAGCCGAGGCTGCCCGGGCCGCTGCCGAGTTCGGCGGGCCGGACGTGCTGACGGTTCTGGTGGCGGCGGCGGAGGCTGCCGAAGCCGGAGCTGCGGCCACCGATCCGCTGATGGCGCGGAAGGGCCGGGCCAGCTACCTGGGCGAGCGGAGCATCGGGCACCGGGACCCCGGGGCAGCGTCCACTGCGCTGATTCTTCGGGCTGCGGTGGGGGCGGCTGCGTGACCGTAAGCATTGTGGTGGTCTCCCATAGCGAAAAGATTGCCGACGGCGCCGTGGAACTCGCCGCCCAAATGGCGCCCGACGTCGTGATCATCGCAGCCGGCGGCACCAGCGACGGCAGGATCGGCACCAGCCTTGAGAAGGTGCTGGCCGCCCTGGACCAGGCCGCCGGCAGCGACGGCGCCGTGATCCTCACGGACCTGGGGTCGGCGGTCATGACGGCGGAGTCCGCCCTGGAGTTCGCGGACAACCCGGCCGGTGTGGTCCTGGCTGACGCGCCGCTGGTGGAGGGGCTGGTGGCAGCCGCCGTCGCGGCGC
This sequence comes from Pseudarthrobacter sp. TE3704, assembly GCF_056279405.1. Lineage (NCBI taxonomy): Bacteria > Bacillati > Actinomycetota > Actinomycetes > Micrococcales > Micrococcaceae > Pseudarthrobacter > Pseudarthrobacter sp. TE3704. The sequence goes on from NZ_JBWCCJ010000001.1 coordinate 608,197, forward strand.
AGGGCGGAGCGGACCTCCAGGCGGTCAGGCGCGCTGCGGAGGCAGCGGGTGGTCCGCCGCGGCGTACCGACGTTCCGCCGCAGCAGGTAGTGGAGGAGGGCTCGGTCACCGGCCAGGGTCCGGCCTGCACCGGCGAGTTCGAACTCATCAACCAGGCCGGAATGCATGCGCGGCCGGCAGCGAAGATCGCCGGCGGGCTGTCCTCGCTGGACGCCGAGGTCACCATCAACGGGGTGGACGGCACTTCCATGACGTCGCTCATGACGCTCGCTGCCGGCAAGGGGTCCTTGCTGCATGTTGAAGCGTGGGGCGTGGACGCCGAACGGGCCGTGAACTACGTGGGCGGGCTGGTGCAGGCGGGTTTCGGCGAGCCGTAGGCAATTCCGCGCCGGCCGAATCGCCACATCGCGGTGTGTTCAGGGCATTTTTGGAGATGGCTGCGAATAAGCTCGATGCCATGGAACGGCTCCACCTTGACGACAACTCCCCCGAAATTGAAGTGCTGGACGGGCAGATGTCTGTGGAGGAGCTGCTCGCCGAACTGGGCCTCGACTGGGATGCCGAAGCTGCGGCTGCCGGTGCCGCGGGGGAAGCGGGACATCCCTTCAGCCAACCCGCACTGTTCTGAGCCAAGCCTTCCCGGGTCAGAACCGCTCGCTGAGGCCGGAGGCGTCCAGGGTCACTGATGCAGTGACGAACCTGCCGCACTGCTCCCCGAAGGGGTACTCACCGCGGGGCCGGAAATCAAGGGTGCGGACAGGCAGGGCCGTCCCGTCGGGGGCGGTTCCCGAAGCAGTTACCGTCATGGGCGATTCCGTCAGCGTCTCCAGCATCAGCGCCCCCACTTTGGTGCCGTCCGGCGAAGCGGTTGCGGAACAGACGCCGTCCGGGGTGCAGCCCTGGTCAATTGAGGCGCTCCCGGGATGCAGCTCCACGGCGGATTCCTTGCAGGTGCCGTCCTGGCATGCCTTGAGGTGGAGAGCGCCAACCTGCGGCGCATAGTCCGCCGCGACCGTTACGGAAACGGCCGTCGCCTGCGCGATGGCCGGGCACGGGACCGCGCCGGGGCCGGGCCCGCATCCCGAGGCGAGTCCCGCCGTCGTCATCAATGCCAAAAGCAGCCCCGGCTTGCGCATACTTCAGCGTAGGACCGGCCCGCGCAAGTGTTCCCCGGAGCGGCCAAACTGGTACCGGCATTGTTATGGCTGCAGGCCTGTCGACAGCCAAAAGGAGACCGAGCGCCGCGTCAGCCCACCGGGAAGATGCCGATGAACCAGAACAGGGCGATGGCAAAGACTGCAAAGAACGGGATCAGGCAGCCGAGCGTGGTCCGCGGGGCCGACGAAACCTGCAGCGATTCATTCGGGTTGGAGGGGTTGTAGGCCACCTCAATGAGCGAACCGGGAACGGGCTGGGTGGCAAGGGAGATCTCGGACTTGCCCATGAACAGGGTGCCGCGGGTGTCGGTGAACTGGTAGGTGGGGAAGAAGCGCCGGCTCCGGCTGGAGCCGCCGCCACCGCTTGTCCAGCCCGCAACGCTGCCGGTCACTGTAGCCTGCGCCTTCGGCCAGGCCGTCATGAGCTGTTCCTGGCGACTGGTCTTCCGCGCCGCGTGGATCAGTGCAAAGACGGCGCCGGCGACGAACAGCGCCCACTCGATGTACAGGATGATTTTCATGGCTTCCCCCGGCTTCGGTCACCAAGAAGTATGCCAGCTCAGGCATAATCGCACGTCAACCTGGCGGGTCAGGCAGGAAGCCGGTATCCGCCGTCGTGCATTTCGGCGAGTCCGTCCGCGAGCAGCCCCGACAGGGAACGTTCCAGCTGCTCGGGCGGCGGGTTTAGCCGGTGCAGGGCTGCCAGCGGCACGCCGATGCCTGCGGGCGCAAAGCCCAAGTCCGCGGGCTCATGGGTGAACATCTCTGCCGGCACAGGGGTTTCAGCCAGGCGCAGCACAGCGATCACGGCACCGCGGACCTGGCGGTCAGTGCCGTGCCATGCCTGGCCTTTGGGGACGTACGACGGCGGCGGCTCACCTGCCGCGAGCCACGCACAGGAGTCCTTCACCGGGCAGGCGGAACATTTGGGCGCACGCGCGGTGCAAACCAAGGCGCCCAGCTCCATGACCGCGGCATTCCAGCGCACGGACGTGCCGTCGTCGTCCGGCAAAAGGGAGGCGGCCAGGCGCATCTCCGCCGCGGTCAGCGCCGGGGCGGGAAGCGCGACGCCGGAAACCAGGCGTGCGTGAACGCGGCGGATGTTGGTGTCCACGACGGTCTCCCGGCGGCCGTAGGCGAACGCAGCGACGGCTGCGGCCGTGTAACTTCCCACGCCGGGAAGAGCCAGCAGTTCGGCGTAGGTGTCAGGGACCTTCCCTCCGTGGTCCTGGACGATGGCGCCTGCGGCCGCGTGCAGGCGAAGGGCCCGGCGGGGATATCCCAGCCTGCCCCAGGAACGGACCGCTTCACCGGCAGGTTCACCTGCCAGCCCTGCGGGTGTGGGCCAGCGTTTGAGCCATTCCTGCCAGACGGGCAGCACCCGGACCACGGGCGTCTGCTGCAGCATGATCTCGCTGACCAGCACGCCCCACGCAGAGCATGCGGGTCCGCGCCAGGGCAGGTCGCGGGCGGTTTCGGCGAACCAGCCGGTGATCCTGCTGTGCAGCTGCTGAAGCTCCACACCGTTTCCATGAAGTGTTGCGGGCGCGGCCGGAGGGGGAGTCTTAGTGTCGATGCCAACACTGTAATGGATGTGTTCCGGGAGCCTGAAAAGCGGATGTGACCAGAGCAATGGAGGCCCGGCGGCGTGGTGGCCAGGCAGAACCGGTGCGCTTCTCTAGCCTAGGAGGATGGGCAGGCAAGGGGATTCATCAACGCGCGGCAAAGCATCGGCATCCGGTTCCAGCAGCGTTCGGAAGGCCAGCCCTGCCGTTTACCGCCGCCGCCGGCTGTTCGCGGGCGGCGCGCTGCTGATGGTCATCGCCCTGGTGGTAAGCGGGTTCGCCCTGGCCGGCGTATTCTCCGGGTCCGAACAGGCCTCGTCCACGGATCGCGCGGGCAGCCCTGCCGTTTCCGAGTCGCCAACCGCCACGCCTGAACCGTCCGCCTCCGCTCCGTCCGCCACACCCACGCCTTCCCCTACGCCCACCTGCAACCAGAACCTGGTAACGGTCTCCGCCTCCACGGACAAGGCCGCGTACGGTCCGGAGGAAAACCCCATGCTGACACTGAAGGTGACCAACGGCGGCACCATGCCGTGCCAGGTCAACATCGGGACCTCCCAGATGGAATTCCTGGTGACCAGCGGCCCGGACCGGGTCTTCTCGTCACGGGACTGCCAGGCCACCAGCGAGGACCTCGTGAAGACCATCGCGCCCGGCGCGAGCGAGACGGCCAACTTTCCGTGGTCCCGGAACCGGACAGTGGAGGGCTGCCAGGCGGTGGAGTCCAAGCCCGGCACCGGCGGGGCGTACTACATCTTCACCGCGAAGCTCGGTTCGAAGGCCAGCCCCAAGGCTGTTTTCCAACTGAACTAGTCTCTGGGAGGCTCCTGGGGGCTTCTAGAGGAAGCGGTCCAGCAGGCTTGCCTCAGCCATGCGGCTCAGGCCTTCGCGGACTGTCCGGGCGCGTTGGTCGCCGATTCCGTCCACGGTCATGAGGTCGTCGATGGTGGCGGCCATCAGGAACTGCAGGCCGCCAAAGTGGTCCACCAGGCGGTCGGCGACGGCCTTGGGTACTGCCTTCAGGCCGGACAGGAGGCGGTAGCCGCGGGGCTGGACGACGGCGTCGAGGTTGGCTTCACCGCCGGCAAAGCCAACAATCCCGGAGATTTTGCCGAGGTCGATCAGCTCGGTGGGGCCGAGGTTCACCAGCTCGTTGACGGCCTTTTCGATGTCCTCGGCGGAGGCGTCCGGGCTGGCATAGTCGCGGATGATGACGTCGCTGCCCGGTCCGCGGCCTACGGTCAGTTCGTCAAGCTGCAGCGACAGTAGGCGGCCGTCCTCGCCGAGTTCCAGGACGTACTGGGATATTTCCTCCGAGATGCGGCGGACCATTTCCTGCCGCTGCAGTGTGACGGCGACGTCCCGTACGGTGACCATTGCTTCGATCTCGAGGGCCGAGAGCGAGCTGGTGACCTGGTCCAGGCGGGAGCGGTAGCGTTCCAAAGTTGCCAGTGCCTGGTTGGCGCGGGCCAGGACCTTTTCCGAGCCTTCCAGCACGTGGCGCAGGCCGTTGACGTAGAGGGCGATGATCTGCATGGACTGGCTGACCGAGATCACGGGAACGCCGGTCTGGATTGCCACGCGTTCCGCGGTGCGGTGCCGGGTGCCGGATTCCTGCGTTTCGATGCTTGAGTCCGGGACAAGCTGGACGGCGGCGCGGAGGATGTTTCCGGCGTCTTTGTCGCAGATGATGGCGCCGTCCATCTTGGCGAGTTCGCGGAGGCGGGTGGGGGAGAAGTCGATGCCGATATCGAACCCGCCGGAACAGATGGAGTCGATGGTCCGGTCCGAGCCCAGGACAATCAGCGCGCCGGTCCGCCCCCGCAGGATCCGCTCGAGGCCGTCACGGAGGGGGGTTCCGGGTGCCACCCTGCCCAGAGTTGCCCTGAGTGACTCTTCGGGGCTCCGCGCCATAGGTGTTCCCTTCAAAGGTGCGGACCGCCGCCCGCAAGAATGCCGGCTTTATTGGATGGCCGGCAGGATCTGAAAATGCTCAGTTTCCCGCAAGCTCAATGATAGGGGTAAGAAACCCCAACTTCCGCACGGGCAAGCCCCAAAGTGCCCCATTAGGGGCTGTTGCGGAAGCCGCTGGAAGCGCGTTCCGCGGCGGGTGCCCGAAAGGCACTTTGGCTTGGACCTGCTTCCGGACGGAGAAGCGGGTCGGGTGCCGCCGGGCGCTGGCACCCTCCCTGTTAACGCTCCTGCTCTCACCCACGGGAGTCCCGCCGTCATATACTCCAAACATGCCAAACACGCGCCTGAACCGACGCATCTCCGCCCAGCCGTCCGCCGTCGCGCAGCACGGGGACCTCCTGTGAGCGGCGGTCTCGTCGCCCTGCTGGACGACGTCGCAGCCCTGGCCCGCATCGCGGCAGCCTCGGTGGACGACGTCGCGGCCGGCGCCGCCAAGGCAGGCGCCAAAGCCGCCGGCGTGGTGATCGACGACGCCGCTGTCACACCGCAGTACGTGTCCGGGAGGGACCCGTCCCGCGAACTTCCCATGATCAAGAAGATCTTCTGGGGCTCACTGCGGAACAAGCTGCTCATCATCCTGCCGGCACTGCTGCTGGTGAGCGCCTTCGTCCCCTGGGCAATCCCGTTCATCCTGATGCTGGGCGGCACCTACCTCTGCTACGAGGGTGCCGAAAAGGTCTGGCACAAGCTCCGCGGCCACCACACCGCCGACGAGGATGCACCGGCGGTGGACCGCGGACCGGGCGCGGAAGCCAAGGTGGTCAAGGGCGCCATCACCACCGACTTCATCCTGTCCTGCGAAATCATGGTCATCTCGATGAACGAGGTGGCCGATGAATCCCTGTGGGTCCGGGCGCTCATCCTGGTAGTGGTGGCACTGGTCATCACGGTGCTGGTTTACGGTGCCGTTGCCCTCATCGTCAAGATGGACGACATCGGCCTCCATCTGACCACCAAGGACTCTGCCGGCTCCAAGCGTTTTGGCGAGCTGCTCGTCAAGGGGATGCCCGCCGTTCTGGCCGGGATCACGTTTGTGGGGACGATCGCCATGCTGTGGGTGGGCGGCCACATCATGCTGCAGGGTGCACACGACCTTGGCTGGCACGCCCCTTACGACCTGGTCCATGTCCTGGAGAAGCCCTTCGCCGGCATCGCCGTGGTTGGCGGCTTCCTGGCGTGGCTTGTGAACACCCTGTGCTCGGCCGTCGTCGGCCTGGCCTGGGGCCTCGTCGTCATGGCTGTTGTGCACCCCCTGCTGAAAGCGCTGCCCATTGGCAAGAAAAAGGGCGGGCACGAGGAGGGCGACATCCGCGCCGAACTCGCCGGCTACAAGCCGGCGAAACCTCACGATCCCGCCTCTTAGGCTCTGGTCGGTACGCCCAAGCCAGACCTAGGGGTGGCTTCCCAGTGACGTGACCGTTTTGGTGCCGCTGTCCCACAGCCTGGCGTTGGTGCATTCGCCCTCCAACCGCAGGTCCAGAAGTTCCGCTGCCCTGCCGAGCAGGTGGTGCGGGACGCGGCGGGCGAGGGTGACGTGCGGTGTCCAGGCATCGGGACGGGTGAGGGGTACGGCTCCAGCCGCCGCCTCATGCACCAGGCGATGCAGTTCCAGAAGCTGCCGGGTCAGCACGATGGAGCGGGAGAGAACGTACTTTCCCGGACCGCCGGGAAAAACGAGGACACCGGAAAACTCAACAGGAACCGGCAGCATCTGCAGAAACTCCTGGCCTTCGCCGGAAAGCTGCAGGCCGGCACCCGCCGCGAGGGTGATGTGCGGGCGGTTGCTGGGGGCCGTGTGGGCAGCAAGGCTGGGCACGTCCGCCTCGGCGAGCCTGGCCCAGTCGGACCTGATGCGGGCGTCCGTATCGTCGTCGAAGGTCAACTCGATACTGCGCATGCACCCATCATGCCGCTACAGGCCATAAACACCAGGAAGCGTCACCGGGAGCGTGTGCGCTCCCGCACCATCCGTTCCAGGTCCCTGCTGACTTTCACAAGGGATGCGGCGCGGAGCGCCTTCTGTTCGGCCAGCGTCTGCGTCCCGCGCCGCGGGGGCATGCTGCCTGCGCCCTCAGCAGGTCCGCTGCCGCGCACACCGGCGCCACCTCCGGGTGCTGCCAGCCCGCCCGCAAGGGGATCAAAAAAGAGGTTGCCCGAAAAAGAGATACCGTGCACGGCTGATCAGTTCCTTCCCCCGCGGGATGTGCAACTGCCGCGGAAGGCATTGCCAAGCGTCATCATGCGGCCACGGTAGCGGGGGCTCATTTCGCGGCTTTGAACTGCTGGTTTCGGCGGCGTTAAGCGGGACCGTTGGGATTTGCCGCCCTGCGATAAACTGGAACTTGGCTTTCCGCCAGCCCGTTTCCCGGCCCCGGGCCCCAGCGCCCCGGTGCGCAGTGCCTGAAAGGCGCCCGGGCAGTCCCACCCGCAGCGAAAGTAGCACCGTGTCCCAAGATGTCCTGACCCCCGCCCGGATCTCGGCGATTCACAAAGAGGCAGGCCGCCGTCGGACCTTTGCTGTCATCTCGCACCCTGACGCCGGCAAGTCCACGCTGACCGAGGCGCTCGCACTGCACGCCAAGGTGATCGGCACTGCCGGCGCATCCAGCGGCAAGGCGAACCGCAAGGAGACCGTCTCGGACTGGATGCAGATGGAGAAGGACCGTGGCATTTCCATCAGCTCGGCCGCCCTGCAGTTCTCCTACCGGGACACCGTTATCAACCTGCTGGACACCCCCGGCCACGCGGACTTCTCCGAAGACACCTACCGCGTGCTCGCCGCCGTGGACTGCGCCGTGATGCTGGTGGACGCCGCCAAGGGCCTGGAAACCCAGACCATGAAGCTGTTCGAGGTCTGCAAGCAGCGCAACCTTCCCATCATCACCGTCATCAACAAGTGGGACCGTCCCGGCCTCGACGCCCTGGCCCTGATGGACGAGATCACCGAGCGCACTGGCCTGCAGCCCATGCCCCTGACCTGGGCGGTGGGCATCTCCGGCGATTTCCGAGGCGTCTGGGACCTGCGCAATGACCGCTTCGCCCGGTTCCAGCGCAACAACGCCGGCGCGCAGATCGCCATCACGGAATACTTCACCCCGGAGGAAGCGGCGGAAAGCCAGGGCAGCAACTGGTCGGACGCCGTGGACGAGGCCGGCCTGGTGATCGAATCGAACCTGGAGTTCGACGTCGAGAGCTTCCACGCCGGCAAGGCCACACCCATCCTGTTCAGCTCCGCCGCGCTCAACTTCGGCGTCAAGGAACTGCTGGACGCGCTGGTGGACTTCGCCCCGCCCGCAGCACCCCGCCCGGACGTGGAAGGCATGCCAAGGCCTGTCGAATCACCGTTCTCCGGCTTTGTCTTCAAGGTCCAGGCCGGCATGAACAAGGCCCACCGCGACCATGTGGCCTTCATCCGCGTCTGCTCCGGCGTCTTCGAGCGCGGCATGGTGGTCACCCAGACCCGCACCGGCAAATCCTTCGCCACAAAGTACGCCCAGCAGGTGTTCGGCCGGGAACGCGAAGTCATCGACGAGGCATACCCCGGCGACGTGGTGGGCCTGGTCAACGCCTCCTCCCTGCGCGTCGGCGACAGCCTGTTTTTGGAAGAACCGGTGGAGTACCCCGCCATCCCGTTGTTCGCTCCCGAGCACTTCCAGGTTGCGCGCTCCAAGGACCCCAGCAAGTTCAAGCAGTTCCGCCGCGGCATCGAACAGCTTGAGCACGAGGGCGTCATCCAGGTGCTCCGCTCCGACGTCCGCGGCGACCAGGCCCCGGTGCTTGCCGCCGTCGGCCCCATGCAGTTCGAAGTGGTGGAGGACCGCATGGCCCACGACTTCAGCGCCCCCATGCGCCTGGAGCGCCTGCCCTACTCGCTGGCCAGGATTTCGACGGCGGATGCCATGCCGGCGCTTGCAAACGTCCCGGGCGCGGAGGTGCTTTTGCGGTCCGACGGCGAATACCTCGCCCTGTTCAACGACGTCTGGGCACTGCGGCGGATCGAAAAGAACCATCCGGACCTCACCCTGGTGCCCATCGGCACCCACAACCCCGCGAAGTAGGGCGACATGACAGCATCACAACCACGCGCGCTGGTCACCGGTGCCGGGACCATCAACCCGCTCGGATCGTCGGTGGCCGAAACCTGGACGGCCCTCCTGACCGGGCAGTCCGGCATCGCGGCCCTGGAGGAGGAGTGGGCTGAGCAGCTGCCCGTCAAGATCGCCGGCCAGGCGCCCGCCGACCTTTCGGAGCACCTGAGCACCCGCGAGATCAAGCGGATGGACCGCTGCGGCCAGCTCGCGCTCATTGCCGCGCGGGAAGCGTGGAAGCAAGCCGGCGCCCCTGAGGTGGACCCGGAACGCTTCGCCGTGGTGATCGGCTCCGCGTACGGCGGGCTGGGCTCCACCCTGGAACAGGACAGGACCCTGGCCGAATCCGGGCCCCGCAAGGTGTCTCCCCATACCCTGACCCGGCTCATGGTCAACGGCCCCGCGGCCTGGGTGTCCATCGACCTTGGCGCCCGCGGTGGCGCCCGCACGCCCGTCAGCGCCTGCGCGTCCGGCGCCGAGGCGATTGTCCAGGCAGCCGAGATGATCCGCTCCGGCGCTGCCGACGTCGTGATCGCCGGCGGCGTTGACGCCTCCGTCAACGACCTGGTGATCACCGGCTTCTCCCAGATCCGCGCACTGTCCACCCGCTCCGACGATCCACAGCGGGCCTCGCGCCCGTTCGACGGCGGCCGGGACGGCTTTGTGCTCGCGGAAGGCGCCGGCGTGGTGGTGCTGGAAAGCGAAGAGCACGCCCGCGCCCGCGGCGCCTTGGTGCTCGGGGCCGTGGCCGGCGGCGCGGTAACCTCCGACGCGAACGACATCGTCGCGGCAGACCCCGCCATGCAGCGGCGCGTGATGCAGAAGGCGCTGGAATCGGCCGGCATGCAGCCTGCGGACATCGGCTTCGTCCACGCCCACGCCACTTCCACCCCTGTCGGGGACCGGCTCGAAGGTCAGGCCATCAACGCGATCTTCGGCGCGGACGTGCCGGTGACCTCCACCAAGGGGCACACCGGCCACCTGCTGGGCGGCGCCGGCGCGCTGGCCGCCGTCGTTGTGCTTGAAGCCCTGCGCACCGGCCAGCTTCCGGGCACCCTGAACGTTGAGGCGCAGGACCCCGAAGTGGACCTGAACGTCATCACCGAGGAAGCGCACGCCCTGCCGGCGGGAAATCCCCGGGCCGGCCTGGTGAACGCCTTCGGCTTCGGCGGCCACAGCGTCGCTTTGGTGATCACCGGGGAGTAAGCACAGCAACGCGGGGTCACTACGGGCCCAATCCGGGGTGCGGATTGGGCCGTAAGTGACCCCGCCTTGCTTTAACCAGACTGCGATAAAAAGATTGTTGAACAATCTTGGTTCGTAAGGCATGATGGATGAAGAATCCAACCTGAGACGAGGGTCACATGCCTTTCATCGATCTGAACAGCGACGTCGGGGAATCCTTCGGCAACTGGACCATGGGTGACGATGCCGCCGTCTTCCGCCACGTGACCAGCGCCAACGTTGCCTGCGGCTTCCATGCCGGCGATCCCTCCACTATCGCCCGCACCTGCCGGGACGCTGTGGCCGCCGGCGTCACCATCGGCGCGCACGTGGGCTACCGCGACCTGGCAGGCTTCGGCCGCCGCTTCCTTGACTGCTCCGCCAACGAACTGGCCGACGACGTGCTGTACCAGCTTGGTGCGCTGCAGGCGCTTGCCCGGGCAGCCGGCGCGGAGGTCAAGTACGTCAAACCCCACGGCGCCCTCTACAACACCATCGTGCACCACGAGGTCCACGCTCAGGCCGTGGTGGACGCCGTACACGCCTTCAACCCGGACCTGCCGCTGCTGCTCCTGCCGGGAGCCGTTGCCGCGAAAAAGGCGGGGGCCCGCGGCCTGACGGCCCTGTCCGAAGCCTTCGCGGACCGCGCTTACAACCCCGACGGAACCTTGGTGTCCCGCCGCGAGGAAGGCGCCGTGCTGCACGACCACGACGCCATCACCGGCAACATGGTCCGGCTCGCCACCGAGGGCACCATCATTGCCCGCGACGGATCCCTGCTGCAGGTCCAGGCGGACAGCATCTGCGTCCACGGCGACACCGCGGGGGCGGTTGCCATGGCCGGAGCCGTGCGGACCGGCCTCGAGGACGCCGGCGTCACTGTGCGGAGCTTTGTATGAGCATCACCGGTATCCGTTGGGCCGGCCCCCGTGCGGTCCTCGTGGAGCTGACCGACCTCGCATCGGTCCTTGCGCTGCACCACCGGCTGGAGGCCGAACCCCTTCCCGGCCAGCTCGATGCCATCGCCGGGGCCGCCACCGTGCTGGTCAAGTTTGCTTCCCGGTTCCACACGGGCGCCGCCCGCGAACTGCTTCCGCACCTTGACCTCACGGCCCGCCACCACGGCACCGGCAACGAGGTTACCATCGAAGTGGTGTACGACGGCGAAGACCTCGCCGAAGTGGGCCGGCTTACCGGGCTGGGCGCTGACGGCGTGATTGCCGCCCACACCGGGCAGGCATGGACCGGGGCGTTCGGCGGCTTTGCCCCGGGCTTCACCTACCTGGTGGGCGAGAACGACTCGCTCAACGTGCCCCGCCGCAGCTCGCCCCGCACCGCGGTTCCCGCCGGTTCGGTGGCGCTTGGCGGCGCATTCTCCGCCGTCTACCCGCGGCAGTCCCCGGGCGGCTGGCAGCTCCTCGGCCACACCAGCGCGGTGATGTGGGACCTGGGCCGGGAGTCCCCGGCACTGGTCCGCCCGGGCGATACAGTCCGTTACGTCGCGGTGCGGGAGTCTGTGGCAGTGCCCTCAGTTGAAGGGGCAGAGCAGGCACCGGTCGAGGACCCAAGCTCCGGCTCCGGGCTCACCGTCCAGGCCCCGGGGCTCCAGTCCCTGGTGCAGGACCTGGGCCGGCCCGGTTTCGGGGACCTTGGCGTCTCCGTATCCGGCGCCGCCGACCACCGATCAACCCGCCAGGCGAACCGGCTGGCAGGCAATGAGCCGGATGCCGCCGTCGTCGAAAACCTCCTCGGCGGGCTCACCGTGCAGGCGCAGGGAGACCAGGTGCTGGCTGTTGCCGGCGCACCGGCAGTCCTGGAAATCCGCGACGAACACCGCACGCTCCTGCGGCACCCCGCCATGCACACACCCTTTGCCCTGCTCGACGGCGAGACCCTCACCGTCGGTGCGCCCGGCGCCGGCGTCCGGACCTACCTGGCCGTGCGCGGCGGGTTCGCTGTTCCCCCGGTCCTGGGCAGCCGTTCCAGCGATTCGATGTCCGGCATCGGACCCGCCCCGCTGGCGGCGGGCAGTTTCCTGCCCGTCGCTCCGGTAACAGGAGTCCGGCCGGTGGGAATAGCGGAGGACGGCATGCTGGACGCAGGGTCGTCCACCACTACCCTGCGGGTGACCCTGGGCCCCCGTGATGACTGGTTCGACGCCGAAGCCATCGCCCTCCTCACCGGCCAGCAGTGGCTGGTCACCGAGCAGTCCAACCGGATCGGTGTCCGGCTCGCCCCGCCGGAGGAGGGCCGCGCCCTGGCACGCGCCCGGGACGGCGAACTGCCCAGTGAAGGAACGGTGGCCGGGGCACTGCAGATGCCGCCCAACGGACACCCGGTCCTGTTCCTGGCCGACCACCCGGTGACCGGCGGCTACCCGGTGATCGCCGTCGTCGTGCCCGAAGACCTGCCCCTGGCTGCCCAGCTGCCGCCCGGGCAGCACGTCGAGTTCACCATTGTGGACCCCCGCACCCTGGCGCCCGTTGGCGACGCAGCAGCCCGCCAGGAAACCCCCCGTGAATCAGCCGTAGGCGCCACCACGTTTGAAGGAAGCCAGCCATGAAAAAAGTCCTGATTGCCAACCGTGGCGAAATCGCAGTGCGGATTGCCCGGGCGTGCTCGGACTCCGGGCTCGAGTCCGTGGCCGTCTACTCCGACCCGGACGCCGACAGCCTGCACGTGCGGCTCGCTGACGAGGCCTACGCCCTGGGCGGCACCTCCAGCGCGGAAACGTACCTGGACATCGCCAAGCTCCTGGACGCCGCCCGGCGCTCAGGCGCGGACGCCATCCACCCCGGCTACGGCTTCCTCTCCGAGAACGCGGACTTTGCCGAAGCCGTCATCAATGCCGGCCTGGCCTGGGTGGGTCCGTCGCCCGATTCGATCCGTGCCCTGGGCAATAAGGTGACTGCCCGGGAGATCGCCGTCCGGGCCGGCGCGCCGCTTGTGCCCGGCAGCGACGGACCCGTAGCCAATGCCGAGGAAGTGCTGGCCTTCGCCCGGGAATACGGCCTGCCGGTGGCCATCAAGGCCGCGTTCGGCGGTGGTGGCCGGGGACTGAAGGTGGCCCGGCGGATGGAGGACGTGGAGGACGCGTTCGATTCGGCGGTCCGTGAATCCACCGTGGCATTCGGCCGCGGCGAGTGCTTCGTGGAGCGGTTCCTGGACCAGCCCCGGCACGTCGAAGCGCAGGTCCTGGCCGATACCCACGGCAACGTGGTGGTGCTGGGAACCCGCGACTGTTCACTGCAGCGCCGCAATCAGAAGCTCGTGGAGGAGGCTCCCGCACCGTTCCTCACACCCGAGCAGCGCTCGCTGATCCACGAATCCGCCAAGGCGATCTGCCGGGAAGCGGACTACCATGGCGCCGGGACGGTCGAGTTCCTGGTGGGCAAGGACGGGATCATCTCCTTCCTGGAGGTGAACACCCGCCTGCAGGTGGAGCATCCCATTACCGAAGAAACCTCCGGCGTGGACCTGGTCCGCGAGCAGTTCCGCATCGCCGCCGGCGGCGTCCTGGGGATCACGTCCGACCCGGAGCCGCGCGGCCACGCCATCGAGTTCCGGCTCAATGCCGAGGACCCCGCCCGCGGCTTCCTCCCCGGCCCGGGCACCATTGAGGCCTTTGAACCACCCACCGGCGCCGGCATCCGCGTCGACTCCGGCGTCCGGTCCGGCTCGGTGGTCCCGGGTGAATATGATTCCCTGCTCGCCAAGCTCATCGTCCACGGCGAGGACCGGCCGCAGGCGCTCCGCCGTGCCGCCGCAGCGCTCGAGGAGATGCGCATCGTGGGGCTGCCCACCGTCCTTCCGTTCCACCGTGCGGTGGTCCGCCATCCCGCCTTCACCGCCGAGCAGGGCCTGGGCGTGCACACCACCTGGATCGAGAATGAATTCGCCGAGCAGCTGGCGGCCTCTCCCGAAATTGCCCGCACCCAGCCCGGTGCCGCCCGCAGGACCTTCACCGTGGAGCTGGACGGCAAGGCCGTGCAGCTCGGGTTGCCGGCCAAACTGTACGAAGCCCTGCTCAGCGGAGGCGGCGGCGCAGGCCACTCCTCCGCGGCAGCCGAGGAAGAGGACGACGCCGAACTCGCCTCACCAATGTCAGGTTCCCTGGTGAAGTGGGTGGCCGAGGATGGCGAACACGTTGAGGCCGGCCAGCCGGTGGCCGTGCTGGAGGCGATGAAGATGGAAACCGTAGTGCCCGCCCACCGCAGCGGCACCCTGGCGCGGGGCCCTCAGGAGCCCGGCACCGCCGTCGGCCGCGGCGACGTCCTCTGCCGGATCGCATAGCGGCCGCCTGAACCGGGGAAGGCCAATCTTTCGATAGATTGGAACGATGCCCATGAACGCAGCACTCCGGGGGATCGCCGACGGCGCCCAGGCATCCCACGCCCACACGGGGGCGTGGGTAGCCAGCGTGCTCCGCTCGCGCATTTCGGCCGGGGAGCTTCCGCCGGGGACCAAACTCTCCGAGCAGAAGCTCTCGGAAGCCCTCGGTGTGTCCCGGAATACCCTGCGCGAGGCCTTTACGGTCCTGGCGGGGGAGTCGATGGTGCAGCGGATTCCCAACCGGGGGGTCTATGTTGCCGCTCCCGGAGCTGAGGATGTGCGGGAGATCTACCGGGTTCGCCGGCTGATCGAGCCGGCCGCCGTCCAATGGGGCGAGATGCCGCCCGGGGCGCTGGAACACCTGGAGGCCATTGTTGCCAGGGCGCAGGCGGCCAAGGCTGCCAACTCGGTGCCCGACATGGCCGACGCCAACCAGGAGCTGCACAAGGCCCTGGTGGCCCTGTCCGGCAGCGCATCACTGTCCGAGCTGATGGAAAAGGTGCTCGCGGAAATGCGCCTGGTCTTCCATGCAATGGCCACCACGCCTGACTTCCACAGTCACTACGTGGACCGGAATGTCGCCTTGGTGCAGCAGATCCGGGCCGGCCAGCGCGAAGAGGCAGCCGCCGAGCTCCGGCGCTACCTGGACACCGCCGAGCATGAGCTGCTGGTCCATATCGGCGCTGTCCCGGCCGGGCCCGCCGCCGTGGATCCTGCCTAAGCTGCCTGGTTTCTGCAGCAGTGCCTAGGGCACCAGGTACGAGCTGTCCCGGGCATCCGTAATCAGCATGTGCCCCGGCGCGTGACCGATGGCCAGTGCGGGCCGGGATTCCATCACCATTGCCTGCGGGGTCACCCCGCATGCCCAGAACACGGGAATGTGCCCTTCCGGAATCCGGACGGGATCGCCGAAGTCGGGGCGGGACAGGTCCGCAATTCCAATCTCGGACGGATTGCCCACGTGGACCGGGGCGCCATGGACGGCGGGGTAGCGGGACGTGATGCGGACGGCGTCGGCCACCTGCGAGGCCGGGACTGGCCGCATGGACACCACCAGCGGCCCGGCCAGGGCGCCGGCCGGTTCGCAGCGGACGGAGGTCCGGTACATCGGGACGTTGACGCCCTGGTCGATGTGGGCGATGCGGATGCCGCCCTCCTGCAGCGCGGCCTCGAAGGTGAAGCTGCAGCCCACGATGAAGGTGACCAGGTCATCCCGCCAGTAATCCCTGATGTCCGTTGGCTCGTCCACCTTCACGCCGTTTTCGTAGACGGCGTACTTCGGCACGTCAGTCCTGATATCACCGCCTGCAAGCAGGGCGCTGCTGGTCTCACCGGCGTCGAGCACGCCCAGGACCGGGCACGGCTTGGGGTTCCGCTGCGCAAACAGCAGCACGTCGAACGCCTGGGCTTTGGGAACGATCATCAGGTTGGCCTGCGTGTAGCCGGCACTCCAGCCCGATGTAGGCGTCACCAGGCCGGCCCGGAAGAGGGCACGCGCCTGGGCGGGGGACAGTGCGGACGGGTTGTCCGGACGCACGACGGCGGCGGGCGGGTTTGCGGGGATGGTCATGGCGGGCTCCTGCCGGGCGAAAAGGGGGTTCAGTGACTGCAGTCACAGGGTCTTTTGCCAGCTTAACGACCGAAGGGCGGGCCGCGCAAGAGATTGTTGAACAATTCTTGCGGGCGCGCCCTGAGGTCCTTGTTGCGGAGGTTCGTCAACCGTGGTGACCGGACGCTCCAGAGGAGGCTTGCGCCGCCGTCGTGTGCCCGTTAGGCGCGGCTGCCCACTGGCTCCTGCGCGGCGGCTTCCTCAACCTGCCCGGGAGCGGCATCGGTACGGCGCTCTTTCAGGAAGTACACCAGCCCGGCGGCGATGGTGGAGGCAGCGGCCAGCGCGAACAGGCCGGGGATAACGCTGCCGGTCTGCTCCTTGATGATGCCGAAGCCGAAGGGGGCCACAAAGCCGCCCAGGTTTCCCAGCGAATTGATGATGGCGATGGCCGGGGCGAGGATCATCGGGTGCAGCCCGGACTGCGGGATGGTCCAGAACAGTGGCGAGGCGCTCTTGAAGCCCATGGCCGCGATGGCCAGGAAGACCAGGGCCATCACCGGAGATGCGACGGCCGCGGCGAACGTGCCAACGGCGGCGACCAGCAGGGCAACCACCAGCAGCGGGCGCTTGGACTTCGCCTTGTCCTGCAGTTTCGCGGCGAAGTACATGGCGAAGACGGCGCAGACCCACGGGATGGAGGACAGGAACCCCACGGTCAGGTCCGTGGTGCCGGGGATCTGCTTGATGATGCTGGGGAGCCAGAACGTGTTGGCGTAGATGGACAGCTGCACCGAAAAGTAGATGCCGCACAGCAGCAGGATCTGCGGGTTGAGCAGCATCTTCCAGCGGTTGATCTTGCCGCCGCCGGCCGTGGTGTGCTGTGCATCCTCATCGCTGATGGCCTGGGACAGGGCGTCCTTTTCGGCGGGGGAGAGCCACTTGGCGTCCTTGATGCGGGCGTCCAGGACAAAGAACACGGCCATGCCCACCACCACGGAGAGGGCGCCTTCGAAGCCGAAGAGCCACTGCCAGCCGCGCAGCCCCAGGGCGCCGTGGAGGCTGAGCAGCATGCCGGCGATGGGGCCGGAAATTGCGGCGGAGATGGAGGAGCCCGCGATGAAGATCGCGGTGGCCTTGCCGCGCTGGCCCGCCGGAACCCAGCGGGCAAAGTAGAAGATGACGGCGGGGAAGAAGCCGGCCTCCGCGGCACCCAGCAGGAAGCGCAGGACGTAGAACATGGTTTCGTTCTGCACGAACGCCATCAGGAAGGAGACGATGCCCCAGCTGATCATGATGCGGGTCAGCCAGACCTTGGCGCCGTACTTTTCCATCATCACGTTGCTGGGGAGTTCAAAGATGGCATAGGCGATGAAGAACAGGCCCGCGCCGAACCCGTAGGCGGCGGCGCCGATGCCCACATCCGCCTGGAGGTGGTCCTGGGCGTAGCCGATGTTGGACCGGTTCAGCTGGTTGCAGACCAGCATGACCAGCATGATGGGCAGAACGCGTTTGAAGAACTTCTTCGTGGCTGTCGCCACGTCCGAGACAGCATTGTCTGCAGACTTCATTGAATGTATTTCCTTTGGATAGATAACGCAGGCCGGCTGCGGGGCCCAATGCGGGGGCACAGGAAAGTAGTGGGGCACGCCACAGCGGACCCCACTACTTTACCGAACAGTGCTAGCGGAGAGCCTTACCGAACGAGGCAGGGCCGTTTCGGGTCGAAGGACCAGCCCTCGATGTAGTACTGCATGCCGATGCTGTCGTCGCGGGCATTCAGGCCCTGTTCCAGGTACAGCTGGTGTGCCTTGTCCAGGGCATTGCGGTCCAGCTCGACGCCGAGGCCCGGGGCGGCCGGAACCTCGATGGCGCCGTCCTTGATCTGCAGCGGTTCCTTGGTGAGGCCCTGGCCGTCCTGCCAGATCCAGTGCGTGTCCAGGGCGGTGATTTCACCCGGAGCCGCGGCGCCGGTGTGGGTGAACATGGCCAGCGAGATGTCGAAGTGGTTGTTCGAGTGCGAGCCCCAGGTGAGGCCGAACTCGTGGCACATCTGCGCCACCCGCACCGAGCCGTGCATGGTCCAGAAGTGCGGGTCAGCCAGCGGGATGTCAACGGCGTTGCTGCGGATCGCGTGTGACATCTCCCGCCAGTCCGTGGCGATCATGTTGGTGGCCGTCTTCAGCCCGGTGGCCCGGCGGAATTCCGCCATGACCTCACGGCCGGAGAAGCGCCCTTCTGCACCGCAGGGGTCCTCAGCGTAGGCCACAACGCCCTGCATCCGCTTGCCCAGCCGGATTGCCTCGTCCAGGAGCCAGCCGCCGTTGGGGTCGAGGGTCACCCGGGCCTCGGGGAAGCGCTTGGCGAGGGCCGTGACCACGTCCACTTCGTCGTCGCCGGACAGCACGCCGCCCTTGAGCTTGAAGTCGCTGAACCCGTACCGTTCCTGGGCGGCCTCTGCCAGCGCCACCACGGCCTCGGGCGTCATGGCTTCCTGCCGGCGGAGTTCCTCCCAGCGGTCCGCGGGTGCGTCCTCCACGAGGTAGGGCAGGTCCGTCCGCTTGTGGTCGCCCACGAAGAAGAGGTAGCCGAGCATCGGGACGGAGCTGCGCTGCTGGCCGTCGCCGAGCAGTTCAGCCACGGGAACGCCGAGGTACTGGCCGTGCAGGTCCAGCAACGCGGATTCGACGGCGGTGACGGCGTGGACCGTGGTACGCAGGTCGAAGGTCTGGAGGCCACGGCCGCCGGCGTCGCGGTCAGCGAACTCGGCCGCGATTTCACGCAAAAGCGAGCGGTAGCGGGCCACCGGCTTTCCGGTGATCAGGGTACCGGCTTCCTCGATGGTGGTGCGGATCTTTTCGCCGCCGGGAACTTCACCGAGGCCGGTCCGGCCGTCCGAATCGGTAACGATCACAACGTTCCGGGTGAAGAACGGGCCGTGGGCGCCGCTGAGGTTCATGAGCATGCTGTCGTGCCCGGCAACCGGGACGACTTCGACCCGGGCAATGCTTGGCTGGGGGGTCATGCGTTGATTCCTGCTTTCTGTGCTTCGGCGGCTTCCACAAGGCCGTCGATCCTGCGGTTCAGGTGCCAGGGGTTTTCGTCCTGCAGGGGTGTGGGGAGGAGTTCCTGGGGGATGTTTTGGTAGGCGACGGGGCGCAGGAAGCGGTTGATGGCGAGGGTGCCGACGGAGGTGGTGCGGGAGTCGGAGGTGGCGGGGAAGGGGCCGCCGTGGACCATGGCGTGGCCGACTTCGACGCCGGTGGGCCAGCCGTTGACGATGATGCGGCCCACTTTCTGCTCCAGCGCGGGGATCAGGGGTGCCGCGGTGGGGTAGTCCTCTTCGGTGAGCTGCAGGGATGCGGTGAGCTGGCCTTCGAGGCGGTTGATGGCGTTGAGGAGTTCGTCGGTGTTTCCGTAGCGGATGACCAGGGAGGCGGCGCCGAAGATTTCCTCGTGCAGGACGTGGTTGGTGACGAAGTCGCGGACCTGGGTGCCGAAGATGGTGGGTGCCGGGGCGTTCCGGGTCTTTCCTTCCAGTCCCTTGCCGATCAGGTTCACGCCGTCGGCGTTGCCGAGGGCTTCTGCCCCGGTGCTCCACGAACCGGCGATGCCTTGGGTGAGCATGGTCTGTCCGGAGCAGGCGGAGACGGCGCGGCCGACGGCGGCGGCGAGTTTGTCCCCTGCTTCGCCTTCGGGGGCGAAAAGCAGGCCGGGGGAGGTGCAGAGCTGGCCGGAGCTGCCGGTGACGGCGGTGACGTACTGCTGTGCGAGGGCGTCGATGTCTTCGGTGGAGCCTTTGAGGGCGCCTTCGAAGACGAAGACGGGGTTCAGGGAGGACATTTCGGCGTAGACCGGGATGGGTTCGCGGCGGGCCGCGGCGGTGCGCATCAGGGAAATGCCGGCGGCCTGGGAGCCGGTGAAGCCGACGGCTTTGATGTGGGGGTCGGCCACGAGGGCCTGGCCGATGCTGGCGCCGGGGCCGTAGACAAGCGAGAACACGCCCGGGTGGAGGTTGAAGTCCTTGACGGCCTTGGCCACGGCCTGGCCGACGAGCTCGCCCGTGCCCGGGTGGGCGTTGTGTGCTTTGAAGACCACGGGGCAGCCCGCGGCGAGGGCCGAGGCGGTGTCACCGCCCGCCGTCGAGAAGGCCAGCGGGAAGTTGCTGGCGCCGAACACCGCAACGGGGCCGAGCGGGATCTGGCGCTGCCGGATGTCTGCCCGGGGCAGCGGGGTGCGGTCCGGGATGGCGGGGTCCACGCGGACGCCGCGGAAGTCGCCCTGGCGGACCACGTTCGCGAAGAGCCGCAGCTGGCCGGTGGTGCGGGCGCGTTCGCCCTGCAGCCGCGCGGCGGGCAGGCCGGTCTCCTGGCCTGCGCGGGTGATGAGTTCGTCGCCGATGGCTTCGATGTTGTCCGCAATGGCCTCGAGGAACCCGGCGTGGGTTTCCGGGTCCAGCGTGGAGAAGGACGGGTACGCGTCAGCTGCCGCCGCGGTGGCCAGCTTCAGCTGGTCCTCGGTGATCAGCGAATACGCGGGATCGAGCTGTTCATTGGTGGCCGGGTTGAAGCCGAAGGCTGTCTTGCCGTCGCCAACGACGGTCTGTCCGGCGATCAGGGAGTGTCCGGTGAGGGTCACGATGGTTCCTCCTGGGAAGCGGTGGATCGGGTCAGGATACGCGGGCGATAAGGGCTTTGAGGTCCGCCAGGTCCTGCTCCGCCATGTTCTGCAGAGGGGGGCGGACCGGGCCGGCGGAGCGGCCGATGGCGTCCAGGCCGCCCTTGACGATGGAGACAGCGTAGCCCTTCACACGGTCGCGGATGTCGAGGTAGGGGATCACGAAGTCGTTCAGCTTCTTGTTGACGGCCACGCGGTCGTTGTTGCGGACATCCTGGTAGAAGTCCAGCGCGAACTGCGGGACGAAGTTGTACATCGCGCTGGAGTAGGTGCTCATGCCCAGCTGCAGCAGGGGGAGGGCGAAGGTTTCCGCGGTGGGAAGGCCGCCCAGGTAGAAGAGGCGGTCGCCAAGCTTGGCGTAAACGCGGGCGTCGTGTTCGAGGTCGCCAACACCGTCCTTGAAGCCGATGAGGTTTTCGTGCCGGTCCGCGAGGGTGGCAACAGTGGTGTCCTTGTAAATGGCGTTGGCGCGGTTGTAGATGATGACACCCAGCGAGGTGGCGCTGCAGATGGCGCTGACGTGGTCGATCAGGCCGCCCTGGTCGGCTTCGGTCAGGTACGGCGGGAGGAGCAGGAGGCCGTCAGCGCCTGCTGCTTCTGCAGCCTTGGCATTCTCGATTGCCTGTGCTGTTGATCCGCCGGCTGATGCAAGTACCGGCACCTGGTTGCCGACTTCTTCGACGGCGGTGCGCACCACGTGGGCGGATTCGGCGGGGGTGAGGGAGAAGCCTTCGCCGGTGCCGCCCGCTGCGAACAGGCCTGCCACCGGGAAGCTCGCCTGCCAGGCAAGGTGCTTCCGGTAATTTTCCTCGTCGAACTGCAGCTGGCTGTCAAAGGACGTCACCGGGAACGACAGCAGGCCGTCTTTCAGGGTGTTTGCCAGTTCCTGCGGGGTGTACTTTGCCACGATGTTGTCCTCTGTGTGAGCGCCGGGAGGGCGGCTGGTGGTGGATTCCTGTTCAGGTTAGGCAGAGGACGTAATGCCTGTCTAAGTGCATTTTTGTATGTATTGATACCTTCGGTGCATGATCCGTGTGCCATCTACTCCATGGCAAACTCAAGGTCGCGCAGGAGGCGGGCCAGTGCCGGGTTGGTGATCCTGCGGTTCCAGAGCGCGTGCAGCTCCACCTGTTCCTCCCTCCCTGCTTCCAACGGCAGGAATTCCACGCCTTTGATGCCCAGGAGGGTGGCCGAATGGGGCACGAAGGCCAGCCCGCGTTTTGCCGCAACGAGCGAGACCATCGTGAGGATCTGGCTGACCGTGTGGACCACATTGGCATGCTGGATGGGGAGCATGCGGACCACCAGGTCATAGAAATAGCGCGCCTGGGTGGGGGAGTGCATGATCAGGGGCTCGTCCTTGAAATCCTCGGCGGTGAGGTCCCGCCCCAGCAGCGTCAGGGGATGGCTTGAGGGAACCGCGAGCACCATGGACTCGCGGTAGAGCAGGTGCGAATCAAAGGTTTCGCTGTCAAAGGGAGGGCGCGCGAAGCCAAGGTCGAGCTCGCCGGTCAGAAGGCCGTTGAGCTGCTCGCGCGTCACCAACTCCTGCAGGTCGATGTCCACGTCCGGCATGATGCCCGAGATCTCTTCCAGCAGAGGGCCCAGGATGCTGAAACCACTTGCTGCCGTGAAACCGATCCGCAGGACGCCCGAGCGCCCAGACGCGATGCGGCGGGCCGTGACCGGGGCACGCTCCGCCAGAGCCATCAGCCGGCGCGCTTCCTCAAGGAACGTCTCCCCTGCCGAGGTGAGCTCCACCCGCCTGTTGTCCCGCTCAAGGAGTTCAGCGCCGATGATTTTCTCCAGTTTCTGGATCTGCCGGCTGAGAGGCGGCTGGGTCATGTTGAGCCGCTCGGCGGCGCGGCCAAAGTGGAGTTCCTCTGCGACGGCAATAAAGCCCGCGAGCTGGTCAAACGTAAACATGATGCCTTCCGGGTATCACTTGATGCTGATTTGGGCTTAGACAGGCATCATAACGCGTCCCTAAACTCGATCCAGCAACCCGAAGTGATTCGGTTCACAGCACCGTCCGGGAGCATCCCGGAGCTTTTATGAGGAGTCCCAATGAAGCACTTCCCCACCCGCCGCTCGGTCCTCGGCGCGGCATCGGCCATCACGCTGCTGGCCATGACTGCCTGCGGCAACGTCGCCGGCGGCCAGTCCACCACGGCCGAGTACCCCGCCGGACCGGTCAACCTCACGGTCGGCCAGGCAGCCGGCGGCAGCACCGACCTGATCGCCCGTGCCCTTGCCGAGGGAGCCTCGAAGACGCTCGGCAAGCCGATGCCCGTGGTCAACAAGCCCGGCGCTAACGGAGCCCTCGCTACCAAGGAAGTTGCCGGCAAGCCGGCCGACGGGCAGGAACTGGTCCTGCTGACCGCCTCCCTGATCACCATCACGCCGCTGGCAGTCTCCGCCGACGAAGCGGTCAACATCGACGATCTGGACATCATCGCCGGTCTTTCCCAGGACGATTACGTCCTGGTGGCCAGCCCGGAGTCCGGCTTCAAGTCCTTCAAGGACGTGACCGACGCCGGCCGCAACGTCACCTTCGGCACCACCGGCGTTGGCACCGGAAGCCAGTTGGCGCAGACCGTGCTCTTCAAGCAGGCCAGCGTCACCGGCACGGACATCCCGTTCGACAGCGGCAAGCCGGCGCTGACGGCCGTCCTGGGCAACCAGGTGGAACTCGCCACCATCCAGCTGGGCGAGGCCATGCCCCAGATCGAGGCCGGCAAGGTATCCCCGCTGCTGGTCTTCTCGGAGGAGCGCAACAGCTTCCTGCCCGACACCCCCACCGCCAAGGAAGCCGGATACGACGTTCCGGTGGCGCAGTACCGGGCGGTCGCCACCCCCAAGGGCACTCCCCAGGACGTCAAGGACAAGCTGTACTCGGCATTCCAGGAGACCTTCAAGTCGGACGCCTACAAGGAGTTCAACAAGAAGAACATGCTGACGCCCAAGGAGATCTCCGGCGAGGAAGTAGTCACCGAATGGAAAGGCTACGCAGCGAAGTACAAGGAGCTGGTGGAGAAGTACGACATCAGCCTGAGCGGAAATAAGTGATTCCTGTGAAAGGAACCCCCGCAGTACCCGCCGGAGGGAGCAGCATGGCTGCTCCCTCCGGCGGGGGCACCCCCCGCCCCCATGACGACCTCACGGGCGACCTCCTTGATGAACTGACGCCGGAGCAACTGGCAGCACAATGGGAAGAGGAAAAGCCGCCGGCGGCCGGTGCGCTCGCCAGCATGGCATCCTCCCTGGTGGTCCTCGGCGTCGGGATCGGTGCCATCATCCTGTCCGTCGCCATGGGACTGGGCACCCCGGCCAGCCCGCAGCCGGGCCTTTGGCCCTTCATCATCAGCTGCGTCATGGTGGCACTGGGCCTTTTCCAGCTGGTCCTGGGCCGGCACAACCGGGATGCCGAAAAGTTCACGCGCATGTCACTGGCCCCCCTCACAGGCCTGGTGACACTGGCAGCCATGGTGGCCCTCATGCCGCTCATCGGTTTCGAGATCCCGGCGCTGATCCTGTGCATCATCTGGATGCGCTTCCTGGGCGGCGAGACCTGGCGCTCCACCCTGCTGGTCAGCGTCATCGTCGTCGCCGCGTTCTACGGCATCTTTGTCCTGGCGCTAGGCACTTCCATCCCCCACCTCTTCTAGGAGACCCCCGTGGATTTTCTGAATCCCGTTATCAACGGATTTGCGGTTGTCCTGGAGCCGACCAACCTCCTCTACTGCCTGGTCGGCGTCGTCATCGGCATGCTGATCGGCGTACTGCCCGGACTGGGGCCCGCGGCAACCATCGCCATCCTGCTGCCCCTGACCTACAACGTGGAGCCCGTCACCGCCATCATCATGCTGGCCGGCATTTTCTACGGCGCCCAGTACGGCGGCACCATCACCTCCGTGCTCCTCCGGCTTCCCGGTGAAGCGTCCTCCGTCGTCACGGTTTTCGACGGCTACCAAATGGCCCGGCAGGGGAAGGCCGGCACCGCTTTGGGACTTGCATCCATCGGATCCTTCGTCGGCGGCACGGCAGCCATCATCGGCCTGACGTTCCTGGCGCCCATCGTTGCCAGCTTCGCGCTGGATTTCGGCCCGCCGGAGTACACCGCCCTTGCGTTGCTGGGCATCCTCCTGGTGGCAACCATCAGCAGCGGCGCGAAAGCCAAGGCGCTCATTGCCGCCGCCCTCGGCCTCCTGCTCGCGACGGTGGGCCGGGACGTCTTCACCGGGGAAAGCCGGTTCACGTTCGGCAGCCTGCAGCTTGCCGACGGCATCGACTTCGTTCCGATTGCCATGGGCATCTTCGGCCTTGGTGAAATCCTCTACAACCTGGAGGAACGGCACCGGGCCGCCAAGGCGCCGTCGAAGGTGGCCAACGTCTGGCCGTCCCGCAAGGACCTCAAGCAGGCGTCCGGCTCCATCGGCCGCGGATCCGTCCTCGGCTTCTTCCTGGGCATCCTCCCTGGCGGTGGCGCCACCATCGCCTCCATGGCCTCCTACGCCATGGAGAAGAAGCGCGCAAAGCAGCCCGAGCGGTTCGGCAAGGGAGCGCCGGAAGGCGTCGCCGGCCCTGAGACGGCCAACAACGCAGCCGCCACTTCATCGTTCATTCCGCTGCTGACGCTTGGCATTCCGGCCAACGCCACCATGGCACTAATGTTCGGTGCGCTGCTCATCCAGGGTGTGACCCCCGGCCCGCAGTTGGTGGAGCAGAACCCGGATCTGTTCTGGGGCGTTGTGAACTCGATGTACATCGGCAACATCCTCCTGCTGATCATGAGCCTGCCGCTTGTGGGAATCTTCGTCAGGATCCTGCGCGTCCGCGCAGCTATCCTGGCCCCCGTCACTGCTCTGATCACGCTGCTGGGCGCCTACACCATCAACAACAGCATGTTCGATGTCACGCTCGTGGTGGTCTTCGGCATCATCGGCTACCTCATGAAGAAGTTCGGCTTCGAACCGGGCCCCCTGGTGCTCGCCTTTGTGCTGGGCGAGCTGCTCGAGAGCTCAATGCGGCGTTCCCTGCTGGTTTTTGGCGGTGACCCGCTGGGCTTCTTCGGCCGTCCCATTTCGGCCACACTGCTGGTCGTTTTTGTCCTGGTGGCAGTGCTGCCGTTTATCCGCACCTCCATCGCCAAGCGCAAGCTACCCGCTACTGCATCCGCAGCCCGGCCGGACATCAAGGAGAAAGTATGAGCATCGTCGTCGGATTCGTTCCAACACCCGCGGGAGAAGCCGCCCTCAAGGCCGGCATCGCCGAAGCCCGCCTGCGGAATGAGGATCTCCTGATCGTCAACTCCGCCCGGGAAGGCGCACTGGTGGACAAGTCGGTGGCACCCGAAGAGCTGCTGGAGCAGGCCGCCCGCCGGGCCACCGAGGCCGGTGTCCAGGCGAGCGTCATCCAGCCGCCGTACCAGCATGACCTCGCCGACGAGTTCCTGGATGTGGCCCGGGACGCCAATGCATCCCTGATCGTGATAGGCCTTCGGCACCGCACCCAGGTGGGGAAGTTCATCCTGGGCAGCCACGCCCAGCGCATCCTGATGCAGGCGGACCGGCCGGTGCTTGCGGTCAAGGCCGACGGCGGAAACTTCTAGCAGAGAGCCCTTTGGAGAGGCACCATGTACATCCACAAACCAGCCCGCCGGGGAACGGTCAACGCCGCACCGCCCATTCCTGACTGGTCCAGGCTCTGCCGCAAGGACCACGTCGAGGTCCACAGCGACGGCGGCGGCCCAATGTCCGGAACCATCGACATGATCGCCGCGGACCGCACTGTCTTTTGGATGATCCGGGACGACGGCGCAGGCAGGACCATGGTGTGCTGCGGAGACGACGTGACCGTGGTCAAGGTTGCGTCAGCCAACGCGATCGCAGGGCGAATCCACGCAGCAGCCTGACGGCATGCAACATCTGGCGCGGCGCGGACATGAAGGCCGGGAATCCCAGCGGATTCCCGGCCTTCCTGTGTCCTGGGCTGTGGGCGGGCAGCTTCCGGTGCAGGCCCCTTGACTGTGACTCGGCGTACGGGAAGTTCGCTTACCAGGGCTTCGCGCGGACGTGCTCGGCGAGGACGTCGAGGACCGGAATCTGGCCCTTGACCAGCTTGAGCCTTGCCTCCTGCATCGGGAACCAGCGGGCGTCGTCGATCTCCGGGTACTCCTGGATCCTGCCTGACCCCTTGGGCCACTCGAGGGGGAAGGTGTTGCTGGTAATCCGTTCCGGCTGGAAGTCCTGCTCGGCCGCATAAACCGTGATGATCTTGCCGGAGGGCTGGCGGAATTCGCCGAGGTGTTCGTAGTCAGCAGCCGGTGCGGGAGTTCCCATTTCCTCGGCGAATTCCCGCAGGGCGGCCGCGAGCGGATCCTCGTCCTCGGTGTACTCGCCTTTTGGAATGGACCAGGCGTGAGCGTCCTTGCGTGCCCAAAATGGCCCGCCCATGTGGGCGATCCACACCTGCAGTGCCCCGGGAACGCCCGAGGTGCTCCCTGGCTGTTGGCCGGTGGCGGGCCCTGGCGTTGTGACCAGCCTGTACAGGAGGATTCCTGCGCTTCGGACCGGCATGTGTCCTCCATTTCCAGCCGCATTTAACAAGTAGCAAATTCGCCGTCCAGCGTTAACCGGCAGTTCACGGCCCTGCTTTAGGTTATTCCTTCAGGCACTTTCCTCGAAGGGACCCGTCATGGCCAATATTGCTGAGGTTTTGGGCCGGCTGACGCCGGAAGAACTGGATGAGCTTCGCAGCCTTGGCCCGCAGGGCCACCTGCCACGGCACCTATTGGATGCCCTGGACCGTGCTGCAGGCGGCCCCGGAAACGGGCGCGGGTACTACGTGCCCACCGGAAACGTCAGCGCCACCGGAGGCCCGCTGCTGGTGCTGCGCAGTGACGTGTCCGGCTGGCTCTTCAGCGCCCACCGCGATGATCCGGAACAGCTTCCGCGGCACCCTTAGCCGCTACCCGATCAGCAAACTCAGCGCCTCCGTCAGGTGCTCCACTTCCCGTACGGAGAATCCGGCGGGTATGGGTCCCGGCCCGGCATGGCTGGCCGGGACCACTGCGTGGGTGAACCCCAGCCGGTGGGCTTCCTGGATGCGCTGGTTGATGCCGGGCACCGGCCGGACCTCACCGGCGAGCCCCACCTCGCCGAAGGCAATCAGCCGGATGGGCAGGGGTTTGCGCGCCTTGGCTGACGCCACGGCGAGGGCAACCGCCAGGTCCGTGGCAGGCTCACTGAGCTTCACGCCGCCCACGGTGGCCACATAGGAATCGTCCTTGTGCAGCAGGGTTCCGGCACGCTGCTGCAGCACCGCCAGGAGCATCGAGACCCGGGAACTGTCCAGGCCGCTGGTGGCGCGGCGCGGCTGCGAGTTGGGGCTCTCGGCCAGCAGCGACTGCACCTCCGCGAGCAACGGCCTGCGGCCTTCCATGGTCACGGTGATGCACGTGCCGGAGACCGGATCCTTGGTGCGGCTGACGAACAGTCCGCTGGGATCCGCGAGCCCTTCAATGCCGTTTTCGTTCAGGTCGAAGCAGCCCACGTCGTCGGTGGGTCCATAACGGTTCTTGACCGCACGGAGCAACCGCAGCCGCGAGTGCCGTTCGCCTTCGAACTGGCACACCACATCCACCAGGTGCTCCAGCAGCCGGGGCCCGGCGATGGACCCGTCCTTGGTCACGTGGCCCACCAGCAGGGTGGTCATGTTCCGGCGCTTTGCCGCGGCGATGATGGAGGCCGCCACTTCGCGGACCTGGGAGACGCCGCCGGCGCTGCCGTCCACGTCCGCGCTGCTCAGGGTCTGGACCGAGTCCACGATGAGGAGCCGCGGCTCGATCTTCTCCACCTGTCCCAGCGCCTGGCCCAGGTCCGTCTCGGCGGAGAGGTACAGGGATTCCGCGACGGCGTCGATCCGCTCCGCCCGCAGCTTCACCTGCGCCGCGGATTCCTCGCCCGTCACGTACAGCACGTCCTGTGCCGTCCGGGCGAACTTCGCCGCGACATCCAGCAGGAGGGTGGACTTGCCGACACCCGGCTCACCCGCCAGCAGGATGACGGCGCCCGGCACCAGGCCGCCGCCGAGCACACGGTCCAGTTCATCCACGCCCGTGGGCAGGAAAGCCGCCGTGGTGGCGTCAACCTCGGCAATCCGGCGGGCCGGCTCAAGGACCGTTGTGGCCGCCGTCGTACGCGCAACAGCCGTGCCCGTTTCCTCCACGGTGCCCCACGCCTGGCACTCGCCGCAGCGCCCCACCCATTTGACGGTGGTCCAGCCGCATTCGGCGCATTTGTAGGCGGGCGCTTTGGAAGCCCGGGAAGTCTTTGTTGCCATGCGTTCAACCCTAGCGGCGGCCACCGACAATCCAGCGTCCTGCGTTTCGATAGGCCTAATTACCCGGCCGCAGGCCCAACCACTACGGAACTGCGGACCTCCTGGGGATTCTCAGAGAGCGCTCTCTTGACAGTGATCTGCGCCACGCTTACAGTTGAGGAACTTGCCAGAGAGCGCTCTCTCAGCGCCGGTAGTTCCCCCACAAAGGAGTGACCTTGAAATTCGCACGTCGACATACTGCGGCCGCCATCGCGGGCGCAGCGGCCCTGGCCCTGATGGCCACCGGCTGCAGCGGCAGTTCAGAACAGGCAGCAAGCGCAGACAACCCCGTGGAACTCACGGTCACCACCTTCGGAACGTTCGGCTACGACGATCTCTACGGTGAATACGAGCAGGCCAACCCCGGAATCAAGATCAAAGCCACCAACATCGACCGCGGATCCAACGCCCGCACCGATGCCTTCACCAAGCTCGCGGCCGGCTCCGGCCTGAGCGACGTCGTAGCCATCGAGGAGGGCTGGCTCGGATCCATCATGGAAGTCTCGGACCAGTTCGTGGACCTGAACGAGCACGGCGCAGCGGACATCAAGGACAACTGGGTGGACTGGAAGTTCAAGCAGGGCACCGATCCGGACGGCCGCGTGATCGGGTACGGAACAGACATCGGACCGCAGGGCCTCTGCTACAACGGCAGCCTCTTTGAGGCTGCCGGCCTACCCAAGGACCGCGAATCCGTCGCCAAGCTCTTCGGCGGTGAGGACGCCACCTGGGAGACCTACTTCAAGCTCGGCGAGCAGTACAAGGCGGCCACCGGCAAGGCCTGGTACGACCAGTCCGGATTCGTCTGGAACTCGATGGTGAACCAGATGGAAGAGGGCTACTACACCAAGGACGGCGACCTTAACGTCGACGGCAACGCGGAGATGAAGGACAAGTTCGAGCTGCTGGCCGCCGGTACCGCCGCAGGGCTGTCCGCCAACCAGACCCAATGGGACTGGGGCAACGGCAAGGCCTTCACCGACGGCTCCTTCGCCACCTTCGTCTGCCCGGGCTGGATGCTCGGCACCATCAAGGGCCAGCTGGAATCAGCAGGCGGGGGCGCGGACAGCGGCTGGGACTTCGCCGACGTTTTCCCCGGCGGGGCCTCCAACTGGGGCGGTGCTTTCCTCTCCGTGCCCAAGACCTCCGAACATCCGGCAGAAGCTGCAAAGCTCGCCGCCTGGCTGACCGCACCTGAGCAGCAGGTCAAGCAGTCGGCCGCCGCCAACAACTTCCCCAGCACCCTCAAGGCGCAGGAGAAGCTCGTAGCGGACGCCACCCCCAACGTGCTCTTCAACAACGCCCCCACCGGCGTCATCCTTGCCAACCGCGCCAAAGGTGTGGTGGCCCAGTTCAAGGGACCCGACGATTCGGTCATCCAGGAGAACGTGTTCGGCCCCGCGCTGAAAATGCTCGACGCCGGCACCGCCGACGCTGACAAGGCCTGGTCCGAAGCGCTGACCCTCCTCAACGACCTGGTCGTAAAAAACTAGCACCACCCGCTGTGGGGCCTCCCCAACGGGAGGCCCCCCGATGGAGGGCAAAAGCCCATGACAACCACCCTGAACCGTCCCTCGAAACCCGCGGCCATCAAACCGAAACCCACCTTCAGGCAGCGCCTCAACGTCTTCGACGTCAAAGCATCGCCCTACCTCTACATCGCCCCGTTCTTCATCCTCTTCGCCCTGGTGGGACTCTTCCCCCTGATCTACACCTTCGTGGTGAGCCTCTTCGACTGGCACCTGCTCAAGGGCCAGGGCGATTTCGTGGGCCTGCAGAACTTTACGGAGGTCCTGCAGGACCGCTTCTTCTGGAACTCCCTGTTCAACACCGTGAGCATCTTCCTGCTGTCCGCCATCCCGCAGCTCGCCGTCGCGCTCTTCCTGGCCGCCATGCTTGACCAGAACCTCCGTGCCAGGACGTTCTGGCGGATGAGTGTCCTCCTGCCGTACATCGTGACGCCCGTGGCAGTGGCCATGATCTTCACCAACATGTTCGGCGAGCAGTACGGCCTGATCAACAACGTCCTGGGCAACTTCGGCCTGGACCCCGTGATGTGGAAGAGCGAGACGCTACCCAGCCACATCGCCATTGCCACCATGGTGAACTGGCGCTGGACCGGCTACAACGCCCTGATCCTGCTGGCCGCAATGCAGGCCGTTCCCCGCGACCTCTACGAGTCCGCCGCCCTGGACGGCGCCGGAGCCGTCCGCCGGTTCTTCAGCATCACCCTGCCCAGCATCCGTCCCACCATGGTTTTTGTGGTTATCACCTCCACCATCGGCGGACTGCAGATCTTCACCGAACCGCGCCTGTTCGATCCCGCCACAGCCGGCGGCTCCCAGCGGCAGTTCCAGACCACGGTCCTGTACCTCTGGGAAATGGCCTTCCAGCGGCAGAACTTCGGCAAGGCATCCACCATCGCCTGGCTGCTTTTCCTGATCATCGTGCTGTTCGGCGTCATCAATTACCTCATCTCCCGGCGGATCGCCACCGCCGACGCCGCCAAGCCCTCCAGGGCTGCCCGGAGACGTGCCGAAAGGACCAAGCGATGAGCACCATCGAGGGGGCAGCGCCCGCCGGATCCAGCACCGCCGGCAGACCCGCGCCCGCGCCTGCCCGTTCCACCCTCCGCAAACGCATTTTCGGCTCCGGGGAAAAGCCCGGATTCCTGACCTACGGCCTGCTCCTGGCGTTCCTGCTGTCCTCGGCCTACCCCCTCTGGTGGTCCGCGGTGATCGGCAGCCGTTCCAACGAGGCCCTCGGTGAAACCTGGCCGCCCCTGCTGCCGGGCGGAAACTTCTGGACCAATGTGGGCGAGGTCTTCGACACCATCCCCTTCTGGCTCGCGCTGGGCAACAGCGTCCTGATTTCCTGCATCATCACCGTCTCGGTGGTCGGGTTCTCCACCCTTGCCGGGTACGCCTTCGCCAAACTGCGCTTCAAGGGCCGGAACGGGCTCATGCTGATGGTCGTGGCCACCATGGCCATCCCCACCCAGCTGGGCATCATCCCGCTCTTCATGGTGATGCGCACCCTGGGATGGACCGGCGAGATCGGCGCCGTGGTGGTGCCCACGCTGGTCACGGCGTTCGGCGTCTTCTTCATGCGGCAGTACCTGGTGGATGTGATCCCGGACGAACTCATCGAGTCCGCCAGGATGGACGGCGCCAGCATGATTTCCACTTTCCGGCACGTGGCCATCCCGGCCGCCCGGCCCGCCATGGCCATTCTGGGGCTCTTTACTTTCATGACGGCCTGGACCGATTTCCTCTGGCCGCTGCTGGTGCTTGACGCCGGCAACCCCACTTTGCAGACGGCGCTCAGCCAACTGCAGTCTGCCCGCTACGTGGACTACTCCGTGGTCCTCGCCGGAGCGGTGCTGGCAACCCTCCCGCTACTGGTGCTCTTCGTACTGGCCGGCAAACAACTCATCTCAGGAATCATGCAAGGAGCAGTGAAGGGCTAATGCAGCACCCAACGTACACAAGGCAATGGCCCGAGGGCTTCCTGTGGGGATCGGCGACGGCGGCCGCACAGATCGAGGGCGCCGGCCACGAAGGCGGCAAGGAAGATTCCGTGTGGGACCACTTTGCGAGGCTTCCGGGCGCCATTGCCCAGGGCGACAACCTTGAGCAGGCAGTGGACCACTACCACCGGATGCCCCAGGACGTCCGGCTGATGAAGGAGCTGGGACTGGACTCGTACCGGTTTTCCACCAGCTGGGCCCGGGTGCGGCCGGGGGACAGGGCCGTCAACCACGAGGGCCTGGATTTCTACTCCCGGCTGGTGGATGAGCTCCTCGAAGCGGACATCCTGCCATGGCTTACCCTTTACCACTGGGACCTGCCCCAGGCGCTTGAAGAAAAGGGCGGCTGGGCCAACAGGGACACCGCCTACCGGTTCGTGGAGTATGCAAACGACGTCTACTCGGCACTGGGGGACAGGGTCCGCCATTGGACCACGTTCAACGAGCCGTTCTGCTCTTCACTCCTGGGCTACGGATCCGGCGTCCACGCTCCCGGCCGGCAGGACCCGGCGGCGGCCATCGCCGCCGTGCACCACCAGCACCTGGCCCACGGGCTGGCGGTAAATGCGCTGCGCAGCCGCGGAGCCCAGCAGCTGGGGATCACCCTCAACCTGAGCAATTCCATCCCGCGGGACAGCACGGACCCGGTGGACCTCGACGCCGCACGCCGGTTTGATTCGCTGCAGAACAGGATCTTCCTTGACCCCCTCCTTCGGGGAAGCTACCCGGAAGACACCCTCCGTGACCTGGCACCATTCGGCTTGCAGGACGTCATTCTTCCGGGGGACCTGGAAACCATCAGTGCGCCGCTGGATTTCCTGGGAGTGAACCACTACCACGACGACCTCATCAGTGGCCACGCCGACGACGCCGGAAGCGACGGCCACTCCGGCGGCGCCGAACGGCCCTCCGCCTCACCCTGGATCGGTTCCGAGGACATCTCGTTTCCCAGCCGCGGGCTGCCGCGGACAGCAATGGGCTGGGAAGTGAACCCGGGCGGGCTGCGCACCCTGCTGGTCCGGCTGGGGGAGGAGTACCCGTCGCTGCCGCCGTTGTACATCACCGAAAACGGCGCCGCGTACGAGGACATTGTCAGCCCGGACGGCGCCGTGCACGATGAAGAGCGGACCGGGTTCATCCTGGAGCACGTGGCCGCCGTCGGCGAAGCAATAGACCAGGGCGCGGATGTCCGCGGCTACTTCGTCTGGTCCCTGCTGGACAACTTCGAATGGTCGTGGGGCTACGGGAAGCGCTTCGGTATTGTCCGCGTCGATTACGGCACTTTCGAAAGAACGGTCAAGGACAGCGGCAAGGCCTACGCGGAACTGATTGCCGCCGCGAAGCGGAACGCCTCCCGGCTCGCTGCATCCCTGCCCGCCTAAACTGAAATCCCCGGCCCAGTGCCAGCTAGATCACTGTGCCAGCTAGATCACGGAGCGAAGATTGTGAAGCCAGACCCGAGCGGAAGCCGGCCAACGCCCACCCTTGAAATGGTGGCAGCGCTGGCCGGCGTCTCCCGCGCCACTGTCTCGCGGGTGGTTAATGACGTGCCGAGCGTCGATGAAGAGATAGCGGCCAAGGTGCGGCAGGCCATTCTCGCAGTGAACTACACGCCCAACCGGGCGGCGCGTTCCCTGGCCAGCAGGCGGCCCAATTCGGTGACGCTCATTGTGCCGGAGTCCACGTCCAAGGTGTTCGCGGACCCGTTCTTCGCGTCCGTGGTGCAGGGCGTGGCCCTGTACCTGGCGGACACGGACTACACGCTGAACATGGTGATCGCCTCCGAAGCCAAGCCGGAAAAGACCAGGGCATTCCTGCTGGGCGGCAATGTGGCCGGTGCCCTGGTGGTGTCACACCATGCGGGGGACAGGTCCTGGACGCACCTGAGTGACTACATCCCCATGGTTTTCGCCGGCAGGCCGCTGGGCGAGAGTGCCAGCTACTACGTGGACGTGGACAACGAGGCCGCAGCCGCGGGAGCAACCCGGCTGCTGATCAAGCGTGGGCGGACCAACATTGCCACCATCGCCGGGCCCCAGGACATGCCGCCGGGCATCGACCGCGTCAGCGGCTGGAGAAAGGCCATGGCGGAGGCCGGACTGGATGACTCCCTGGTGGAGTACGGGGATTTCACCCTTGCATCAGGAGCGAAAGCGATGCGGCGGCTGCTGGGCAGCGGGCGGCCGGTGGACGGGCTCTTTGTCGCCAATGACCAGATGGCCGCAGGTGCCTACACGGTGCTGCAGGAACGCGGGCTGCGGATTCCCGACGACGTCGCGGTGGTGGGGTTCGATGACGATTCGTTCGCCACATCCGTCAATCCCCAGCTGACCACGGTCCATCACCCGATTATTGAGATGGGAAAGAAAATGGCCGAGATCCTGGTGAACCTGATTGAGGGGAAAGACGCCGACCGTGTAACGCAGATTCCCACGTCCCTCGTGGTCCGGGACTCCGCCTGATGGGGGCGCCGGAGAAAACACCGCCGGCAACGCCCAGCGCGTCCTGCGGTGGGGTGTTGTTGCCACCGGCAGGATCGCCCACCGGGTCACCCGAGACCTCGCCTGCCTTGAGGACGCGGAACTGCATGCCGTGAGTTCCCGGAGCGAGGATTCCGCCCGCGCCTTCGCCGAGCAGCACGGCTTTGCCCTGAGCTACCACGACACACCGGCCGCAACCGGCCACAGGCAGTTGTTTGCCGACCCCCTGGTGGACGTGGTGTACATCGCCACGCCCCACGCCCAGCACTTCGAGGTTGCCCGTGCAGCCCTCAACGCCGGCAAGCATGTGCTGTGCGAAAAGCCGCTCACCATCAACGCCCGCGAGGCCCGGGAGCTGGTCCGGCTGGCCGGCGAACGCGGGCTGTTCCTGATGGAGGCAGTCTGGACCCGCTTCCTGCCGGCAACCCGCCGCGCCCTGCAGCTTATCCGCGAGGGTGAGATCGGCGCGGTCCGCTGGGTGCAGGCGGATCTCGGGTTCCCCGCTGTTTACGATCCGACCGACAGGCTGTGGGATCCGGCTGCCGGCGGCGGCGCGCTGCTGGATCTCGCGGTGTATCCGCTGACCTGGGCGGTGGCGGCCCTCGGATTTCCCGCCGCGCTCAAGGCCAAAGGGCACCTGAACCAGGACGGCGTGGACGTGCAGACCACCCTCACCCTTGAGTATCGGGAGGGCGCCGCAGCCCAGCTGATCTCATCGATCCAGGCCGCCGGTCCGGGCATGGTCACCCTCAGTGGAACGGCGGGCTGGATCAGGACAGGAGCCCCGCTCTACAACCCAAGGACCGTGGAAATCTGCGGGCGCGACGGCCGCACCAGGATCGAGGAATTCCCCGAGGACACCGAAGGCTTCATCCACGAACTGCGCGAAACCGCCCGGTGCATCCGCGCCGGCCTGCAGGAGAGCCCGCTGATGCCATGGACCGAAACGGTGCAGGTGATGCAGCTGCTGGACGAAGCACGGCAGCAGCTGGGGCTTCGCTACCCGAACGACGCCGTTTCGTCCCCAGCCGCCGGCAACTAAAGCGCCGGCAGCACGTCCCGGGCTTCGCGGGCGTCCATGCCGGTGGCCTCCAGCAGGTCCACCATCAGCGGCCGGTACAGCATCACCACTGTTTCGCCTTCCAACCGCTGCACCTCCAGCAGCCTCGGGTGCAGCCGCAGCGCAATCTCGCTCAGGTCCCGCCGGGCCGTCCGCAGGTGGGCGCGGCGGACGCCGTCGTGCGTTTCCGCGAGGCCCAGCGACAATTCATCAATCGCGGCAGCGGTCTCCTGCAGCACCTCCGCAATGTTCGCGGTGGCTTCGTCGGAGAGGGCGGCGTGGTTGATGGCGCTGGTGAGGCGGCGCGCAAAAACGCGGCTGTTCCTCAGCGCCAGGTCGATGAAATCGAGCGACTGCTTCAGCTGGTCCAGTTCCTCACGGTGCCGGCGGTAGGCGGGCGCGAGCCTGGCCACCTCGCCCGACGCCCGCAGCGAATGCCGCATCGCGTCCACCAGGGGCTGGCAGTTCCTGCCCCGCACCAGCGCATGCCAGGCCCGCGTCGAATCGCTGTCAGCCAAGGCCTCCGCGCACTCACGCAGCACCTCCGCCAGCTCATGGAGGAGCTTCTGCACGTCCTTCCGGGGCTCCCTGCGGGGATCCTTGGGGACCAGGATTGTCACCAGCAGGGCGAACAGCCCGCCGATGACGGCGTCGATGCTTCGGGTGAAGGGCCCGCCGGCGGGGGCCGGGAGCAGCACTACCAAGAGAGACTGCAGGCCCAGCTGCGTAGTGAAGATGTTGCCGCTGTCCAGGAAGCGGGCCAGCAGGATGGAGAACAGAAGGACGACGGCGGCCTGCCAGATTCCGCTTCCCAGCCAGTGCAGGAGCAGGTCACCCACCGCGATGCCGATGGTGCAGCCCAGGCCCACCTCCACGACGCGCCGCAGCCGCGGTTCCCGGGAAAACCCCAGCGCAATCAGCGACGAGGTGGCCGCGAAGAGCGGCCCCGAGTGGCCCAAGACGTATTCGGCGAAGGCGTAGGCACCCACCGCACACACGGTCATCTGGATGGCCGGAACAAGCGAGTTCCGGCTCCGGATCAATCCGGTGCGGATACGGCCGCGCAGGAAACGCCTGCCTGCTGAAAGTCCTGCTGCGGGAGCCATGCCGTCCAGTCTATTTGCTGCCTGTGACGTTTATTTTGCGGCTGGCCCACTACGGCCGCAGATGTGATCCGCGCAATGGTGACCCGGCATTTGTAAGCCAATATCCCGCGGTCGTTAATGTTCCGTTCACCTTGGGCAGGGCATCCCTTTACCTGCGGCCCCTAACTTCGATGAAGGTACAAAACGTACGCATCGCGCTGCAGGGTTCTCCGTCCCTGTCCCGCACCTGAATAACCCTGGAAGGGGTACATCTAGTGAAGGCACTCCGCTTCGGCCGCCACGCGGCTATCGCTGTTATCGCAGCCGGCGCACTCGCGC
This sequence comes from Pseudarthrobacter sp. TE3704, assembly GCF_056279405.1. Lineage (NCBI taxonomy): Bacteria > Bacillati > Actinomycetota > Actinomycetes > Micrococcales > Micrococcaceae > Pseudarthrobacter > Pseudarthrobacter sp. TE3704. The sequence continues at coordinate 645,638 of NZ_JBWCCJ010000001.1, forward strand.
TCACCTCCTGCGGTTCAGACAACGCCACCAACACCGCGCCCGGCGGCACCCAGACTGCTGGCGGCGCCAAGGTCACCGGCACGCTCACCGGCATCGGCTCCTCCGCGCAGGGCGCGGCAATGGACGCCTGGAAGACAGAGTTCGCCGCCGCCAACCCCGGCGCCACTGTGCAGTACTCCCCGGACGGTTCCGGTGCAGGCCGCAAGGCCCTCCTGGACGGATCCGCCCAGTTCGGCGGTTCCGACGCTTACCTGAAGGACGACGAGTACGCCACGTCCCAGACCGTCTGCGGTCCTGACGGCGCACTGAACATCCCGGTCTACATCTCGCCGATCGCCGTCGCCTTCAACCTGCCCGGCATCACCGAACTGAAGCTGGACGCCGCCACCGTGGCCAAGATCTTCCGCGGCGAGATCGCCAACTGGAACGATCCCGCCATCGCCGCCCTCAACGAAGGCGTGAACCTGCCTGACCTCAAGGTCACCCCGGTGAACCGCTCCGATGACTCGGGCACCACCACCAACTTCACCGACTACCTGGCTGCCGCTGCACCCGAGGTCTGGACGGACAAGGCCTCCGGCGTTTGGCCTGCATCCCTGCAGGGCGAGAACGCCAAGGGCACCTCCGGCGTGGTCAAGACCGTCACCGACACCCCCGGCGCCATCACCTACGCGGACGACTCCGCAGTGGGCGGAACCCTCGGTGTTGCGCAGATCAAGGTCGGCGAATCCTTCACCGAAATCTCCGCCGAAGCCGCAGCGAAGGCTGTTGACGCAGGCACCCCGGTTGAAGGCCGCTCCGCCAACGACCTGTCCATCAAGCTGGACCGCAAGACCACCAACGAGGGCGCCTACCCCATCGTGCTGGTGTCCTTCCACGTCGTCTGCTCCACCTACGACAGCCAGGAAACCGTTGACCTGGTCAAGGCCTTCGAGAACTACGTAGTCTCCGAGGAAGGCCAGCAGGCCGCCGCGGATTCCGCCAAGTCCGCTCCGCTCTCCTCCGAGCTGGCTGAGAAGGCCGCCAAGGCCATCGATTCCATCAAGGTCAAGTCCTAATCACCGCACCAAACCCGGGTTCCCCGCCTGCCACAAGGCAGTGCGGGGAACTTCGGTTTGACCGCAACATCTTCCAGTGTCAGTAAACGATCGAAGGGCCGTCGAATGACCGCCACCCCCTTGACCAGTAACCAGGGCGCCGCCCGCGCCGGGGACAAGATATTTTCCGGCGCAGCACTGGCCGCCGGTTGCCTCATCCTCGCCGTCCTCTTCGGCGTCGCGCTCTTCCTGGTGGTCCAGGCAATCCCTGCGCTCACAGCCCCGGCCGCCGAGATCCAGGGCGGGGAAGGCTTCTTCGCCTACATCTGGCCCATCGTGATCGGCACGCTCATTGCGGCTGCCATCGCACTGGTGATCGCCACTCCAATCTCCATCGGTGTGGCCCTGTTCATCTCGCACTTCGCCCCCCGCCGCCTGGCGGCAGGACTGGGCTACGTGGTGGACCTGCTCGCCGCCATCCCGTCCGTGATCTACGGCGCCTGGGGTGCCGCTTTCCTGGCCAAGGAAATCTCCCCGGCCTACAACTGGCTCGCCGCGAACATGGCCTGGCTGCCCATTTTCCAGGGACCTGCCTCCGCCACCGGCAAGACCATCCTGACGGCCGGCATCGTCCTCTCCGTTATGGTGCTGCCCATCATCACCTCCCTGTCCCGCGAGATCTTCCTGCAGACCCCCAAACTGCACGAGGAAGCCGCGCTTGCCCTCGGTGCCACGCGCTGGGAAATGATCAAAATGTCCGTCCTGCCCTTCGCCCGGCCCGGGATCATCAGCGCCGTCATGCTGGGCCTGGGCCGTGCGCTCGGCGAGACCATGGCCGTGGCCCTGGTGCTCTCCTCCGGCGCACTGACCGCCAGCCTGATCCAGTCCGGGAACCAGACCATCGCCGCGGAAATCGCCCTGAACTTCCCGGAGGCAAGCGGCCTCAAGGTCAGCACACTGATCGCCGCCGGCCTGGTCCTGTTCGTCATCACCCTGGCCGTGAACATGATCGCGCGCTGGATCATCACCCGGCACAAAGAATTCTCGGGAGCCAACTAAATGACCTCCACGCTTACCCCGGTGCGCAGCAAGCGCTCGGCACTCACCAAGGGCCAGCTGCCCAAGTACGCCCCCTACGTGGTCCTGGCCGCCGCGCTGATTGTGGGCGCGGCCATCCTGGCGCTCGTGGGCTTCAATGCCTTCGGCTGGGGGATCGTCTCGGCACTGCTGTTCGCCATCGGCCTGGTGTCCTGGAGCACCGTGGTTGAGGGTTCCCGCAAGGCGAAGGACAAACTGGCCACCTGCCTGGTGGTGGGATCCTTCCTGGTGGCACTGCTTCCGCTGATTTCGGTGATCTGGACCGTCCTCGTGAACGGCGTGCCCGGCCTCCTTAACCCAGGGTTCCTCACCACCTCCATGAACGGCGTCACCGGCGTGTTCGACAACCGGGCGGTGGAGAACGGTACCCCTGTGCTGGGCGGCATTTATCACGCCCTCCTGGGCACCGTGCAGATCACCCTGCTGGCCACCCTCATCTCCGTCCCGGTGGGCCTGCTCACGGCCATCTACCTGGTGGAGTACGGCAACGACGGCCGCCTTGCCCGGGCCATCACCTTCTTCGTGGACGTGATGACCGGCATCCCGTCCATCGTTGCCGGCCTGTTCGCCGCGGCCTTCTTCTTCGCCGTGGTGGGCCCGGGCACCAAGACCGGTGCCGTGGCCGCCGTCGCCCTCTCAGTGCTGATGATCCCCGTGGTGGTGAGGTCCAGCGAGGAGATGCTGAAGATTGTCCCCAACGAGCTGCGCGAGGCGGCGTACGCCCTGGGCGTGCGCAAGTGGCGCACCATCGTCAAGGTGGTCATCCCGACGGCGATCTCCGGCATCGCATCCGGCGTCACCCTGGCCATCGCCCGGGTCATCGGCGAGACGGCGCCCATCCTGGTCACGGCGGGCTTTGCCACCAGCATCAACTCCAACGTCTTTGGCGGCTGGATGGCCTCGCTCCCCACGTTCATCTACACCCAGATCCTGAACCCCACCTCGCCGGCCAACCCGGACCCGTCCTCCCAGCGGGCCTGGGGCGCCGCCCTGGTGCTGATCATCCTGGTGATGATCCTCAACCTGGGGGCCCGGCTGATCGCCAGGGTCTTCGCCCCCAAGACCGGCCGCTGACCGCCGCACTGCCCTTCCGGTACACCCCGCCGGATCCTAGACTTCAATTCATACCCAGTTAGTGAAGGAACACCATGTCTAAGCGCATCGACGTCAAGGACCTGAACGTGTACTACGGCGATTTCCTCGCCGTGGAGGACGTCACCATCAACATCGAGGCCAAGTCCGTCACCGCCTTCATCGGCCCGTCCGGCTGCGGCAAGTCCACGTTCCTGCGGACCCTGAACCGCATGCACGAGGTCCTTCCCGGCGCCCGGGTGGAGGGCGAGGTCCTGCTCGACGGCGACAACCTGTACGGCCCCGGCGTGGACCCGGTCACGGTGCGCTCGCAGATCGGCATGGTGTTCCAGCGGCCCAACCCGTTCCCTACCATGTCCATCCGGGACAACGTGCTGGCGGGCGTCAAGCTGAACAACAAGAAGATCTCCAAGGGCGAGGCGGATGTCCTGGTGGAACGCTCGCTGAAGGGCGCCAACCTGTGGAACGAGGTCAAGGACCGCCTGGAGAAGCCCGGTTCGGGGCTGTCCGGCGGCCAGCAGCAGCGCCTCTGCATCGCCCGCGCCATCGCGGTGGAGCCGCAGGTGATCCTCATGGACGAGCCGTGCTCCGCCCTGGACCCCATCTCCACCCTGGCCATTGAGGACCTCATCAACGAGCTCAAGGACCAGTACACCGTGGTGATCGTGACGCACAACATGCAGCAGGCTGCCCGCGTTTCGGACCGGACCGCCTTCTTCAACATCGCCGGCACCGGCAAGCCGGGCAAGCTGATCGAGGTGGGGGATACCCACACCATCTTCAGCAACCCGAGCCAGAAGGCCACTGAGGACTACGTCTCCGGCCGTTTCGGATAAACATCCGCTTCGGATAAACACCGCTGGAAACGCCGCTGCCGCCTGAGGGTTGGCAGCGGCGTTTTTGTGCTTATGGCGGCCGTGCTATTCCGGGACTTCCAGCTGGAACCCGCAGCGGCAACGCAGCACCCTGGTGGGCAGGCACACGGCGCTGAGCCCGCTTCCGCTGGTGCTGCTCCGGTAGCAGAGCCGCTCGATCTCGAACTCGGCTTCCTGCATGGGAAAGCCGCAGTGGATGTAGTCGTCCCCGAAAACAATCACTTTCGCCATCCAGCGCACCTGGTGCAGTGCCGCCGCAACATCGGCGGCGTAGGCAAGGTGCTCCTGGAACAGGTTGCAGTCATTGCAGGTGTAGGAGACCGTGACCAGGTCCCCGCCCACGGCTCCCAAGGCCATGATGGCGTGGATGGTGAGCCGGTGTTCGGTTCCGCAGGTCCCGCATTGGAGTGGCCGTGGCTGGGGGTGCCGGGGATTCGAGGTAGACATGATGCCTGCTCATTTCCGCGATGTGCATCCGGGCCGCCGGCATTCTGCAGCGGCTAACGCCCGTGGCCCTGCACGCGGCGGTGGGCGGCAGTCCCCGGCGACAGTGCGGAGGGGGCTTCATCCGAATCTACGTCACCGGCGTACGGCTGTACAGGGTTTTGGGGGTCAGCCGCCGATCGGGGAAAGCGCCAGCGCCAGGACGAAGGCCAGGGCAGCCGTGGCGGCCGGCGTCAGGACCCAGAGGCCCACGATCTGGATCACCAGCTTCCGGTTGGTGACCGAAAAGTGCTGGTTCTCGCCCGCACCCAGGACGGCCGAGGTGACCGTATGCGTGGTGGACAACGGCCAGTGCAGCCCGATGGCGCCCAGGAACAGTATGACGGCGCTGAAGATTTGCGCCACAGAGCCCCGCAGCGGATCGATGCGGGTGATCTTGTATCCGATGGTGTGGGATATCCGCCAGCCGCCGAATAGCGTCCCCGCCGTAATCATCACCGCGGAAAGCAGGGCCACCCACATGGGGATGGTGCCGCCGTCGGAATAGCCTGCGGCCAGGAGGGAAAGCAGCAGGACCGCGCTGACCCGCTGGCCGTCCTGCAGGCCGTGGCCGAAGGCGACGGCTCCCGCCGCGATTGCCTGGCTGCGGCGGAACCGCTGGTTGACCACGTTGGGCTGGGTGTGGCGCGCCGCCCAGGTGGCGGGGTAGACCAGCATGAATGCTCCGCTGTAGGCCACCAGGGGGGACAGGACCAGCGGGAGGACCACCTGGAACAGCAGCGACTGGTCCACGCCGCCCACGCCGGTGCCGCCCACCGCCAGGCTCGCCAGACCGGCACCGGCCAGGCCGCCCACCAGCGCATGGGTGGAGGAGGCGGGAATGCCGCGCCACCACATCAGCAGCCCCCAGGCGAAGGCGCTCGCGAGTCCGGCCACCACGATGCTGAGGCCGTCCGTCCCCGGCGGCAGGGTGATCCAGTGCTGGCTGACGGCCACGGCCAGGGTGGCACTCAACAGTGCACCTATGAAGTTGAAGAAGGCGGCCAGCAGTACCGCGACGCTGGGAGTCAGCGCACGGGTACGGGTGGCCACCGCAACCGAGGTGGAGACGTCGCGGAAGCCGTTCAGGAATGCAAACCCGGCGGCCAGCAGGACCACCACGCCGAAGATGACTGGCGTCACCCTAGGATTCCTTGACGATGATGCTGCCCACCTGGGTGGCGATCCGCCGCATGTCCTTGGTGACCTCCACCAGCTGGTTGGCGATGTCCCGGTTGCGCGAGTACTGCGCCCACTTCATGTCCTTGATCATGTCCGCCACCCATACCCGGTGTGTCCGCTCGGCGCGTTTGGCCAGGCGCAGGATTTCGATCCAGTAATCCTCAAGGTCATCGAGGTTGTTCAGCCGGCGCATGGCATCCACGGTCAGTTCGGCCTGCCGGCTGATGATCTCCAGCTGGTCCGCCGCCCGCTTGGGCAGCCGCTCCAGCTTGTACAGGGCCACCAGCTCCGCGGCGGCGTCCAACTTCTCCATGGCTTCGTTGAGGTAGCGGGAGAGGGCGTACATGTCCTCCCTGGGGAGCGGGTTCACGAAGCTGGTGCGCATGTGGGTCAGGAGGGCGAAATGCAGTTCCGCGGACTTGGCCTCGTGGTTGTGCATGTCCTCAACGAGTTTGCCGTGTTCCGCCGCGGGGACTCCCAGGATTTCCGCGAGGGTGGCGCCGGCCAGCACAATCTGCTGTGCCATCTCAGAGAGGAGGTTCAGCCCGGCGGGCTCCTGGGGAAAAAGGCGCAGCTTCACAGTAATTACCGGTCTCCGGGGAAAGTACAGGGCGGGGATTGCCGCCGTGTGACTTGACTCCGGCAGGCAACTGACGCTAACTCTACCGGTCCGTAACTGCACGGCTGAAAAGGGCCCGCGGAAAATCGGCTGACAGGAAACGGGCAGAAAAATGGTGCCGAACCGGATACGCCTCTCGGCGGTAGGCCGCTCTAGGCGGCTGAGTGTTGAAGCCCGGGGGTTTCGCGGTTCGGCACCGGTTTCAGTTTTCTACGTTGCCGCCCGCAAGTCAATCTTGACAGGTGGGCCACTGCGGGGGACGGGTCAGTCCAGTTCGCCCAGACGCCATGCGTTGGCGGCGTGCTCCAGGTCTTCGGCTGTTTTGACCAGCTGGTGCGAATTGCGCGTCAGCCTGCTGGCGTGCGCCTCGTTGGCGTGCTCGGCGCCATCGGCGATGGTTGCCTGGCCCAGGGCTACCACGCGGCAGAAAGCGGCGGAACGTTCCAGCGCGACGTCGAACTCGCCGTCGAACGCTCCGGACAGGATGGCATCGGCCATGGCGATCATCTCGTCCGCGCCGGGAGGCTCGGCTGCACCTGCCACCACATTGGAGACCTGCGCGGTGTCCTTGCCCGCACGGAAGTACACGGAGATACGCTCCGGGTCCTGGACGGTGGCGGCACGCAGGGCATAAAGCCGCCACAGCGCACCGGGAAGTGAACGGGCGGGACTTTCGGCCCACATCTCCGCGATGGCTTCAAGGCCCTGCTCGTCGGCGAGCTTCACCAGCCGCTCGGTAACCACGGGATCGTCGCTGTCCCGGCCATGGCGGACCAGCGCCTGGGCGGCAAGGTGGGCGGCTTCAGAGACGCGGGCGGGATCGGCGCCGCCCGCGAACGGCTCGAAGTCGATGGGAGCGAAGGGTTTGGGCTTGTGGTGCCGGTTCGCGCCGCCGTAAGGACTGGATCCTGCTTGCTCACTCATGCCCCCACGCTACTCCTGTGCCGCAATGGAAATCGAGCATCCGGGGGCCCTCTTCCATGTCCGACGGCGGCGCCCGGGTTGTGTGCGGAGACGCCGGAACCATGGGTTAGAGTATTAACGTCCAGAAATGGATTGGGCCGGACGGGCGGACACAGCGTGTTCCAACCAGCCGGCAGGGGCCTTTAGCTCAGTTGGTAGAGCATCGGACTTTTAATCCGTGGGTCGTGGGTTCGAGCCCCACAGGGCCCACCGTTTAAGCAGGCCAGAGGCATTTAGCCTCTGACCTGCTTTGGTTTTCTGCGTAAGGTGACCCCGCTGCACATGCGATGTGGTGGCGCCGTCGTTTGCTGCGAACGCCGTTACAAGTGGATGTCAGTGGCCACCGCGCCACTTCTTCTCGGAGTCAACAACCTGTACTGCGGTGGCCAAGGTGCCGTCAGCCAGGCTGCCCCAGGCATAAATGATCGTGTTTTTGCCGCCCTGGACTTTGATGTCGACCGGCCCGATAACGGGGGCGGTTGTCCCGGCGGCGGCAACGGAGGCTGAGATGGTGCCGGCCTTCAGCTTCAGGGTCGCCTCGTCAGGATTGCTGAGCCCCTCGATCACTGCGGTTCCACCGGCCAGGACATCGACGGCGGGGGCTGCGGCTACGTGCCTGACCGTCAGCTTGCCTTTATTGTCGTTGCGGGGAGCCTTGGTGTCGTTGGTGAAAAGTGTGGCTGTTGGGGCACCGCCGGCGTCGAGGTGGGCCACCGCTGTGTAATTTCCGCCGTTGTCGAGTTCAACGGTAACGGGTCCGATCACCGGATTGTCGGCGTTGGGGGCGTCGGAGCCGGTGATGGCGATTTTGTAGTCGCCGGCTGCAAGTTCCAGGGGACCGGCCAGGCTTTCGGGTGTGAAGTCGTCCAGGGTCAGTTTGCCGTTGACCCATACGTCCACGGTCAGGCCGGGTACACCGTGCAGGACCGAGAGTTTGGCTGGGTCCTCACCGTGGTGGTGCCAGCCTCCGGCCTGGGCTGGAGCCGCGAAGGTCAGTGCGGCTGCGAGCGACAGTGCTCCGGCGGCGATGGGTGTTTTGCGCATTTCAAACTCCTCAGAGGGACGCCCGGGGACGGGCTGTGTTTGTGCTGACACCTCTACTACCGGCGGATAGTCCTCTGTGGATGCAGATTCATGGATTTTTTCAAGCCGGCGTTGAGCATCTCGGCGCTGTGGCCCTGAGAGGCTTTCCAGGCAGCGCTGTTCCTACGCCAGGATGACCGTGCCATTCGGCGGCAGCCCGTCCGGGAACATGATGAGAACCGGGGCAGCCCGTGCCGGATTGGGGGAGTCCATCGCCTGCAGGTGAAGGTGCGGCTCGGTGCTGTTGCCGGAGTTGCCACAGGTTCCCACCGGATCGCCGGGTACAACCGCCTGGCCCGGTCGCACGCAGATGCTCCCGCACTTGAGGTGGCACAGGGCGATGAACATCCCGTTGCTTTCGAGGACCACGTGATTGCCCGCCAGGCCAACCCAGCCTCTGCGCACCCTGCCGGCCTGGGTGGCTGCGTAGCCGATGGACGGTAAGCCACGGAAGCTCCCGTGATCCGTTTCGCCGTCATGGACCGTCCTCACCGTCCCTGCCACCGGAGCTATCACAGGCCATCCGAACCCGACGAACTTCTCCGGCCGCTCGGGCCGGAAGGCCGACAGCAGGCTGAACGGCGCAGAGCGTCCGCTGCCGTCGACGGGTGTGAAGTCTATTGAATAACCCGTGCCGAACAGGTGCGTGCCGTGGCTGGGCACCCGGTTCGCGGGGGAGTTCTGCACCAGCCACCGGCCCGTGAACGGATAGGAGAGGTTCACCGTCATGCACCGAGCCTAGGCCCGCCCGCTGCTCCCGGGCTTGTTCGCAGTTCAGAACCTTCAAGGCCCCGATCCGCGAACAAGCCCCGGACGGCCCCCCGGTTGTGCCGTGGGCGTCCTCCCCGCCCACAATAGGCACATGGCAAAAAGCAGCAAGGGCAGGATGCCGCGTCTGGAAGACGTAGCGGACGTTGCCGGTGTTTCCCATCAGACGGTCTCCCGCGTGGTCAACAACCACCCCAATGTCAGCAAGGCCACCCGCGAAAAGGTGGAGGCGGCCATCGCGGAGCTGGGGTACCGGCGGAACACCGCTGCCCGCAGCCTTGTAACCCGGCGCTCGCAGACCATCGGTGTGCTGGCCAGCGAGCTGGCCCAGTACGGCCCGGCCAACACGCTCCTGGGCGTGGAGCAGGCCGCCCGCGACGCCGGCTACTTTGTCAGCATCGCCGCGCTGCGCGAGGTCAGCCGCGACGCAATTTCGGACGCCGTCAGCCACTTCATGGACCAGGCCGTGGACGGGATCGTGGTGCTGGTGCCGCACTCGGACACCCTGCTGGCCCTTGACGAAATGGAGCTTTCAGTTCCCGTGGTTGCGGTGGGGTCCCTCGGCAACAGCAACGTCAGCGGGGCAATGGTGGACCAGCGCTACGGCGCCAGGCTCGCCGTCGAGCATCTCATCGGCCTGGGGCACCGGCAGATCGGCCACGTCTCCGGGCCGCCGGACTGGACGGACGCCGGCGAGCGCGCCGAAGGGTGGCGGGAGGCCCTCGGGGAGGCCGGGCTCCCTGACGGCCTCCTGGCGGAAGGCGACTGGAGCGCCGGCAGCGGCTACGACATCGGCCGTACGCTGGCGTCCCGGCGCAACGCCACGGCGGTTTTCGTGGGTAATGACCAGATGGCACTGGGCCTGCTGCGGGCGTTTGCCGAAGCGGGCGTCCGGGTGCCCGACGACGTCTCCGTCGTGGGCTTCGATGACCAGCCGGAATCGGGGTACTTCACCCCGCCCCTCACCACCGTCCGCCAGGACTTCGAGGAGCTCGGCCGGCGCTGCATGGACATCATGCTGAAGGAGATCGAAGCCGGGGCAGCCGTCAGCTCCACCGTTGTCACCCCGGAACTGGTCCTCCGGGCCAGCACCGCGCCGCCGGCCGCCGCCGGATAAGGGACCGCAGCGGCGCACCGCAAAAATCCGGGCAAAGAATTTTCCATGAATCTGCATCCAACTCCGGGCCTGCACCAGTAGTAGAGGTGTAAGCAAAAAACGCCCGCCAGCCGGGCCGATCAAGGAGAAGGACATGCGCAACACGATCTTCACAGCAGGTGCCGGTGCAGCGGCAATCGCGGCTGCAATCGCTCTCGCCGGCCCCGCCCAGGCAGCCGAAGGAGACGCCCAGCTCTCCGTGCTGCATGGCGTCCCCGGACTGACCGTGGACGTCTGGGTCAACGGCGAACGCACCCTGGACGACTTTACCCCGGGCACCCTGGCCGGACCGCTCGCCCTGCCGGCCGGAGCCTATGACCTGGCCATCACGGCCTCGGATGCCGCCGACGCTTCCGCCGCCGTCATCGGGCCCGTCAGCGTAACCCTCGCCGCCAACGGAAACTACACCGCCGTCGCCAACCTGGACGCCGCAGGAAAGCCCACCGCCAACCTCTTCACCAATAACGTGTCGCAGATCGAAGCGGGCAAGGGCAAGCTGACCGTCCGCCATACCGCAGCTGCCCCCGCCGTTGATGTCCTGGCCGGCGGCACCGCCGTCATCAGCAACCTGGCCAACCCGAACGAGCAGACCCTCACGCTGGATCCCGGAACCATTCCGGCAGCAGTTGCCGCCGCCGGCACCACGGCCCCCGTGATCGGCCCGGCCGATGTCACCGTTGCCGAGGGTACGCACACCATCGTCTACGCGTGGGGCAGCCTGACGGACAAGAACCTGCAGCTGGCGGTCCAGACCATCGAAGGCCTGCACTCCGCTCCGGGTTCAGTACCGGGCGCCCTTGACGGCTCTGCCAAGACGGCAGCGGTAGAACCGGCCGCCATCGCCCTCGGCTTCGGCGCCATCGCGATCGCCCTCCTGTTCGGCGGCATGGGTGCAGCCCGGGCACTGGGCGGACTGCGCAAGCAGCGGTAACAAGAAAAAGCAGTAACAGCAGTTTTTACGAACTGCAGGAGCAGGCCGGCTGCCCGGGGCAATCCGGGCGGCCGGCCATCATCCATCGAAAACCAGCAATCCTCCGGTGATGCGGGAAAGGCCAGCGAGATGAACAGAGGTACGACGACGGCAGGGGAGTCCCGCCGTCGTTCTTTCGATTTTGCGGGTGCTGCCTTCCTCGTGGCGGCCGCGCTGCTTCTTCCCGCCTGTGCCCCTGCCGGTCCCACCCCGCCGCAACCTCCGGCCGCAGCTTCCAGCCCCGCGGCCCCCTCCAGTCCGGCTGCCAGAGTGTACGGAACAACCTCCCCGCCTGCGCCTCCCGCCACCACCGCTCCCGCTGCACCGCCGGAAGCGGCGGCGCCAGTCGTCCCGGTCCGGCCCGCCACACCACCGGCCGCGGCGCCACAAGAGCCCGTCCCAACGTCCCTTACCGTCGCCGGAACGTCGATCGACTTCCCCGTGGTGCCCGGGGGAGTGTCGGACGAAGGTGCCATGGAGATCCCGGACGCGTTCGACCAGGCCGCCTGGTACCGGTTTGGCCCTGCCCCCGGAGCAACGGCCGGCACTGCCGTGATCGCAGGCCACATCGACACAAAGTCGGACAATGCACCGTTTTCGCAGCTGAAATCGCTGGCCGCAGGAACAGCCATCCGCGTGGGGCGTGATGGTGCTCCCGCCCTGAATTTCCGGGTGGTCAAGGTCGAATTGATGGCCAAGGACAGCTTTGACGGCGAGGCACTGTTCCGCAGGTCCGGGCCGCACGAACTGAAAGTGGTGACCTGCGGCGGGAGGTGGCTGGACGAGCGGATGGACTACAGCGACAATGTGATTGTCACCGCGGTCCTTGAATGAGCGGTGAGCCAGCCGTGATTCTCGCCACCGATGCCGGGAAGGAGTCCCTCGTGACACTTCCTGGGCAGCCTTCCCGTGGATGGGAAGACGGGCTGACCGATTCCTTCCTCGCGGGGGATGAGCAGGCACTGGCTACCGCCTACCGTGAATTTGGACCGTTGGTCCACACCCTGGCCCTGCGCTCGCTGGCGGACCGTGCGGCTGCCGACGACGTAACCCAGGAAGTCTTCATCCGGGTCTGGCGCTCCCGGGGCACGTTCAATCCGCAGGTGGCACGGCTCCCGGCCTGGATCGTGGGCATCACCCGGAACGTCATCTCGGACATGCACTCCGCGTCCGCACGGGAAGCGCGCAAGGCCGTGGCGGCAGTGGGTGCCGGGATGGCCGATGAAGCAGGTCCGGGAACCGAGGCCGCCGAGGCGCTGGCGGACCGGCTATTGCTGGACGGGGAACTGGACAGGTTGGGCGAACCCCAGGGCTCCATCATGAAACTCGCCTTTTACGAAGACCTGACGCACGAGCAGATTTCGCGGAAACTGGACCTGCCCCTTGGTACGGTCAAGAGCCACATCCGCCGCAGCCTGACGCACCTGAGGAAAAGATTGGAGGTTGACCATGCCGCACCTTGATCCGGAAGAGTTGAGCCTCCTTGCCCTGTATGGCGACTGGGAGGACGAGGCCAGCAGGGAGCACCTGAGGGTTTGCCCTTCCTGCGCCTCGGACTATGCGGCGCTGCGCCGCACCGTGGACGCCGTGAAAACTGCGCCGGACACCAGCAGCCTGTCCGTCCCCGGTCCGCAGGTATGGGCCGGCATTCACCGCGAACTTGGCCTGTCACCGTCGGTTCGGGAGGATCCGCTGAGTGCCGCCCGGCGTGACAGCGAACGGCACGCCGCCCTGCCCCATGCGGAACGGCCGGTTGCCGGCGATCTGCAGTCCGCCGCCCCTCGGGAGGCCGATCAAAGTGCCGGCCGGCAGGATGCCGACCCGCGACGTGCAGTTCGGGACGCTGGACAGCAGGGCCCTGTCCCGCCGTCGGACGCTCCCCACGCCCGCATCTACCCGCGAAAGAACCCCGCCTGGTGGCAGCGCACCGGAACCTGGATGGCCGCCGCCGCGGCAGCGGTCCTGGTTGCCGTGGGCGGGATCTGGGCGCTCAACCGCCCGGCGCAGCCACAGCCGCTCGCGGAAGCCCAGCTGACGCCGCTCGCAGAATACTCAGCCACAGGATCGGCGCGGGTGGTTGAAACGGCGGGCGGGGCACGAACCCTGGAAGTCACCCTCGACAAGGACGAGGCGCAGGGCTACCAGGAAGTGTGGCTGATCGCTCCCGATCTTTCGCGGCTGGTGAGCCTGGGCGTGATGAACGCGGACTCGGGGACGTTCCAGGTGCCCGAGGGACTGGAGCTCGCCGACTATCCCATTGTGGACGTCTCGGACGAACCCGTTGACGGCAACCCCGCGCACTCCAGCGTCAGCATCGTCAGGGGAACGCTCTCCTCCTGACGGGCGCTGCCGCCTCCTGACCGGGCCCTGCCGCCGGGGTTTTCAGTCCTTTCCGGCGCGTTCCTTCCGCCGTTCCTGGAAGAGCAGGCTCAACCTCCCCATCTTGCTCCACTGCGTGACAACGGCCATGGTTACCAGCGCGGCGGCCGTGTGCGCGTACAGCATGAGGTGCAGCGAATGCGGGGCCGCAGCGTCCTGGGAGCCGGGTTCGGCCGGCGGAGCTCCCGCGTCATGCCCGTGCCCCGGCAGCGGGACGCCGGAAGAGATCGAGAAGGCGGCGAAGGCCAGGTGCAGGAGCTGCTGGGCAAGTCCGGCCGCCAGTAGGATTGCCCAGGCCGGGAGCTGCCGGGGCCCGACCATGGACGCGGCCATCCCGAGCAGCGCAGCCAGGGCCAGGACGATCAGGACCGCCGGGGACTGGCCGCCCGACGCCACGTGCGCGGCCCAGGCAAGTCCGGTTGCAAGGGGACCTGCCAGCCAGACCGGGGCGCCGCTCCCCGTGGGCACCGGGTGCCGGGGGTTGTGCATGTGGTTCCCCTGTCCGTTGAGGTCTGTCCCTGCCTCCTGTCCTTACCCATTCTGCAGCCCACGCATCCATGGGCTGCAGGGAAACTGCGGCAGATGGCTGTCGAGCTGTTGACTTGGTTCTTGTTAGCGCTCACAATTAAGACCAGGCCGCGATGTTGCGGCAGCTATTGGAGGAACATTCTTATGAACGCAGTGGACGGCTCGGACGTCTTTGTCATCGGCGTGGACTACGGGACCCTTTCCGGCCGTGCCGTCGTAGTGCGGGTGCGGGACGGCAAGGAGCTCGGCAGCGGCGTGTTCGACTACCCGCATGCAGTGGTTACCGATGCCCTGCCCTGGGACGCGGCAGGGGGCGGGGCAAGCGTCCGGCTTCCGGGCGAATGGGCGCTGCAGGTGCCGAACGACTACCGGGATGTCCTGCGGAATGCCGTTCCCGCCGCCGTCGCGGACGCGGGGATCGACCCGGCCGCCGTCGTCGGAATTGCCACGGACTTTACCGCCTGCACCATGGTGCCGGTGAAGGCCGACGGTACCCCGCTGAACGAACTGCCCGGCTTTGCGGACCGGCCGCACGCTTATGTCAAGCTCTGGCGCCACCATGCGGCGCAGCCGCAGGCAGACCGGATCAACCAGCTGGCCGCCGAGCGCGGGGAGGAGTGGCTGCCCCGGTACGGTGGGCTGATTTCCTCTGAATGGGAGTTCGCCAAGGGCCTGCAGCTGCTGGAGGAGGACCCCGAAGCGTACGCCGAGATGGACCACTGGGTGGAAGCGGCCGACTGGATCGTATGGCAGCTCTGCGGCCGGTATGTCCGCAACGCCTGCACGGCCGGCTACAAGGGGATCTACCAGGACGGGCGCTACCCGTCCGAGGACTTCCTGGCCGCCCTGAACCCGCAGTTCAAGGACTTCGTCAGCAGCAAGCTCGAGCACACCATCGGCCGGCTGGGCGACGCCGCCGGATACCTCACGGCCGAAGCGGCCGCGTGGACGGGGTTGCCGGAAGGGATCGCCGTTGCAGTGGGCAACGTGGATGCACACGTCACTGCCCCGGCAGCAAGGGCGGTGGACCCCGGCCAGCTGGTGGCGATCATGGGCACCTCCACCTGCCACGTCATGAACGGCACCGAGCTCCACGAAGTCCCGGGCATGTGCGGCGTGGTGGACGGCGGCATAGTGGAGGGCCTCTGGGGCTACGAGGCCGGCCAGTCCGGCGTCGGCGATATCTTCGGCTGGTTCACCAAGTACGGCGTGCCGCCCGCGTACCACCAGGCCGCCGAGGCCGCGGGCCTGGGGATCCACGAATACCTCACCGAGCTCGCCTCATCCCAGGCCATCGGGGAGCACGGCCTGATCGCCCTGGACTGGCACTCCGGCAACCGCTCCGTCCTGGTGGACCACGAACTGTCCGGCATCGTGGTGGGCCAGACCCTCGCCACCAAGCCCGAGGATACCTACCGCGCCCTGCTCGAAGCCACCGCCTTCGGTACCCGCACCATTGTGGACGCTTTCCGGAACGCCGGCGTCCCGGTGAAGGAGTTCATCGTTGCCGGCGGGCTGCTCAAGAACAAGCTCCTGATGCAGATCTACGCGGACGCCACCGGGCTGCAGCTGTCCACCATCGGCTCAGAGCAGGGCCCGGCGCTCGGGTCCGCCATCCACGCTGCCGTCGCCGCCGGGAAGTACGCGGACATCCGGGCGGCCGCCGCCGCTATGGGAGCGGAGCCGGGCGAGGTGTACACCCCCATCCCGGAAAACGTGGCAGCGTACGACGAACTCTTCCAGGAGTACAAGACCCTGCATGACTACTTCGGCCGGGGAAGCAATGACGTGATGCACCGGCTCAAGGCCATCCAGCGCAGGGCCGCCGGCCCGCTCCCGGGTTCCCCGGCAGTCACAACCCCGGTCGCCGAGGAGGTGTCCGCATGAGCCCGGAAGTCCTTGGGACCATTGCGCGGATCCGGGAAGAGGTCTGCGCCCTGCACGCCGAGCTGACGCGCTACGAACTGGTGGTGTGGACGGCGGGCAACGTCTCCGCCCGGGTGCCGGGCCATGACCTGATGGTCATCAAGCCGTCAGGCGTGTCCTATGACGCCCTGACGCCGGAGCAGATGGTGGTCACCGACCTCTACGGCGTTCCGGTGGCGGGCAACGACGACGGGGAGTGGGGCAATCCGGCGCTGTCGCCGTCGTCGGACACGGCCGCGCATGCCTACGTGTACCGGCACATGCCCGACGTGGGCGGGGTGGTGCATACGCATTCCACCTACGCCACGGCCTGGGCCGCCCGCGGGGAGGCCATCCCGTGCGTGCTCACCATGATGAGCGACGAGTTTGGCGGATCCATCCCCGTGGGGCCGTTCGCACTGATCGGCGACGATTCAATCGGCCACGGCATTGTGGAGACGCTGAAGAACTCGAACTCGCCGGCGGTGCTGATGCAGAACCACGGTCCGTTCACCATCGGCAAGGACGCCGCATCGGCGGTGAAGGCGGCGGTGATGTGCGAGGAAGTGGCCCGTACCGTCCACATCTCGCGGCAACTGGGTGAGCCCGTGCCCATCGACCAGGGCCACATCGACTCGCTCTACGCCCGCTACCAGAACGTCTACGGCCAGTAACAGCCGGTCACCAACAACCCGGTAACAGCGCCCGCCGTTGTCACGAAACTTTTCCAGGAGAACCCATGAGCACCGCAGCAAACACCTCCCTCGACGGTTACGAGGTCTGGTTCCTCACCGGCAGCCAGCACCTCTACGGCGAGGACGTCCTCAAACAGGTGGCCGCCCAGTCGCAGGAAATCGCCAACCAGCTCAACGCCAGCTCCGCCGTCCCGGTCCGGATTGTCTGGAAGCCGGTCCTGACCGACTCGGACGCCATCCGCCGCACCGCCCTCGAGGCCAACTCGGATGATTCCGTCATCGGCGTGACCGCCTGGATGCACACCTTCAGCCCCGCCAAGATGTGGATCCAGGGCCTGGACCTGCTCCGCAAGCCGCTCCTCCACCTGCACACCCAGGCCAACCGCGACCTGCCGTGGGCGGACATCGACTTCGACTTCATGAACCTCAACCAGGCGGCGCACGGTGACCGCGAGTTCGGGTACATCCAGTCACGCCTGGGCATCGCCCGGAAGACCGTCGTCGGGCATGTGTCCAACCCCGAGGTGGCACGCCAGGTGGGCTCCTGGCAGCGCGCGGCCGCCGGCTGGGCCGCCGTTCGCACCCTGAAGCTGACCCGCTTCGGCGACAACATGCGCAACGTCGCCGTCACCGAAGGCGACAAGACCGAGGCCGAGCTGCGCTTCGGCGTCGCGGTCAACACGTGGTCAGTCAATGAGCTCGCCGACGCCGTGCACGGCGCTGCCGAGTCCGACGTCGACGCGCTGGTGGCAGAGTACGAGGACCTTTACGACGTGGTTCCGGAGCTCCGCGCAGGCGCAGCCCGCCACGAGTCCCTCCGTTACGGTGCCCGGATCGAACTGGGACTGCGGAGCTTCCTGGAAGCGAATGGCTCCGCAGCTTTCACGACCTCGTTCGAGGACCTCGGAGCTCTCCGCCAGCTTCCCGGCCTGGCTGTCCAGCGGCTGATGGCTGCCGGTTACGGGTTCGGCGCCGAGGGTGACTGGAAGACCGCCATCCTGGTCCGCGCCGCGAAGGTGATGGGCGGCGACCTGCCCGGCGGGGCCTCCCTGATGGAGGACTACACCTACCACCTGGAACCCGGCGCGGAAAAGATCCTCGGCGCCCACATGCTGGAAGTCTGCCCGTCCCTGACGGCAACGAAGCCCCGCCTGGAAATCCACCCGCTGGGCATCGGCGGCAAGGAGGACCCGGTCCGCCTGGTGTTCGACGCCGATGCCTCCCCGGGCGTCGTCGTCGCCCTGTCCGACATGCGGGACCGCTTCCGCCTGGTGGCCAACGCCGTCGACGTGGTGCCGCTGGACCAGCCGCTGCCCAACCTGCCGGTGGCACGCGCCCTCTGGCAGCCCAAGCCGGACTTCGCCACCTCCGCCGCCGCCTGGCTCACCGCCGGCGCCGCGCACCACACCGTCCTGTCCACGCAGGTGGGCATGGACGTCTTCGAGGACTTCGCGGAGATCGCCAGGACCGAACTGCTCACCATCGACGAAGGCACCACCATCCGCCAGTTCAAAAAGGACCTGAACTGGAACGCCGCGTACTACAAGCTGGCCGGCGGCATCTAGGCTGCACGCCTTAGCCGGACAGACACAGGCTCCGGGGGCAAAAGCCTCCGGAGCCTGCTGTGTCTGTCCGCGGTTCGGCGGTCAGCCGTCAGTGACCGAAATGTGCGCGCGGCGGACCTTCCGGAAGCCGTTCCAGGATGTCCTCGGCGATCCTGCGCACTTTGATGTTCCGGTGGCTGGACGCTTTGGCAAGGATCGAAAAGGCCTCATGGTACGAGCACCTGTTCTGCGCCATGATTACACCGCACGCAACATTGATCGACGTGCGGCTGTCCAGCGCGGAGCGCAGGTCTGAAGCCATGGAGCGGGCCGTGTGCAGGTCGATGGCCATCTGCAGGCTCTTGGCTGCCAGGCCGGCGAAAGCGCGGGCTTCGGCGATGACCTGGAGCGGGAACGCCTTGGCGTCCTGGGCAAAAAACGCCAATGCCGCGGGGGTTTCCTGTGCCCCGGCGTCATCGTTGCCGGCACTGCTGTTCACCAGCAGCCGCACGCCCAGCACGCTGCCGAATCCGGCCAGCTGGAGCTGGTTGCAGTAGTGCGGCCAGCGGAAGTCCCCATTGCGCTGGAGCACGGCCACTGGCTGGCCGCCCGTCAGCACCTCGCACACCGGTCCTTCCGCCGCCTGGTGCTCCCATTCCAGCAGTTTCACCACGTCGTCGGAGGTGCCGGTGATGGCGGGTGCCCTTTTGGGCTGGTGCACCACCACGCCGCACTCGATCCGGAGCCCTGCCGTCCGGACCACCGACTGTGCGGAGGCGGTCACCAGCCGGTTGAGGGACTCTGCCAACGAGTCCGTGCCCGTGACCAGGTCCAGCAGGAGGCCCGGGTTTCCGTTGTCCTGGGGCTTGGCGTCCCGGGATCCTTTGTCCGGGTGGGCGGCCATTCCGACGGCAGGAGCCGGGCGGGCGGTGTGGGTCCTCGGAGGGCCGGCGACGGCTGGGGGAGAGGCCTTGGTCTCAAAGGCCTCCTCGTCGCCGGCCCCGCTCATTACCCGTGTCCGTCGGACCGGGAAGCCTGAGCTTATATGTCGTGCATGCATTGCCAGTCTCACACCCCCTCGTGAGCAAGTACCGCGAGCCAGAACACGTCTTGTCTCTGAGATGAACTTAGTTGGGCAGCCGCGGACGGTGAACGCGTAGGAGGTACTCGTTTTTGAGATTAGGTACTACTTGGTTTTGGGTGCCGATTACTTGCTTTCGGTGTTGCCGCAGGTGGGCCGCCCGGATCTCTCAGCCGGGAAATTAATCTAGCCCTTCCAATTCGGATCACCCGACCGCTTGACTCGCGGAGGACGAGCACCAACAATTATTTCTATAACGTTGTAGATCAGAAGTGAGGATGTTTCGTGACCACAGCAGAACCAGCCGCGGCGAAAATCACCATGGACCCCGCTTTCGCGGTGGGGCCGGTCCGGCGGCGCACTTTCGGTGCCTTTGTGGAGCACCTGGGACGCTGTGTGTACACGGGCATTTTCGAGCCGGAGCACCCGAAGGCGGACGGGGACGGGTTCCGGAAGGACGTCCTGGAACTGACCCGGGAACTGGGAATTTCCACCGTGCGTTACCCCGGCGGAAACTTCGTGTCCGGCTACCGCTGGGAAGACGGCGTGGGCCCGGCGGAGAAGCGCCCCGTGCGCCTGGACCTGGCCTGGCACTCGACCGACCCCAACCTGGTGGGCGTCGACGAGTTCGCCAAATGGTCAGCCAAGGCCGGAATCGAAACCATGATGGCCGTGAACCTCGGCACGCGCGGCACCCAGGAGGCGCTGGACCTGCTGGAGTACTGCAACATCGACGGCGGAACGGCCCTGTCCGACCAGCGCCGGGCCAACGGTGCGGAGAACGGCTACGGCATCAGGATGTGGTGCCTGGGCAACGAGATGGACGGGCCCTGGCAGATCGGGCACAAGAGCGCGCAGGAATACGGACGGCTGGCGGCAGACACCGCGCGGGGCATGCGGATGATCGACCCCGGCCTCGAACTCGTGGCCTGCGGCAGCTCCGGTCCCACCATGAACACGTTCGGGGAATGGGAACGGGTGGTGCTCACGGAGACTTACGAGCTGGTGGACTTCATCTCCGCGCATCAGTACTTCGAGGACTTCGGCGACCTGCAGGAATTCCTCTCCGCCGGCCATCGGATGCAGGCGTTCATCCACGACATCGTGAGCCACATCGACCATGTGAAGTCGGTGAAGAAGTCCACCAGGCAGGTGAACATCTCCTTCGACGAGTGGAACGTGTGGCACATGAGCCGGGACGCGTCCAGGCCTCCCACCGGCAAGGACTGGCCCGTGGCCCCCGTCCTGCTCGAGGACACCTACACGGTGGCGGACGCCGTCGTCGTCGGCGACATGCTGATCACCCTGCTCCGCAACACGGACCGTGTCCACTCCGCCAGCCTGGCGCAGCTGGTGAACGTCATCGCCCCCATCATGACCGAGCCGGGCGGGCGCGCCTGGAAGCAGACCACCTTCCATCCCTTCGCACTGACCTCCCGGCATGCCTCGGGTACCGTGCTGCAGCTTGCCGTCGAGTCCCCGCTGCTGAGCGGCGGCAAGACCGCAGACTTCGCCGCGGTCTCCGCCGTCGCCACCTATGACGCGGAGAAGGGCGAGGCCGTGGTGTTCGCCGTCAACCGCTCGGTGACGGACGCGCTGCGCCTGGACGCCGTGGTGTCCGGACTGGGCACGGTGCGCGTTGTGGAGGCCGTCACCTACACGAACAAGGACCCGTACTGGCAGGCCACCGCTGATGATTCCACCTCCGTGCTTCCCACGGAGAACGTCACGGCAAAGGCCGACGGCGGCTTCCTCACCGCCGAGTTGCCCGCTGTGTCCTGGTCCATGATCAGGCTGGCCGTGGGCGGATAACCCGCCTGGCAGGACCACGCCCGGCGGGTGCCCGATGCAACAATCCGGCACCCCGCTGACGCCCCTGCCAACCTCTGGGAGGATGGACCGCATGGAACTGCACATCACGGGCGACCCCGCCGCGGACAAACTCTTGAGCGAGGACGACTTCGCCCTGCTGACCGGCATGCTGCTGGACCAGCAGGTGACCATGGAATCCGCGTTTGCCGGGCCCGAAAAGATCAAGACCCGGATCGGGTCCATGAAACCCGAAGCCATCGCCGCCCACGATCCGCAGGCCTTCGTGGAAATGTTCAAGGAACGGCCGGCCGTCCACCGTTTCCCCGGTTCCATGGCCGCACGGGTGCAAGCGCTCGCCGAGGCAGTGCAGAGTGAGTGGGACGGCGACGCCGCCGCGATCTGGACCAAGGGCGGCCCGGATGGTGCGGAAGTGCTCCGACGGCTGAAGGCCCTGCCCGGGTTCGGTGAGCAGAAGGCAAAGATCTTCCTTGCCCTGCTGGGTAAGCAGCGCGGACTTCAGGCGCCGGGCTGGCGTGAGGCCGCCGGGCACTACGGCGAGGAGGGTGCCTACCTCTCCGTCGCGGACATCGTGGATCCCGAATCCCTGGTCAAGGTGCGCGCCAGCAAGCAGGCCGCCAAGGCGGCGGCGAAAGCGGCGAAGGCCAAGGACTGACCCGCCCGCGGACCGCCGTCGGGGGAAGGGACCCGTAGCCGGGGACTCCCTTGCGACGGGCGGTTCCCGTGCGGAGGCCTTTCTCTGCAACGATGTATCCCGGAAACCGGCGGAACCACACGAAGGAGCCAGACATGGCGGTCACCATGAACGACGTAGCGAGGGCGGCGGGTGTGTCGCTCAAGACGGTCTCCAACGTCCTGAATGACTACGAGTTCATCCGCCCTGCCACCAAGCAGCGGGTCCAGGACGCCATCGCCGAGCTGGGCTACGAAGCGAACCTCACCGCACGGAGCCTGCGGTCCGGAAAAACCTCCATGCTCGGCCTGGTCCTGTCCGATCTCTCCGCGCCCTACTACGCCGAGCTCGCGTCAAAACTGATGAAGGCGGCCGCGCAGCGCGGTTACCGCGTCCTGGTGGAACAGTCCGACGCCGAAGGCAGCGTGGAATTGAATGCCCTGCAGGGGCCGTTCCGGCAGCTCACCGACGGCCTGCTGTTCACCCCGCTGGCCATCGACGCCGATGCGGTTGCCGACCGGGTGGGGAAGAAGCCCCTGGTGATGCTCGGTGAACACATCGTTGATCCGCGCTTTGACCTGGTCACCATGAAGAACCGGGAAGCTGCGGCTGCCATCACCACCCACCTGCTGGACAGCGGCCGCCGCCGCATTGCGGTGATCGGCGCCCATCCCGGGGAGTCGGCAGGAAGTGCCGGGCTGCGGCTCAACGGTTACCGGGAGGCGCTGGAGGAGGCGGGGGTCCCGTTTGATCCGGCCCTGGTGGCCCCGGCGCTGTGGCGCCGCGACAACGGGGCAACCGCCCTGGCAGGGCTGCTGGACGCGGGCGTCCGCTTCGACGCCGTGTTCGGCCTCAATGACGTGCTGGCGCTCGGCGCCCTGCACGAGCTGCAGATCCGCGGAGTCAGGGTTCCGCAGGACGTTGCCGTGGCAGGCTTCGACGACATCGATGAAGCCCGGTTTGCCTCGCCCTCCCTCACCACCGTTTCCCCAGGCATGGATGAGATTGCCGAACGCTCCATCGGCCTGCTCCTGGACAGGATCGCAGGGAACGAGACCGCCGCCACGGGCGTTCACGTGGAGGCCGGCTTCCAGCTGAAAATCCGGGAATCCGCGCCCTAGGATCCGTCTCCACAGGTTTCGCCGGCCCCACAGGCGGGTACGGATTTGGCACCGGTTCAACAAGGGAAAGGTGCCTCCATGATTGCTCTTCTTGTCATCGACATGCAGAACGCGTACTTTGAAGCACCGGAGCTGGCGGCCCGGCAGGAGCAGCTGGTCGCCTCCTGCAACAGGCTGGTGGAGGGGTTCACGTCCAGCGGCCACAAGGCATTGCTGGTGGGCACGGAGCACGAGCGGGACAAGTCCACCTGGACGCTGAACATGCTCGACGACGACCAGGGCTTCATCTTCCGCGGCAGCAAGCAGGCCGAGGCTGTTCCCGGCCTGGCGAAGGATGGCCTGCCCCAGTTGAACAAGACCCGTGACAGCGCCTTTGTGGGGACCAACCTGCTGTCCCGGCTGCGGAACTGGGGCGCGGACGAGGTGGTGCTGGCCGGCGTCTCCACCCACAACTGCATCGCCCAGACCGGGGCAGATGCCTTCGCCCACAACATCCGGGTCACCTATGCCGAGGATGCCATGGCCTCGGAAGACAACCAGGACGCAAAGGACATGCTGCGCATCCTCTCCACCAGTTACCGCCAGCCGGTCCAGTCCACCGATGAA
Source organism: Pseudarthrobacter sp. TE3704 (assembly GCF_056279405.1). NCBI lineage: Bacteria > Bacillati > Actinomycetota > Actinomycetes > Micrococcales > Micrococcaceae > Pseudarthrobacter > Pseudarthrobacter sp. TE3704. The sequence goes on from NZ_JBWCCJ010000001.1 coordinate 669,326, forward strand.
ATCCTCGCCCGCCTCAGTGAGGCAAAGTAGGCCGCTGATGGGGAAGGGCACGTAGAGCCCCGGATTACACCCCCGAAACGTGGCCGAAATGTTCGGCACCTACTGTGGGTCCCACGCCGTCCGCAGGCCGTTGAAGGGGACCCTCATGCATCTGATGCCACGTGAGCAGGAAAAGCTCATGATCGTGGTGGCCGCCGACCTCGCCCGCCGGCGCCAGGCCCGCGGCCTCAAGCTCAACTACCCCGAGGCTGTGGCCATCATCAGCTACGAGCTGATCGAAGGCGCCCGGGACGGCCGCACCGTGGCTGACCTGATGAGCTACGGCACCACGCTGCTGGCCCGTGACGACGTGATGGAGGGCGTGCCCGAGATGATCCACGACGTCCAGATCGAGGCAACCTTTCCGGACGGCACCAAGCTCGTCACCGTCCACGATCCCATCCGATAAAGGGGCAGGCCATGATTCCAGGGGAGTACATTCTTCGCCCCGAGCCAGTGACGGCCAACGCCGGACGCGATGCGGTCGAAGTCGCGGTCACCAACACCGGCGACCGGCCCGTGCAGGTGGGGTCCCATTTCCACTTCGCCGAGGCGAACGCCGCCCTCACCTTCGACCGGGACGCCGCCTACGGCCGCAGGCTGGACATTCCCGCCGGAACTGCCGCCCGGTTTGAACCGGGGGACTCCCGGACTGTCCGGCTCATCGAACTGGCCGGCACCAGGGAAGTGTACGGACTCAGCAACGCCGTCAACGGCCCGCTGACAGACGCGAAGGCGGGAAACAAATGAGCTTCGACATTCCCCGGCGGCAGTACGCCGACCTGTACGGCCCAACGACAGGCGACAAAGTCCGCCTGGCCGACACCGAACTGTTCCTCGAGATCGAGAAAGACCTCACCGTGTACGGCGAGGAAGTGGTGTTCGGCGGCGGCAAGGTGATCCGGGACGGCATGGGCCAAAACGGCCAGGCCACGAGGGATGGCGCTGGTTTGGATGAAGACGTCCCGGACACCGTCATCACCAATGCCGTGATCCTCGACTACACCGGCATCTACAAGGCCGACGTGGCTATCAGGGACGGCCACATCTTCAGGATCGGCAAAGCCGGCAACCCGCAGATCACCGACGGCGTGGACATCGTGATCGGCGCCAGCACCGAAATCATCGCGGGGGAGCGGAAGATCCTCACGGCCGGCGGTGTGGATACGCACATCCACTTCATCTCCCCGGACCAGGTGCCCACCGCACTGACCAGCGGCATCACCACCATGATCGGCGGCGGCACCGGCCCTGCCGAAGGCACCAAGGCCACCACCGTCACGCCCGGAAAGTGGCACATCCAGCGGATGCTGCAGGCGGCGGAGGGGCTCCCCGTCAATATCGGCCTGTTCGGCAAGGGCCACGCGTCCGCCGTCGAACCCCTCGCCGAGCAGATTCGTGCCGGTGCCATCGGGCTCAAGGTCCACGAGGACTGGGGCTCAACGACCTCCTCCATCGACACCTCCCTGAAAGCGGCCGACGAATACGACGTCCAGGTGGCCATCCACACCGACACCCTCAATGAGTGCGGCTTCGTGGAGGACACCATCCGCGCCATCGACGGCAGGGTCATCCACACCTTCCACACCGAGGGCGCCGGCGGCGGGCACGCCCCGGACATCATCAAAATCGCCGGGATGCCCAATGTCCTGCCGGCCTCCACCAACCCCACGCTGCCTTACACCCGCAACACCATCGAAGAGCACCTGGACATGCTGATGGTCTGCCACCACCTCAACCCGGACATCCCCGAGGACGTGGCCTTCGCCGACTCCCGCATCCGGGCCGAAACCATCGCCGCCGAGGACGTCCTGCAGGACCTGGGCATCTTTTCCATCACCTCCTCCGACTCGCAGGCCATGGGCCGCGTGGGCGAAGTGATCACCCGCACCTGGCAGGTGGCGGACAAGATGAAGAAGCAGCGGGGTGTGCTGAAAGATCCCCGGGGGGACAGTGCTGCCGGGCTCCACGGTTCGGCGGGCAGCGATAACTTCCGCCTCAAGCGCTACGTGGCCAAGTACACGATCAACCCGGCTATCGCGCAGGGCATCGCGGACTCCATCGGCTCCGTGGAGGAAGGGAAGTTCGCCGACCTTGTCCTCTGGGATCCCGCGTTCTTCGGCGTCAAACCGGAGCTCGTGATCAAGGGCGGGCAGATCGCCTACGCGCTCATGGGCGACGCCAACGCCTCCATCCCCACACCGCAGCCCCGGACCATGCGGCCGATGTTCGGCGCGTACGGGAAGGCCGTGCAGCAATCGTCCATCACGTTCCTGTCCCAGGCGGCCATCGACGCCGGCGTCCCCCAAGAGCTGGGGCTCGGGAAGGTCATCCGGCCCGTTTCAGGGATCCGCACCCTCACCAAAGCGGACCTGAAATACAACGACGCCACCCCGGACATCCAGGTGGACCCGGAAACCTACCAGGTAACGGTCGACGGCGAGGACGTCACCTGCGATCCGTCCGACGTCCTCCCCATGGCCCAGCGCTACTTCCTCTTCTAGATTTCCGGAGCCCACATGATCATCGACAAAGTCCTCGGCAACCTCCATGAACTGCCCGCGACCGACCTCGCCGCCTACGCCGGCCTGCACCAGGAAAAAGTGGTGCTGCCCAGCGCCCAGCTGGTCAAACGGATCCAACGCGCGACGACGGACCACGGCAAGGAAATCGGCATCCGGCTGCCCTCCGGCTCCGGTGACCTCCGCGACGGCGACATCCTGCACGTCGAGGACTCCAACATGATCGTTGTGTCCGTGCTGCCCACCGACGTCCTGGTCATCGCACCCCGGTCCATCCACGAAATGGGCGTCGTGGCCCACTCCCTCGGCAACCGGCATCTCCAGGCCCAGTTCTTCGACTCGTCGTCAGAGTACGAAACCGACGTCATGGTGTGCGCCTACGACCACACCGTCGAGGACTACCTTCGCCACGCCGCCGTGCCCTACTCCCGGCAGGAACGCGTCATGCCTGTTCCTTTCCGCCATGCTGAGCATTCGCACTAGTAATTCCGTCGCCGCGCTGCGCGCTCCAAAAGGCGCGACGGCTGGGTGCGCCGCCCCGGGTTGGGGGCCGTGCCCGCTCCGCGGTGCCCGCCACGCCGCGGCCCCCAATCCGGGCCGTCGCTTGCGTTTCTCACCTTGGGCGGGAGTGCGGTGAGCAGTTACCAGCTTGCCTTGCAGCAGCTCACTGACTCGGCGCTTCCTACTGGGGCCTTTGCGCACTCTCTTGGCTTTGAGACGTACATCGATGCCGGTGTGGTTCGTGATGAGGCTGGTTTTGGGGTGTGGCTCGGTGCTTTTATCTCCCAGACGCTTTCTTACTCTGATGGGCTTGCCATTCGGTTCTTGTATGAGGGTGTTGATGTTCTTGAACTTGATGCTCTTTTGTCTGCTTCGCTGTTGCCTCGGCAGGTTCGGGAGGCTTCCGTGAAGATGGGGCTCCGGTTGCTGGAGATTGGGGGCGAGGTGTTTCCCTCCGCTGAGCTGGCATCCTACCGGGAGCTGGTTTCCGGTGGCCGGGCGGCGGGGCATCAGCCGTTGGCGTTCGCCGTCGTCGCCCGTTCACTCGGCGTGCCGCTTCCGGAGGCGCTCGCCGCCTATCTTTTTGCCACCGTCACGTCGCTCACCCAGAACGCCGTCCGGGCCATCCCGCTCGGCCAGAACGCAGGCCAGCGGCTCCTGCGGCAAGCGGCCGACGACGTTGCTGCCGCCGTCGAACGGATCGCCCACCTCACGCCGGACGACTTCGGGGCCGTGACGCCCGGACTGGAAATTTCGCAAATGCGGCACGAACGCCAACGTGCCCGGATGTTCATGAGCTGACTGTGCTTGTGATTCAAAGGAGGACACATGTCTGAACCCATCAAGATCGGCATCGGCGGACCCGTCGGCGCAGGCAAGACCCAGCTCGTGGAGCGCCTCACCCGGCACATGAGCGGCGAAATCTCCATGGCCGCCATCACCAACGACATCTACACCATCGAGGACGCCAAAATCCTCGCGGCCAACGGCATCCTGCCCGTGGACCGGATCATCGGCGTCGAAACCGGCGGCTGCCCGCACACCGCCATCCGCGAAGACACCTCCATGAACACCGCCGCCATCGAGGAACTCAAAGCCCGCCATCCCGACCTGCAGGTGATCTTCGTCGAATCCGGCGGCGACAACCTCTCCGCCACCTTCAGCCCCGAACTCGTCGACTTCTCCATCTACATCATCGACGTGGCCCAGGGCGAGAAAATCCCCCGCAAAGCCGGCCAAGGCATGATCAAGTCCGACCTCTTCATCATCAACAAAACCGACCTCGCACCCCACGTCGGAGCGGACCTCGCCGTCATGGAGCGGGATTCGCGGGAATTCAGGGGCGACAAACCATTTTGCTTCACTAACCTCAAAACAGACGAAGGGCTCGATGCCGTCATCGAATGGATGCGCAAGGATGTCTTGATGCTCGACCTCGCTCGATGACGACGGTTCCCCAAGTGGCGCCGGAAGGTGAGGTGACTGCAGAGGCGGCGAGGCCGGATTTGGGGGCCGCGGCGTGGTGGGCACCGCGAAGCGGGCACGGCCCCAAATCCGGCGAAGCCGCCGGACCCAGCCACGGACAGCGACCCATGGGGGCGCTTGAGCTTGCGGTCGCCGTGCGGGGTCAGCGGTCCGTCGCCGCACATCAGTACCATCAGGGCGCTCTTCGTGTACTGCGCCCGCATTATCTCGATGACTCTGGGCAGGTCTGTTATGTCGTTGTGAATCCTGGCGGTGCTTATCTTGGCACTGACCTTTTTGTGCTGAATGTTGAAGTCCAGGACGGTGCTGATCTCTTGCTGACTACCCAGTCCGCGACGAAGGTTTACCGGACTCCCGGGTCTTTTGCTGAACAGCGGATGACTGTCCGGCTGGGGGAGGGGGCCCGGTTGGAGCTGATGCCGGACCAGCTCATCGCCTACCGGGAGGCCAGCTACCGGCAGCGGACCTCTGTTGCCCTGCGGCCGTCGTCGTCGCTGGTCATGGCCGAAGTGGTGACCCCCGGCTGGTCGCCGGACGGGGCCGCCTTCCAGTACGAGGAAGTCCGGCTGCGCAACGAGATCCGGGTGGAACCCGACGGCGACGGCGGGACACCTGAACTCCTGGCGCTGGACAACCTGCTGATCCGGCCGCCGTCGGGCGATGTCACCGGGCTCGGGTTCATGGAGGGCTTCAGCCACGTGGGGTCCCTCGTGGTGGTGAACGCCCGCGTGGACCAGGCGCTCGCCGACGAACTGCACCTGCTCGCCGCCGGATTCGATGCGTTGACCGGCGTTTCACTGACCCGCGCCGTCGCGGGTACTTCCGGCCTGGTGCTCCGCGCCCTGTCCAACAGCACCGGGGAACTCAACCTCCTTCTTTCGGCCTGCGCCAACCTCCTGCGGGAACGCTGGCACGGGCAGGGACCGCTGAACCTGAGGAAGCACTGATGACGGCCATCACGGGCATCGCCACCTATTACCGGCAGCGGGAAGCACTGCCGGTGCGGACGCGCCTGATGTTCACCTTTGGCGCGGTGGCAGCGCTGCATGCGGCCGCCGTCGTACTCCTGCTGGCAGGGAACGCCGGTGCGGCCGGTGCCCACGCGCTCACGTGGGGCCTGGTCCTGACCGCCTACCTGGCGGGCGTGAAGCACAGCTACGACTGGGACCACCTTGCCGCGATCGATAATTCGACGCGGAAGTTCGTAGCCCAGCGGCAGGACCCTGTCAGCGTCGGCTTTGCCTTCAGCCTGGGGCACAGCTCCGTGGTGACCCTGGCCGGGGTGCTGGTGGTCGCCGGCGCCGGCGTTGTGGGCGGTTTCATGCAGGACGGGTCCGCCGGCAACCTGGTGCTCGGGTTGGTCGGGAGCGGCGTGTCCGGCCTGTTCCTGCTGGCGATGGGCCTGTTCAACGGGTCGGCGTTCGCCAGGTCGGCGCGGGCCTACCGCCGGGCCCGCAGCGGCGCGGCAATCAGTCCGGCGGACCTCGAACAGCAGGGGCTCGTGGCCCGGCTGCTGGCCAGGCCCCTGTCCAGGGTGCGGCGGCCACGGAACATCTACGTGATCGGCTTCCTGTTCGGGCTGGGCTTCGACACCGCCACCACCATCGGGCTGCTGATGATGACGACGGCGGCGTCCCTGGCCGGGGTGCCGCCCTTCGCCCTGCTTGCGCTGCCGCTGGCGTTCGCCGCCGCGATGACCCTGTGCGATTCGGTCAACGGCGTGGCAATGATGCGGATGTACCGCTCGGCCCTTGATGACCCGCAGCGCAAACTCGGCTTCAATGCCTTGGTGACGGGCCTTACCGCCGTCTCGGCGCTCTTCATCGCAGCCATCACCCTCGGCGGGTTCGCCCATGCCGCCTTTGGGCTGGATGACCCGGTCACCGCCTGGCTGGGCGATATCGACCTGGGCGAGGCAGGGCTCTTGCTGGTTGCGGCCTTCCTTGCCGTTTGGGGCGTGGCGGTCCTGCGCGGCGGCCGTGGCAACAGAAGGCGGGCTGCCGGCCCGGAGGCCGGCAGTCCGCGCTCCAATTGCCCGTGAAAACCTCGGGACGCAACGGGTCGGTTTTCGGCAGGGCGAGGATGAAAACGTGGTCATTTGGTGATTGTGACGCGCCCAGTTGCTTCTGTTGCAACAGCCCGGAGACGGGCTGATCACGCGGAAAATGGAGGCTCAGATCACATTTTGGGCGGGAAAGCGGCCGATCCTCCGTTGTGTTTCTGGCACAATACTTACCAGCCTCCCCTAGGGGATTCCGGTTGACCGCCGGTACTCCTGCCGACCCGTCATCCGGTACACAGACAGGACGAAGATGTTCGAACACTCAAAAGAAGAGCACCCCGTGCGCCACAAAACTGCCCGCCGACTGACGGCGGGCGACTGCATCATCGTGGATAAGAACGAACTGCGGAAGGCGCAGGTAGGCGCTGGGGTAGGCAACTTCATCGAGTGGTACGACATCGGAGTCTACGGCTACCTGGCCGTCGTCATGACCTCCGTGTTCACCGAGGGCATGGACGAACGCATGGGCCTGCTGGTCACCCTGCTCGGTTTCGCTGTGTCCTTCATCGTTCGCCCCCTGGGTGGAATGATCCTCGGGCCGCTGGGTGACAGGATCGGCCGACGCAAAGTGCTCTTCTTCACGATGGCACTGATGGCCGTGGCCACAACCGGCATCGGCCTGCTCCCCACCGCAGGCGAGGTGGGTCTGTGGGTCATCATCCCCCTGTACCTGCTCAAGATGCTGCAGGGTTTCTCCACCGGCGGCGAATATTCGGGTGCCGCCACCTACATCTCCGAGTTCTCGCCCGACCGCAACCGCGGGTATATGGCCTCCCTGCTGAACTCCGGCTCAATGCTCGGCTTCGCTGCCGGTGCCAGCATGGTGGCGGCAACCACCGCCATCACCACCTCAGCGTGGGGTGACAGCGCAATGCTGGACGGCGGCTGGCGCATCCCGTTCCTGATCGCCCTTCCCCTGGGCATCGTGGCGATTCTGATGCGGCTCCGGCTCCCGGAATCACCCAGCTTCGAGGCCGCCCACGCGAAGGCCGGAACCGAAGACATTGACCCCATCTTCGTCCGGCACAACCTGCCGAACATCTTCAAGCACTACTGGCCGCAAATCCTGATCGGCTGCTCCCTCGTTGCCGCGGACGGCACGACGGGGTACCTGCTCACCAGCTACATACCCACGTACTTGGAAACCCAGGTCGGATCCGACCCTATGCACACGGCCGTTGCCGCCGTCGTCGTCCTGGTTCTGCTGGCGCTCATGATCCCGCTTGTGGCCCGCTGGTCCGACCGCATCGGCCGGCGCCCCATCTACGCGATGGCCACGATCGGAAACCTGGTCCTGCTGCTCCCGGCCTTTACCTTGATGCAGCTGGGAACGCTGTGGTCCCTGTACCTGGCACTGTTCCTGGTGTCGCTGCCCTCGGCGTTTTTCCTCGCACTGACCGCGGCCGTGATGTCCGAGCTCTTTCCCACGGCCTCCCGGTTCGGATCGGTAGGCGTCACGCACAACCTCGCGATTTCCGTTTTCGGCGGCACCACGCCCCTGGTCAGCCAGATCCTCGTTGAGGCAACCGGAAACCTGTACGCTCCCGCGTTCTACGTGATGTTCTTCTCGCTGGTGGCGCTGTTTGCCTTGCTGAAGATGCGGGAGTCGGCCTCCCGGCCCCTGCTCGGGTCAGTGCCCGTGGTTGCCAGCCGCGAGGAGGCGGACGAACTGGTTGCCCGGCAGGACACGGATGAGCGCATCGATACCGCAACCATGCTGCTCACGCCTGCCCCTGAGGTTCCCGAGGCCGCCGGGGCGCGCTAGCAGCCTCAGGCGGCGATCCTGCCCTTGCTCGTGCGGTGCGGCCGCTTCCGAGCCGCGGCGCGTTCCGGGGTCCGCGAACTGAGCAGGACCTGGCCGCCGTCGGGCACGGTGCTGTCCGCGTGCACGTGGACCCCGTGCTCAATGAGGACCCCGGAACCAATGCGCGAGTGGCTGGCGATGTGGACCCGGCTTCCGATGACCGTCGCACGGCCGATGCGCACGCCGTCACCCACCACCGTCCGGTCGCCGATCCTGGCTTCACGGTCAATCCAGCTCCCGTGGCCGATCCGGCAGCCGGGACCGATCTGTGCGCCCTGCTCCACGTACGTCATGGCGCCGATGCGGGCGCTTTCGGCCACGACTGCCCCGGGCGCCACGAGGCCCCCGCCGTTGCCGTGACGGACGTAGCGGGTGACTTTCCCGGCGTCGTCCTCAACAGATACAAACTTCCCGTTCATTCAATCCCTCATTTACGCGCGGGTAACTTACCGAACATTCAGTTAACGGTTGAGAACCCACAGGGATTCCCGCGCGGCCGCAAGGAGAATCAGCCCACGGGTGGTGCAGTAACGCCGTCCTCCTGCCCGGTCTCCTCTTCCTCTGTCAGCTGCAGGACCGTGCCCTGGTAGGCAGGCAGTTCGAGGAAGAAACTGTGCAGGTCATCCACCTGGCCAACGGCATCGCCGGTGAACAGGTCGTGCACGGCAGCCCCGGGCACCAGGTGGCTGGACTGGATGCTGCCCGCAATGTCCTGGTCGGAGAAATTCAGCACCGTAACACCCAGTGCGCCGTTGTTCAGCCGGACCACCATCACCAGCAGTCCGCGGTTGGAGACGTCCGGTACATCCAGCAGGGCGCCTGTGGCGATGCCGCTTTCTTCGCGGACCGCCAGGATCCGCTGCAGGCGCCTCGCGAAGGAGGACGGGTTCTGCAGCTGCTCCGGGAGCGGGCCGTACAGGCTCCGGGCCCGGGGCATACCGGCGGAGGAGGCTACCGCGTCCGGGCTGGTGCCCATGATGTCGTGTGCACCGCGGTTGATCCAGCGGGTGTCACCCTGGGCGGTGAGTTCGGCGACGCTCTTGCGGTCCAGCGCCATGATGCCGGCCAGGTCCCAGCCGGAGAGTGCGAAGACCCCGGGCTGGAGCGCGTTGTACATGGCGAGGAGGATGTGGACATCCAGGATCCGCGCCTCCTCTTCCGGGGTCACCGCCTGGGGGTCCTTGATGCCCAATGCGGCCATGATGAAGCTGACCGATGTGCAGGCGATGCCGTTGGTGGTGAACAACGCGTTGTAGGGGCCGTTCTCCCCGGTCAGGCGCTCCCTCATGGTCTGCTGCACCTGTTCGGCCACCTGGGCGCCTGTCAGTTCCTGCCCGTTGAGCTCAAAGATCTCTTCCCGGTGCCCTGCGGCAAAGTGCATAAGCTCGTACGTCAGTTCGTCATGGTTCTGCAGGGCGTGGACCAGTGATGCCTGGTCGACGCCGATTTCCATGGACAGCTTGAGCGTCAGCCGCAGGAACTCGGTATCGGCGGTTACCAGCGCGTAGTGGTAGGCCGGCCGGGTGATGAAGTCGTAGGAAAGGTCCGGGCCCGCCTCGGACGTCGCCTTGATGTCGTCGATGGTCAGGTTCAGCTCCTGGAAGGAGAACCCGCCCACCTTGCGGATCATGGAGCCAATGAGCTGGTTGGCTGCCTCGGACAGCGGATGCCCCTCGGACCAGCCCGGCTGCTCCTCGGCGCTCTTTTCCACCCCGAGGAAGCCGTTGGCATCCAGCCTCAGCGCGCCGGTGCCCAGGTCTACCAGGGAATGCAGTGCGTCCCCCACCACAAGGCGCATCCCGGCGAATGTGGGGTCCAGCCAGTTGATGGACGGCTGGCCTGCCTTGAAGTAGTGGAGGTAAACCCAGCGGCGGGTCTTTCCGGTGGTGTCCACGATGGGCCGGGTGGCGCTCCAGTTGGTTTCCTTGACGCCCGGTTCGTAGAAGATCACCCGCTGCAGCCGGCCAATGATGTACCCGGCCTTCTGCAGGGCCTGCTCGGAATCGGGGCTCAGGTTGACGGAGTCCTGCCCCTCGGGGACGTCCGGCAGCAGGTGCCAGTCCTCCTCCGGGATATCCACCATGTGGTAGATGCCCGGGTAGTCCCGGAAGTTCATCTCGGCCAGGCGGAAATCGGCGCCCTTGCCGGTATGGCCGGGAACGATGTCGTCGATGATGGTTCCGCCGTGTTCCGCGGCGACCTCGCACATCCGGCGGAACTCATCCTCGGTACCGAACACGGGATCGATCGCCATGCTGATCCGGTCGAAGTGCCCGTCCACGCTGGGCGTCTGGGACCAGCCGCTGATGCCTCCGGCCAGTTTCACGGGGCCGGTGTGGATGGCCCGGATGCCTATTTCGCTGAAGGCTTCCCACATGGCCGGATCGCCCAGGGCCGAGAGGAAGGACTCGGTGGACCTGGTGATGAAGGACAGGGGATAGGCAGTAAACCAGACGGGTGCCCGCTCCACGGCAGCCCGGGGGTTCGGGTGGGCGTAGGAGTTCTGCCACATGCTGGCTTGCCCGGAGAGCTGCCGGGCCAATGTGTTGGCGTCGCCCAGCATCGCCTGGTTCCGCAGCCATTCGACATAGGCCGCATTGCGTCCATCGAATTCGAAGGATGGCCTGGTGGCAAAGTATTGGCGCCGCCGGGCGGTGGGCCTCAGCGCCTTGGGTCGGGCCGGATAAAACTGCTCGTCAAAATTGACGTCCGGGTCCACTGACGGTTCAGCTGCTGCTTCCTCGTTTTCGCCGGCAACGGTCTCCGCTTCAAAAACATCGTCGCTGGTCATCGGTTCCCGCATTGAGTCCTCTTTCTGCAGTTGGTCCCGCGGTCCCAAGGCATACTGCCTGGCCACCCTGCTCATAGTCCAACGTACCCGGGGGCGCGGGGACTATTCGCGCGAACTACGAAACTACCAAGAAGTGGCTAGGACACCAGCGTGGCCGCGGCCGTGTCCATGTGCTCGAGGATGGTCTTGCGGACCAGGGCGGCATCGCCGGTGTCGATGGCGGCGACGATGTCCCGGTGACGGTCCACGCTCATGTTGCTGACGCCCTTTTCCCGGCCGGCAAACATGATGGACATCCGGATGGAGCCTTCCAGCGATTGCCAGGAATGGAGGAGCGTCTCGTTGCCGGTCAGGCGGCAAAGGGTGCGATGAAACTCGAGGTCCGATTCGATCCGTTCCTCAAGCGTCCCGTCAGCTGTCGCGCTCATCGCATCGATGGCTTTGTGCAGGGACTGCGTGACGTGTTGCCGGTCCGGAAGTTCGCAGAGGGTCCGGGCGGCAAGCGACTCCAGGGCGGCGCGGACGGCGAAGATATCCCGGATTTCCTTTTCATCCAGGTGCCGGACGGAGAGCCGGCCGCGGGGACCGGCCGAGAGCAGGCCTTCCTGTTCCAGCTGGCGCAGGGCTTCACGGAGCGTTCCCCGGCTGATCTGCAGCATCTCGGACAGCTCGGTCTCCACCAGGTGCCGCCCGGGTTCCAGCTCGCCGCTGGTGATGGCGGTCCTCAGTGCCGCGAGCGCCTGCTCGCGCAGGCTTTTCTTTTCCAGTCCCAGCAGCGGGGCTGTCAGTCCGGCCATGGCTTCCGTCCTCACTGTTGTAAGTCGACTGTTTACAGTCATACGTCGATATTACGACAGAAAGCACGGCACCGGCCGGGACCGGTGCCGTGCTCTTCGATGCTGCAGCTGCAAGGTCAGCCGAGTTCGGCGAGGACCTTTGCAACGATCCGGTCCACGGCAAGCCCGTAGCGGTCGTGCAGGGTGGGCAGCGCCCCGGCGTCGAGGAACTGGTCCGGCAGCGCCACGGGGACCACGCGCTTGCCCACGCCCGCGGTAACGACGGCGGAGGCGACGGTTTCGAACAGGCCGCCCACCACGGAGTGGTTTTCCAGCGTCACGGCCAGCCGGTCGGTGTTGATCTCCTTGAGCACGGTGTCGGCGTCGAACGGCTTGATGGTGGGGGCGTGCACGACGGCGACGTCCACGTTGTGTGCCGAGAGCGCCTTGGCTGCCTGCAGGGCGCGCATGGTCATCAGGCCGGAGGAGATGAACACAACGTCGTTGCCGCCGCGCAGGACCTTGGCCTTGCCGAGCTCGAACGTGTAGTCGTATTCGTCCAGGACGGTGGGCACGTTGCCGCGCAGCAGGCGCAGATAGGTGGGGCCTTCGCTGGCCGCGAGCTGCGGCACTGCCTGCTCGATGTCGATCGAGTCGCAGGGGTCCACGATGGTCAGGTTGGGCATGCCGCGGAAGATTGCCATGTCCTCGGTGGCCTGGTGGCTGGGGCCGTAGCCGGTGGTGAGGCCGGGCAGGCCGCCCACGATGTTGACATTCAGGTTCGGCTCGGCGGCATCCAGGCACAGGAAGTCGTAGGCGCGGCGGGCGGCGAACACGGAGTAGGTGGACGCGAACGGCACCAGCCCGGTTTCCGCCAGGCCGGCGGCTGCGCCGAAGAGCAGCTGCTCGGCCATGCCCATCTGGAAGAACCGCTCCGGGAATGCCTTGGCGAAGATGTGCATGTCGGTGTACTTGCCCAGGTCCGCGGTGAGGCCGACGATCCGGTCGTTTTCCTGTGCGGCCTTGACCAGGGCGTGCCCGAAGGGTGCGGACGCCGTCTTCTGGTCCGGGTCGGCGAAGGACGCGATCATGGCCGAGGTCTTCAGCTTCGGCTTGATGGCTGTAGTGGTGTTGGGGGCCTCGGTGGTGGTGCTCATGCTGAAGCCTTTCCTTCGTGACCGGCGGTGAGCTGCTCGCGGCAGGTCTGCCATTCGTGTTCTTCGATGCGCATGAAGTGCGCCTTTTCGCGGTTTTCGAGCAGGGGTACGCCGCGGCCCACCTTGGTGTCGCAGAGGATCACGGAGGGGCGTCCGACGGCGGCGGCCTGGGCGGCTGCGTTGTCGAAGGCTGCGAGCAGCGCGGCGACGTCGTTGCCGTCCACGCGCTGGGTGTACCAGCCGAACGATTCCCACTTTTCGGTCACCGGCTCGGTTCGGAGGACTGTGTCGGTCTTGCCGTCGGCCTGCAGGGCGTTGATGTCCACCATTGCTGTGAGGTTGCCCAGCTGGTGGTGGTGCGCGCCCATGGCCGCCTCCCACGTGGAGCCTTCGTCCAGCTCGCCGTCGGAGAGGAAGTTGAACACCCTCGAATCGGACCCCTGGTACCGGAGACCCAGGGCCATGCCGACGGCGATGGTCAGGCCGTGGCCCAGGGAGCCGCCGGAGATCTCCATGCCGGGCGTGTAGGTGGACATGCCGGACATCGGCAGCCGCGAATCATCCGAGCCGTAGGTCTCGAGCTCCTCGACCGGGACGATGCCGGCTTCGGCCAGCGCGGCGTAGTGGCCGATGGCGTAGTGGCCGGTGGAGAGCAGGAACCGGTCCCGGGCCTCCCAGTGCGGATCCTCGGCGCGGAAGCGGAGCTGGTCGCCGTAGACCGTGGCCAGCATGTCAGCCGCACCCAGGGCCTGGCCCACGTAGCCCTGGCCCTGGACCTCGCCCATGTTCAGGGCATGGTGCCGGATCCGGTAGGCCGCGGCAGCGATTTTGGCGATCCGCTCCTGAGCCGCCTGGCTTTTGATGGCCGGGGCTTGGACGGTTTCTGTTGGCATTGCTTGCTCCGTGTTCGTTTCGTGCGTGACGGTCATTAGACGCTCACCGTGTTGGGTGTGCTTTTGGTGGCTTCGTCAGCGAGCTGGCGTTCGCGCTTGCCCCAGGTTTCCCTGGTGACGATTGCTGCCCAGAGGCCGATGGCGGCGTAGAAGCTGAAGAGCAGGGCGGGGCCCATCCATCCCAGGGCAACGAACAGCAGGGTGGTGATGAAGGGGGTGAAGCCGGAGACCATCGCTGAGATCTGGTAGGCCAGTGAGGCGCCGGAGGAGCGGGTTTTGGCCTGGAACAGTTCAGGGAACCACGGGCCCTGGGCGCCGGCGAGGGAGTTCTGGCAGACGGCGTAGGAGATGACGATGGTGGCGATGACGAAGATGAACATTCCGGTGTTGACCAGCAGGAACATCGGGATGCCGAACAGTGCTGCGAAGGCGCAGGACCAGACGTACAGGGGACGGCGGCCGATCTTGTCCGTGAGGCGTGCCCAGGCCATGGTTGCGAAGATACCGATGAATGAGGCGATGCAGAGGGCCACGAGGGTTTCGGTCTTATCCGCCAGCTGCTGGGTGTGCAGGTAGGAAATCATGTAGGTGATGGACACTGCGTAGCCGGCGGTCTCGGCGATGCGGAGGCCGATGCCGCGGACGATGCTGCGCCAGTCGGTCTTGATGACCTCGATGATGGGGTTCTTGACGATGGAGCCGCTGTCCTTGACCTCGTCGAAGACGGGGGATTCGGGCACTTTGGCGCGGATGATCAGGCCGACAGCGACGAGAACGATGCTGGCCAGGAAGGGAACGCGCCAGGCGAGCTCGCCACCGAGGTTCACGCTGACCAGGAAGACCAGGTTGGCCAGGAGAAGGCCTACCGGGAAGCCTGCCTGCACGATGCCGGTGTATTTGCCCTTGGTCTTCCACGGCGCGTGTTCGTAGCTCATCAGTATGGCGCCGCCCCATTCAGCGCCGAACGCCAGGCCCTGGACGATGCGGACGAAGACCAGCAGTGCGGGTGCGAGCAGGCCCACCTGCTCGTAGGTGGGAAGCAGGCCTATCAGGAATGTGGCCACACCCATCAGGATCAGGGAGGCGACCAGGACCGGCTTGCGGCCTACCTTGTCTCCGAGGTGTCCGCCAATGATGCCGCCGATGGGGCGGGCAGCGAAGCCAACGCCCAGCGTGGCAAAGGCGGCCAGGGTTCCGGTGACGGGGTCGGTGTTGGGGAAAAAGACTGTCCCGAAATACAGGGCGGCGGCGGTGCCGAAGCCGATGAAGTCATACGTCTCAATAACGGCGCCGACACCGGAGCCGATAGCGACGCGCTTGGCGTCTTTGGTGCCATGGACATGGCCCCGCATTTTCAGAGCATCTTTGCTCATGGTGGTTCCCTTTCGGAAAGCGGCCAGTTGGGGTAGCCGCTGTCGACGGTTAACAAAATGATAGGTCCAGTGTGACCGCGGTCATGATCAATGTCAACAGTCAATGTTGGAGGTTGACTGTTAACACCGAACGCGATTAGTGTGGTCCCCATCACGAATGTCCGGTACCAGCCGGGCCCGCCACATCAAGGGACAAGGATGTCCCACCACATCAGCCAAGGAGCACCGTCATGACCACCATCCAGCGCACCGCAGTCCTCACCGGGGCGACCTCGGACCGGGGCATCGGCATCACCACCGCCCGCCGCTACGCCAACCAGGGCTGGGCGGTGGTGATCCTGGACCTCGACGGCGAGAAGTCCGCCAAGGTCGCCGCCGAGATCGGCAACGAATTCAACGTCCCCGCCTTTGGCCACGAAATCGACGTCGCCAGCGAAGCATCCGTCAACGCGGCCTCCCAGGCGGTGGCCGCGGAGGTCGCCGCCGGCAACCTGCCGCCGGTAGGGGCCCTGGCCAACATCGCCGGCATCACCTCTCCGGTCCCGTTCCTGGAGACCACCCTTGAGCTGTGGCACAAGGTGATGGACGTCAACGCCACCGGCACCTACCTGGTGACCAAGGCCTTCCTGCCGGACATGATCGCCAACGGCTGGGGCCGGATCGTCAACATGTCCTCCGTATCAGCCCAGCGCGGCGGCGGCGTCTTCGGCAAGGTCCCCTACTCTGCCGCCAAAGCCGCCATCCTGGGCCTCACCAAGGCCCTCGCCCGCGAACTGGGCACCACCGGCGTGACCGTCAACGCCATCACCCCGGGCGCCGTGGACACCAACATCCGCGTGGGCAGCACCGAGGAGCAGGAAGCCGCCATCAACGCCGGGATTCCGCTGGGCCGCAACGCCACCACGGAAGAAGTTGCTGCCGTGATCACCTTCCTGTCCTCCGAGGAATCCGCCTACCTCACCGGCACCACGGTGGACATCAACGGCGGAAGCCACATGCACTGACCGCGCCATGAAGTGGTTTCGCTATCACGACTGGAGCCGGCTCGTCGGGATTCCCGTGGAGGTCCGGAAGGATTTCCAGCTGGTCCGGGCGGGAGTGGTGGACGACGCCATGCAGGATTCCTCCGCCCTCTGGCTTGCAGCGGACATGACAGCGGGCAGGGCCCTGTTCTCGGCAGCCGAGGGCTATGAGGTGTGGATCCATCCCCGCGAACTCGGCGGGCAGCTGTGCTACAAAATGGCGTCCGTCCAGCTGGCCGGACGGAAAACGGCTGCGGCGGCCGGGCGGGCGTAGGGCGGCGGGGCTGTGCAGCCCGCCAGCCCGTTCCTACACTGGGGTGATGATCACAGTCACCGGAAGCGTCGAAACCAACCTGTCCGCCGAGAAAGCTTTCGCTTTCATGAGGGAGTTCGAGAACACCAGCACGTGGGACCCCAACACTCCCGTGATGGACAAGCTGACGCCGGGCCCGGTGGCGGTAGGCCACCGGTACCATGCAGAGTCCGAATTCCGGGGGAAGCGCCAGACCCTGGAGTACGAGGTCATCGAGCTGACGGAGAACCACATCAAGCTCCGCGGCGAAAACAAGACCGTCACAGCGTTCGACTCCGTGGACGTGAGCCCGTCCGGCACCGGGTCGCTGGTGAAGTACACGGCCGAGTTCAGCATCAAGGGACCGGCCAAGATCATTCAGCCGCTGCTGAAACCTGCCTTCATGCAGCTCCGGGACCCCGCGCTGAACGGGATCCGGGATACCCTCAACGCCCAGGCTGCAGGCTGACCCGGTTCGCCTCGAAGAACTCCCTGATGTCCCGGCGCGGATCCGCGTCCACCCGGGGTGCCGTGTCAAGGATCATGGTGTTGCGCTGCCGCCCGTATTCCGGCCACTCCAGTCCGGGCAGGCCGGGTCTTCCTCTCCGTGCGAATGACGCCCACGCGCCGCTCATGGTGTCACTGAGGGACTGCGGTGCCCGGCCGCGGGTGAGGAAGGCAGCCTCCGGCGCATCCAGGTGCCGGAAGACGAACGGGATGTCCAGGGCGTGGCATGCTCCGAGCTTTCCGCCCATGGCCGGGCTGCGCCAGGTGAAGAGGTAGGAAAAGGTCCGGCCCGGCGCCCCGTGCCGGGCGCCCTGTCCGCGCGCGTCCAGCAGGTTGTTGCTCGGCTGGCGGTAGACGGAATCGGCTATCGCGGCTTCGAGGAGTTCCTTGCCGGACACATCGCGTGACAAGCCTGCCTCCTGCGGCGGGCCGGTTTCGGGCGACAAACCGGTTTCCCGGGACAAAACCTGGGCGAGGGCGGACGCGTATTCCGCCGCGCGGTCCCCGGCAATCCCGGCGGCCGTGAGCACGGCGGCGGCGCGTTCCGGATAGCCGGGATCCTCTGGGGCAGTCGGCCGCATTTCCACCGCGAAGGACCCCTCGTTGAGGTTGGTCCCGACAATAAGATCCACCCCGGCGTTGAGCCCTTGCCGAACCGCATCCAGGGGCGGCTGCGGCAGTGATGGCGTCCCCACCGTCGGCTGGAAGGGCAGGGGCACGGCGAATGTTTCCCGGCCCACCTCCTGCACCAGCTTTTCCTGGGCCTCCAGCAGCCGCTCCACGGGCAGGGCCAGCAGCTCGGCCGCCGAAAGGCTGTCCAGGCCGCACAGGGCGAGGAACCTCCGGCTGATGCCGGCAGAGTCAACGGGCGTGCGCCAGCGTTCGGCGGTGCCGCTTTGCATGATGGCCCGGCGGAACAGGCCTTCCGACGCCGGCATGCCCAGCAGGGTGCCGATGGCTGCGGCTCCGGCCGATTCCCCAAACAGGGTCACGTTCTGCGGGTCCCCGCCGAACCCGGCGATGTTGCGCCGTACCCAGCGCAGGGCTTCGAGCTGGTCCAGGAGGGCAAGGTTGGAGGAGTCTTCGTAGCCCGGTCCCAGGAGGTCCGCCAGGTGCAGGAAACCGAGCGCTCCCAGCCGGTAGTTGATGGCCACTACTACGGCATCGCCCGCGGCGGCGAGGTTGGCGCTGTCGTACATGCCGTCACTGTTGGAACCAGTGAGGTAGGCGCCGCCATGGATCCACACCATCACGGGCCTGGCAGGGCCGTCCGTGGCGGGAGCCCAGATGTTGAGGTTGAGGCAGCCCTCCTCGCTCCAGATCCGCGGTTTGGCCCCGGGCGGTGCCGGCGACTCGGGGTTCTGCGGGGCGGCCGGACCCGGCGCGCTGCCGTCGAGCACATCCAGCCACGGGGACACGGGAACGGGCGGACGAAAACGGCGTTCCCCCGTCGGCGGCTCCGCGTACGGGACCCCCAGGAAACTGCGGACCGGGGTGCCGTCGACTGTCAGCGTTGCGCCGTGGACGGCTCCGATGTGGCTGGAGGCGGGCTTCATGGTTGACAGGTTACGTCCTTTGCACGGGTAGGCTGGAACTACCGTTTGGCAGTGAGTGGCCATGTTGTTGTGGCTTTTCATTTTCGTCCGGGAGGAAAGATCCTTGGTGGTCACCGATGTTTCGGATGGCAGAATTTTTGCCGATGTTGCAGCGCACCTGCAGGACCTGGTCCTCGGGAACCCCGGCGTGGAGCAGCTCCTTCAGGACCTCGCAGAATACTCTGCCGCACGGTTTGGCAGTGCCGGCCGGAAAGTGTCCTGCGGCATCAGGCTGGCCCGCCCCAAGAAGCCCACCGCCATAGCCGGCAGCAACCCCGGCTCCTGCCTGCTCACCGAGCTGGAAGACACGCATGGGGACGGCCCGGGCCTGGCCCCCATGCGGACCATGGGAACAGTCCTCGTCCCGGACCTGGAACACGAAGACCGCTGGCCGGAGTACGTGCTGGCCGCCCGGGAGCAGGGCATCAGGTCTGTGCTGGGTATCCCGCTGCTCCTGGAGGGCAAGGACCTCGGCGCTCTTACCCTTCACTTCGAGCAGCCGGGGGCGTACAGCGGTGACGCCGCCGCCACCGCCGAGGCCTATGCCGAACAGGTATCCAAGGGGCTCACGCTTGCCCTGCGGATGGCCAGGCTGCAGGACTCCAAAGCCGGCATGAGCGCCGCGATGGAGTCACGGACGGTCATCGACCTGGCCACCGGCGCCATCATGGCGCAGAACCGCTGCAGCCAGGCCGCCGCCTTCCAGGTCCTGCGGGAGGCCTCCAATTCCAGGAACGTGAAGCTCCGGGACGTCGCGGCCGCCGTGATCTCTTCCGTGGCGGGCGACACTGACACCTTCACCTACTTCGACGAGTAGGGATCCTGCCGTTCCTTCTGCTGAAGCGCGAGGAGGGAACCGCTGAAGGGTGCCCGGACCAGTGCGTTCGCCGCGGCACAGTGCTCATTGACCGCTTGGGTCAGGGCGTCCCGGTCATCTTTTGACAGTGCAGCCGTGCCGGAGCTGTAATCCCTGATGTCCTGTTCGGAGGCGTCCCCGCCCAGGGCAACAAAGTCGAGCCACAGCTCGGCGAGGTCGAGGCTGTGCCTCTTGATCACCGCGCCGGTCAGGGCCCGCTGGTCCGCTTCGTCCATCGTCCCGTCCTAGCCTTGGGAATTTTGTCCCAAGGGATTCGGAGCCGGCGGCCAAATGGATGGATGGGTGCCGGATTCCCTAGGCAGGCTCCGTCCGTGTCTAGGCAGGCTGCGTCACGTGTGACTGCGCATGCTCACGGGCGAGGCCCCCCAGCCAGTGGGCGCTTTCCTTGGGAGTGCGCTCCTGAGTGGCGCGGTCGACGGCGATGAGCCCGAACTTGGGCCGGTAGCCGAAGATCCACTCGAAGTTGTCGAAGGCGGTCCAGGCGATGTAGCCGCGGACGTCGATGCCGTCCGCCAGGCAGGCCGCGACGCCGTCGACGGCTGCCTGCAGGTAAGCCACGCGCTGGGCGTCGTCCTCGGTAGCCAGGCCGTTCTCCGTCACCATGACAGGAATGCCTGCGATCCGGTGCGCTTCGCGGATGGTGGTTTCCAGTGCCTGCGGGTAGATTTCCTCGCCCATCTGGTTGATCTCCGCGCCTTCGGGCGCCGGCGCGTGGCCGTCCGGACCGTATACCGTGCGGCCGTACGTCTGGATACCCACGAAGTCATCGCCCCGGGATGCCTCAAGGAAGCGCTCATTGACGTCCCGGCGGACCCGGTCGGCCAGTTCCCGGCCGCCCTCGATCGACTGGATGTCCGAGTTGGCAAGCGTCCAGCCCACCTTCAGCCCGGGCCGGTGCGCCTTGATCGCTGCGGTGGCGGCCCGGTGAGCCGCCAGCTTGACGGCGAACCCCGCCTCGGTGGAGCAGAACTGGAAGGGCGCCACGGTGCTGGCATCCACGCCCAGGCGTTCCGCGGCGGCAGCCCACATGGGCACCGAAGCCCGGTTTTCCGGTGCTTCGCCGCCGATGCCGAAGGATTCCAGCAGCCACGGCAGGTTCGGTTCATTCAAGGTGCAGGCGACGCCGACCAGGTTACCCAGGTGCGCCATCACCCGGCCGCAATAGCGGGCAAAAAGCTCCGCCGTCCGCGGGCCCTCCCACCCGCCCATGGCCAACAGCCACCGCGGGGACGTGAAGTGGTGGAACGTCACTACCGGGGTAAGGCCATGGTCATGGCACACCTCCAGCATGCGGCGGTAATGGTCCAGTTCCGCCACCGAGAAATGGCCTTCCTCGGGCTCTATCCGCGCCCATTCCAGTGAGAACCGGTAGCTGGTGAACCCGAGGCCGGCGATCATGGCGATGTCCTCCCGGTACCGGTGGTAATGGTCCACGGCGTCACCTGAGGGCTCAGCAAAAATGGTGCCGGGAAGATGCTCCAGGAGCCACGTGTCGCTGTTGACGTTGTTTCCTTCCACCTGGTGTGCGGCGCTGGCCACGCCCCACAGGAAGTGGGGCGGGAAGGAAGGGGAAACGGTCATGATGATCCTTTCGGTGCAACGCCGGGGCCCGGCGCCAGGCTTCGATGCCTTGACATTCATCCTGTCCCGCGCAGTGACCGGCGCCACAGAAGTATTTCAACCAATGAAATAGTCGTGTCTGGCGAAAACGTGCCCACAGCATTCTTGAGGAAGCCGGCCACTCGCCTGGCCCACACAGTCCTCTCCGTTGTCACACCAGAATGCAAAGGCGCACTACATGAAACTCCTGAACTCCACCGCCCGCGGGAGCTCCGCCGTTCTGGCCGGCGCCCTCCTGCTGGGATCGCTCACCGCCTGCGGCGGCGGCTCCGGCCAGGCAGCCGCCAAGGTCGATACCAGCACCCTGACCCTCGCCATCGACAGCGACTCCGCATCATTCGGCTTCGATCCGTTGCGTGTGTCAGCCGCCCAGCGGCAGTTCTTCGAAGGGCTCTACGAAAGCCTGATGACCCTGCAGCCGGATGGCTCGGCAGGCCCGGGCCTGGCCAAGGAGTTCAGCTACAACACTGACAACACGGTCCTGACCCTGACCCTCAAGGACGACGTAACGTTCACCGACGGGTCAAAGCTCGACGCCGAACTGGTCAAGGCAAACCTCGACCGCCGCTCCGACCCGGCCTTGACCGCCTACTCTGCCGTCGCCAAAGGCGGCGCACAGGAAATCGCCTCGGTGGACGTCGTCAGCCCCACCCAGGTTGCCCTCACCTTCGCCAAGCCGCAGCCCGGGTTCGAAAAGAACCTGGCCTCCACCACCGGCATGATCGTCGGCAAGACGGCAGTTACGGACACCGCAAGCCTCGCCGCAACCCCGGACGGCTCGGGCCCCTACACTCTTGATCCCTCCACCGTGAAGGGCAACAAGTACGTCCTGGTCAAGAACAGCAAGAGCCCGGAAGCCTCCAAGTACGCCTTCGACAAGGTGATCTTCAGCGTTGTCCTCGACCCCCAGGCCCGGGCAAACGCCCTGGTTTCGGGCCAGGCTGACGTTGCCATGCTGACGTCCTCCACGGTGGACTTCGTGAAAACCAAGGGTGTGGGTGTGTCCCAGATCGGCGGCACGGTCAACACCATGATTTCCTTCGACAAGATCGGCAAGACCGCACCGGCGTTCGCCGAGGAAAAGGTCCGCCAGGCCATCCAGCACGCGATCAACCGCCAGGCCCTGGTGGACGCCCTCCACAAGGGTGACATCCCCGCCTGGAACGCCCTGCCCAAGGACTCCGCCGGCTTCACCAAGGACCTGGAAACGGCGTTCGCCTACAACCCGGAGAAGGCCAAGAGCCTGCTCGCGGAAGCCGGCTACCCGGACGGCTTCGAGTTCACCATCATTGCCGGCGCCCAGACCCAGACGGACCTGCAGGCAGTCCAGAAGGACCTCGCCGCCGTCGGAATCACCATGAACGTCAAGATGGCTGCCTCAACGGACGAGGCGTTCGCCGCCGTCGCCACCACCCCGCTCGGCTACGCGCCGCTGAACTGGGACAACCCCGTGGGCGTGATGTACGGAGCAGTCCTGAGCGGCTTCACCAACGTCCAGAAGGCCACCGACGAGCAGCTCAGCGCCGCCACGGGTGAGCTGGCTGCCGCGAAGGACGACGCCGCCGTCAAGGCCGCGGCCACCAAGCTGAACACTCGGCTGGTGGAATCCGGCTGGATGATCCCGCTCTACGAGGCGCTCACCAACCAGGGCTACAACACCAGGAAGGTGGCCCCGGTGGAGTTCGCCGGAACCAACGCCTACCCGCTCCTCTCGTCCTACAAGCCGGCCAGCTAACACCCGCACCTGCCGGGCGGGCCCTCCTGTCACACGGGAGCGCCCGGCCCGGCAGGGCCTGACCGATGGAGGTCACCATGGCACTATTCATCACCAAGCGCCTGCTGATGGCGCTTGCCACCGTCCTGGTGGTTGCGGTGCTGGCATTCCTGCTGGTGCACGCGATGCCCGGAAGCCCCGGAGCCGTCTCGCTCGGAGCCGGCGCCACCCAGGAAGCCATCGACGAAGTCAACCAGCGGCTCGGCTGGAATGATCCGCTGCTGACCCAGTTCGTCCGCTGGCTGGGCGACGCCGTCCAGGGCAATCTCGGCACGTCGCTGATTGACGGCCGCTCCGTCAGCGCCGACCTGGCCAGCAGGCTTCCCGTCACCGCCTCCCTGGCCGCCGGGGCCACGCTGCTCAGCGCTCTACTGGGCATCACCCTGGGCGTCACCGCCGCTGTCCGCGGGGGAACGGCAGACCGCATCATCGGCGCCGCCTGCGGCATGGGTGTGGCCCTGCCCAGCTTCTGGGTGGGCGTCATCTTCGTGTACCTGTTCGCGGTCCAGTCCTCCATCTTCCCCGCCACCGGTTACGTCCCGTTCGAGGCATCCCCGCAGGACTGGGCACTGTCCCTTGCCCTGCCCGTCATCACCCTGGCCGTGGGCGGTGCGGCGTTCATCGCCCGCCAGACCAGGGCCTCCATGCTTGAAGCGCTGCAGCAGGAACACATCCGGACCCTCCGCGCCACCGCTACCCCCACCTGGAAAATCCTCTACGTCCACGCCCTGCGGTATGCCAGCCTCCCCATCGTTGCCGGCATCGCACTGCAGTTCATCCAACTGTTCGGCGGCTCCGTCATCGCGGAGCAGCTGTTCGCCATGCCCGGCCTGGGCCAGGCTGTCCAAACCTCCGTCAGCACCCATGACGCTCCATCCGTCCAGGGCGTGGTGGTGATCGCCACCGTTGTGGTGGTTGCCGTGAACCTGGTGCTGGAACTCGCCACCAAGTTCCTCGACCCGAAGTTGCGTGCCTCATGATCCCCTCAGTTGCCCCAGCCCCCGCAGATTCCCCCGCAGAGGCTCCCGCCGCCGGTACCGCAGCTCCCACAACGTCCCGCCGGCCAGCACTTACCCGCTTCTCCGGGAGCAAGCTGTTCGCCTCACCCGGAAGCATCGCCGGGGTGGCCTGGCTGGCCGCCATGGTGGCCGCGTCCGTGACCGCGCCGCTCTGGCTGCCCTTCAAGACCGAGGACCAGGACTTCACCGCCGTCCTCTCGGGCCCCACGGCCGCGCACTGGCTCGGCACCGACGAACTGGGCCGGGACCTCCTCAGCCGCATTTTCGCTGCGGCGGCCGGCACCCTGGGAACGTCCATGATCACGGTGCTCGTCGCCGTCGGGCTCGGGACCATCCTGGCGATGCTGGCGGCCGCCGGCGGGGACCGCACGGAGCCGGTCATCAGCCGCACCACCGAGATCATGATGTCCATTCCGGGCACCGTGATCATCCTCGCTGTGATTGGCGCGGTAGGCACCAACATCCCGGTGGTCATGGCCATCCTGGGCATCCTCATTTCCGCCGGCATCTACCGCGTCATGCTGGGCCAGGCCAAGTCGCTGCAGTCCCAGCTGTATGTGGACGCAGCCAAGGTGGACGGCGTCAGCATGCTCGGGATCAGCCTTCGGCACGTCCTTCCCGGATTGACCAACACCATCGTGGTGCAGTCCGCCCTCATCTTCGCCGTCGGCATGCTGATCCAGGCCGGCCTCGCCTTCATCGGGTTCGGCCCGCCCATCCCGCAGCCCAGCTGGGGCGGGATGATCCAGAGCGCGTCCCAGCACGTCTACGATGCCCCCTGGCTGATGGTTCCCACCGGCGCCGTGCTGGCCCTGACCGTGCTCGCCGCCAATGCCATCGGCAATGCCCTGGGCAAGTCGCCCAACGCCACCGCTTCGCACTTGCCGTCCGCAGCAGCCCGCCGCCAGCGGGCAAAGGCCGTCTCCGCCATCGCCGCAGCAACCCCGGCAAACCCGGAGGAGGCCCCGGCGCAGGACCAGCTCAGCGTCCGGAACCTCTCCGTAGGCGTGGGCGGCAGCGTCCGCCTGGTCACCGGCGTCTCGTTCGACGTCGAACGCGGCACCGTGCTTGGCCTGGTGGGGGAATCCGGCTGCGGCAAGACCATGACCGCACTCTCGCTGCTGGGACTGCTGCCCTCCGGAGTGTCCGTGACCGGCGGGGAGATCCTCTGGAACGGCAGGAACCTGGCCGCGGCAACGGACAAGGACATGGAAGGCATCCGCGGACGGGAGATCGCCCTCATTTCGCAGGAACCCATGCGTGCCCTGGACCCGATGTTCACGGTGGGATACCAGCTCACCGCGGCGATCCGCCGCCTCCGCGGCATGGGCAAGGCCGAAGCCCGCACCGAAGCCCTGGGCCTGCTGCAGAAGGTGGGCATCGTGGACGCCGAACGCATCCTGAAGACCTATCCGCACCAGATCAGCGGCGGCATGGCACAGCGCGTCGCCATCGCCCTGGCACTGTCCGGCAGGCCCCGCCTCCTTGTTGCCGACGAACCCACCACGGCCCTGGACGTGACAGTGCAGGCGGAAATCCTCTCCCTGCTGCGCTCGCTGGTGAAGGACACCGGCATGTCGGTGGTCATCGTGACGCATGACCTCGGCGTGGTGGCCGATATCTGCGACACCGTGGCAGTGATGTACGCGGGCCAGGTGGTGGAAAGCGGCCAGACCGCCGCCATCCTGGACAACCCCCGGCACCCGTACACACTGGCGCTCCTGGCGGCTGATCCGCACGCCAACTCCGCTGCGGACATGCCGGAGCGGCTGGCCACCATCAGCGGGCAGGTGCCGCAGCCCAAGGACTGGCCGGCAGGCTGCCGGTTTGCCGCCCGCTGCCAGTTCGCCGGCTCCGCCTGCGCCGCCCCGGTGCCGCTACTGCCGTCCGGTTCGGAATCCGGGCTGGTCCGCTGCGTCAAGGCGGACGAACTCGCGGTTGAGGGCCTGGCATGGGTGCCCACCGAGGTGCCCACCCACCGTGCGCTGGACGTCACCCCCAAGGTTATGACTGTTGAAAAGGACCTGGCATGAGCATCGAAACCCCGGCCCGGCAGGCATCAGCGGCCGTCCTGGCCACCCCCATCCTCGAGGTCAAGGACATGGTGGTGCGGTACGGCCGCGGCCGCAAGGCTTCCGCAGCCCCTGCCGCGGTGGACCGCGTCAGCTTCACCATCCAGCCCGGTGAGACAGTTGGCCTGGTGGGGGAGTCCGGCTCCGGAAAGTCCACCATCGGCAAGGCCATCCTGGGCCTGCAGAAGGTCTCCGGCGGATCCATCAGCTACCAGGGCAAGGACATCACGCACGCCGGTTCCGGCCAGCGGAGGGCCCTGGGCAGCGAACTGCGGGCCGTGTTCCAGGATCCCAACTCCTCGCTCAACCCCCGCCAGACAGTGGGCGCCTCCCTGGCCGAGCCGCTCCGGATCCGCGGCGTTGCCGCACCGGAAGCCCGGGACAGGGCAGAAGCCATGCTGGAACGCGTGGGCCTTCCCCGCGAAGCCGTGGACCGGTACCCCAGCCAGTTCTCCGGGGGCCAGCGCCAGCGCATCGCCGTGGCCAGGGCACTGATCTGCGAACCCAGCCTGGTGGTGTGCGACGAGGCCGTGAGCGCCCTTGACCTTTCCACCCAGGCGCAGGTGCTGAACCTCCTGGCGGACCTTCGCGATGAGCGGGGACTGAGCTACCTGTTCATCGCCCACGACATCTCCGTGGTGCAGTTCCTGGCCCAGCGCGTGGTGGTGCTGTACCGGGGCCAGGTGATGGAGAGCGGGCCTGCCGCCGCCGTCACCGAGGACCCGAAGCACCCCTTCACCCAGGCGCTCGTGGCAGCGTCCCCCGTGCCCCGGCCGGCCGAGCAGGCCGAGCGGCGCACGCTGCGTGAATCCATGGGGGTGCGGACGGCATCGTCGGTTTCCGCCACCCCGGGCGGCTGCCCGTTCCGGCAGCGCTGCCCGCTCGCCACCGAACTGTGCGCCACGGAACGTCCCGCCCTCCGTGTGGTGGGCGGATCTGACGTCGCCTGCCACTACGCCTGACCTCACCACTGCCCCAAGCACGCCTCCCTGCGTACCTATAGAACGGAACCCTTCATGACACCCACGTGGCACGCCGCCATGATTTCACCGCAGCAGGACTTCGACGGCGCCCCGCGGCTCCGCAAGGAGTTCCGGCTTGAGGAGGGCCACGGGGCCGTGGTGGCGGCGACGCTGCGCGCCACCGCCTTCGGTGTCTACGAGGCTTTCATCAACGGCGCGCCTGTGGGCGACGACGTCCTTAGCCCGGGCTGGAGCTCCTACGAATGGCGGCTCCGCTACCGCACCTACGATGTGACGGCCCTCGTTGCACCGTCCACCGTGATCGGCGTGGAACTGGGCAACGGCTGGTACCGTGGCCGGCTGGCCTGGCACGGTGAATCCAACCTGTACGGCAGCGAGCTGGGGTTCTACGGGCAGCTGGACATCGAGTACGCGGACGGGCATGTCCAGTCCGTCGCCTCGGACAGCACGTGGCAGGCCGGCCCCTCCGCCACCACCTTCAACGAGATCTACGACGGCCAGGCCATCGATGCCCGCCGCACCCAGCCCGGCTGGGCCGCGCCCAACTTCGACGGCGGCGGCTGGACGGGCGTGCGTGAGGTGGAGTTCGACGCCGGCCGGCTCGCAGAGCCGGTGGGCCCGCCCGTGGTGCGTGCCGGCGTCGTCAAGCCTGTCAAGGTCTTCACCTCACCCGCCGGAAAGACCCTCGTGGACTTCGGCCAGAACCTGGTGGGCTGGCTGCGGTTCACGGTCCAGGGCGCGCCGGGTGCGGTGATCACGCTGCGGCACGCGGAGGTGCTCGAAGACGGCGAGCTGGGCGTCCGCCCGCTGCGCTCGGCCAAAGCCACGGACACGTTCACCCTGTCCGGAGGGCAGGATTTCTTTGAGCCCACCAAGACCTTCCACGGCTTCCGCTACGCCGAGGTGACCGGCTGGCCCGGAACCCTCACCGAGGATTCCCTCGAAGCCGTGGTGGTCCATTCCGGGCTGGAGCGCACCGGCACTTTCGAATGCTCCAACGAGCTGGTCAACCAGCTGCACCGCAACATCGTCTGGGGGCTCCGCGGCAACTTCCTGGACCTCCCCACCGACTGCCCGCAGCGCGACGAACGTCTGGGCTGGACCGGCGACATCGCCGTGTTCGCACCCACCGCCGCGTTCCTCTACGACGTCAAGGACTTCCTGCAGGACTGGCTGCTGGACCTCGCCGCCGAGCAGGAAGCCGCCGACGGGCTGGTCCCCATCACCGTGCCGGATATCCTCAAGTACTGCCCCCAGCCGCCCGAATTCCCCAAGCCGGAGTCATCCGCGCTGTGGAGCGAAGCCTCCGTCTGGGTGCCGTGGGCGCTCTGGGAGGCCTACGGAGACATTGGCGTACTGGAAAACCAGTACGCGTCGATGGCCTCGCACACCCGGCGGGTGGAGGGCCTGCTCTCACCCACGGGCCTGTGGGACCAGGGCTTCCAGTTCGGCGACTGGCTGGACCCGGATGCCGCACCGGACCAACCGTGGGCTGCGAAGGCCGACACCGGCGTGGTGGCCACCGCCTGCCTCTACCGCACCGCGTGCATCACGGCCCAGGCCGCCCGGCTCCTGGGCAAAACGGACGACGCCGCGTACTTCGAGCAGCTTGCCGGCCGGGTCCGGGCGTCCTTTGCCAAGCACTATGTGGCCGCGGACGGAACCATCCGCAGCGACTGCACCACCGTCTATGCCCTGGCCATCGCCTTCGACGTGCTGGAAACCGGGGCCTTGCGGGAGTTCGCCGGGAACCGCCTGGCGGAGCTGGTCCGGGATAACAACTACCGCGTTTCCACCGGGTTCGCCGGCACACCGTTCATCACGCACGCCCTCACGGACACCGGCCACGCGGACGAGGCCTACCGCCTGCTCCTGGAAGAGGGCTGCCCCTCCTGGCTCTACCCCGTGACCATGGGCGCCACCACCGTCTGGGAGCGCTGGGACTCCATGCTGCCGGACGGGAGCATCAACCCCGGTGAGATGACCAGCTTCAACCACTATGCCCTGGGTGCCGTGGCCGACTGGATGCACAAGGCCATCGGCGGCATCCGGCCACTCTCCCCGGGCTACGGCAAAGTCCGGATTGCGCCGCTGCCGGGGGCCGGGATCGACTGGGCCAGGACCTCACTGAAGACCCCGCACGGTACCGTCAGCGTGGAATGGCGGCTCGACGGCGGTGCCCTCCACGTGGAGGCGACGGTCCCTGACGGCGTGGACGCCGACGTCGAGCTGCCGGGCCGCGAGCCCTTCTCGGTCCAGGGCGGCACGCACCGCTTCACGGCGGATGCGGGCCTGCTGGCGACATAGCCGAGGCATAAACTGCAAAGGCCGGGGGCCGGAACAGACGTTCCGGCCCCCGGCCTTTCATGCACCGCTGGCTGGCGCTGCAGCGTCAGTTGGCGGCGCTTTCCAGCAGGTACTCCTCGTCCTCCGCCACGTTCGAATCCCGGCCGAGGGCCAGGCCCACCATGGTGAGCAGGCAGGCGGCGGTCAGGTAGATGGCCACCGGGAGCCAGCTGTTGAAGGCGCCCATCAGGAGGGTGAACATGAACGGTGCCAGGGCGCCGCCGATGATTCCGGCGAACGTGTAGGCCAAGGAGCTGCCGGTGGACCGGAGCCGCGGGCTGAACTGCTCCACCACGAAGGCGGCCTGGGGACCGTACATAAAGGAGTGGAACACCAGTCCCATCACCGTGCCGATGATCAGGACCGTGGGCGACTTGCCTTCCAGGACGAAGAAGAACACGAAGGCCCACACCGAGGCGCCAACGGCAGCGGCACCGTAAACGAGCCGGCGGTTGATGCGGTCCGAAATGGCTCCAGCCAGGGGCATCGTGAAGAGCTGGAGTGCCGAGCCGATCATTACTGCCACCAGGACCTGGCCGCGGTCGAACCCGAGTTTCTGGATGCCGTACGTGAGCGTGAAGACGGTGCACAGCGCGTACAGCACGTCCGGCCCGATGCGGCTCAGGATGGCTGCTGCCAGCGGGCGGCGCTGGGTGAGCAGGACTTCCCGGATGGGTGCGTTGGGCTTTTCGCCGCGTGCCTCAAGTGCGCGGAACACCGGGGTGTCCTCC
The DNA here is from genome assembly GCF_056279405.1 of Pseudarthrobacter sp. TE3704. Taxonomy (NCBI): domain Bacteria; kingdom Bacillati; phylum Actinomycetota; class Actinomycetes; order Micrococcales; family Micrococcaceae; genus Pseudarthrobacter; species Pseudarthrobacter sp. TE3704. The sequence continues at coordinate 699,567 of NZ_JBWCCJ010000001.1, forward strand.
AGCTTCAGCCGGATCCACAGGCCGAACGCCACCAGGACGGCCGAGATGAGGAACGCGATCCGCCAGCCGTAGTCCAGGAACGCCTGCTCGGAAAGGGCCAGGGTGAGGACAGCCAGGGCGCCGTTGGCCATCAGGTTGCCGGCGGGCGGGCCGATCTGCGCGGCAGAGGCCCAGAACCCGCGGCGGTTGGGGTCGCCGAACTCGCTGGAGAGCAGGACGGCGCTGCCCCACTCGCCGCCCACTCCCACACCCTGGGCGAACCGCAGCAGGACCAGCGCGGCCGGGGCGATGATGCCGATGTTGCCGTACGTCGGCAGCAGGCCGATCAGGAATGTTGCGACGCCGATCAGCATCAGCGTGATGACCAGCACCTTCTTTCGGCCGATCTCATCCCCAAGGCGGCCAAAGATGATGCCGCCCACGGGTCGGGAGATGTACCCCACGGCGTAGGTGGAGAAGGCGAGCAGGGTGCCGGTCAGCGGATCCTGGGCCGGGAAGAAGATGATGGGAAAGACGATCGCGGCTGCTGCCGAGTAGACGGCAAAGTCGTAGAACTCAAGCGCGGTGCCGGTGAGGCTGGCGGCAAAGGCTTTGTACATGTCCTTGCGTCCGAGAACCGTTGTCGGCTCGGCGGCAGGTACTGGCGTGGTGGCCATTGGTGTCCTCCAAGGGATGCGGTGCGGTGGTGCGTACGGCTGAAGATGCCGGCGGTGGCCGACGACGCGTCCGGGTCATGGCGGCATGGCCTGGCGAAGACGCTGGGTTGGGCGGGTATCCGGCGCTGCGGACAGCGGCTTGCCGGATGGTCACTTTTCGACTGAGGTTGTTGAACAATCTGAAGTTGTTGAACAATCTAATGTGAAGTGGGCCACTTCGTCAAGGGCTGGGTACAAAAGAGGCATCCACCCGCTGCCGCAGCAGAAGTGGATGCCAGGCCGCACCCGGTGAAGGGGCGGGGATGGGTCAGTGCCCGAAGGGACGTGCCTTCAGCCGTTGTTTGGTCTGCAGGCCGCACTGATGGATGGGTCGAAGGAACAGCGCTGCCAGCCTCGGAAGGACCACGGCATCCGCCTCGCGTGTCTGGAGCCGGATCTCACCCTCCAGGTCCGTCAACAGGGCGGACAGCCGCTCGGCACCCACGGCATGGCTGGACAGCTTGAGGCCCTGGACGGCGTCCAGGGACCCTTCGAGGTCGCCCGTGGTCAGGGCCAGCCGCAGCTGGTTGAAGCGCCGCGGCAGGCCCTCGATAAAATCGTCCGCAAACACCCTGCGGCACCCTTCGTATTCGTCAAGCTCCTCGCGAAGCCCGTCAAGGAATGACGGTCCCACCACCGGCAGCGCGGCATCGCCCAGGGCGCCCGCTGCGCCCCTGCGGCCGGATTCCGCTGAAGGGGCGGTGTATTCGGTTCGCAGCTTCATCGTTGTCCATCCCCTGCCGGCAGCCTGCACCAGGACAGCTGCCCGGCGGCGCCGGTGCTGTGCTGGTTTTGTGCCACGGTAGGCCGGAGGGCTTGGAATTTGTTTGGCGGATCAGGTCCGGTTCCGGGCCTGGCCGCCTAGGGTTTTTCCAACGTTTAAACCCCGCTGCCGATCGTTCCGGATTGCCTGCCCCACAACAGGGATTGGAACCGTTCAGCCCTGGGAGTGGGTCCGCACGTCCGGGCTGAGAGCCGCCTGGTGCCCCAAACTGCGCGACACCGCCCTGGCCGCGGCACGGACCGCGGGGGCAAGCACATTCGGGGGAGTGGAGCCGTCCGGAACCACGATGGACAAGGCGGCCACCACCGTGCCCTGTGCATCGAAAATCGGCGAGGCGACCGAGACGGTCCGGGACGGGACGGTGCGGCGGATCATGGCGATGCCGGTACGCCGCACATCGGAGAGCGTCCTCCGGACCTGGCCTTCGGGCATGGCTGCCACGCCGGGCTCGTTCTCCGGAGCTTTCGCCAGAATGGTTTCCTGGAACTGCTGGTCGGCGCCGGCCAGCAGCACGAGTCCGACGGCGGTGGACCGCAGGGGTGCCCGGCCTCCCACCCGGTATGCCACTTCGGTGGCGTCCTTGGCGGAGAGCCGCTCGATCAGCACGGCTTCCTCGTTGTCCCGCACGGCCAGCAGGACGTGGTGCCGGGTGACTTCGAACAGGTCCTCCAGGTACGGCAGGGCGATCTCCCGGACGCCGTGGCCGCGCGGGGACAGCGAGGCGACTTCCCACAGCCGGACGCCTACGACATACCGCCCGTCGTCGAGCCTTTCCAGCGCGCCCCAGGCCACGAGCCGGGCAATCAGCCGCAGCGCCGTGGGGGCCGGCATGTCCGCGTACCGCGCCATCTCCGAAAGGGTCAGCGCCCTGCGCCGGTCGGAGAAAACTGCCAGCAGGCTCAACGCGCGGTCGATGACCGGCTCACCCTGCTTGGGCCGCTTTCCGCGGGCGGGAGGGGTGTCCGTTCCGGAGGGGTTGGTCATGGCAGAAGTTCCTAGCGCCGTTGATCGATGCACCCAAGGTGGTTGGGTTTCGCAGTGAGCTGCCCCACAATACTATTCCAGTCAATGAAAGTGCGCTGTGGGGCAAGGCTGCCCGGAAACGAAGCTGGAAGCGTCAGCCACCCCACGTTCAGGAGTCCGCCCCATGACCGCCCCCACCCGGCTCCGGGCCGAGCACCTGGCCGAAGCCATCGGCCTCACCACCACGCGGCCACGCCTGAGCTGGACGCCCCCGGCCGGGACAACGGCCCAAACGGGCTACCAGATCAAGGCCACCAACGGGTGGGACACCGGCCGGGTCCACTCCAGCCGGCACCTGCTGGTGCCGTACACCGGCCCTGCCCTGCAGTCACGGAGCCGCTTCGTATGGCGTGTCCGGACATGGAACATCCGTGACGACGGCACCGAAACGGACAGCGGCTGGTCCGCGCCGATGGCCGTGGAACTGGGACTCCTGCACCCCTCCGACTGGCAAGCCCGGTGGATCGGCCCGGAGGAGCGGGAAACCCCTCCGCCGGGACACCGCCCCGGCTACGCCCTCTCCACCAGCTTCTCCCTGGCGGCCGCCCCGGACGTGGCCCGCGCCTACGCCACCGCACATGGCATCTACGAACTGTTCATCAACGGGCAGCGCGTTGGCAACCAGGAGCTCACCCCCGGATCCACCAGTTACCACAGCACCCTCCAGGTCCAGACGTACGATGTCACCCCGCTGCTGCGCGCGGGCACCAACACCGTCACAGCGGTGCTCACCGACGGCTGGTACCGCGGCACGTTCGGCTACACGCGCGACGCCGACATGCACGGAACACAGACGGCCTTCCTTGCCCAGCTGGAACTGGAGTCCGGGCCGGGGCGGAGGGTCATCGGCACCGACGCGTCCTGGCACGTCGAACCCACCGAAATCGTGGCCGCCGACCTGATGGCGGGCCAGCGCGTGGACTTCCGGGTGCCCGGCAGCACGGGGACGGACGGCGGCGCGCCCAAGGCAGGTGCCGCCGTCGTCCGGAACTGCTCGTACCGCAACCTGGCAGGACAAACCGCGCCGCCCACCCGCGTGGTCCAGGAGTTCGCACCGGTGTCCATCACGCGCCTGGCCGGCGGGAACCAGGTGGTGGATTTCGGCCAGAACATCCACGGCTGGGTGCGGCTGGGCAAGCTGGGGGACCCGGGCGAGACAGTCACCCTGGCCTACGGCGAGGCACTGGACAAAAGCGGCGACGTCACCCGGGACCACCTCCGCCCGCACGACTTCCGTTCCCCCGGCGCCTTCCTTGACGCCGGGCAGGTGGACTCCGTTATCGCCTCGGGCACGCCCGGGGAAGTGTTCGAGCCGCGGCACACCACGCACGGCTTCCGGTACGTCTCCGTTCAAGGGCTCCGGGCCGATCTGCTGCCGGAGCACATCACCGGCTGCCTGGTCCAGACCGACCTGGACCGCATCGGGTCCTTCAGGTGCAGCGATGACCGGCTGAACCGGCTCCACGACATCGTGGAATGGAGCTTCCGGGACAACTCCTGCGAGGTCCCCACCGACTGCCCGCAACGCGAAAAAGCCGGCTGGACCGGGGACTGGCAGCTCTTCGTCCCCACCGCCGCCTATCTGTTCGACGTCACAGGCTTTTCCCGCAAGTGGCTCCGGGACGTGCGGGCGGACCAATGGGACAACGGGATTATTGCCAACATTTCGCCTTCGCCCGGGCCCGCCGCCACCTCCGCCGACTTCATGGCCTTCGTGAACGGGTCCGCCGGTTGGGGCGACGCTATCGTGATGGTCCCGTGGGAGCTGTACCTGGCCACGGGGGACGCTGACATCCTTGCGGAAAACTGGGACGCCATGAACCGCTGGCTCGGCTTTGTCCGTTCCACCGCCGAATCGCAGCGGCACGCCTCCCGCGCAGCCGCCGGTCCCGTAGCCGCGCCGCACGAGAAGTACTTGTGGGACACCGGCTTCCACTGGGGCGAATGGATGGAACCGGGCGGGCCGCCGCCCAACCTGTTCGCCGCCCGCGATGCCGACCACGGCATCGTGGCCACCGCCTTCTACCGGAACACCACCGCGCTGATGGCACGGATCGCCCGCGTCCTGGACCTCCCCGCCGAAGCCCGGGACCTGGCCGCGCTCTCGGCCGGCATCCGGCAGGCATGGGAAACCGAATACCTCGATGCTGCCGGACGGGTTACCCAGGCCAGCCAGGCGAACTGCGTCCGCGCCCTGGCCTTCGACCTAATCAGCCCCGAATACCGGGCCGCCGTCACCGCGCAACTGGTGTCACTGATCCGGGACGCCGGCACCCACGTGGGCACCGGCTTCCTGGCCACGCCCTACCTGCTGCCCGTCCTCGCGGACAACGGCGATCTTGACCTGGCGTACGAGCTTTTGATGCAGGACACGGAACCGTCCTGGCTGGCCATGGTGGACCGGGGCGCCACCACCATGTGGGAACTCTGGAACGGAGTGGATGCGGACGGCATCCCGCACCAGTCGCTCAACCATTACAGCAAGGGCGCCGTGGTGTCCTTCCTGCACCGCTACACCGCCGGGCTCCGGCAGGCGCCGGGCAGCGCGGGCTACAAACAGGTCATCATCGAGCCGCGCCCCGGGGCAGGACTGACGTCAGCCGGCACCTCCCACCAGGGCCCGGAGGGCCTGATTGAAGTGCAGTGGGCAACGGACGACGGCGGGCTGACGCTCACCGCCGTGGTCCCGTCCGGCACCAGCGCCGAGGTACGGCTGCCCGGCTGGCCGGCCGCCGTCGTGGGCCCCGGGACACACACCTTTCTTGCCGCCGCCGGCGGCGTCCGGAAACCCGAGCTTGTGAGGAGCACACTATGACAGTGGAAGAAGCAACCGACGTATTCGATCCTGCCCGCCAGAACGTTGCCTCGCCGGACACTGCCCGACTGGAGACTTCCCCGCCGGACACTTCCCGCCCTGGCGGGATGGATGTTCCGCCGTTCCCCGTCTTCGACGCCCCCGGAATCCCGGAGCCTGCCTCGGACATCTCGGCGGTGCACCGGGAACTCACCTATGCGCGCGCCATCGGGTTCCGGCCGCTGAAGATGGACGTCTGGCTGCCACGCCAGGCGTCCGGCCCGGTCCCGCTGGTGCTCTGGGTCCACGGCGGCGCGTTCCAGCTGGGGGACCGGCGCGAGCTGCCGCCCACGTTCGCGCCGGACTCGGTGTTCCGCCTCCTCAACGAGGCCGGCATCGCCTGTGCCACCGTGGACTACCGGCACTCGCTTGAAGCACCTTTCCCTGCGCAGCTGCATGACCTCAAAGCCGCTGTCCGCTACCTCCGGGAATTCGCGGAGGTCCTGGGCGTGGACCCCGCCCGGTTCGGGGCCTGGGGTGAATCCGCCGGCGGCCACCTCGTGGCCATGCTGGGGCTGACCGGGAACCGCGGGGACCTTGACGGCGGGCTCGGCGCGCAGGGGCACCCGAGTGCCATCAGCGCCGTCGTCGATTTCTACGGCGTCTCCTCCCTCGTGGATATCCCGCCCATGAAGACGCCGGACGCGCTGTTCCCGCCGGCATTGACGGCCGCAGTGCCGGCCGGGATGCCACTGCAGCCCGAGTACATGCTGGTGGGCGGCTCGGATGATCCTGCGCTGCTTGCCGCCGCCAGCCCGGTCACGTATGCCCATGCCGGGGCACCGCCGTTCCTTTTGGTCCATGGCGACCGCGACGGACTGGTGCCGCACGCCCAGACCGACCTCCTGGCGGCGGCGCTCGCCGCTTCCGGAGTGGAGCATGAGGTGGTCACCATCAAGGGCGGTGACCACTGCTTCTTCGGAGCGGAGGACCAGATGCACACCATCCTGGCCGCGGCCGTTTCGTACCTCTCCCGGAAGCTGGGCCAACCGTGATGTCTCCGCAAACAGAACATACCGCTCCGGTTGCCGGGGAAGGCCTGGCACCCGACGCCGGTTTTGCCGAATACCTGGCCACCCCGGAAGGCCCCCAATTCCTCAACCCGGATGCTGTCCGCTCCCCGGGGCCGGACGTTCCCATCCCATCCGTACCGTCTCCGCTGACGGCCGGCATGGTCCGGTCAGTATCCGGATCTACGGTGAGGCGACTTCCCCGGACAGCCCGGCGCTGGTGTGGCTGCACGGGGGAGGGTTCGTCAGCGGCGGGCTGGACATTCCGGAATCCGACTACCTCGCCCGGGTGCTGGCCGACGGCGGGACGCCGGTGCTCTCCATTGACTACCGGCTGGCCCGGGACGGCGTCTCCTTCCCGGTTCCGCACGACGACGCCCTGACAGGGTGGTTCTGGGCGCGGCAGAACGCAGTGTCCCTTGGCCTGGATCCGGAGCTTCTGTGCCTGGGCGGGGCGGGTGCCGGCGGAAACCTTGCGGTGGGTGCCGCCCTGTACTTGATCGACGCCGGAAAACCACTGCCGGCCAAGCTCCTGCTGGCGTACCCGTTCCTGCACGCGGAACTGTCGCCGCCGGCGAAGGGCCTGGACGAGGAAGTGATGGCGCGGCTGCCGCGGCACTTGCGGTTTACGCCCGAGGACTGCATCCGGCAGGCGGAAAACTATGTGGGCGGCCCGGTGAGCATGGCATCGTCCTATGCGATGCCCGGCTACGCCGACCCTGCCGGGCTTCCGCCCACCGCCCTGCTGGCATGCGAGTACGACGACGCCCGCGGCTCATCCGAGCTGTTCGCCTCGGCCCTGGAACGGGCCAGGGTTCCAGTGACGTACTTCCTGGCGGAAGGTGCGTTCCATGGCCACCTGAACCACACGGCCGGACTTCCCGAGGGTCAGCCGGCGTTGGATTTCCTGGCCAGGGAACTGTCCTCGGCGCGTGCCCGGTGACTGCTTCCAGCCTCTGCCGGGCCACGTTCGGATGCCATCGAACTCTTTTCATTCAGTGAAACCGCCCGCGCCGGCCAGCCGCCGTATGCCCGAAAGTTGAGTCAGGACGCAGCCCGAACAGCAGGCCCGCGGACAACAAAAACACGGACAGAACGGCGTAGTGCACATGGAGTCAACGATGACGGCAGGGCGGATCCTTCAAGGGATTGAGTTCGCACGCCCCGAGGGTTCGAGCCCGCTGCTGCTGGACCTCTACCTGCCAGCCGGCGCATCCACCGGGGGCACCTTTCCCGCCGTCGTCCATTTCCACGGCGGCGGCTGGCGGACCGGTGGGCGCTCCTCGCTGGGCCCCACCGTGGACAGCTTCAGCCTCAGCCCCATCGAGCAGCTGGTGGACGCGGGCTTTGTGGTCGCGTCCGCCGACTACCGGTTGACCACGGTTGCCACCTTCCCGGCGCAGCTGCTGGATGCCAAGGCGGCGGTCCGGTGGCTGAGGGAGCACGCCGCCGAATACAACGTGGACCCGCATCGCATCTACGCCTGGGGTGATTCGGCTGGAGGGCACCTCGCCAGCCTGGTGGGCCTGACCGCCGGTGCCAAGGAATTCGGCGCACCCGGCAACGGCACTGACGAGGCAGTGGCCGCAGTAGCCGCCTGGTACCCGCCCACCGACCTGAACCGGATGGGCTCACAGGCCCGGCCGGACGCCGTCGCGCGCGCCGATGATCACGGTTCGCGGGAAGCCCTGCTGATCGGTGCGCAGCCTGCGGACGCTCCGGACAAGGCCGCCGCCGCCAGCCCCATCACCTACGTACACCCGGCTGCGCCGCCCTTCCTCCTGGCCCACGGCACCACGGACCGGTACGTCCCCGTGGCCCAGTCCGCCACCTTTGCCGCTGCGCTGGAAGCCGCGGGGGCCGCCGTCGAACTTCTCCTGATCGAGGAGGCTGACCACATGTGGGCGCTCCCGGATGCCAGCCACGCCGCCGCGCAGCAGGCCACCACCGCCACCATCGATTTTTTCCGCCGCCAGGCGCAGGACCCCTGAACAAGACCACCAAGCAAAACCACAGACCCCGAAAATCGGCACCCATGCCGTGCCGGACAGACCTGAAAGGCTTCACATGCAGTTCATCGGCATCAACCACCTTGGCGAACCCTGGGCAGCGGCCCTCGCAGGCACGCGCGTTGTCCCGCTCACCCCGGTTTCGGACTTCTGGGCGGACGCGGAGGGCTGGCAAGACAAGTCTGTCTCGCTGGTATCCGCCGCGTCCGACGCCGGCACCTCGCTGGAGCGCGGCAGCGTCACCGAAGTGCCGCTCGTCCCCGCCTCCGCGCGGGTCATCTGCGTGGGACTGAACTACAAGGCCCACGCCGCCGAGGGCAGCTACAAGGACCAGGAACTTCCGCCGTACCCCACCCTGTTCGGGCGCTGGACGGCATCCCTGACGGTTGGCAACGTTCCCGTTCCCGTCCCGGCGGGCGAAGCGGGCCTGGACTGGGAAGGCGAAGTTGCCGCCTACATCGGCCGCCGGGTGGAATCTGCGGACGAGGCCACGGCCGCAGAGGCGGTCTTCGGCTATTCAACGTTCAACGACATCACCTCCCGCACCGCCCAAAAGCTCACCTCGCAATGGACGCTGGGCAAAAACGGCGACTTCAGCGGCCCGCTCGGCCCGCTGGTAAGCCGCGATGAGGTGGGCGACCTCCGGGACGGACTGCAGGTGCGCACCCGGGTCAACGGTGTGGAGGCCCAGAACGGCAACACCCGCGACATGATCTTCTCCGTACCGGCCATCATCTCGCTGATCAGCAGGACCTTCACGCTGCACCCGGGCGACGTCATCGCCACCGGCACCCCCGAAGGTGTTGGCTACGCCCGCACGCCGCAGTGGCTGCTCCAGCCGGGCGACACCGTCGAGGTGGAAATCGACAAGCTCGGCACCCTCACCACGCCCGTCGGTGATGTTTCACTCCGGAGCCGTGCCTGATGGCCACCTTCCAGGACGCCCCGGCAAGCGGGATCCCGGAGGAAGCACAGGTCCTTATTGCCGGCGGCGGCCCCAGCGGACTGTTCCTTGCCCTGGACCTGGCTGCCCGCGGCATCCCCAGCACGGTCATTGAGCCCCGAACCACCGTTGACCACACCCGGCCGAGGGCGAAAACCACCAACGCCCGCACCATGACCCACCTGCGCAGGCTGGGACTCGCGGACGCGCTGCGGGCAGCCTCGCCGCTCCCGGTGGACTACGCGCAGGACGTCATTTTCTGCACCGGCCTCACCGGTCCCGCCGCGCATGAGCTGCGCCGATTCCGCAACGCGTTCCAGCTGGTCCCGGGCCGGTACGGCCCCCAGCCCGAATGCGGACAGCAGGTTCCGCAGCCGGTCCTGGAGGAGGTGCTGCGCGGTGCGGCGGCCGGCAATCCGCTGGTGACCTTTGTGACGGGCTGGTCTGTGACGGAGGTTTCCGGGAAAGACGCACCGTACGCCGTCGCGGTCGCCAGCCCTTCCGGCGTCAGCCGGACCATCACCGCGGACTTCGTGATCGGGGCCGACGGCGGATCCTCCACCGTGCGGCGCAGTTTGGGCATCAGGCTGGAAGGCGGGTCCGCGTCGCTGTCCAACATCAGCATCCTCTTCCGTTCCACCGGGCTCGCACCTGCCGTGGCACTGGACCCCGCCGTCCAGTACTGGGTGGTGGGCTCGGAGGCAGCAGGCATGGTGGGCCCCATGGACCTGCAGGACACCTGGTGGGCCATTGTGCAAGGGGTTGACCCGGACCGGGACGTGGACCAGGAGGAGGCCGGCGCCCTGGTGCGCTCCCTGGTGGGTTCGGACGTGGACATCGATGTGCTTGCCACCGACCCCTGGACGGCCCGCATGCTGCTGGCCCCCGAATACAGCAGAGGCAGGATCTTCCTGGTTGGCGACGCCGCCCACCTCAACCCGCCCTGGGGCGGACATGGCTTCAACACGTGCATCGGTGACGCCGCCAATCTGGCCTGGAAGCTCGCCGCCACCATCACGGGATGGGCCGGCCCCGCACTCCTGGCCAGCTACGGGGAGGAGCGCCGGCCGGTGGCCGCCCGCACCATCAGCGACGCCGCGGCCAACGGAAAGGCGCTGGCCTACCATTTCGCCGACCCTGACCTGAGCGCCGCAGGCCCGGCAGGCGAAGCCGCCAGGCAGGCGGCGGAGCAGGCACTCGCCGTGAAGCAAAGCGAGTTCGATTCCCTGGGCCTGGTTCTTGGGTATGCCTACGGTGATTCATCCGTGGTGGTGCCCGACGGTTCGCCAGTCCCCGCCGAGGACCCCATCCGCTACGTTCCGTCCGCGAGCCCCGGCGCCCTGCTGCCGCACGCCTGGCTGAAGGACGCCACGTCTGTCTACAGCCGGCTGGGCCAGGGCTTTACCCTGCTGGCCGACGCCGGTGCGCCGGGGGGAGTGCCGGCAGCCGAGGCATTTGCGCCGGTGCTGGACGCCGCGGCCCGGCTCGGCATCCCGGTGGCCGTTGCCGCCGTCGGCCCTTTCGACGACGGAACACCGCCCTGCGAGCTGTGGGGAGCGGACGCCGTGCTGGTCCGTCCGGACCAGCACGTGGCATGGCGCGGCAGCTCCGCCGGTGCTGCGGCTGCAGCACTGTCCACCGCCGCCGGCTGGGCAGCAACCCTGCAGCCGGAATCCGAGGAACCGAAATCCCAACAGCCGGTCTTCGAACCTGAGGCATCCCACGACGATTCCAGGAGTACCCGTGTCGACGCTGTCATTCCGTGACTTCCTTTTTGCCCCGGACCACCCGCGCGTGGCGGAGATCCGGGGCCTGAACGCCCGCGAGTATGCGGAAGCGGCCACCACCGATTCCTTCGCCGGGCCCATGATTGAGGGCTGGAAAAAGCTTTATCCGCGGCCCTTCACCGGCATCACCAGCGACGGGACCCGCCGTGACGGCCTGTTTCCGCTCACCCCGGCCCGCCCCGGAGAAGAAGCGCCGACGGCGGACATGGTGGCGGCAGCCGGCAAGCTGCTCGGCGCGGTCACCCCGGAGCAGAAGCGTAAGCTGTGCTACGCCGTCGATGCGCCGGAATGGCAGAGCTGGGCCAACCCCGAGTTCATGCAGCACGATACCGGGCTGCGGCTGGATGAGTTGGACCCGCCGGTCCGCGACGCAGCCCTGGCGCTGCTGGAGGCAAGCCTGAGCACCGAGGGCTACGGGCTGGTGCGGAACCTGATGCGGATCAACGGATTCCTGGGTGACCTGGTGGAGTTGCCGCTGCTGATGAACGAGTTCAGCTACAACGTGGCCCTGTACGGCGAGCCGTCCGAGACCGAGCCCTGGGGATGGCAGATTTTCGGCCACCACGCCGCGCTGAACTGCCTGGTGGCCGGGACGCAGCTGGTGATCTCACCCGTGTTCATGGGCGCCGAACCGGACATGATCGACGACGGCCCCTACAAAGGGGTCAAGGTGTTCAAGGAGCGGATCACCTTGGCCCGCGCACTGATGGGTGCGCTGCCGGACGGCCTCCGGGCGGAGGCAACGGTGTACCGGGAGATGGTGGACCCCGCCATGCCCGAGGGGCGCATCCATCCCGGCGACGAACGCCACCTGGGCGGCTGCTTCCAGGACAACCGGGTGATCCCGTACGAGGGCATCCGGGTGACCGGCATGCCGGCGGACGCCCGTGCGCTGATGGATGCCGTGGTGGACGACTTCATCGCCTACCTCCCGGACGGCCCGCGCGCTGCCCGACGGCGGGAGATCCAGGAGCACTACGGCGAGACCTTCTTCAGCTGGATCGGCGGCTGGAAAGGTGAGGAGGCGTTCTACTTCCGGATCCAAAGCCCGGTGGTGGTCCTGGAACTCGACCACCACACCGGCGTCTTCCTCAGCAACGACGAGCCCGCCCCGTTCCACATGCACACCGTGGTCCGCACCCCCAACGGCAACGACTACGGCCGCGAACTGGTGAAGCAGTTCCTCGCCGATTGATCGCCAGGAGCCGGTGAAGAAACAAGAAGGCCCGGACTTTGAAAAGTCCGGGCCTTCTTTGCGTGCTGCTTCTTGCTGTGGGGCGGGATGCTAGGGGATGTCGAGTGCCGCCCGGCGCTGCGGCGGGGGACCCACCACGGTCAGGTCCATCTCGGCCTGGGCCCGGCCGAAGCCCTCCATGTCCATGTAGGGCTCGCCGCCCTCGGTGTACATGTAGTCCTCCGTGGGCTTGTTGAAGTACTCGAAGAAGCCGTTGAAGACCGACGGCGTGAGGAAGCCAACCATCTGAGTGTTGTGCGAATCGAACGCGAACGAGTGGATGGTGCCGGCCGGGGCGTGCACGAAATCGCCCTTGGTCAGCAGCATCTCGCGGCCGTTGGCGTACAGCCACATCCGGCCCTCCGTGCAGATGAAGTTCTCCGTGTGTTCCGAGTGGAAGTGCAAGGGGATGTAGGGAGTCTTGGCGCCCTTGGTGTGCACGGCGAAGTAGTTGGAGCCGGTGTTGGCGGGCCGGGACAGGTAGGTGAACATGGTCTGGTAGCTGACCAGGCGCTCGCCTTCCCCGGCACTGAGGAAGTAGGGGCTCTGCGTGGGCGGCAGGCCGGCGTCGTGCTTGAACGAAAGGGCCACGCGCTCCACGTCGGGGAAGGTGATGCCGAACTCGGCACCCACCTCGGCCTGCTCCTGCAGGCTTGCCGAGTGGCCGGCGCGCACCGGCGGGACGTGGGAGTCGATGGGGGTGCCCACCCGCTCGTAGTACGCCTCCGCGCCGCCGGGGGTCATCCAGTTGAGGAAGCGGGTGTAGTGGCTGGCCATCCGGTAGGCGTGCGGGGTGTTCGGCGGGATGACGACCGAGTCGCCCGGGGTGAGGACCCGGCTTTCGCCCTGCAGCCAGACGTGCAGGATGCCGTCAAAAACGTAGAGGGTCTTGTGCTCCACCTTGTGGCTCACGAAGGGGGATTCCGCGCCCATGCCGCCCGAGATGTAGGCGGCGCTGAAGATGCCGCCGGTGTCCGCCGCGCGGGCGATTACCGTCACCAGCTGGCCATTGATTTCGTAGCGTGCGCCCTCGCCGGACGCCATGTAGTAGGGGACCGCTTCGCCGGGCAGCACGTTGGCTGCCGGGAGCTGGGTGTTCATTTCCTCAACGCTGAGGGACATGGTTTCCTTCTTTCCAGTCGGCCGGCCCTTGCCGGAGCGTGACCTACATCATGGCTGGCAGCAGCTCCGGCCACGACCGGAAATTCCAATGGATGAAAACCAAAACCCCAGGCAGCTGTGATTCCCGGCGGAAGCGGAGTGGCCCGCTTCCGCCCTGCAGCTGCTCCCCGTCAGGACTCGCACTCCCGGCAGTACTTGTTGCCGTCCTTTTCCCTCGCCAACTGGCTGCGGTGGTGAACCAGGAAACAGGACATACAGGTGAATTCGTCGGCCTGGACCGGGACCACCTGGATCTGGAGTTCCTCGTTCGAAAGGTCGGCTCCGGGCAGCTCAAAGCTGTCCGCGAGGTCCGTCTCGTCAACGTCGGGGGTTGCCTCCCGGCGCCCCGGCTTCTCGGTCTTGAGCTCCTCCAGGGCGACATTGGGTTCTTCCTCCGGTGTCACCCGCGGAGCGTCGTAGTCAACTGCCATTGATGCGTTCTCCTGTCCGGCTTCTGGTGCCCAGATTATTCTGGACAGAGCGAAAACCCGGGGTGGTCCCCAGATATTCCCGGCGCTGCCAAGATACTGAATTACGGGTGCAGACGCCATAGTGTGGGCAATCCGGGGCCGTCCGCCTGTCAGGTAAGGAATCCCTGGAGGTGCGGCTGAACGGACGTCGCCGTGGCGGTGAAGGATTGTGTGGGACGCGAGACCCGCGACGCGAGACCCCGCGCGTGCGGGAGAAGGTCGCCTTACGGACGATTGGCCAGCCGGGAGCACTCTTCCCAGAGCCGCCGGCGGGCCTGCGGGTCGGAGCCCATTCCCGGCGTCGGCAGCTCCTTGCGCCCGGCCCACAGCTTGCCGGTAATTCCAGTAGTTTCGCTTGAGGTGGCCAGCCATAGAGGGGTGTCGGCAGCCTTTTCGGCCGGGCTGCCGAACGTGTTGGTGACCCACCGGAACGGCCCGCCCACGTCCTGCAGCAGTGCGGTGTTCTTGACCAGGCCCGGATGTGCAGCGTTTGCCACGACGCCGGATCCGCGCAGCCGCTCCGCGAACTCCTGCGTCAGGAGGACGCGGGCGAGCATGGTTGGGGGAGTGGAGCGGAGGTAGCTGTACTTGCCCTTGGCGGTCTGCAGGTCGTCAAAGTTGAGCCGCGTATTTCCGTACCTCGAAGCGATGTTCACAATCCGTGCGGACCCGTTGGTGGCGGCGCCTCTCTTGAGGGCGTCCAGCAGAAGGCTGGTCAGCAGGAAGTAGGACATCACGTTGGTGGCGAAGGTAAGTTCAAGCCCGTCAGGGGTCTCATGGCGTTCCTTGCGGAACACCCCTGCCGCGTTGACCAGGACATCGAACCGGCCATGTCGGGAAAGGAACGTGTCCGCCGCGGAACGGATCGAGGACTGCAGGGAAAGATCGCAGGCCAGCGGCTCAAGCGTCGCTGCCGGAGCCCGGCTGCGGATTTCCCCCGCCGCTTCGTCCGCCCGCGCCACGGTGCGGCCCACCACCACGACGGTGGCACCTTCCCGGGCCAGGCCGGCGGCCACTGCCTTTGCCAGGCCGCCCGTCGCCCCGGTCACCAGCGCAACGCGTCCATCCATGGAACCCACGGCCATCGCCTCCCGACGCTTCCATCTCGTCAATATCCCAGCACGAATCACCGGTCCTGGCCATAGCCCGAGGGTGCCGGAGCAGGGGTTGGCGCAGCCGCACCGAGTAGGTAGACTGATCTACCTACTCGAAAGAGGAGCTGTATGTCCCCCGACATTTCCATCCCGCCCAGGCGTCCGGCCCGGGAGTTGCTCCTCGGCGCCGCTGCCCGGCTGTTCTACGCCCGGGGCGTCGCCGCCACCGGTATCGACACGATTACTGCGGAAGCGGGAGTGGCAAAGAAGAGCCTGTACAACAACTTCTCGTCCAAAGCCGACCTGGTGGCGGCCTACTTGGAGGCCCGGCATGAGGAATGGCTCAGCCTGTACCGGGGGAGGCTGGAGGCGGCGAAGGGTCCCCGCGAGGGCGTACTTGCCGTCTTCGACGCCTATGTGGACCACGCCAACGCCGCCTACAGCCACGGTTTCCGGGGCTGCGGCCTCCTCAACGCGGCAGCGGAACTGCCGGCGGGGGACCCCGGCAGGCTTGCCGTCCGGCAGCACAAGGAAGAAGTGGAAACCCTCCTGGCGGAGCATGTGGCCGGGCTGCTGCCGAAGGAGGAACAACGCGCCGCGGACCTGGCCCGGCACCTGTCCTTCCTGCTGGAGGGCGCCATGGCCAGGGCAGGCCTGGAGGGCCGGGATGACCGGCTCCAGGATGCCCGGGCCATCGCCGTGCGGATGCTGGAGAACCTGTGACAGCAGATCGCAGCCACCCGAACGCCCCGCTGTGGGGCGCCCTCTTTGTGGTGGCGGCGTCAATACTCTGGGGAACCACGGGAACAGCGGCCACGTTTGCTCCGTCCGTGAGCCCGCTTGCCATCGGAGCCGTAGCGATGGGCATCGGCGGTCTGCTGCAGGCGGTGTACGCGGCCAGGCACATCATGAACCAGCGGCGCGGCCTGCTGGAGCGATGGCGGCTGGTATCCGTGGCGGCAGCAGCAGTTGCCGTCTACCCCCTGGCCTTCTACAGCTCCATGTATCTTGCCGGGGTGGCCATCGGAACCGTGGTCTCCATTGGATCGGCCCCCGTTGCCGCGGCGCTGATCGAGCGGTTTGCAGACCATAAGCCGCTCACCCGGCGGTGGCTCCTCGGAGCGTTCCTGGGAGTTGCCGGCGCGGGGCTGCTGTCCTTTGCCGGCCATGGTCCGTCCGGCTCCGGAACCGCTGATTCGTGGCATTCGACCGCGGGCATCCTGCTGGGGCTGGTGGCCGGCGGCACGTATGCCCTCTATTCCTGGGCTGCACACCGGCTGATCGGCGGCGGGATCACGTCGAGGGCCGCCATGGGAGCGGTTTTCGGCATTGGCGGGCTGCTGCTGATGCCGGTGCTCGGTGTGACGGGCAGGCCGCTGCTGGAGTCGTGGACCGCTTTCTCGGTGGGCGCGTACATGGCGCTCATTCCGATGTTCGCAGGGTACGTCCTGTTCGGCTGGGGGCTGGCCCGTATCCGGGCAAGCACTGCCACCGGCATCTCCCTGCTGGAAACGGTAGTGGCCGCGGTCCTCGCCGTGCTGGTGGTGGGGGAACGGCTCCCGGCACTTGGCTGGCTTGGCGCCGCCGTCGTACTGGGAAGCCTGTTCATCCTGACGCCGGTCACCCGCCGTGCCAAGGGCCGCACGCCGGCCGGCAGCGGGCGCGCATCAACCGGTGGGCTGTTCCCGGCGCCGCTGCCTGTGCGGGAAGAACCGGGCCAGGATGAGGCAGGCGCCCAGCCCCAGCAGCAAAATACCCAGGACGACGGCGGCAGGCGCCCCGCTGCCGATTCCCGCCATCAGGAGTACGAGCCCTATCAGGCAAACGGCTGAGCCAGTGAAAAGGCCTGCCGGGAATCGGCGGGCCGGGTAACCGGAGAGCAGCTCCATGGCCAGATGGGGATCGTCGGCAATCAGGCCCAGCTCCAGCTCCTTGAGCAGCCTCCGCTCCTCTTCGGACATTGGCATTGCATGCCCCTGCATTTCATGAGATGCGGATATCGGTATTGACCGTAGGAGCCTTGTCCCGCCGAGTCAAGGCCTGCCGCGCCGGGCTGGATCCGTCCGTAGATGACCTTGTACCGAAGGCACGGAAGGGGGCTGCGGCTAGGGTAGGGAAATGACATCGGGGGAAAGCAGCAGAGGCCGGTCCGGCCTGAAAATGTGGCGGAAAATCCTGGTGCCGCTGGTTGCGGTGGCCAGTGCCGTCGTCGGAATCATTGTGGTGGCAACCCCGCGGCCGGCCGTGGGCTGGTTTGCCTATGCGCCCCTCTCCACGCAGCCCTTCTCTTCGGACCAGCTGGTCTTTATGGACGGCACGGCCAAGGTGGGTTACGGGCTGATCCTGGCGGGACTCCTCGCCCTGGCGTTCTGGGCGGGTTACCAGGTGGCACTGCGCCGTGTCCGGCGGCAGGACTAGCCCACCGCAGCTACCGCCGTCGCAGTTCCGCGAACTCGATGGACGGGACGATTGCGCCGGCGTCGCGCTCCACGAAGTTGGTGCCCGGCGGCACCAGGTCATCGATCGCGTCCAGGACGGATTCGCCGAGCCGGACATCCGCCGCGCGCAAGTATGCCTGCAGGTGCTCCTCGTTGCGCGGGCCGATGATCACGCTGCTGATGGCCGGGTGGGCCAGGGCGAAGCCGACCGCCAGGTCCACGAGCGAGATCTCCAGCTTGTCCGCCAGCCGGGCCAGCGAGTCCGCGGCCAGGAGTTTGCGCTCGCTGGACGGTCCGGAGATGTCATACCGTCCGGGGAGCGAATGTACCCGGGCGGGCGCCTGGCCGGACTCGAGCGCAAAGTTCCCGGACAGCCAGCCGCCTGCCAGCGGGCCGTAGGCCAGGACGCCCAGGCCGTACTGCTGGGCGATGGGGAGCACGTCGCGTTCGTTGCCGCGCACCAGCATGGAGTACGGCACCTGGTTGCCCAGCGGCGGAATGAGATGGTTGGTGGTGGCCAGCCACTGCGCCTCCACGAGCTGCGCCGGGGTGAACACGGACGTGCCGTAGTAGAGGATCTTCCCCTGCCGGATCAGGTCGTTGAGGGTGGTGATGGTTTCCAGGACATCGGTGTTGTAGTCCGGCCGGTGGGCCTGGTACAGGTCGATTCGGTCGGTCTGCAGCCGGCGGAGGCTTCCCTCCACGGCCTGGGTGATCCAGCGGCGGGAGTTTCCGGAATGGGCGGGGTTGGCGCTCATTTGTCCGTGGAACTTGGTGGCGAGGAAGACGTCGTCGCGGCGGCCGCGCAGTGCCCTGCCCACCACCTGCTCGGACTGGCCCTGTGAGTAGACGTCCGCGGTGTCGATGGCGGTGATCCCGGCGTCGAGCGCCGCGTGGACGATGCGGATGCTCTCCTCGGCGCCGGTGGGCGCGCCGGACGGTCCGCCCGTTCCTTCGCCGAAATTCATGGTGCCCAAAGTGAGCGGACTGATGGGGGTCCCCGACCGCCCGAACACCCGCAGTTCACTGAGGCTCATCCCGGTCTCCTCCCGATGCCTTGCGTTGCATGCCCTTGATCGTCACGAGGCTACACAGATCCGCCGGAGGCCTGAAGATTCCTGCCTTAGTCCTTCTCTTTTCGACGCACGGAGTAACGCTGAAGTGTTGGGATGACGTTTTATGGCGAGCGCTGAGCCCGCCCGCAGGCTTATATTGAGGAATGGCCACCCCAAGTTCTGATGAGCAGTTCGTCAAGCTGCACGACCTGATTATCAGCAGTAACACCGTGAATGGCTTCCTCGGCGAGCTGTCCATGGTGGCGGCGTCAGCGGTTTCTGAATCCGCCGGTTCGGTGATCGAATGCGGCGTGACGCTCCGGCGGCGCAAGCGCAGCACCACGGTTGCGGGCAACAGCGACCGGGCACGTGAGCTGGATGAGCTGGAACAGGCGCTGGGCCAAGGGCCGTGCCTTACCGCGCTGGAGAGAATGAAGCCCGTTGTCCTGGCAGACGTGGACACGGATCCGCGTTGGCCGCAGTACCGGAAAGTCCTCGCCGACCACGGCTGCCGCAGCGTCCTGGGAGTTCCCCTGGAACTGGACCAGCACCAGTCGGCTGCGCTGAACTTCTTTGCCTCCGAACCCGGGGTCTTCTCCGATGACGTCGTCTCCACGGCACAAGGCTTTGCCGACCTCGCCGGCCGTGCACTGCGGCTGGCACTGAAAATTGCTGATGCGCAGAACCTGGCCGATGACCTGACGGCAGCCATGGAACACCGCACCACGATCGACCTCGCCTGCGGTGTGATCATGGCCCAGAACCGCTGCTCCCAGGAAGAGGCGATGGCGCTCCTCACCAAGGCATCCAGCCACCGAAACCAGAAGCTGCGTGATCTTGCGGCGGAGATTTTGGGCAGGGTGAACGGCGGAACGGTCACCACGCACTTCGAGCCCTGAGCAACACACGTGGATCCCTGAACGGGAGGGTATAGAGGAAGTCCGGCTGGAACCGGCGCTGCGGACGGCAGTTCCGGTTCCAGCCGGGCGGCGTTACCTGTGGGGACAGCACCCTCTAGGAGACTGCGGCCACCGTGTAGTCGAACCTTCCGGAGCCGATCTCCACGGGTTCCTGCCCGGGCAGCTCCACCCGTGCAGTGGTTCCGGTGGGCACCTCAACCTCCACGCTCAGGCCAGTACCAGTGGTGCGCCATGAAATGGCGGCCCGTCCGTACGGGGTTTTATGTGCCGCCGAGGCCCAGGTGAGACCGCCGCCGGGCTGCGGCCGGAAGAGGATCCGCTTGTACCCAGGCTCCATGGGCGCCAGGCCGGCGACGCAGCGGTGCATCCAGTCCGCCACGGCGCCCAGCGCGTAGTGGTTGAAGGACGTCATTTCGCCCGGATTCACCGTGCCGTCGGGAAGCAGGGAATCCCAGCGTTCCCAAATGGTGGTCCCTCCCTGTTCCACGGAGTAGAGCCAGGAGGGGCACTCCTTCTCCAGCAGCAGGTTGTACGCAGTTTCCAGCTCATCCACTTCGGTCAGCGCATCGGTGATCACCGGGGTTCCGGCGAAGCCGGTGGCGATCCGGTTGCCGGCTTCCCGGACCAGGATGGCGAGCCGCTTTCCGGCGAGCTTCCGGAGCTCCACAGTGGGAAAGAGGTCAAACACAATGGCCAGCGCGTAAGCGGTCTGCGCGTCGCTGGTCATCCGGCCATCAGGCAGGATGTACTCGGCGGCGAAGGCCTCAGCAGCAGCCCGGGCCAGCTCCAGGTAGTGCAGCTCATCCTCCGACTTGCCCAGGACGCCGGCCATTTTGGCGAGGTGCCGGGCCGACCAGGCAAAGTATGCGCTCGCCACCAGATGGCGGTCGGTCCTTGCCTCGCTCGGCTTTTCGGGCGGCGCGCTGGGGTCCAGCCAGTCGCCCAGCTGGAAGCCTGTATTCCACAAATGGCTGTCTCCGGCCAGCCTGTCCAGCAGGTCCACCCACGCTTTTGCGCTGGGGTACTGGTCAGCCAGGATTCCGGGATCGTTGAACCGCTCGTGGAGGACCCACGGGGTGAGGACCGCGACGTCGCCCCACACCGCGCCGGGCCGCACGGGCGTCCAGTAGTCCCCGCCCGGAATGACGGGAACGTACCAGGGAACGGTCCCATCGGGCGATTGTTCGGCGGCTACGTCCTTGAGCCACGAGGAGAGCATCCCGGAGCAGTCGTAGAGGAAGGTGGCGGTGGGTGCGAAAACCTGGAGATCCCCGGTCCAGCCCAGGCGCTCGTCGCGCTGCGGGCAGTCGGTGGGGATGTCCACGAAGTTGCCCTTCATGCTCCAGCGGACGTTTTCGTGCAGCCGGTTCAGGCCGGCATCGGAGCACTCGAACCAGCCGGTGCGTTCCATGTCGGTGTGGTAGACGCGGGCCACGACGTTTTGGGCGACGTCCCCGCCGGTCCAGCCCTCGATCTCGGCGTACCGGAAGCCGTGGATGGTGAAGCGTGGCTCCCACGTTTCCGGCGCTCCGCCTGCCAGCGTGTAGACGTCCGTCGCGGCTGCTCCCCGCAGCGGCCGCGTGTAGAGCTCGCCGTCCTGCAGGACTTCGGCATGGCGCAAGGTGACTTTGGCGCCTGCTTCGCCGTGGACAGTGATCCGAAGCCTGCCCACGAGGTTTTGCCCGAAGTCCAGGATGAGCTTCCCCGACGGCGACGTGGAGACGCTAACCGGCTTCACCTCATCGGTGCACCGGACCGGAGGACCTTCGGGAGCCACGAGGGTGGCCGGGTCCCTGGTCACGGCGGCAACGGGGTGCCAGCCGCCGTCGTCGAACCCGGTGCTGCTCCAGCCTGCGGGGAGCTGACGGGCATCGTAATCCTCGCCCTCATACAGGCCGGTGAACAGGATAGGCCCGAAGGCTGCCTTCCACTCGCTGTCCGTTCCCAGCACGGTGACAGAGCCGTCGTCATGCGTGACGTGGAGCTGCGCCAGCAGCGCGAGCTTGTCGCCATAGAGGTTCCGGTGTCCGCCCTGAAAGCCGAAGCGGCCCCTGTACCAGCCGTCCGCCAGCCAGGCACCCATGGCGTTGTCGCCCTCGGCAAGATGCGCGGTGACGTCGTAGGTGTAGTAGCGCAGCCGTTTGCCGTATACGGTCCAGCCGGGGGAGAAGGCGTCGCTTCCGATCCGGGTCCCGTTGACCTCCATTTCGTACAGCCCGTGCGCGGTGACGTACAGGCGGGCCGACGCCACCGGCCTGGACAGCGTGAAACCGCGCCGCAGCAGCGGCGGACGCCGGTCCGAATCCGGGTCCTCATCCCAGGCAGGGGTGATGGGGGTTGCCGTCCAGTCAGCGGGTGACAGCAGGCCGGTTTCGACGGCGGCGGCGGGACTCCAGGGGCCGGGCGCCTTATCTGCCTCACCCCAGAGCCGCACGCTGACGTCCGCGCGCTCGCCGGAGCCGAGCGGCCGGGCCGGCCACGGCTGAAGCACCGAGTCCTGTGACTCGATGCGCTCACTGAGCCAGGTGCCTGCCGCTGAGGTCACGGACACTTGGTAGGCGGACTGGGCCCAGCCGGGCTCGGCGCGGGTCTTCCAGGAGATGCGGGGTGTTGCGGTCCCGATGCCGAAGGCACCGGGAAGATGCTCGAAGGTCACCGGTTGGACGGTGGCAGACATAAGGCCTCTTCCATGCAGGGGTGATGAACGTGGGGCGCGGGGCAGGACCCCGCGCGGGAGTTGGTGTAAGGGTGCCGGGGGTCCTAGCCCTTGACGGCGCCGGCGGTCATGCCGGCCACGATCTGGCGGTTGAAGAACAGGTACATGACCAGCGGCGGGATGGTGATCAGCAGGATGTTCATGAAGAGCAGGTTGTAGGCGGTGGTGAACTGGCTCTGGAAGTTGAACAGGGTCAGCTGGACCGTGGCGTTGGCATCGCCGGGCAGGAAATAGAGCGGGTGCTGGAAGTCGTTGAAGACGGCCACGGACTGCACCACGATCACCGTGACGATCACCGAGCGCAGCAGCGGGAAGATCACCCGGAAGAAGAGCCGCACGGGCCCGCACCCGTCGATGACCGCGGCCTCGTCGAGTTCACGGGGAATGATGGAGATGAACGCCCGGAACAGCATGATGCAGAACGACAAACCAAACGCCACTTCGATTAGGATCAGGCCGGGCAGGGTCTTGAACAGTCCCAGTCCCTGGAGGACCCAGATGGTGGGCACCACGGCAGGCGGGATGATCAGGCCGGACAGGATCAGGAAGTTGATCAGCGGATTCCAGCGGCTGCGTCGCCGCTGCAGGACCCAGGCAACCATGGCGGCCAGGATCACCATGATGGCTACGCTGGCGACGGTGAGGATGGTGCTGTTGATGAAGGCCGTGACCAGCATGAACCTGCGGGCGGAGAGGACTTCCTGGAAGTTTTCGATCAGGGCGAAGTTGGTGGGCCAGGAAAATTCGAGCTTGTTGGCTTCCCGGCGGTCCTTCATGGCGGTCAAAGCCATAAAGAGCAGCGGAATGACAAACAGCACCACGGTGACGGCGATGGCCAGGATTCCCACGCCATAGCGCTTAAGGGCGGCGGTCATGCCTCTACCTCCTTGCGGTTCAGGATCATGGACAGGGGCACGATGACGGCCGTGACAATCAAAAACAGAACAACGTTGCCGGCGGTGGAGAGCCCGTAGAAGCCCGCCTGGTATTGCTTGTAGATCACCGAGGCGATGACGTCCGAGGTGAAGCCGGGGCCGCCCTTGGTCATGGCCCAGATCAGGTCGAAGGAACGCAGCCCGCCGATCAGGGACAGGATGATGACGGTTGCGGTTGCGGGACGGGCCAGCGGTACGGTGATATTCCAGAAGCTCTTGGACGAGCTGGCGCCGTCAACTTTGGCGGCCTCGAAATACTCCTGCGGAATGGACACGATGCCTGCGATGAAGATGACGGTCGCGAGGCCAACGCCCTTCCAGACGTCCACGAAGGCCACCGACATCAGCGCCCAGGCAGGGTCCGTGAGCCACTTCGGGCCCTCGATGCCGACGACGGCGAGCGCTTCGTTGATCATGCCCCGGGAGGGGTCCATCAGCACGGTGAAGACAATGCCGACGCCGATGCTGCTGAGCAGGACGGGGAAGAAGATCACGGAACGGAGGTAGCCGCGGGCAATAATCTGCGAGGTGAGGAGCACCGCCAGCAGCATTCCGAGGACCACCTTCAGGGTGGAGGTCACCACGCCGTAGATGAAGGTGTTGGTCAGGCCTTTGAGGAGCGCCGGTTCCGAGAAGAACTGGACGAAGTTGTCCATGCCGATCCACGTGAATTCGGTCAGGTTCCAGCGCGTGAAGCTGAAGAAGAACGAGGCAAAGGTCGGAACCAGGAACAGGGTTGTGTAGACGAGCGCGGCCGGCAGGTAGAACCAGTAGGGGTAGGACGACTTGCGCTGGCGCCTCTTGGGTGCCGCGGCTGCCAGGGTCCGCCCGGCAGGAGCGGCGACAGTGGTGTTGGTTGTCATGTCAGTATCTCCAGTTGCCGTCCGGGCCGGGGTGCGGCCCGGACGGCAGGGTTGGTGGCGGAGGTCAGTTCCAGCCGGGCAGGTTCAGCTGCTGGGCCTGCTTCTTGACGTCCTCGTCGTAGAGGGCGGCACCGTCCTTGGCCGAGCGGATGCCCGAACCCACCTCGACGGTGATCTGTTCCAGGGCCGGGCCCTTGACGGGGGAAAGGAACTCGAGGGCGGGGCTGTTCCTGCTCTCGTCCTCGAAGAACGGCAGCATGTCCTTCACCGCAGCGGGGACATCATCGGGCAGGTCGCACCCCTCCACCAGGTAGGGGCCGTTTGCGCCCACGGCTTCGGTTTGGGAATCGCAGCCATCCTTGCTGGCAATGAAGGCCAGGAACTTCTTGGCTTCCTCCACGTTCTGGGTGGACTTGGGCAGGTAAACGCCGCCGGGCAGCCAGACGGTCAACGGGTTCTTGGATGCGTCGTCACTGGGAAGCGGGAAGATACCCAGGTCATTGATTTTGTCCGGGTAACTGACCTGGATCTCGGGCAGCGCGAAGCTGAGGATCGGGTAATGGGCGCCTTCCCCGTTGACCAGCTTCTCGAGGCCCTGGGCATAGGTCGCAGAGGCGAAGTCTTCATTGAAAAGGCCGGCCTTGAAGGCTTCCTCCTGGTGTTCAAAGCCCTTGATTGCGGCGGGATCGGTAGCGTACTTGACCTTGTTCGCCGTGTAGTCCTCCGCAAAGGTGGGATTGGCCGCGGCAACGTTGGCAAAGTCGCCCAGGACGAACAGCTGGGACGTCCACGTGGTCTGGTACGTCTGGATGATCGGATCGATACCGGCGTCCTTGATCTTCCGGCTGTTCTCCATGAATTCGTCCCAGGTCTTGGGAACGGAGAGGCCCAGCTGTTCGTAGACCTTCTTGTTGTACATGACGCCGCCGGCCGAGCCGGTTCCCACGGGAACGCCATAGACCTCGCTGCCGGACGTGACTACCGGTTTGAAGGAATCCGACACGTTATCCATGTACGGCTCGCTGGTAAGGGGCACCAGGTTCTGCTCCGGGTTGATTTGCTGGAACAGCGATCCGGTGTTGTAAGAGAACACATCGGCCATATCGCCGGTGGCCAGCTTCGTCTTGACGATGTTGTCCCCGTCGCCGCCCTGGGGCCGGGTTTCAATTTCGACCTTGATGTCCGGGTTGGCTGCGTTGAAGTCCTCGGCGAGCTTCTCCGCGTAGGTGATGGTGTTCTCGGTGTTGTCGACAAGCCAGGTGATGGTCTTGGCATCGCTGCTTTCGCCTCCGCCGGCGGAGCATCCGGTGAGGATCAGTGCTGCTGCCGTGACGCTTCCGGCAATGACGGGCCAGCGCCGTTTAGGGGTGGTGTTCATCTTTACCTCCTCGTAAAGCCGCAGGCCCCTACAGGTCCTGTGGAACGTTTCAAAGCAGTCAATGTGGTCGAGGTACTGCGGAATGACTGCCGGGAATTCTTGTAGATCGGTCTACGTTTTTAATGTAAGCCACGCCACGTCCGAGGCGCAAGGGATTTTCGTAGATCAGTCTACAATTTCTTTAGAAGCCAATCGGATGGGGACGTTGTGGACGGGCAGCAGAAGCGGGCAACTATCAGTGATGTTGCCGAGCACGCGGGTGTCTCGCGTGCTGCTGTCTCCAAGGTCCTCCGCGGCGCGTACGGCGTGAGCGACGTTATGAAAAAGCGCGTCGAGGAGTCGATGGAAGCCTTGGGGTACCGCCCCTCGGCCCTGGCGCGCGGCATGCGCGGCAGGAGCTTCACCCTGGGCGTCTTCGTCGTGGATCTCTCCAATACGTTCGTCACCGTCCTGATTGAAGGCATCCGTGCTGAAGCGGAGAGCCGCGGCTACCAGGTGTTCATCGGCGAGGCGGATATGGGGCTGGCCCAGCAACAGCAGATGATCGATGCCATGCTGGACAGGAAAATGGATGGGCTGGTACTGATTGCCCCGTTCGGCCCCGAGCAAGAGCTGGAGAGAATCGCCGGAAGCACCCCCACCGTGGTGCTCGGGCGCCACGGCCCGGGCCAGGGTTATGACACGGTTGCCAGTGACGACATCGCCGGCAGTGCCCTGATTGTTGACCATCTGGTCTCCCTTGGCCACCGCCGGATTGCGCACCTGAAGCACGTCGGCCGGGAGAAGAACGAGAGCACCATGCCGCAGTCGGTTCGTGCCGAAGGCTACGTTCAGGCAATGGTGCGCAACGGCCTGGAGAAGGAGGTGGATGTGATCGAATCGCGGTGGAACCACGAAGGCGGCGCCGCAGCCGTTGACCTGATGCTCAAGCGCGACACTCCGCCTACTGCCGTGCATACCGGAACCGACATGGCAGCGTTCGGTGTGCTTGCCCGGTTCTTCGAGCTGGGTCTGCCCATTCCGGAGAATTTTTCGGTGGTGGGCTACGACAACGCCCGTGCTGCATCTCTTCCACAGGTTGCCCTCACCACCGTGGACCAGTCCGGGTTCGAAATGGGCACTCTGGCCACGAAATTCCTGGTGGAGCGGATCGAAGGACGCCAGGAGCCCCAAGCCGCACTGGTCCAGCCGACGCTGATGATCCGCAGAACTACCGGGCCCGCGCCGGACGCCGGCTAGGCGCAGCGGAAGGTTACGGCACGAGGGCTGAAAGCCCGGGTGTGAAGCGCCCCGGTTTCGTCTCCGTGCCGCCCTGCAATAATCTGAACCAACGGTTGTGCGCGGGGTGCAAACGCCGGTACAACAAGCAGCACTGTAAGTTCGGGCCCATCACACCAGACGAGGCGGACACGCATGACGGCTTCAGACCAGCAGCAAGCACCACGGCCAGGGATGCCGGCGGAGCCACCGAATGGTCCTGCCGGTGCCCGCGGAAGTGCTGCCCATGATGCTGAAGCACCTGGATCCGTGGACCCCCACCTTCTCCAACAGCTGGCCGACGCGCACGGAGTGGGCACCTCGTTCCAGGGCTGGGACGGGCTGCCCCATGCCGTTGCCGAAGAAACGCTCATCAAGGTCCTGGCTGCCCTTGGCGTCCAGGCCCACACGAACCAGCAGATCCAGGCAGCCCTTGCGGAAGCGGAGCTGGCGCCCTGGCGGCGGATGCTGCCTCCCGCCGTCGTGATCCAGCAGGGTGAACCCGCGCAGGTTCCGGTCCATGTGCGGGAGGGTGCCACGGCGTACCTCACCATCACGCTCGAAGGAGGGGCGGGCACCCGGAAAGCTGTGCAGCAGGATGTCTGGATGCAGCCCCGCGACGTGGACGGCGTGTCCGTCGGGCGCGCCACATTTGCCCTGCCCCAGGACTTGCCGCTGGGCTGGCACACGCTTCACGCCGAATCCGAAAGCACCAGCGCGTCGACCACCCTGGTGGTGGTTCCCGCGAAGCTGGAAACTGCCAAAGCATTGGAAAAACGGCGCGGCTGGGGCCTCGCAACGCAGCTGTATTCGGTGCGGTCCAAGCGGTCGTGGGGGATCGGCGACTTCGCGGACCTGGCTGACCTGGCCGCGCTGAGCGGTGCCCGGGGTGCCGACTATGTGCTGGTCAACCCGCTGCATGCTGCCGAACCGGTGCCGCCCGTCCAGCCCTCGCCGTACTCGCCGTCCACCCGGCGGTTCTTCAACCCGCTGTACATCCGCATCGAAGCCATTCCGGAATTGGCCTACCTCAAACCCCGCAAGCGCGCCCTGGTGGAGCGGCTCCATGAGGAGGTGGCCGGCTTGAACAGGGACGCCAACCGGCTGGACCGGGACGCGGTCTATGCCGCCAAGCTGCAGGCCCTCGAACTGCTGTACCACACCCGCCGGTCGCCGGCCCGGCAAGCCGCCTTTGATGACTTCTGCCGGATTTCGGGCAGTGGCCTGGACGACTTTGCGCTCTGGTCCGCCATCCGCGAGGACCTCGCCCCGGATGATCCGCTGTGGAAGGATCCCGCCTGCGCCCTGGGCACTCCGGAGGCCGAAGCCCTCCGTGAAAAACTCGCTGACAGGATTGGCTTTCACCGCTGGCTGCAGTGGATCTGCGACGAGCAGCTTGAAGACGCCCAACGGACCGCACTGCGCGCGGGAATGCGCCTCGGTGTGGTCCATGACCTGGCCGTTGGTGTGGACCACAGCAGCGCCGACGCCTGGACTCTGCAAGAGGTGCTGGCTCCCGCCACCAGCGTTGGGGCACCGCCGGATATGTACAACCAGCAGGGCCAGGACTGGGGCCAGCCGCCATGGCATCCTGCCCGCCTGGCCGAGGCCGGCTATGCGCCGTTCAGGAACATGCTGGCCACGGTGCTGCGGC
Organism: Pseudarthrobacter sp. TE3704; assembly: GCF_056279405.1. Lineage (NCBI taxonomy): Bacteria > Bacillati > Actinomycetota > Actinomycetes > Micrococcales > Micrococcaceae > Pseudarthrobacter > Pseudarthrobacter sp. TE3704. The sequence continues at coordinate 727,847 of NZ_JBWCCJ010000001.1, forward strand.
ATGCGGGCGGCATCCGCGTGGACCACATCCTGGGCCTGTTCCGGCTCTGGTGGATCCCGGTGGGCAATGCCCCCGGCGACGGTGCCTACGTCCGCTACGACCACGAGGCACTGATTGGCATCCTCGCACTCGAAGCCCACCGCGCCGGCGCCGTGGTAATCGGCGAGGACCTGGGCACGTTCGAGCCGTGGGTGCGGGACTACCTTGCCGCGCGCGGCATCATGGGCACGTCTATCCTCTGGTTTGAGTACGACGGCGATTCGCCCCTCGCGCCCGAAAAGTACCGCACGCAGGCGCTCGCCAGCGTCAATACGCACGACCTGCCGCCCACCGCCGGATACCTCGCCGGGGACCATGTGGCCCTGCGAAGCCGGCTTGGCCTGCTGGAACGTTCCGAAGCGGAGGAGCGTGCCGAGCACAACGCGTCCCTCGAGAAAATGCTCGCCCTGCTGCGGGAACGGGGCTACCTGCCCGACGGCGGCGCCGGGGGGCCCGGCGGCGGACCTTCCGCGTCGGAAGAGCAGACCATCGAAGCTTTGCACCTGCTGTTGACCCAGACGCCGTCGGTATTGCTTGGTGTGGCCCTCGTGGATGCGGTGGGGGAGCGTCGCGTGCAGAACCAGCCCGGAACCACGGAAGCCCTTTACCCGAACTGGCAGGTTCCCCTGGGTGGACCGGACGGCAGGCCAGTGTTCCTTGACGACCTTCCCGCCAACGCGCGGTTCAACACGCTCCTCGCGGCGGTGGAGGAGGCCCTGCACCCATAGGCCGGCAGCGAGGACACACAGCAACGCGGAGTCACTTTTCGCCCGATCCGATGCCTCGGAGCGGCCTCAACTGACCCCGCGTTGCTTGTAGAAGCGGGCCTACGTTACTGCTGTTCCGGTTAGCTAACCCGCCGTGATGATGTGGTTGAAGTGGTCGTAGCGGAAGGTGACTGGTCCGCCGTCGTGCTCATACGGAATGTTGGCGCCGGGGGACACCCCGCCTGCGCCGTAGCTGACGTCCCAGTTACGGTTCAGGGCTGCCTTGAACTCGTAACTGCCCGCAGGAAGGTTCCCGACGGTCAGTTTCCACACGAGATCAGCCGGGTCCAGGGTGAGCTGGGCCTGGTCGCAGCTGGGCTCCCAGTCCGTTGCGCAGCCCAATGCCGTGTTGAGGCTGCCCGCCACGGCCACCGCTGAGGGCTGCTGGGATGCATACACAGCACTGATGACATGCGTGCTGTTGTCATAGCGGAACGTCACTGTGCCCCCCGGGTGGTCAAGCAGGATGTCCCCTCCGCCGGCGGAGCCGCCGGCTCCGTAACTCACATCCCAGGTGCCGTTGAGCGCGGCCTTGTACTCGTACTGTCCCTTCGGCAGGTCCTCCACCGTCAGGCGCCAGATCTTGTCCGCGGGGTCCAGCTTCAGCATGGCCTGTGTACAGGATGGCTGCCACGGTTCGGTACAGCCCATCAGCTGGTTCATGGATCCGGCCACCGTCACAGAGTCCGGCTGCGGCGCGTCACCCACTGTCACGGTCCGCACGTCGCTGACCACGTTGAAACCGGCTCCTGTCATGGAGGCGCGGTACCGCACAGTGATGCCGTCCGCCAGCCCGGACACGTCATCTGTTACCGAGTAGACGGGCGACGAATCGTCGGTGCCGACGGCAGTCCACTCGCCGCCGCCCACGCTGCGCTCGAAGGACACCACATGGCTGGCCTTCTCCGGGTCGGCGGTGGCGCTGAGTTCCACCGTGCCCTTGGCGCTGCTGCCTTCCACGGGCTTCTGCAGGGTCAGCAACGGGGCTGGAACGCTTGCCGTGCGCGGCTGGCTCGTGGCCGTGTGTCCGCCGTTGTCCAGCACGGTGGCGCGGTACTCCACAGCAGTGCCGGCGTTCAGGTCCGCGACATCGTGGAACACCTGGTAGGGCGCCGTGTCGTCGGTGCCGATCGCCTGCCAGTCCCCGCCTGCCTTCTTCGCTTCGAAGGTGACCTCGTAGAACGAGGAACCGCCGACGTCGGCCGTCACCTTGACGCGCCCGTTGTCACCGGGCGCCGCCGCCGGCTCCTGGAGGACGACGGCGGGAGCGTCCTTTGAGTGCGGGATCCTGCCTGAGGACTGGTACACCACGGCGGAAAGCGGCGGGACGGTGACCGTCAGCTTTCCGTCTGCGGAGGTCTTGGCTTCCTCTGCCCCATTACCGTACACGCGGGTGTAGTTGCGCTTGGCGATGTAGGTGGGGACCTCCGCTGTCTGGGCCTGCTCACTGTTGTTCAGTGCCACCACATACTCGCGCAGGTCTTCGGCGTCCGTCCGGGAGAAGGCATAAATTCCGGCACCCTCGGATGCGTAGCGGTGCTGGTGGGCGCCGTCCCGCAGCGCGGGATGCTCCTTTGTCAGGGCAGCCAGCTCACTGATCTTGGCGTACAGAGGGTGGCTAGTGTCGAAGTTGTCCGTCGCGTGGGTGGCGTTGGTTCCCAGCAGGTCGTCGTCGAGGTACTCCGGAACCTGGCTGGCGAACAGCGTCTGCCGGGCGTCCTGGTCCCCGCCGGGGCCGGTGAAGCCCTGCTCGTCACCGTAGTAGATCACGGGGTTGCCGCGCGAGAAGAACATCAGCTCATGGGCCAGCCGGTCGCGGGCCACCTGCTCGGCGTCGGTTGACCCTGGGTTGTCCGTGGCGATGAAGCTGCCAATGCGGCCCATGTCGTGGTTTCCCAGGAAGGTGGGCAGCTGGTAGACGTTGGAATCGGCGTCGGTGTACCAGTCGTCGCCGGCAAAGAAGGTCTCCAGGCTCTTCGTGTCCTGGCTCTTCGAGGCGAAGTTGCGGGCGGCGTCCTGGAACGGGAAGTCGAGCACTGCCTGCATTTGGTTCCGTGTGGTGAACTGCGAGGTGAAGCTCTTGCTGGTGTCGAAGACCTCGCCGAACATAAAGAACTCGTCCTTGCCCTGTTCCTTGGCATAGTTGAGGACGTCCGGGCCGAATTCCTGCCAGAACTCGTTGTTGACGTGCTTCATGGTGTCGATCCGGAAGCCGTCCACGCCGAAGTCGCGGATCCACGACATGTAGATCTCCTTCATGCCGTCCACCACGGTGGGGTGCTCGGTGAAGAGGTCATCCAGGCCGAAGAAGTCGCCGTAGTAAGCGTCCTCGCCTGCAAAGGTGGTGTCGCCGCGGTTGTGGTAAAGCGTGGGATCGTTCAGCCAGTCCGGAACTTTGAGGTCCTCTTCGCCCGGTTGCAGGACAGGAACGTAGGGGAAGGACGTCGCGGGGTCGAGCTTCGGAAAGCTGCCTGAGCCTGCGAAGTCACGGTCATCGAATTCCTCGCCGTCCGCGGTTCTATAGGGCTCTGCATCCTTGGACGTGTAGCCCTTGCGCGCGCCTTTCCCATCGGCGTCCTCGTAACCGATGACGTCTGCAGTGTGGTTGGTGATGATGTCGAAGTACACCTTCATGCCGCGGGCGTGGGCCTCATCGATGAGGGTCTTGAGTTCTGCATTGGTGCCCAGGTGCGGATCGATCTGGGTGAAGTCGGTGATCCAGTAGCCGTGGTAGCCGGCGGACTTGTCCTCCGGCTGGACGGCCTTGTTCTTGAAACTGGGGGTAAGCCAGATGGAGGTGGTGCCCAGGCCCTGGATGTAGTCGATCTTGTCCAGGAGGCCTGCGAGGTCTCCTCCGTTGTAGAAGCCCTTTTTGGTTGGATCAAAACCCGACACCATGGGATCGGAGCCGAGGCCGCCCTGATCGTTTGCTGTGCTGCCGTTGCTGAACCGGTCCGCCATGACAAAGTAGAAGTTTTCGTCAGTGACAGGGGCACGGAGTGAGTGGGCCGCGGCTACCGAACCCGGGTCCTTTTTACCGGGGGCGGCCTGGGCGGGAATTACTGCGGCCGAAACGGCGACAGCTGCTGCGAGGAGCCCTGCTGCCGACCGGAAAGCGGCTGTGCGCGCTGGAGTTCCGGTATGGTGTGCTGTCGTTTTTGCGCACGGGGGCGCGCTGGATGGGGTGCGGAATATCAAGGTTGAGACCTTCCTGGAGAGCGGCGCTGCTGTACAGGCTTGCGGTGGCAAGGTTGTGCGGCGAGGATGCCGGGTGCACAAGACAGAATGCAGACTTGTGAACCACGTCACAACTGTAAGCGCTTGCACCGGATAACTCCAGCGTTTAGGTAATGGCACTTCCCCCTAAGATCCCAGTTCCCGGAAGCCCCCCGTCAGGCACTTATCCGGGCGTCGGGGCTTCAGGCGCCGGGACTTCAGCCGCCCGCACTACGACCGTGCCCGTCAGGGATCACCCCGCGGGCACCAACGCGGTTGGCGATGGCGCGGCGACATCGTGGATCACGGGACCGGGCAGTCCGGTGATCGGGTCCAGGACGAACGTGGCAATGTTGTCCGAGCGTTCATGGGCTACATGGAGCCGCGTTCCCCGCACCAGGTGATGACGGGGCCAGTCGCCGCCGCTGGGTGTGTCCTTTACAGGCAGCAACTCGGTGCCGCCGGAGCCGACTTCCAAGGTGCTGATGATGTTGGTGCCGCGGACGCCGGCATAGGCGTAGTTGCCGTTCTGGCTGAGGCAGATCTCGGCCGCGGAGTCGCCCTGCTGGCTGCCGCCCGATGTGGCCGGGCCCCGGAAAACAAGTTCGAAGGTGCCCGCTTCGGGCCGGACGATGAAGACCTCCACGGAGTACTCGGAGACCACAAAGACGCTGCCGCTGGAGTGCTGCACCAGGTGGCGGGGGCCGCTGCCGAAAGGGAGGGCCACTTCGTGGTCCGCGACGAGGCCTGTGCCGGGCACGTAGTTCCAGATGCGTAGGGTGTCATGGCCCAGATCGGTGGTCATGATGCGTCCATCCTGGAGCATCAGGCTCGCATGGGCCCGGCTTTGCCGTGGTTCGCCGGGAGAAAGGCTGGCGTGCGGGTCCGCCGATGGTGGGGCGGGGAAGCGCCCTGTTATGCCGCCGTCGGAATCCAGCTCATAGAGAAGGACCTGGCCGTCGCCCCAGCAGGCGGCGGTGACGAAGCGGCCTTGCGGGTCAACGGCAACATGGCAGGTGGCCTCGCCAGCCGGCTGCGGTGCCCCTTGGGGCTCAAGGCCAAATTCTCCAGCCCTGCGGTACGCCTGCACCATCTTCCGTTGCTCCGCCACGGCGTACACAACGGGAATCGTGGGGTGCACGGCAACGAACGACGGCGACTGCGCAGCCACGGCGGTGCCCAGCCATTCAAGGCTGCCGTCCTGGTATGTGCGGAGGGCGCCGATGCCCTCGGCCCGGCCACCTCCATCCGGGGTGTAGGTGCCGGTCCAGATGATGGTGTTGTCCGTGGCGGAGGTCATGGGTCCATCCTGCCAACAATTCTGCTTCCTTCGGGTGCAACCCGGCGTCCGTTAGCATGGAATTTCCAGCCACGGCAGAAGGAGGCGAGTCCGATGACCGCTGTACCAGTTTCGGGTTCACCCTTGCACCGCTGTCCGGTCCGCCGCTTGGCCTAGATCACGTGCGGGTGCCCATCGGCTCACCGAAAGGGCGTTCCATGCCGGCTCCTGAATCATCAACCGTTTCCCCTACTTTTGCCCGAGTCGTTTCCGAACTGCGACGGGCCGGCTGCGTTTTCGCCGAGGAGGAGGCGGAACTCCTCATAGCTGAGGCTTCCGACGCCGTGGAACTGGAGGGCGATGTCCGGCGCCGGGCGGCTGGCATCCCGCTGGAGTACATCCTGGGCTGGGCCGAGTTCGCCGGCCGGCGCATCAAGGTGGAACCGGGTGTTTTTGTGCCGCGCCGCAGAACCGAGCTGCTGGTGAACGAGGCTGCCCTAATTCTCAAGGCCGCTGGTGCTTCGCAAGCCCGTGTGGTGCTGGACCTCTGCTGCGGGTCCGGGGCAGTGGCCGCTGCGCTTGCAATGCGTGTCCCGAGGCTCGAGCTGCACGCGGCAGACATCGACCCCATCGCTGTCCGTTGTGCCAGAGGAAACGTCGAGCCTATGGGCGGCCACGTACACGAGGGCGATCTCTTCGGCGCACTCCCACTGCTGCTCCGCGGCCGCGTGCAAGTGCTCGCCGTCAACGCGCCGTATGTTCCCACCAGGGCCATCCGGACCATGCCGCCGGAAGCCCGGCTCCATGAGTCAAGACTCTCCCTTGACGGTGGTGCGGACGGTCTCGACGTCCACCGGCGTGTGGCCGCTGCTGCTCCCGACTGGCTTGGTCCTGCAGGTCATCTGCTCATCGAAACGAGCGAGCAGCAGGCCTTGGCAACCGCCTCGATTGTGTCTGCTGCGGGCTTCACCGTAAGGATCGTCCGCTCGGAGGAGTTGGACGGCACGGTTGTTGTCGGGGTGCTGCCTGACTTTGCCGGAGCACTGCCGCGCTAGTTCCGAGGGGTTCCCTCCCGGCAGGGCTCGGTACATGTCCTCCGGACGTCCTCCGCCTATTCAACGAGGGGCCTCGGGTCGCACCTATCCAAGGAGCGGCATCGGTTGGAGTTGAACTCCCCGGGACAACGATTACGCATGGGCCCATGACCGCCGCCAGTTGAGACAATTCCGGTGCCGTGCCTCCATGCAAGCGTGGGCGGTCTGCGGATCAGTCACCTGCTTCGGCGCGTGACATCACTCGGCTGCTCCTTCGGGCTCCCCCCTTTTATTCCCTGGGGTGGGGCGGGGTGGTGGTGGGGGTTTGAAGTAGTGGTTTTGTTGGGGTTTTTGGGTGGGGTCGATGTGGGGTGGGGGGATGAATGTTGGGGTGCCGTGGGTGGTGGTGATGGTCCATTGTTCTTTGTGGATGAGGTGGTGGTGGTGTGTGCAGAGGAGGGCGCCGTTGGTGGTGGTGGTTGGTCCGCCGTGTGACCAGTAGGTGATGTGGTGGGCTTCGCACCAGGGTGCGGGGATGGTGCAGTTGGGGAAGGTGCAGCCTTGGTCGCGGGCGGTGAGGGCGAGGCGTTGGGCGGGGGTGAAGAGGCGTGTTTTGCGGCCGAGGTCGAGGATTTCGCCGTTGGTGCCCAGGAGTGCGGGGATGATGTCGGCGTCGCAGGCGATTTTGCGCAGGGTAGTGGCGGCGACGGGTCCGGTGAACACGAACGCCCCCGTCCCGGCCCCAGCCCCGCTGTGAGTACCTGCCCCGTTTCCGGCCGCGGTTTCGCTGCCGCCTGTTTCCGTGCCGATGGCCCCTGCACCGGTGCCCGTCTCCGTGCTGGTGGCTGTGTCTGTGGTTGGCCAGGGGTTGTGGTCGGGGTTGGGGTGGTGGGGGAGGAGGTCTTGGTAGTTGATGGTGGCGATGATTTGGGGGCGGTTGCCGCCGGTGGTGGGCAGGGTGTTGGTGGTGAGGGCTGCTTTGACGGCGGAGACGAGACCGTCGAGTTGTTGCTGTGCCCGGGTGCGGCGTTCCAGGTCCACGCCGATTTCCCGGCCCAGGTCCACGCTGGCCTCCCGCCCCGGGTTCGTGCGTTCGTCGGGGTCGGGGTCGGGGTCGAGGTCGGGGTTTGTGGTGCTGGTGTTGGGAGTGGCGGTGCGGGGGTTGGTGGCGGTGTTCATCACGGTGAGGAGGTGTTCGTATTGGTCGGTGGTGGCGAAGATCTCGACGCGGTGCAGGCCGTGGCGTGGTTTGCGGATGAACGCGCCTTGGGTGTGGCGGAGGGCTTCTTCGGTGGGTTCGGTGCCGTCGGCGTCGATGGTGTCGCTCCAGCGCTGGGCCAGGCGGGTGAGGAAGTCGGGGTCGGCGCTCGCGGCGGTGGTGGTGAGGTGCTGTTCGATCCGGTCGAGGGTGTCGGGGGTGGTGTGGTGCTGGAGCCGGTCCAGGGTGGCGGTGATGATGGTCGCGGCGTGTGAGGAGAGCACCGGCCCTGTGATCATGCCCGGATCAGTGGTGGTGTGGGCGGGTTCGCCGGTGGTGTTGGTGGGGGTGAGGGCTGTGGTGAGGTGTTCGCGTGCCGGCGGGAGGGGTTCGCCGGTGAGGCTGGTGCGGGGCAGGGTGTGGTGGGCGAGGGTGAGGCGGCGGCGGGCTTCGCGCAGGGGGATCCTCAGCCGGAGCCGGAGGAACTCGGCGGTGTTCCTGCACCCATCGTCAGCCGGCGACGTCACCACTGATGCTGTTACCACCGAAGAGGTCAGCACAGGGCGGTCGATCCCGGCTGCGGGTGTGGACTGATGAGGTGTTGGGGCGTCGGTTGTGGGGGCGGGCCAGTTCGCGTCGGTCTCGTTGAGGGTCTCGACGCCGTTGGCGTCCCAGCCGGTTACCCAGCCCCGGCCCGGTCGCCCAAGTCGGCCCGCCCTGGCCTGGCTGGTGCGGGCGGTGTCCGCGGCGGTGATGGCCTGGGTCCGGGTCCGGTCCACGGTGGAGGTGGCGAGCAGTTGCAGGTATTCCACGGTCCGGGAAAGGTCCTCGACCTGCCCGGCGAAATTGGCCGCTGAAACATAGTCCGTCCGGGCCAGCTCATCTTGGGCGGCAACAGCAGCTTCCACCAGCAGCCTTCCGATCCCGGCCAAGCCAACCGGATCCTCGACGATGGGTGCAGGGGTGGGATCGGGTGCAATCGGTGACCTGCCCGTCCCGGTGCCAGCGGATGCCGAAAAAGGGGCGGTTTTGGATTCAGGTGCAGCGCTGCCGGGGTCAGGTTCGGATGCAGTCGGGCCGGCGCCGGGGCAGGGGTGTGCGTCAGGAACAGGAATGTCAGCGGCCGGCTTTGCCGGGACGGCGTGAAGGCGCCCGGGCATCCTCAGCGGGGCGTCGCCGTCGTACCCGTCATGCAGGGAACCACCGGCAGCCCGGAGAACCCGCGGGAGCGCGACGGCGGGACTGCCGAACTCCGCAAGCTGCTCCCCAATGGCCTCCATGGGACAACTCTGCCAGCTACCACTGACAAAACAGCGTGCCCAAAACCGCTATGTGGAAAACCGGATGCATCGCTGTCATCCCTCCGTTACTTCACCAGAACCGACAGGATTGCGAGAGCAGCGGGGTCTATAAATCTGTTGGTGGGATCGTCTGAAACTCCTGGTTAAACCCCGGGCCCTCATTGCTTCAATAAACCATTGCGCGGACCATGAAGGCATGCGCAGAACCGATAGTCCTGGCCGTAAGCGGCTGTGGGCGCTTGCAGCAGCAGTCGCCGGCCTGGGCCTGGTGATTGGGCTTGTGGTGTTCAAGCCCTGGCTCCTCTTCGTGGATGTGCGGGTGGATGAGCAGCTCCCGATCGTCGCCAGCGCGCCTGCCGGGACTCCAACTCCCGCCGAACAGATGCCACGTGCCACAGCGCCGGGTGGCTCTGCTGACGCTACCCCGGAGCCGTCAACGCCTTCCGGCCCAAAGCAACTCGCGGTGGGCACGCTGATCAGCCACGAACACACGACGACGGGCACGGTCCGTATCGTCCAGCAGCCGGATGGTTCCCGCTTCCTTACGCTGGAAAACCTCGACACCTCAAACGGGCCCGATGTGCACGTCTGGTTAAGCGCGGCCCATGTGGTGGAGGGGACGGACGGGTGGTTCACCGCAGGCTCTGCCGAGTATTACGATCTGGGCCTCATCAAGGGAAACCAAGGTAACCAGGTTTATGAGATACCCGCCGGAGTGGACCTCTCAAAATACCGGTCAGTGGATTTATGGTGCGTGCAGTTCAGCGTATCTTTCGGTGCTGCTGAACTGGGGGCCTGAGGACTGGAAACCCGCGCCCAGTCAGCGGAAACGCCGCCGGCCGCCGCGTCCCCCAAGGATCGCGACGGCCAGCAATGCGATTCAGTTGTAACACAGAGTTCCCGCAGCCCCCGTGTCAAGAAAAGCTTCCGCGTCATGAAACGGAAGCCGTGGCGTCAGCTAAGGCTTGGAGCCAGCTTCACCGGAGGTGCCCAAGTTGGTTGTTTCCGGGTGGGTGCTGTGGGCGGGGATGTGGTCCTCGCCAAGCTCGCTGTCGTCGCTGAGCGTTCCGGAGGTCCCGGCCGCACCGGTAGTCCCGGCGGACGTGCCAAGGGTGCCCGACGTGCCAAGGGTGGCTGACGTCCCGAGCGTATCCGTAGTGCCGGCAGTGCCCGACGTGCCGAACCCGCCCGATGTACCCGAAGTACCAGCAGCACCGGTACCGGAGGCACCCGCGGAAGTGGCGTCGTCGGAGGTGGTGGACTTGGCGCCGCCCGGGGAGCTGTCACGGTGCATGGCAGAGCCAATGACGGTGCCTGCCCGGCGTGCCGCCTCGGTCAGCTGGTCAGCAACATCGGGTGCCTTTTCCTTGATGGCTTCGGTGGCAACAGCCACTTTGTCCTGGACAGGCTTGCTGTCCCAGATGCCCGCTGCCCGCGCCTTGAGCTTGTCGTAAGCGGCGCGGCCGGACCGCGATCCGAGGACGTAGCCCGCGGCAATTCCAACGCCCAAAAGAAGTTTGTTTTTCACGATGAACTCCTGCTCCGTGAGAAGGTTTTCAGTTCCGGCCTCGTGGCCGGGAAAGTGAAAACCGGCCTGGGGGATTGTGGTCCCCAGGCCGGTTTCCTGGCTTGCGCGCCGTGTTAGCCGCGCACGCTGCGCTTGGTGATCATGCCGTACACCAGCAGCACGATGAGTGCGCCACCGATGGCCAGCAGCCACGTCTGCAGGGAGAAGAACTCCTGCAGTCCGGTGCCAAAGATCATGCCGCCGATCCAGCCGCCGAGGAGGGCCCCAACGACGCCGAGCACGAGGGTGATGAGCCAGCCGCCACCCTGACGACCCGGAAGGATCGCCTTAGCGATCGCACCAGCAATAAGTCCGAGAATCAGAAATGCAATAAATCCCATTTTTCGTTCCTCTTCCTAAGTAAAGGAGGCCTCCGGATCCCGGAAGCACTTCATCCTTCTGCATCAATAGTAATCATGCTTACTATCTCTTTGCCAACCCCGAAGATAACAAAAAGCGCACTTCAGGCCTGTTTTAGTGCCCGGTTACGTCGGAATCATTGCCGGCCCCGGGACCCTCGTCGAGGATGGACAATTCCGCGAGATCCTGCGGATCCAGGGCGAAATCAAAGATGTCCAGGTTCTCCCTCATCCGGTCCGGATCAGCAGTTTTCGGAATCGTTACAAGTCCATGCTGAATGTGCCATCTCAGGACCAGCTGACCGGGTGTTTTTCCGTGCTTTTCGGCCAGCTGCGACAGGATGGGAGCACCCAGCAGGCCTGCCCCGGATCCGCCCAGCGGGCTGTAGGACTCCGTGACAATCCCATGCTTTTCATGGAACTCCCGCTCGGGGCCCCGCGTAATGGCCGGAGTGAGCTGAATCTGGTTGACCGCAGGGACCACGTCGGTCTCCGCCATAAGCCGTTCCAGGTGGGCAGGCTTGAAGTTTGAGACCCCGATGGACCGGACTTTGCCCTCCGCTTGCAGCCGTTCGAATGTTTTCCACGTGGAGATGTACTCATCCCGCGCAGGCAGGGGCCAGTGGATCAGCAGCAGGTCCACGTACTCCAGCCCAAGCCGCTTCAGCGAGCCCTCCAGGCCCTCCACCGCCCTGTCGTTGCCCTGGAACTGGCCGTCCAGCTTGGTGGTGATGAAGAGCTCGCTGCGGTCCGTGCCGCTGGCGCGGATGCCGTTGCCGACACCGCGTTCATTGCCGTACTTCACGGCGGTATCGATATGCCGGTAGCCGGCTTCCAAGGCCTGCACGACGGCGGTGGCCGCCTGATCGTCATCCAGCGGCCAGGTGCCAAGACCCAGCTGCGGGATGGAGTATCCGTCATTGAGTTTGATGAGCGGTGCAAGTGTCATTTGAACAGTCTCTCCCGTAGAGGGCGTCCTAGCCCCCAAAAGCCCGGAGAATATTCTCCGCATTGTGGTTCAGCACCACCCGGGCAGTGTCCGATACCTGGTCCGGGCCCTTCTGCTGGGCAAGGAAGTCCACAAAGCGCTGGACGGTCCGGGCGGCCTTGCCGGCGTCGCCATCCTCCACCGCCTTGGCTGCCTGCTGGACGCTGGCAGCCAACTGGCTGGCTACCGGTCCCGCAACATCACCCGAATCCACGAGGTCCTCCAGGACGTGCTCCAGTGCCTTGACGCTGCCCGGCAGCCATGCCGCGCGCAGGGGGACATTGGCGAAGTCCATATCCGAGGCGAAATAGAAGTCGGTGTACGACGGCTGGTTGTAGGTGGTGTTCTGCCGGGCAACCTCGGCGCGGTACTGCGGATCGTGCATCAGTGTGTACAGCTTGTGGCTGGTCACTTCCGTGCTCATGTACATCCGCAGGGCGGAACTGTCGGCAGTGCGGACGAGCATTTCCTCGCGCCAGTCGCCCACCACGTCCGCCACCAGGCTAGGCGTGCCCTTGGTGCCGTTGTTGGTTCGGGTGCCGTCCGCGGTCAACAGCCGGCCGCGCTTCCAGTCGTCGATGGTGGGAGTCTGGTCGCCGGAGCCGTTGATGATCTGGGTGGTCATGTCCGCCGCCCACTTGATGCTCATGTTGGTGCCGGGCCCGGTGGTGGAGAGCTTGTCGCCGTCGGCGGACTGCATGCCGATGGCCCAGTTCTCGATGCCGGGTACGGCCGGATCCACATCGCCGATCATGCCGCGGCCGGTGTCCTTGCCAGAGTAGTCACCGAACAGCACTTCGCCGTTGGCGGCGTCGCGCATGGCGTAGCCGTAGGGCGCGTAGGTGGCGCCCTCGTGGACCGTGAAGATCTCCTTGCCGGGCCGTGCCGGATCGATGTCCGTCACGTGCATCGCATCGCCGTGGCCCAGCCGCGCCGCTTCGCCGGGCGCGGCGCTGCCGGTGGGCAGTGTGCCGAACGAGCTGTACAGCAGCGAGCCGTCGTCGTCGATCGTTGCGGAGCCGTAGACGATCTCCTGCTTGCCGTCGCCGTCCACGTCCGACGCGCTCAGCGAGTGGAAGCCCTGTGTGGTGAGCTTCCCGTACTCCGGATCGGTTCCATCGCGGCCGTGCGGCGAATCGTTGAACGGGTTGGTCATGGGTGTCCAGCCCGAGTCGATGTTCCACACGGGAGAGAGGTCGGTGCCGTCCCAGGTGTAGGTGGCCAGGGTGGTGCGGGTGTAGTAGCCCCGGGCGAAGACCGCCGCTGGCTTCTTGCCGTCGAGGTAGGCGACGCCGGCGAGGAACCGGTCCACGCGGTTGCCAGGCTCGATGCGGCCCATGGCGTAGTCGCCCCACATCAACCCGTCGTCGTGCCTGCCGGGCTCGTAGGCTACTGTCTTCAGCTCCTTGCCGGTGGCACCCTCGAAGACGGTGAGGTACTCCGGCCCGGACACGATGAAGCCCTCGAAGGCGCGCAGGTTGTTCCGGGCGCTGCGCGAGGGGGCATAGGCGTCCATGAAGTGGTTGGCCAGCGCCTCCGCGTCGGCCTTGGACAGCGGGTATTGGTACTGGGGAGCGATGCCGAACGCCTCCTCCAGCGTGGCGGGCCAGTTGCCGGCCTTGACCTCCGGGTGCTCGGTCCAGCCCTGGAACGTCTTGACCATGTGCTGGTAGTAGTCCGCCGCGCTCATCCGGTAGTCGTCCGTGTTGGCGTAGCCGGCGTCGACGTCGGACTGCAGCAGGGTGATGAACGCGCTGGAGGCGATGCTGCCGTCCGCGTTGTAGTTGGTGCTCTTGGTTCCCGGTGCGGTCTTCATCATCATCTCGGCGCGCCCGTCGCCGTCGAAATCGTTGACCAGCAGTTGCGTGTAATGCGCGCCGGAGCGGATGTTCACGCCCAGGTCGATCCGGTGCAGGAGTGTGCCGTCCGCTTTGTAGGTGTCCACGTAGGTGTTGCCCGTGTAGCCCACCTGTGAGACGTCCTTGGAGTTGTTCGGGTCCCATTTGACGATGAACTCGTACTGGCCGTCACCGTCCACGTCGCCCACCGACGCGTCGTTGGCCGCGTAGGTGTAGGCCTGCCCGGACGGCGTGACACCGTCGGCCGGCTTCTTCAGCGGGATGTCCTTGAAGTTGCCGCCCCAGGATGTGGCGGTTGCGCTGCGGTCCAGTTCAACGCCCCCGACGACGGCCCGCACCTGGTACTGCGACGCTGCGGTTCCAGCGGGGTCCAGGTAGTTGGTGCTGTCGGTGACGGTGACGAGCTTCTGGCCGTCGCGGTACACGGTGAAGTCGGTCCCGGTAAGGCCGGTGGCTGAGGACCCGGTGGCTTCATGCCCCAGGAGGCGCCAGCTCAGGAAGACGCCCTCGGACGTTCCGGCGGCCACCAGTCCACGGTCGAGGTGGTCCAGCTGGACGGCGGGGCTGGCGGGCTTGGCCGAGGGTCCGACGGCGGATGCAGGGGCAGCGAGGCAGCCAATGGTCAGTGCGAGGCCGACGGCCCCTACCGAGAGGAGGCGCAGGGGAGTCCTGTGGGGATTCATCGATGAATCCTTTCAATCGTGAGACGGGAAAACGCTTCCCCAGTAACTTAGAGTGGGGGGAGGGCACAAAACAAGCCCTTGCAAGAGTTGCTCGAAGAGGGTATTTAGAACGTTGTAGAAACGCCGGAAACCAAGCACGGCGCCGCCGTTAGACGCCCTTGCGTGCCCACCCGGTAAGGCGGTCGCTGAGGTCCATGTAGCTCCGGTCCACCACCTGCAGTCCGGGGTTGGCGTCATACCAACGGACAATCTCGCGTGCACCGTCCGCGAAGGGGATGGTGGCCGTGTAATCCGGAACCAAGGATTTGATCTTGGTGTTATCGAAAATCACCGAATGGGACCGGTCGCCGAGCAGGTTGCAGCCAAGTTCAGGGCTGTGCGCAGCGATGGTTTCGGACGCAACGTGGACGAGGTCAGGCTCAGGGGTGCCCGCGGCCCACGCGAACAGCCGGTAAATCTGGTTCCAGGGCAAGTACTCGTCCGAGGTGATGGTGTAGCTCTCACCCACCGCCTGCGGCCTGCCGAGCAGCCCCACGAAAGCCTTGGCGAAGTCGCGGCTGTGGGTGAGCGTCCAGAGGGATGTGCCGTCGCCGTGCACCAGGACCGGCAGCCCGGAGCGCATCCGGTGGATGTCCGTCCAGCCGCCCACCATGGCGATCTTGGTGCGGTCGTAGGTGTGCGAGGGACGCACCACCGTGAGTGGAAAGTCCTCCTCCCGGTAGGCCCGGTAGAGCAGTTCCTCGCAGGCGATCTTGTCCCGCGAATATTGCCAGAAGGGATTCTTCAGCGGGGTGGACTCCCGGATCGGCAGGCGGGAGGGCGGCTTTTGGTAGGCCGAAGCGGAGCTGATGAAGACGTACTGCCCCGTCCGGCCCCTGAACAGGTCCAGGCTGGCCTGCGCCTGATCCGGAGTGTAGGCAATAAAGTCGGCGACGGCGTCGAACTCCCGCCCGCCCAGCACGTCCCGGACGGAGGCTGCGTCACGGACGTCGGCGGCCAGGACCTCCACCCCTTTCGGGACAGGCCGCGTGGACCGGCCCCGGTTGAGGATGGTCAGCCGGTGGCCCAGCGCGACGGCCCGTTCGGCTGCCGCTGTGCTGATGACCCCGGTGCCGCCGAGAAACAGGATTGTCCTCGGCGCCACCGTATCGGCTTCATGCAGCGGGTCTACCACGCGTAGTCTTCCGGGGCCGTCCGGTGCCCGGGGAAGATGTCGTCCAGCCGTTTGAGGGCATCCGCGTCCAGGGTGACACCAAGGGCGCGGATGGCGGCGTCCAGCTGTTCCTGCGTCCGCGGACCCACAATGGGAGCCGTGATCGCAGGCTGGTGCAGCAGCCAGGCCAGGGCCACGTCTCCGGGTTCGTGCCCCAGTTCGTCTGCAAAGTCCTCGTATTGGCGGATCTGCTCCTCATGCTTCTTCAGCGTCTCCGCTGCCCGTCCCTCGGTGCGGCGGACGCCGTCGCGCTCCTTCTTCAGCACCCCGCCCAGAAGCCCGCCCTGCAGCGGGGACCACGGAATAAGACCGAGGCCGTACTGCTGCGCGGCCGGGATAACCTCGAGCTCCACCTGGCGCATGAACAGGTTGTAGATGGACTGTTCGCTGACCAGTCCGGTGTAGTGCCGCCGGCGGGCCGCTTCCTGCGCCTGGGCAATGTGCCAGCCGGCAAAGTTGCTGCTGCCGGAGTACAGGATCTTGCCCTGCTGCACGGCTACTTCGATGGCCTGCCAGATCTCGTCCCAGGGGGTGTCCCGGTCGATGTGGTGGAACTGGTAGACGTCGATGTAGTCCGTCTGCAGCCGCTTGAGGCTGGCATCCAGGGCGCGGCGGATATTGAGCGCGGACAGCTTGGATTCATTGGGGCGGTCCGTCATGGTGCCGTAAAGCTTGGTGGCCAGCACCGTGTGTTCACGGCGCTCGCCGCCCTTGGCAAACCAGCGTCCGATGATTTCCTCGGTCCATCCACGGTGCCCGGCACCGCCGTAGACGTTGGCGGTATCGAAGAAATTGATGCCGTTGTCATGGGCGGAATCCATGATGCTGTGGGCGTCCGCCTCATCGGTCTGCGGCCCGAAGTTCATGGTGCCCAGGCAGAGTCGGGAGACTTTCAGGCCGGAACGGCCCAGATGGGTGTACTGCATTTGTTGGATCCTTTCGGTGGTACTGCCTGCCGAGCCGGTGGCTGAGCTTCCCGAAACCGGCTAAAGCTGGCTGAAGGAGGCGACGGCGGGATCGGAACCGAGGCGTGCCCCCGATTCGAGGGCGGTGATGACCGCGAGCTCCTCGCCGGAAAGCGTGAGTGACGAGGCCGCGAAGTTTTCCCGGATGCGGGCCGGATCGACAGACTTCGGGATAACGATGTTGCCGGTGGCGAGGTGCCATGCGAGCACTACCTGGGCGGTGGTGGCGTTGTGCGCATTCGCGACGGTGGTGACGGCGTTTCCGTTGAGGTCCGCACCCCGGCCCAGCGGACTGTAAGCCTCCACCTCGATGCCCAGGCTCCGGCATTTTGCTGCCAGGTCCGCCTGCTGGTAGCTCGGGTGCAGTTCAATCTGGTTGACGGCGGGGACGATCTCGGCGGACTCAAGCAGGGTGTCCAGGTGCTCGGACAGGAAGTTGGAGACTCCGATGGCCCGGATCTGGTTGTTCTCGTAAAGCCGCTCCATCTCCTTCCAGGCCTGGACGTACAGGCCCTGCGAGGGGACCGGCCAGTGGATGAGGTAAAGGTCCACGAAGTCCAGGCCCAGCGCCTTGCGGCTGTTCTGGAAGGCCTCCTGCGCCCGGCCCTGCTCGCCGTTCCGGAGCTTGGTGGTGACAAAGATGTCCTCACGCGGGATGCCGGTAGCGGCAATCGCCGCGCCCACCCCTGCCTCGTTCCGGTAGCCGGCGGCGGTATCAATGTGGCGGTAGCCTGCTTCAAGGGCGTCCTCCACGATCCGCTGGGTGTCCTCGGGCGGGACCTGGAAAACGCCGAGGCCAAGCTGGGGGATGGTGACGCCGTTGTTGAGTGTCAGCTCTGACATGGGTGCTCCTTGCATAGTGCTGGTGCTGTGCTGCTGGGAAGGTGCCGGTTGCTCGACGCAGAGAAAGCGGTTTCCGCTGGCTCACCATCGAGCCTATGCAGTTTTTGTCTCTTAGTCAGCAGGAAAGGCTGATCCTGTTTTTCCTAGGACTGCCAGTCCTACCTTCGTTGTAGAACGGACCACCCTTGCCGGGCACAATGGTCACCATGGGTCAAAGCGCCGAGTTCGGAAAATTCCTTAAAGCCATGCGGTCCCGGCTGAGCCCGGAGGACGCGGGAGCGGGCCCCACCACCGGCGCCCGCAGGGTCCCCGGCCTGCGGCGCGAGGAAGTGGCCCGGCTCGCCGGGGTCAGCACCGATTACTACGTCCGGCTGGAACAGGGCCGGAACATCCACCCCTCACGCGCCGTGCTTGAGGCCGTGTCACGGGCGCTCCGCCTGGACAGCAGCGAGCATGCGCACATGATGGACCTGCTGGAAAACTGCGCGAGCAATCCCCG
Source organism: Pseudarthrobacter sp. TE3704 (assembly GCF_056279405.1). Taxonomy (NCBI): domain Bacteria; kingdom Bacillati; phylum Actinomycetota; class Actinomycetes; order Micrococcales; family Micrococcaceae; genus Pseudarthrobacter; species Pseudarthrobacter sp. TE3704. The sequence continues at coordinate 745,657 of NZ_JBWCCJ010000001.1, forward strand.
CACCCCCGGCAGCCCGTCAGTCCAGGGTGTCCGGTCGGCGCTGCGCCACCTCTTGGATGCTGTGGGCGATGTGCCGGCCATGCTGCTGGGACGCCGCAGCGACGTCCTGGCGGGCAACCGGATGGCCTTCCTTCTCTTTACGGACTTTGCGGCGCTTCCTGCCGGGGAAAGGAACCTCACCCGCTGGCTTATCCTCGATCCGGCGGCCAGGACCTTGTTCCGCGATTGGAAAACCGTGGCGGCGGAAGCCGCCGGAGCCCTTCGGATCGACGTAGGGCGGCACCCCAACGACCCCCAGACGAACCAGTTGGTGGGCGAACTCGCGGTGAACAGCGAGCACTTCCGGCAATGGTGGGCAGGGCACCGGGTGGCAACCCGGTCCGCCGGCACCGTCAGGCTGCACCACCCGACAGTGGGCGACCTGGAACTGAACTTTGAAAACCTTGCCCTTCCGGACGAACCCGACCAGACGCTGCGGGTGTACTCCGCCCGGCCTGGATCGCCGTCGTCGGACGCCCTCGCGCTGCTGGCCAGCCTGGGCGCCGGCCCCGCCCCGGTTGGGGAGCGCAGTATTTCCAGCCCGGATGCGGCGGTCGTCGAACGGGGAGAGGCGTCCTGAGCGCGGGTCCTGCTGTGCATCTGGCCAAGCCGACGCGCCGATTCTGGCCAGGCGCCCATTGGTGGGCGGTTTTACTGTTCCTAGGCTGGAGAAACAAGCTTTTCGCCACCAAGGATGGTCTCAACGATGAAACGCATCGCACTGCTCAAGGAACGCCAGGCGGGTAACGCCGGCACCGCTTCCTCCACGGCCACCGGCTCGCATTGCCCGGTGTCCGGTCTCTGGAGCCCGGACCAGGACCCGCACACCGTGCTGCCCTTCTTCGAAGGGCACGTGTTTCCCGCGTTCGACGGCGTTCCCACCGTGTGGCGCCGGCGTTCAGCGGGCGCCGTCTCGGCCAACTAGCGCCGCTTTAACCCAAACTGACCCGCAGCCAACGCCGTCAAAACCAGGTTTTGCGGCGTTTGACTGCGGGTCAGTTGGCGTGTATTTAGTGCTCTTCGAGCCGGAAACCGAGCTTGATGGTCACCTGCCAGTCAGCGATCTGGCCTTCTTCCAGGTGGCCGCGGATTTCCTTCACCTCAAACCAGTCGAGGTTGCGGAGGGTCTGCGATGCCTTGGCGATGCCGTTGCGGACGGCGTCATCCACTCCCTGGGTCGATGTGCCGACAATTTCAGAAATGCTGTACGTGTGGTTGGACAACTTCGCTCCTCTTGATCATCGTTGCTCCCGGTTGCGGGCCGTTCTTGAAGACTAGTAGCACTCCAAGAGCCCTGACCAGCCCTTATCGGCCTGCCCTTTGTGGATATGACGTGGTGTCGCTTCTCCTATGAGGATCGACTCAGTGCGTGGTGGCTGAGTCCAGCAGCCCGGATCCTGCTCCCCGTTCAACCCGTTGTTGTGCGGCCGGTGCAGGTTCAATGGGCAGATGCGGGCCGGGTATGCCCGATACTTCGGGAGCCAGTGATTCGAACGGATTGGCCGCGTTATAGGCGTCCAGTACGCTGACACGGCGCCCGTTCACCCAGGTGCCCTCTTCATCTATTCCAGTGCCACCAAAGTTTCGGATGATCTGGGCAGGAGGAATGCCCGCCGCCAGCTCAAAGGTGTTGTTCCGCGCGATGATGCTGGACTCCACGCCGACGCCCCAGGAGTACTGGTAACGGTCAGGGCTGGTTACCCTGTACACGTTGTTATATACGTGGGCCTGCCCAAACCGAACCCGGGGTGCGCGCTGCTCAAGATCAACCAATTCGTTGTGGTGCAGCGTGACGCGGAGCCGGCCACGATCGCCGGTGGCACCGTCGCCATTGCCCCACAGCAGGGATTTGTCATGTCCCACCATCCTGCTCCAGGAAATGGTCACCAGGTCTGCCTGGCGGACGACGTCCAGGAGACCGTCGTGCCGCAGGAAGGGCTCACCGAAATACTCGGGCTGTTCAGCGTCGGCTGTTCCGCCGTCATCGAGTGTCAAGTGGTCCAGCCACACGTGGGTGGAGCCTGAAACCACCAGGTTGTCCCACTCGGTCTTCCAGGTGTCCCCGTTCCAACCCGGGAAGCAGTCGTAGGCGTCGGAGAGGCGGAGATTGCGGACAATCACGTTGTCCACCCCATCAATGTTCAACGTAAAGCCCGTGAGCTGGACGTCGCCCAGGCCAACGATGGTTGTGTTGGCGCCGACGTTGATCCGGATTTGCTTCCGTTGGTTGGCGCTTGATGCCTTGCGGGCATCTTCGAGGGGGCCGGATGCCTGCCCCGTCCAGTGTGCGGGATCGAACCCTGCGAGGTAGGCGTGCAGGGAGTAGCCGTCCGCTGCGTAGTCTTCGCAGGTGATCGGAGTTCCGTCCGGGGCGGTATTTGCGTTGATGTGCTGTTCTACGTACACAATCTTGGGCTCGTTTCCGGCCACTGCCGCGGCAAGTTCATCCCTCGTTGAAACCTTGTGCACGTCTTCCGGCGCTGCATTGGCACCCCCGGTGGTGCCGCCGTCGGCAGACGCCCATCCGTCACCTGCCGCAAGAGTCTGCCTCCCAAGGTCGGTGGAGATCGGGTTGCGGTCAGCAGCATGCGGCGCTGGTACGGGAACTGACGAACTGAGGGCAAAGCCGGTGGCCATGACGATGGACAGGGGGATGGACATCATCTTCGATGCTCCTTGGGGTGTTTGCTGCCGGCCATCTCAACCACGTCCCGCCGGGGTCCAGTCGCCAAGGAAGGTTTCCTTGGTGAATTTCGGGGCGTCTTCCGGTGGGAGCTGCGGGTGGAATTCATTCACATGGGCGCCCGGACCTGAGTTGTTGTACTCGGCAAACCGTCCTTCCTTCCAGGAGTGGCCGCTCATGTCCGCCCAGCCCTGGACGGCGATGTGGCTGTCCAGCACCGAATCCCGGATTACCGCCATGGGGTGCGCCTGCGGATCGCTGCTGGCGAACCACGGGCGGCCCAGGCTGACGGTGCCGGCCGCCGCGTCAGAGGTGAGGGTGCTGTTGACGATCAGGATGCCGTAGGGGTTGGAGTCCTTGGTGCTTGGAGCCACGATGTAGCCGTTGTTGGTGGTGCTGCCGCGGTCCAGGGAGTGGATGGTGCAGCCGTCCAGGACAGCAGTTCCCCGGCCGTAAATGAAGTCCACGTCACCCTCGATGTAGCAGTCCTTGAGGTAGGTGCGGGCGGTGGCGTCCCGCCCTGTGGTGTCTGCGAGGTAGGTGTCCTGGTTGCCCAGGAAGCGGGTGCCGTCGAACGTTATACGGTCCGCCACGCTCCGGACCGCCAGTGCCTGGCTGCCGCCGTTGGCGGCTTCGTCGTAGGCGTTTTCCACCGTCAGGTTGCGGACGGTGGTGCCCTCGGCGAGGACGTTGAGAGTGGCGCTGCCGCCCGCACCCCAGGTGCCGCCGAAGAACTTCACGCCGTTGGCCGGAAGGTCGTAGGTGATGACGACGTCGGCCGGGTTGGCTGTTGCGCCCTGGATGGTGAGGTTGGGCCGGTCAGCCCAGATATTGACGGATTCCCGGTACGTGCCGGGCTTGACCGTGATGGTGCGCGGCAGCGTGCTGCCGCTGGGGATCGAGCCGATGGCGGCCTGAAGGCTGCCGAAGTCCCCGGTACCGTCCAGGGCAACGGTGATCTCCGTCGTCGTATTCGGGGCGCTGTTCCCGCGCGGGCCCGCTCCGGCTGCCACGATCTCCGGCACCCGGGCGGCGTCGTCCTTCTGGTAGCTGTAGTTCTGCGTCGGATCGAAGGCGGCTCCCACGTTGTCCTTGCGGCCGCGGGTGCCGTTGAAGACGTTGTCCCGGTTCACTACTTCGGTGGCGGGATCCTTTGCCACTATGGGGTCCTGCACGGCGCTGAAGCTGTTGCCTTCGAGGACCACCTTGGCGGCGTTGCGGCCCATCATGCCGTACTGGCCAATGTCCTGCAGGAAGTTGTTGTAGACATGCGCCGCCGCAGTGTTGTCCAGGCTGAAGTTGCGCTGGGTGGTGTTCCGGATCCAGTTGTGGTGGATGGTCATCCGGGTCACGGCGTTGGCGGTCCAGCCCACGCCGAGAGCCTTGTTGTTGTCCGCGAACACATTCCATGAATAGGTGACCAGGTCCGAGTCCTTGCGGGTGTCGATCAGTCCGTCGCCCATCCGCTGGATGGCCATGTGGTCAACCCAGACGTGGTGGCTGGTGTCCAGCTGGATGCCGTCGCGGTCGTTGTCCGGGCGTTTGCCGTCCCAGTCGCCGGGGATATAGGAGTCCCGGATGGTGAAGTTCCGGAAGATGACGTTGGAGACGTTGATGAGTTTGAAGCCGGCATTCACCACTTCCGCGCCCGCCCCCACGCCGATGAAGCTCTTGTTGGCGGCGACGGGAATCTTGACGTAGTCCGAGGCGGCAAGACTGCCGCTGGTGAAGATGACCAGGGGCTCGTCGGCCCCGGCATAGTCCTTGAGTTCCTGGATGGTGGACGCGGTGACCATCCTGCCGGCCTGGCCGCCGGTTGTTCCCGGCAGCCCGTATCCGGGCAGCGCCGCGAAGCCGTCCGGCGTCTGCTTCCAGAGCGCTTCCGGCGTGCCTCCTGGCTGGGTGGCGGTAGCGGCAGGTGCGCCGGCTTCCTGGCCCGGACCGGGCGGTGCTGCCTGGGCTGGTGCCGCCGTGAGGCTTCCCAGCATAACGACGGCGGCAGCCGCGCCGAATAGACGTCGCAAACTCATGCAAAACTCCTTTGTTTTGTTCCCGGGCAGCCTCCAGCCCAGGGTTCAATAGGGTGTTCAGTGATGCGTGCGGAAGGGAAAGGGGCTTGCGTCAGCCCCGGGCTATTTCAAACCCGTGGTGGCGATGCCGTTGATGAGGTATTTCTGGCCCGCAATGAAGAATCCAATGATCGGGGCGATGGATACCACCGACATGGCGAACATGGGACCCCACATACTTTGGCCTTCCGAGTCCATGAAGGCGCGCAGCGCCAGGGGAACGGTGTAGAGGTCCTGGTTCTGGATATAGAGCAGCGGACCGAAGAACTCGTTCCAGGTTGAAATGAACGTGAAGATGGCGGTGGTGGCCATGGCGGGAACGCACAGCGGCAAAATGACCCGGAGAAACGTGCGGAAGGGTCCGCATCCGTCGATCTGCGCGGCGTCGTCCAGTTCTTTCGGCAGGGCCTTCATGAACTGGACCATCAGGAAGATGAAGAACGCGTTGGTGGCCATGAAGTTCGGCACGATCAGGGGCAGGTAGGTGTCCAGCCAGCCGAGTTGGGAGAAGATGATGTACTGCGGGACCAGGAGCACGTGGCCGGGCAGCATCAGGGTGCCCAGCATCAGTGCGAAGAAAAGCTTCCGGCCCGTGAACTCCATGCGTGCGAACGCATAGGCGGCCAGGGCACAGGAGAAGATGTTGCCCACGATCGAGAACACCACCACGATCATCGAGTTGATCAGGTATACGTGGAACGGCTGGTTCAGTGCCGTCCAGCCCTGTTCGTAGTTGCTGAAGTCCCAGTTTTCCGGCCACAGCCCCAGCTGCCGGAAGATGTCATTGCTCGGTTTGAAGGAGCTGGAAACCAGCCAGAGCAAGGGGTACAGCATCACCAGGCCCACCAGGCACAGGATCAGGTGACGGGAAAAGCGGGTGGTGGGTGTCCCCGCCAGGGCGTCTTCCGGGTCCTTCGGCTTGGCGGGCTTGTCTTGTTTGCGCTTCGTGGGTAGTTCGAGGAGTGCCATGGGGTTGCCTTAACGGTGAAAATCGCAATGATCATCAGCAGCAGCCAGGCCATCGCGGAGGCATACCCCATCTCGAATTCCGTGAAGCCCTTTTGGTAGAGGTACAGGTTGTAGAACAGGGTGGAATCCGCCGGTCCGCCGGTTCCGCCGCTCATCACGTAACCCTGCGTGAAGGTCTGGAAGGACCCGATGAGCTGCATGATCAGGTTGAAGAAGATGATGGGGCTGATCAGCGGAATGGTGATGCTGCGGAACTGCCTCCACCTGGACGCACCGTCAATCGAGGCTGCCTCGTAGTACATGGTGGGGACCTGCCGCAGGCCTGCCAGGAAGATCACCATGGGCGAGCCGAAGGTCCAGACATTCAGCACAATAAGGGTGCTCAGCGAGAAGTCGGGGTCAGTGACCCAGGCCGGGCCGGCAATCCCGAACAGGCCCAGGAAGCCGTTGACGATGCCGTCGTTCCCGAAGATGTAGCGCCAGAGCATCACGATGGCCACGCTGCCGCCCAGCAGTGAAGGCAGGTAGTAGATGGAACGGTAGATGGCCAGCCCCTGCAGCCCCCGGTTGAGCACCAGGGCGATCAGCAGGGCAACGGCCAGCGAGATGGGCACGGACACGAACGTGTAGATGAACGTGACCTTCAGCGACTGCCAGAGCCGGGGGTCTTCGGTCATGGCCTGGAAGTTCGCCAGGCCCACGAAGTTCGGCTCGGTGAACAGGTTGTAGTCCGTGAACGCCAGGTAGAGGGACGCGAAGAACGGGATGATGGTGAACAGCATGCCCAGGAACCAGGGCAGCAGGAACAGGTACCCCGAGCGCTGGTTCTTCCGCCGGGCAGTTCCCCTCCTGGATTTGCCCGGCCCTTCGGAGGCCAGGGCGGCGGCCGCGCCGGGAGCTTGTTTGGTCAGCACTGACATGCGTCAGGCTCCTATCTGCTTCTGGTGGTGCGCTGTCCGGACGGAATGGCCCGGATTACTTGTTGATGGCTGCATTGCTCTTCTCGAGGAAGGTCTTGGCGGCGTCCGCCGGAGTGACACGGCCGAATTCAACCTCGGTGGCAAGCTGCTTGAGGGTGTCAGCCACCACGCTTGCGCCCTTGGGGTACACGTAGGCCGGTGCAAGCTCGTCTTCCTGGATGGCGGCAACCATGTCCACGAAGGCGGTGTCGTCCTTGCCAAGCTTGGGTTTGATGGCATCGGCCACATCAGGGTTGATGGGCACGCCGCGCTGGGTCAGCGTCTCCACCGCTCCGTCCGCGTCATTGATGAGGAAGTTCAGCAGTTTGGCAGCTTCCTTGGGGTGCTTGGACTTTGCGGCGATGGACCACAGCATGCTCGGGTCAGCGGAGTAGCCGCGGCGCTCGCCGGTGGTTTCGCCGGGCATGCGGAGCAGCACCAGGTTTCCGCCGGACGCCTCGTTGTAGCCCTTGAAGTTGTTGATGGGAATGATCTGGGAAGCCACCGTTCCCTTGGCAAGGTAGGACTGCGCGGGCGAGCCGCCGATTTGTTCGAAGAAGCCCGCCGGGGGATAGCCGCCGGCATTCCGCAGGTCAACGCTGTACTGGAACCACTCACGGATGGTTTCCTCGCTGACACCGAGCTTGTTGTCCTTGGTGTAGAAGTCCTCGCCGCGCTGCCGGGCGAAAAGGATGGGTCCGGTTTCAGTGGCGACGTCGTACCCGGCCCCGTAGATCTTTCCTCCCGTTTTTTGGGTCACCTCGGTGGCAAATTTTGCGTAATCTTCCCAGCTCCAGGTCTTGTCGTCGGGGATGGTGACGCCGGCCTGGTCCGTGATGGTCTTGTTGACCACCATGCCGATGGTGGTGACGCCGGTGGCCAGCCCGTACAGCTTGCCGTCCACCTCACCACGGCTCTGGATGGTGGCGGGAATGTTGGCGAGGTCGATCTCAGGCAGGGACTTCAGGTCAGCCAGCGTGCCGCGCTGGGCATACTCAAGCAGGCTGCGGTTCGCCATGTTCAGCACGTCCGGCGGGTTGCCGCCCGCGAACCGGGTAGCAAGCTTGTCCGCGTAGGGGCCGCTGTCCTGGTATTCGCTCTTGACGGTGATGCCGGGGTTCTTCTCTTCAAAGATCTTGATGGCCGCGTCGGTCATTTTGGCCCGGTTGGAGTCGCCCCAGTAGACAAAGTTCAGTTCCACGTTCCCGCCTGCCGCCGGTGATGACCCACCGCCGCAGCCGCTCAAGGCCAATCCGGCGGCTGTTATGGCCGCGCCCAGGAAGATCCTGCGCGGGATCCCGGTGGTTGCTGTCTTCTTCATTGAATGACGCCTTTCTATGGCTGCCCCGTGATGGGCAATCGGTACATCCGAACGGAAACTTTCTGATTCTCTTGCGCGAGACCCCGCTGAAGTTGCGGTTCCGGAACGCGAGTTTTCGGCAAGAGGAAAAGGTGAGTAAACGATTTCTAGCAAGGAATGACTGTGACTGTCAACACAATTTTCCAAAGCTGCATCACTCAGAATCAGAAACTTTCTTTAGCTATTGCTGATTGTTTCCGCGATGCTTATGCTGTTCTCCATTGCCACGCAGCAACTCGCAGGAAGGAGGCCTGATGGCAGAGCGAACTCCCAATCTCAATACCCTGGTGGGCCGGCATAGCGGCCGGGACCTTCCCGGGCCCAGCTCACCCCGGCCATACCTTCATCCGGTCCGTTCCCTGGCAGGGGCCACGCTTACGGAGGTGGCACCGGAAGACCACCCTCACCATCTGGGCCTGTCGATCGCCTTCGCCGACCTCAACGGCACCAATTTTTGGGGCGGCACCACCTTCACGCCGGACGGCCCGGCCGTATTGCCCAATCATGGACGCCAAGTGCCCTCGGGCTGGACGGACTCCCCAACCGAAGCTTCCCCAACCGGTGCCGCCGGAAGGGTGGTGTGGCGCTCGGAGCAAGGGGTGGACGTGGCCGTTGAACAGCGGAGCATCCGCTGCTTCAGCCACCCGCAGCCGGGGACCTGGAGCCTGTCCGTGGAATCGGTGATGGTTCCGGCGGGCAACGTCGGCCGCCTGGAGGTTTCGTCGTCGGCGGTCAAAGGACGGGCGGGCGCCGGCTACGGCGGGATCTTCTGGCGTTTCCCGGTCCCAAGCTCCCAGCCGTTGGTGCTGTCAGCCAACGGTCAAGGAGATGCGGCTGCCCACGGAAGCCGCTCGCCCTGGCTGGCCATCAGCACCACCGTCGACGGCGCCCCGGTCAGTGTTGTCCTGGGCCAGGGCGGCCGCCTCCGTCCCTGGTTCGTCAGGACAGCCGGCTACCTGGGAGCGGGACCGGCCGTGGCGTGGTCTGAAAAGGCCGTCGCCGACGCCGCCAGTCCGCTGGCCCAGTCCCTGCATGCCGTCATCCACGACGGGCCGGTGGACACACCAACGCAAGCCTTGGAACTCCTTCAGCACCATCCCGGAATCCCGGCCCTCAGCTCTCCCGACAGGACACCATGACATCCCGAAACGCCGTCCCCGTATACACCAACCCGATCCTCAATGCCGACTGGCCGGATCCGGACGCGGTCCAGGTCCGGGGTGTCTACTACCTCATCGCCTCCAGCTTCAACCGGGTGCCAGGGCTGCCCGTCCTGCGTTCCCGGAACCTTGTTGACTGGGAGCACGCCGGGCACGCCCTTCCCCATCTGCCGCAAGGCAGCCATTACTCCTTGGTCCGCCATGGCGGCGGGGTGTGGGCGCCCTCCCTGCGCTACCACGACGGGCGCTTCTGGATCTTCTATCCGGATCCGGACCACGGCATTTTCGTCCTGAGCGCCGAAAAGGCAGAAGGTCCGTGGACTGAGCCGCACCTGCTCTACCCCGGACGCGGGCTCATTGACCCGTGCCCGCTCTGGGATGACGACGGCCAGGCGTACCTGGTCCACGGCTGGGCCCACAGCAGGGTGGGGGTCAAGAACCGGCTCACGGTCCACCGCATGAGCCCGGATGCCAGCCGCCTGCTGGACCACGGCACGCACGTCATCAACGGCGGGGACCTGCCCGGCTACACCACGCTGGAGGGGCCGAAGTTTTACAAGCGGGACGGCTGGTACTGGATTTTCGCTCCGGCGGGCGGCGTGGCCACCGGCTGGCAGTCGGTGTTCCGCTCCCGCTCCCCGTTCGGTCCCTACGAAGGGCGCCGCGTCCTGGAGCAGGGGGATACCGCGGTGAACGGTCCGCACCAGGGGGCCTGGGTAACCAGTCCACGCGGCGAAGACTGGTTCCTGCATTTCCAGGACCGCGGGCCCTACGGCAGGGTGGTCCACCTGCAACCTATGGGCTGGGATGACGACGGCTGGCCATGGATGGGCGCGCGGGCGTCCGACGGCGGACCGGGCACCCCCGTCTCCAGCCACCCCTACCCGGCGGGTACTTCGCCGAAGGATGCAGCGCCACCTGCCAGCGACGATTTTTCGACGGCGACGCTGGGGCCGCAGTGGCACTGGCAGGCGAATCCGCAGCACGGCTGGGCGCACCAGTGCGGGGGTGGGCACCTTGTGCTCAGGCCAAAAGCCAACGATCCGGTGAACCTGAGGGAGCTTCCCAACGTGCTCGGGCAGATCCTCCCGGGCACGCCCTCCACCTTCACCACGTCCCTTGAACTGCAGGATGTTCCGCCAGGAACGCGTGCCGGTGTGGTGGTACTGGGCCAAAAATACGCCTGGCTGGGAATTGTGCGGACGTCCGAGGGGTACGTCCTGGGAAGCGGCACCGGGGGAGACGGGCCCCACGAGCAGGCGCCGGGCCGGAGGATTGTGCTGCCGGGTTCGAGGATCGAGCTCCAGATCCGCACGGACGGAACACCCCGGTCCACCTTTGCCTGGCGCACCGGCCCGGGTGAGCCGTGGGAAGTCCAGGGCTGGAATTTTGAGGTGGTGGAAGGGAGGTGGATCGGTGCCGAGCTAGGCATCTTCGCCACGTCACCCCTGGGATCGCAGGAAGGCGGCAGTGTTATCGTGGGACCCGTGCGGGTGGACACCGCGCCCGTGCGCCGGGCCACAGCCCCGCAACTCGCCGCCGCAACCACATGACCCCAAGGACTGCACCGTTGACCGCCACCCCGCGTCCCAAGATCGCTGACGTCGCGGCGGCTGCCGGCGTCTCCGTGCCCACCGTGTCCAAGGTGCTCAATGGACGCACCCACGTCTCCGAGGCTACCCGCGCCAAGGTGCAGCAGGCGTTGGAGGAACTCGACTACTCCAAGCGCAACACTCCGGCGGGCCAGCCGGGAATGCTGCAGCTGGTGGTCAACAACTTCGATTCGCCCTGGATCCTGGAAACGATGGCCGGCGTGGAAGCCGCGGCGGACCGCCTGGGCTACGCGGTGGCGTATGCCCGGGCGGAGCACGCCACGGCCGAGCGCTGGCGGAAGCTGCGGGAACCATCGGTGAACCGGCTGGACGGGGTGCTGCTGCTGGCTCCCAGGAAGGGATCCATGCTGGTGACCACCCTTCGGACGCTGAAAATCCCGGCGGTGGCGATCGATCCGGAGGGTACCGAGGGCCTGCCCATCCCCAGCGTCAGCCCCGCGTCCTTCTCCGGTGCGCTGACCGCCGTCGGACATCTGCTCGAACAGGGCCACCGCCGCATCGGCATCATCACGGGACGGAAACACAGCCCCGGGCACGGCCGGGCGCGGTATGCGGCCTACGCGGCAGCCCTGCACGAGGCAGGCCTTCCCGTGCTGCCCGAACTGGTGCGGGACGGCGACTTCAGCATTGAGTCCGGCATGCGGCTTGGCGCCGACCTGCTGGATCTGCCCGAGCCGCCCACGGCCATCTTCACCGGCAGCGACCTGCAGGCCATGGGCGTGATGAATGCGGCGGGGCAACGCTCGCTGCGGGTCCCGCAGGACCTGAGCATTGTGGGCTTTGACGACATCGCCCAGGCGGCGCTGACATCGCCGCCCCTCACCACCGTCCGCCAGCCGCTGGCGCAACTGGCCTCCATGGCGGTGGGCATCCTGGCCGAACAACAGGACCAGCAGCTTGCCCAGCTGCCTTCTGCCCTCGAAGTGGCAACGGAGCTGGTAGTCCGCGGAACAACGGCCCCACCCGGGCGGCAGGCGCCGTAACGCATCCGGGCCGGCCGATCCGTATGGTTGGAACAGATATTGGTTGCGTAAGGAAGGCCGCCGCATGATCGAGATCCTGAACCCCGCCGAACTGCTCAGGGCCAAGGAGACGGGCTCCCTGGTCGCCAACATCCTGCAGACCCTGAAGAGCCGGAGTGCGGTGGGCACCAACCTCCTGGACATCAACCGGTGGACCAAGGCCATGATCCTCGACGCCGGAGCGCAGTCCTGCTACGTGGACTACGAGCCCTCCTTCGGACGCGGGCCCTTCGGCCACTACATCTGCACAGGCGTCAACGATGCCGTGCTGCATGGGAAGCCGCACGACTACACGCTTGCCGACGGCGATCTCCTGACCCTCGATCTCGCCGTCACCAAGGCCGGAGTTGCTGCAGACGCTGCCATCAGCTTCATCGTGGGCGAATCAAGGCCGGCGGAGAGCGTCGCCCTGATCAGCGCAACCGAACGCGCCTTGAGTGCAGGAATAGCCGCAGCGGGGCCCGGCGCCCGCATCGGCGACATCTCCCATGCCATCGGCTCCGTCCTCAGCGAGGCGGGGTACCCGATCAACACCCAGTTTGGCGGTCACGGCATCGGATCGACCATGCACCAGGACCCACATGTTCCCAACACCGGACAGCCGGGCCGGGGATACAAACTCCGCCCCGGGTTGCTGCTCGCACTGGAGCCCTGGGTCATGGTGGATACCGCCCAGCTCGTCACCGACCCCGACGGGTGGACGCTCCGAAGTGCCACGGGCTGCCGGACGGCACACACCGAGCACACCATCGCCATCACCGCTGACGGAGCCGAAATCCTCACCCTGCCATAGCAGGCGCAGGCGTAACAGGGCCGCTGAAAACGGACCTGTCAGCATCCTGAACGCGCACAGCCCCTTCCGCGCCGATCCCCGTTGGCGCCGGCGCCCTTATTTGGCGGGCAGCACCAGGTTCTTCAGGTCATCCAGGGTCTGCTGCATGTGCGCATCCATGGCCTCCCGTGCCCGTGTTGCATCCCGGGACTGGAGTGCATCCGCGATGTTCTCGTGATGCCCAATGGCATGGACCTGGATTTCCGGTACGGCGGAAGTTTCTGCCCGCCGCTTTTCCAGGACCCGGTGCAGCGGCTCGAACAGCACGGACACAAACACGTTGCCCGAGGCGCGCAGGATCACGTCGTGGAAGGCAAGGTCGGCCTCGACAAAGGCGGCAACGTCATTGATGGCATGGGCTGCCTTCATGGCTGAAATGTAGGAAAACAGGGACGCGATGTCCGCCTCCGCGATCCTCCCGGCGGCCAGTTCGCAGGCGCCCGTCTCCAGCATTCTGCGGAGTTCGATGAGCTGGACGGAAGACTCGGCCTCGTTCTTGCCCTCGGACGCCGCCCGCAGGACGGCCTCCAGCGAGGTCCAGCGATTCAGGGGATTGACGAAGGTGCCCCGGCCCCGCTCCACGCTGAGGATCTGCTGGGCCTGCAGGGTTTTCATGGCTTCACGCACGGTCATCCGGCTTACTTCGTGCCGCGCGCTCAGTTCGTGCTCTCCGGGAACTGTGGCGCCAGGCGGAAATTCGCCTTCGATGATGCGGTCCAACAGCTCGTCGGCCACGACGCCGACCAGCGATTTCCTTGCCATGCTGCCCCCGATCCCTGCCGAGCCCCTGCCCAGCGGATATGTCGGACAAGTCTACTTGCGCCTCTTTATGTCCTATGCCACACTAGCATCATATGCAAGATGTCAGACATCTTACAGATACATTTACATCAGGATCCGCCACCTCGGATCACTACACAACGGAGTGCACTGTGACGCTTGAAGCAGACCTTCTGGCCGCCTACCCGGCTGAAATCCAGATCCCGGCGGGGCTGGTTGCGGACACGCTGGCCGCGTCCAACGCAGAGGTTCCCCGGGTGCTGGTAGTGCTCGACGACGACCCCACTGGAACGCAGTCCGTTTCGGACCTGCCCGTGCTCACCCGCTGGGAGGTTGAAGACTTCATCTGGGCCTTCGGCCAGGCCAAGCCCGCGGTGTACGTCCTGACCAACACCCGCAGCCTCGATCCGGCCGAAGCAGCCGCCCGCAACGCGGAAGTGGTCCGCAACGCCCTCTCCGCCGCCGGCTCGCCGGATGCGCTGCGCCTGGGTTTTGTCAGCCGCAGCGATTCCACCCTCCGCGGCCATTACCCGCTGGAACCTGACGTCATCGCCGCCACTGTTGAGGAAGTCAGCGGCGAAACCACCGACGGCGTGGTCCTGGTCCCTGCCTTCCCCGACGCCGGGCGCGTCACCATCGGCGGCGTCCACTACATGCGGGGCACAGGTGACGCCGCCGGGACACTCACCGCGGTTTCCGAAACCGAATTCGCCAAGGACGCCACCTTCGGCTTCACCACCTCCGTGATGGCCGACTACGTAGAAGAGAAGTCGCAGGGCCGCTTTGCAGCGGACTCGGTGATCGTGCTGGACCTGAACATCGTCCGCGCCGGCGCCGCAGCCGCAGACCCTGCCGAGAGCGCAACGATCAGCGCCAACGCAATCGCCGACGCCATCCAGGCCGCCACCAATTCCACCCCGATCGTGGCGGACATCGTCACCGAAAACGATCTCCGTGCCCTGGCCCTGGGCCTGGAAGAAGCAGAACGCCGCGGCAAGAAGCTCCTTTACCGCGTGGGCCCGCCCTTCGGCCGCGCCCACATCGGCCAGGAAATCCGCGCCGAACTGACCGGAGCCGAGGCCTACGCCGGCAACACACCGTCCGAGGCGGGCGGCCTGATCGTCGTCGGATCGCACGTGGGAGTCACCACCCGCCAGCTCAAGGCCCTGACCGAACAGCACAGTTCGGCCCGGATCATCGAGATCGACGTCGAAAAGCTGCTGGGCGATGAAGCAGCCGCCGCCAACCACCTGGACCAGACAGTCACCAGCATTGTGGAAGCCCTCCGCGGCGGAGACGTCATCGTCCACACCAGCCGCCTGCTAATCAAGACCGACGACCCCGCCGAAAGCCTGAGGATCGCCCGCACCGTGTCGGCAGCCGTGGTCGCCGTGGTCAACCGGACCCTGAAGACCTTCCCGCCGCGGTTCGTCATCGCCAAGGGCGGGATCACATCCTCCGATGTGGCCGCACACGGCCTGGAAATCCGCCACGCCATCGTCCGCGGCCCCATGCTCCCCGGCATCGTCAGCCTGTGGGAACCGGTGGACGGCCCCGCAAAGGGCATCCCGTACATCGTCTTCGCCGGCAACGTAGGCGCCGACCAGTCCCTCGCCGACGTCACCCGCAAACTCAGCAACACCTTCTAAGAGTTCACAGGAGAACACCATGACCAGCAACTACACCGTCACCGTCCTGGGCCTGGGCGCCATGGGCCTGCCCATGGCCACCCGCCTCGCCAGCCAGCTCACCGTCCACGGCTTCGACATCGCCGAACCCCGCCTGAAGCTGGCCGAAGAAGCCGGCATCGCCACCTTCGCCACTGCCCGCGAAGCTGCCAAGGGCGCGGACGCCGTGCTCCTGGCCGTCCGCAACGGCGAACAGCTCAACGATGTCCTCTTCGGCGGGAACGGCGTGGCCTCCGTGCTGGAGCCGGGCGCCGTGGTCATCCTCGGCAGCACCGTGGGCACCGAAGCCATCCCCGCCACCGTGGAGAAGCTGGCCGAATACGGCGTCGAACTGGTGGACGCCCCGCTGTCCGGCGGCCCCAAACGCGCCGGCGAAGGCGACCTGCTGATCGTGGTGGGCGCTTCCCCCGAAGCCCGCGAAAAGGCTGCCCCCGCCCTGGAACTCCTGGCCTCCACGCTGACCGTGGTGGGTGACAAGCCCGGCGACGGCCAGGCCCTCAAGACCGTCAACCAGCTCCTCTGCGGCGTCCACATCGCTGCCGCCGCCGAAGCCATGGCCCTCGCGGACGCGCTGGGACTGGACCAGGCCAAGACCCTCGCCGCCCTCGAAGCCGGTGCCGCCGGCTCGTTCATGCTCTCCAACCGCGGCCCCCGCATCCTCGAGGCCTACACAGAGGAAGGCGCCGAGGTCCTGTCCCGCCTGGACATCTTCGTCAAGGACATGGGCATCGTGGGCAAAGCCACCCGCGCGGCCGGACTGGCAGCCCCGGTTGCCGCCGCCGCCGAGCAGCTCTACCTCCTGGGCCAGGCCCAGGGACTGGCCGCGGCCGATGACTCCGCCGTCATCAAGGTGGTTGCCCCCGCCAAGCGGACCAAGCAGTAAGCCGCCTTCCCCATAACGTACGACGACGGCGGTCCCCCCTTCGCCGTCGTCGTACCTCCAGCGTTTCCCCCTTAGAAAAAACAAGCGCCTGAGTGCCCGTCTTCTGGAAGACTGGCTCGTCAAAGGAGACACCCTCATGAACCACCTGATAAACCCGCTGATACTGCGGGCGGCCGACGCCCCGGCCATCAAACCCGCAGTTGAGCTTGGCACTCCGCTGCTCCTGACCATCGCAGCCCTCGGCATTGCCGTGCTGCTGGTGATGATCATCCGCTTCAAGATCCAGGCCTTTGTTGCCTTGCTGACCGTCAGCATCATGGTGGCCGTCGCCGCCCAGATCCCGCTCAAGGACGTGTTCACCGTTGTGGCCAACGGCGTGGGCAGCACCATGGGCAAAGTGGCGCTGCTGATCGCACTCGGCGCCGTCCTGGGCCGCATGATCGAGGTCTCCGGCGGCGTCCAGTCCCTCGCCTCCCACTTCACCGAGAAGCTCGGCGCCAAGCGCGTGGCCGTGGCGCTCACCGCCGTCGGCTTCCTGGTGGCCATCCCCGTCTTCTTCGAGGTGGGCATCATTGTTCTGGTGCCCATCGTTTACGCCTTTGCCAAGATCGCCAACGTGCACCCCGTGAAGTTCGGCCTTCCCATGGCCGGCATCATGCTGGCCATCCACGTCGCCGTCCCGCCGCACCCCGGCATCGTGGCAGGCGCCGGCGTCTTCGGCGCCGACATCGGACTTATTACCCTGATCTCGCTGGCAATCTGCGTGCCCCTGGGCTTCCTGTCCTACTGGGTGGCGAGCATCATGAACCGCAAGGAATACGAGCTCCTCCCGTCCGTCAAGGCCCAGGTCGAGGAATTCGGCTCAGACTCGCTGGTCAAGGTTGGCCACGACGGCCCCGGCGCTGCAGCCATTGCCCCGCCCCGCCCCGGCCTGATCATCTTCCTGATCGCCGCACCCATCGTGCAGATCCTGCTGGGCACCCTTGGGACCCTCACAATCCCCAAGGACAACTCCTGGTACGGCCTGGCCGCGTTCATCGGCAACCCGTTCTTCGCGCTCCTGGTGGCCGTGGGCCTCTCCTTCTTCCTGCTGGCCGTCCGCCGCAACTGGTCGCTGAAGGAAACCGGCGAAATCTTCGAAGGTGCCCTGCCTCCCATCGCCTCCATCTTGATGGTGGTGGCCGCCGGCGGCGTGTTTGGTGAAGTGCTGCGTACATCCGGCATCGGCGCCGCGCTCTCCCAGACCCTGGACCACTTGGGCCTGCCCGTCATCGCGCTGGGCTTCGTGATCTCCCTGGCCCTCCGCGCAGCGCAGGGTTCGGCCACCGTGGCCATCGTGACCACCACCGGCCTGCTCACCTCCGCGGTGATGGAAGGCGGGTACAGCCCTGCCCAGATCGCCGTTATCGTGATCGCCATCGGCTTCGGATCGCTAGGCCTGTCCCACGTCACCGACGCCGGATTCTGGACCGTGGTCCGCTACTACGGCCTCACCGTCTCTGACGGGCTGCGCACCTGGACGGTCCTGACCACCATCCTGGGCCTGGCCGGCTTCGCGCTGACCTTCGTCGCCTGGATCCTGGTGGGAGGGCTGGGCGTCTGATGCGCACCCGACTGGACCTCCTTGTCACTTCCGCCCTGCAGCAGGGCTCAGCAGTCCCCGCCTTCACCTGCTACGACTTCACCACCGCCCTGGCCGTGGTGGGCGCTGCTGAGGAGTCCGGCCGTGGCGTCATCCTGCTGGTGGCGCCCAAAACCGCCGCCACCCCCAACGGCCTGCGGCTGATCGCAGCGCTGCGCGGGTTGGCGGACGCGGCCTCCGTTCCCGTGTCAGTGCAGCTGGACCACGCCTCGGACCTGACAGTGATGGCCGACGCCGTCGCGGCCGGGGCGGATTCCGTCCTCGCCGACGGGTCCTCCCTTCCCTTCGAGGACAACATCGCGCTGGTGGTCGCTGCCCGCGCACTGCTGGGCTCCGACGTCGTGCTTGAAGCGGAACTTGGCGGCCTGCCCGGCGACGAGGACCGCGCCTTCGGTGCGGATGAGGCCGGTGTTTCCGTGGCCGGCCTGACCGACTCTGCCCAGGTGGAAGACTTCGTGTCCCGCACCGGAGCTGAGCTACTTGCCGTGGCCGTGGGCAACGTGCACGGCAAGTACAAGGGAGAACCGCAGTTGCGGTGGGACGTGCTGCAGGACATCGCGGTGCGGACCCACATCCCGCTGGTGCTGCACGGCGCCTCCGGCATTCCGGCGGAGGAACTGGTGAAGGCGGCATCCATGAACGTGGGCAAGGTCAACTTCAACACCGAGCTCCGTACCGGCGTGCTGGCCACCCTGCAGGAACAGCTGCCGGCGCACCGCGCCGACGGCGAAAACCTGCAGGCACTGCTGGGCCACTGGAACCGGTCTGCAGGGGGATTCGCCACGGCTGCGCTGAGCATGCTGACGCGCTGACGGACTGCACTGCGGCTACCGTAAGGGCGCCATAAGGCAGGGAGGCTAGGATCAAGCAATGATCCTGGCCTCCCTCCTTTTTGCCTTCCTCGCTGCCGCCCTCCACGTTTTCATCTTCACCATGGAGTCCCTGACCTGGACCCGGCCGGCCACCTGGAAGCGCTTTGGGGTTGCCTCCCAGTCCGACGCCGAGACCACCAGGCCGCTCGCCTACAACCAGGGCTTCTACAACCTCTTCCTGGCCATCGGCGCCTTCATCGGCATCGGCTGCATCGCGCTGGCACCCGAAGGATCAGCGCAGTCCACAGCCGGGCAGTCCACAGTGGGTTGGACACTGGTCTTCGCCAGTTGCGGCTCGATGGTCCTCGCAGCGCTGGTTCTCGCCCTGACCGGCAAAAAGTACCTCCGCGCGGCCGTGACCCAGGGCGCCACGCCGCTCCTCGCCGTCGTCCTGGGCCTCCTCGCCGTAGCGGCTTAAAGCTGGCCGCTAACTGACCGTGTACCTGCTGCCGGGGCCGGGTCTTTTTTCGTAGCCCTAGTCTTGCTGCGCGGGCATTGCCAGCGGGATGAAGTAGTGCCAATGTCGAACCATGACCGAGAACACGATGTCCACCGAGGATAAGTTCACGCCGGATGTCACGCTGCGGCGCAATGATGCGCAGCACCGCTACGAACTGCTGGTGGGCGGCACGCTGGCCGTCCAGTCCTTCTTCGAGGACCTTCCCGGACACATCGATTTCATCCGCACGGAAACGGGGCCGGACTTCGAGGGCCGGGGCCTGGGAAAAGTCCTGGCGCACTTCGCCCTCGATGATGTGGTGGCCACCGGCAAACGCATCGTCCCGCACTGCCCGTTCATTGCCGGCTACCTGCGGAAGCACGAGGGGTACGAACAGTTCGTCGACTGGCCTGAGTGAGCGCAAAAGCTCCCCGCCGTTAGAGGCCTTCCCCACCGGGTAATCCATCTGCAGGAAAGCAGGCCTATGGCAGACCGGGAGGGACAACATGGTTCACGGGGAACTGTTCGACGTGGCAATTATCGGCGGCGGCCCGGCGGGCCTGAGCGCGGGCGTTGCCCTGGCCAGGGCCTTGCGGTCCGTTGTGGTCATCGACGCAGGGGAACAGCGGAACCTGAAGGCCCAGGGAGTGCACGGTTTCCTCAGCCGCGAAGGCATGAGCCCGAGGGAGCTTGTTTCCGCGGGCCGGGAGGAGCTGGCCCGCTATGGCGGGACGGCGGTTGAGGGGTTCGTGACGTCAGCCAGCCGCGACGGCGGCAATTTCATTCTCAGCCTCAAGGACGGCTCCACCATCAGCGCCCGGCGCCTGCTGATCGCGTCCGGGATCACCGACGAACTGCCGGAGCTTCCCGGCGTGGCGGAACGCTGGGGACGGGACGTCCTCTACTGCCCGTATTGCCACGGCTGGGAAATCCGGAACCAGCGGATCGGCATCCTGGCATCGGACGCCAACGCCGTTCCTGAGGCGCTGACCTTCCGGCAGTGGAGCCCCGACGTGACGCTGCTCCTGAACGGCGCATTGCCCCTGGGCCCGGAAGAGGAAGAGCAGCTGCGTGTCCGGGATGTCCGTGTGGTGGACGGCAGGGTCCAACGGCTGGAGACCGCCAACGACAGGCTTGTGGGGGTGGTGCTCGACGGCGGTCCCGTTGTCCCGCTGGATGTGCTGGCCGTCAGTCCCGCAACCGTCAGCAAAGCGAATATGCTCCAGCGCCTTGGGCTTGAACCGTGCGGCCTGGACGAGGGGGAGGGCACCTGCCTGGAGACGGATGAATCCGGGCGCACGTCCTGCCCCGGGGTGTGGGCCGCCGGCAATGCCACGGACGTCTCAGCCCAGGTGATGACGGCGGCGGCAGCCGGCCTTCGGGCCGCCGCCGCCATCAATGCTGATCTGGTTCTTGCTGATACACGGCAGGCCGTGCAGGAGGCCAGGGCCTACGCGCGGTAGCCGCAGCGCATTGGGAACGGCGGTAGCCGCACAGTCCGGGAACAGTGTCTCCAGCTGCCGGTAGTTCCAGTGCCAGTCAGCTGGCGAGGGCGTGATCGCCCATATCCGAGTTGAACGGGGCTGAAGTGAATTCGGTTGCGTTGAATTCGGTTGCGTTGAAGCAGGCGGCATCAGCTGCGGGATCATCGATGGTGAAGCCGCAGGCGCAACGGTAGGTCACGACGTTGCCGGCGGCGGCACCTGCACCAAGGGGAACCACTCCTGTCCCGTCAACGTAGACAGGCTGCCGTACGGGCAGTTCGTTAGGATCAATGCGCTGCATCGGGGTGCGGCAATGCATCCGCGAATTCAGGGTGACCAGAAGCCCCACGTCCACGGGTTCGGTGGTTCCGACGGGAGCCAGTGCTCCCTCTGTGCGTTCCCCAAACGCCGTCAAGTGATCTTCTGTAACGCTGGTCATGATGTTCATCCTTGGGCTTCTTCACGAAACTGCCGGCGTTGGCAGCTCCGCCGCGAACTGCTTGCGGAGGTTCATTTACCCCAATACCTAAGCATGCTTACTAATCGTCACGCAAATCAGCTTGTGGTCCAAGGCACACCCCGCGTTAGCGGATCCGGCGTCACGCCGAGTGGGTATTGGCGACGTGTCTTGCGGGTGGCTGCGTAGGCTGCTTCACCTATCCGAGCCGCTTCTGCCACTGCAGCGCGTGCCAGAACAGCAGGCACAAAAGTGCTGCGATTCCGAGGAGAATAGCGTAGGGCGCGTTGGTCAGGACCAGGAACGACATGGGCACCTGCCCGTTCGGGGAGAACTGGTTGCCGATGCCGTAGAAGAAGGCCGCAGCGCCACCGGCAATCAGCCCAATGGCGAACAGCCACAGCACCACAATGAACGGATTCACGGCCGCCCACGCGCCGGGCGTCCAGGCAGAAGGCTCTGTGGCCCCGGTTTCATGCGGCAGCGGGTTCCCGTCGCGGTCCACTTCCCGGAATCCGGTGGCTCCGGATGGCGGCTGATCCATGCTTCCCCCTTGCATTTCAGCGTTCCGGCCAAGCCGCCGGAAACCCCAGCCTAGCCGAGAGTCTTCCGGCCTCGGGGCAGTTGCAGGGTGAAGGGCATTCTGCAGCAGAACGCTCCTGCCCGCCAGTCAATGACCTCTTTGGGACTTCAAAAACCCCGGGTTTCTGCGGCTCCGGAGAAATACAACACAAAAGTTTGATTAAAAGGTTCACCTAAGTAAGGCTTGCCTTTGCAAGTCAAGAAAAACCGCTGACCGAAGGATGACCAGTGTCGCTGATGCCCCGCCTCGACGAGTTACAAGTGGATGACCCGCACAACAGCGATGTCCACGCCAAACAGGATCCGCCGGGGCAGGACTTCGGCTCGCGGGTGGAGCTCGCGCTGGGGGCAACCAACCATCTTTTCAACGCCAGGAACTCACCCCGCTATGTGGCCCAGGTACTGCAGGGCGTCACCGCAGTGGCAACCAAGCTGGAACGGACCACCCGGCCCTTTACCGGCGTCGGGCCTTCAGAGATGAAGGCGCGCGTCGGCGCCGTGGACCTGGACACCCCGCTGCCGGACACGGCGGCCGCGCTGCAGGAACTCGAAGCCGTCTACCTGCGGGATGCCATCTACTTCCATGACGCAAAGTACGCAGCCCACCTGAACTGCCCTGTGGTGATCCCCGCCCTGGTGGGAGAGACCATCCTGTCCGCCGTGAACTCCTCCCTTGACACCTGGGACCAGAGCGCCGGGGCCACCATGATCGAGCGGCGCCTCATCGACTGGACGGCTGAACGTCTGCACCTCGGTGACAACGCGGACGGCATCTTCACGTCCGGCGGCAGCCAGTCCAATCTCCAGGCCCTGCTGATCGCGCGCAACCACGCCGTCGCCGGCCTCCGCCGGGACCCCGCACGCAGCGGGCTCCGCCTTCCGGCCCTGCTGGACACGCTGCGGATCTTCACCTCCGAGGACAGCCACTTCAGCATCCAGAAGTCCGCCTCCATGCTGGGCCTCGGCTTTGACGCCGTCATCACCGTTCCCTGCACGGCCGACCACCGGATGGACCCGGCCGCGCTCGCCGACGCCATGGCGTCAGCCAGTGATGCCGGCCTGACGCCGATGGCCGTGGTTGCAACCGCCGGAACCACTGATTTCGGCGCCGTGGATCCCCTCGCCGACCTCGCCGCACTGGCCCGAGCCTACAGCGCCTGGTTCCACATCGACGCCGCATACGGCGGCGGGCTGATGGTCTCCGGGCGCTACCGGCATCTGCTGGACGGAACCCGCCTGGCGGACTCAGTCACCGTTGACTTCCACAAGACCTTCTTCCAGCCGGTAAGCTCAAGCGCCCTCCTGGTCCGCGAGTCCGCCATGCTGCGCCACATCACCTACTACGCCGACTATCTGAACCCTGAAAGCGCGGCGCTGGCCGACATTCCCAACCAGGTGGACAAGAGCATCCAGACCACCCGCCGGTTCGACGCCCTGAAACTGTGGCTCACCCTGCGGATCATGGGTGCCGACGCCATCGGCGCCCTGTTCGACGAAGCAATCGACCTCGCCGCCCGCGTTGGCTCGCTCCTTGCCGCCGACGACGACTTCGAACTTGCCGCTGCACCGCAGTTGAGCACCCTGGTGTTCAGGTACCGTCCCGTCGCCGACGGCGTCCGGCTCCCGGAAGACACCGCCGACGTCCTCAACCCGGCCATCCGTGCCGCCGTTTTCGCCTCCGGTGAGGCCGTGGTGGCCGGTACCAAGGTGGGCGGCCGCCACTACCTGAAGTTCACCCTCCTCAACGCCGAGGCCACCCTCGAGGACATCGCCGAGATCATCGGGCTCCTGCGCCGCACCGGCGCGGACCTGTTGCAGAGCGAGGTGTCCGCATGACCCGCATATACGACTTCGCTGCCATCGGCGCCGGGCCCTTCAACCTGGGCCTCGCCGCGCTCACCGAACCGCTGGAGGGCGTGGACGGCATCTTCCTGGAACAGCGGGCGTCTTTTGACTGGCACCCCGGGATGATGCTGGAACCCGCCCACCTCCAGGTCCCCTTCATGGCGGACCTGGTCACCCTGGCTGACCCCACCTCGCCCTACTCGTTCCTGAACTTCCTGAAGCAGGCCGGACGCCTCTACCGCTTCTATATCCGGGAGAACTTCTACCCGCTCCGGGCCGAGTACAACCAGTACTGCCAGTGGGTGGCCGGCCAACTGCCTTCCGTCCGTTTTGGCACGGCTGTGCTGGATGTAACGTACGACGCCGGCGTGTACCGGCTCGCTGTCTCCGGTCCGGACGGGCCGGAAGTGCTTTTAGCGCGGCGGCTGGTGCTGGGCACCGGCACATCCCCCTATGTTCCGGAAGCGGCTGCCGGAATCGTTGCCGACGCAGCGGCAGGCCGCGGGGGAGTTGTCCTGCACAACGCCGACTACCTGGCGCGGAAGGCCGAACTCCAGCAGCAGCGCAGCATCACCATCCTGGGAAGCGGCCAAAGCGCGGCCGAGATCTACTACGAGCTCCTGCAGGAGGCCGACGCCCACGGTTACCAACTCAACTGGGTCACCCGCTCCGGCCGGTTCTTCCCGCTGGAATACACCAAGCTGACCCTCGAAATGACGTCCCCCGAGTACGTGGACTACTTCCATGGCCTCCCGCAGCACCAGCGCGACCACCTCAACAAGACGCAGAAGAACCTCTACAAGGGGATCAACTCCGAACTCATTGACGCCATCTACGACCTGCTCTACACCAAGAGCCTCTCCGGCATGGTGGACACCCAACTGCTGACCCACTCCACCCTTGCAGCAGCACAATGGGACGCAGCGGCCGGAACGCACATCCTGCACCTGCACCACGGCGAGCAGGGCAGCTCCTACACCCTGGACAGTGAAGCAGTGGTCCTGGCCACCGGCTACGGCTACCGGGAGCCCGGGTTCCTCGCCGGCGTGCAGGACCGGATCGCCCGTGACAGCGCCGGCCGGTTCGCCGTGGACCGGAACTACAGCACGGGCGTCGAACCCGGCGAAATCTTCGTCCAGAATGCCGAGCTGCACACCCACGGCTTCGTCACCCCGGACCTGGGCATGGGCGCGTACCGCAACTCCTGCATCCTGCGGGAAATTACCGGCCGCGAGGTCTACCCGGTGGAGCGGAGCATCGCGTTCCAGCAGTTCGGATCACCTACGGGCACTGGCGCCCGGGCTGACGTGGGGACAAGCGCGGACGTGGGGACAGGCACGGACATTAGCGTTGCGGCAGGGGTGTCCGCATGAGGTTCACATTCCGCTGCCTCGACGCGAAGGCCGACGCGCCGCTCCTGCACAGCTGGGTCACCCGGCCGTACGCCTCGTTCTGGGGCATGCTCTCCGCCGGCGTCGACGATGTGGTGGAGGAATACGCCAGGATCCAGGCCAGCGGGCACCACCACGCCCTGCTGGGGCTCGACGGCGGCGTCCCCGCCTTCCTGATGGAGGAGTACCTCCCGGAGTCCTCGCCGCTGGCAGGCCTATACGCCGTCCAGCCCGGCGACGTGGGTATGCACCTGCTGGTGGCGCCGCCGTCGGAAGGCCCGGAACCCGGGTACACCACGGCGGTGATGGACGCCGTCCTGGACCACCTGTTCGCCAGGCCGGAGGTGCAGCGCGTCGTGGTGGAGCCGGATGCGCGGAACACCAAAATCCACGCACTGAATGAACGGCTTGGTTTCCAGCCCGCAGGCATCGTCACCCTGCCGGACAAGGACGCCCTGCTGAGCTTCTGCAGCCGCTCCGACTACCTCACCGCCCGCGCCGCACTCGACACTTTGTCCACAACCGTCCCGCAGGGAGCTTCACTGTGACCGTCCACCTCGATTCCGCTGTGTCCGCCCTTGCCGCGGACCCTGCCACCGCCGGCACTGCCAACGCCGCACCCCACCTCGCCGGAGACCGGTGGGACAAGGCCAACCGGCACCTGCTCCGCAAAGCGCTCGCCGAGTTCTCGCACGAACGGATCATCGCTCCGGAACTCCTGAGTGATGAACCGGGGGATGAGGGGACCGGCAGCTACCGGCTCCGCAGCGGTGACGGCTCGCACGAGTACCGCTTCTGCGCCCGGATCCTGGAACTTGACCACTGGTCCATCGACGCCGGTTCCATCCGGTGCTTCCGGGACGGCGCCGAAGCGCCGCTGGACGTGCTGGAGTTCATCACGGCGTTCCACACCACCCTCGGCATCACCATCCAGATGCTCCCGGTCTACCTGGAGGAGATCAGCAGCACCCTGGCCAGCCACGCCTACAAGCAGTGGGCCGGCCAGCCGTCCGCCGCCGAACTCGCAGCCGGCGTTACGGGCGGGCGCGATGCCGCCGCCGACTTCCAGGCCATCGAACGCAGCATGACCGAGGGCCACCCCTGCTTCGTGGCCAACAACGGCCGGCTGGGCTTCGGCATCAGCGACTACCATGCGTTTGCCCCGGAGACCGGCGCCCCGGTCCGGCTGCAATGGATCGCCGTCCACCGCAGCCACGCCGTGTTCACCTCAAGTGCAGGGCTGGACTACCGGGCGCACCTGGATGCCGAACTCGGCCCGCTGGCCGGCGACTTCACCAACGAATTGCAGCTCCAGGGCCTGGACCCCGGGCAGTACTTCTTTATGCCCGTCCACCCGTGGCAGTGGGAAAACAAACTCACGGTCACCTTCGCGGCGGAGATCGCCCGCCGCCGCATCATTTACCTGGGGGCCGGGACGGACGTGTACCAGGCCCAGCAGTCCATCCGCACCTTCTTCAACACCAGCGCCCCGGCCCGGAGCTACGTCAAAACCGCCATGTCCGTCCTGAACATGGGGTTCATGCGCGGGCTGTCGCCGCAGTACATGAAGGCAACACCGGCCATCAACGACTGGCTGCGCACCCTGATCGAGAATGACGGGGCGCTGCAGCAGCGCGGATTCACCATGATCGGCGAAATCGCCGCCCTTGGCTACCACAACGGTTACTACGAGGCGGGGTCGGCTCCCGGATCCCCCTACCGCAAGATGCTCTCTGCCCTGTGGCGGGAAAGCCCCCTGCCGCTGCTGCAGGACGGGCAGCAGTTGGCCACCATGGCCTCCCTCCTGCATGCCGATTCCGCGGGCAAGCCGATGGTTTCCGCGCTGATTAGGCGCTCCGGGCTGGCGCCGGCGGACTGGCTGCGCCGCTACTTCGAGGCCTACCTGGTTCCGCTGGTGCACTGCCTCTACCAGTACGAGCTGGCGTTTATGCCGCACGGCGAGAACGTCATCCTGGTCCTCGAGGACGGCGTCCCCGTCCAGGCCATCATGAAGGACATCGCCGAGGAGATCGTGGTGATGGGGGACCGGCTGGACCTTCCCGAGGAGGTGTCCCGGATCCAGGCTGCCATCCCGGACGGGGAAAAGGTGCTGGCCATCTTCACAGACATCTTCGACTGCATCTTCCGCTTCCTCGCAGCACTCCTGGAAGAAGACGGGATCCTGGGCCAGGAGGATTTCTGGCGCACGGCAGCAGCCGCCATCACGGACTATCAGGGCCAGCACCCGGAACTGGCGGACCAGTTCGCCCGCCACGACCTGTTCGCCCCGGACTTCGAACTGTCCTGCCTCAACCGGCTCCAGCTCCGCAACAACCAGCAGATGCTGGACCTCGCGGATCCCTCGGGCGGGCTGCAGATGGCCGGGCGCCTTGCCAACCCGCTGGCGAAGTTCGCCGGGCGGTAAAAGCAGGGAACATCCGGCGGAGGTCAAAGTGGCTAGGCTGGCAGCATGATGCCAACCACTTCCCGAACAACCGCACTCGTCACCGGGGCCAGCGCGGGGCTGGGCGCCGAGTTCGCCCGCCAGCTTGCTGCGCAGGGCACCAACCTGGTCCTGGTGGCGCGGAACCGGGCCCGCCTTGAACATACGGCGGCGGACCTGGAACGGCGCTACGGAATCATGGCTGAGGTGCTTCCCGCGGACCTGACCGACGACGCCGGCGTGACCGCCGTCGTCGGACGCCTGTCCGATTCGCAGCGGCCGGTGGGCATCCTGGTGAACAACGCGGGGATCGGGCTGCTGCACAACTTCGAGGACAATTCCATCACCGAGGAGAAAAAGCACCTGAAGCTGCACGGCGAAACGGCCATGGTGCTCACGCACGCTGCCCTCAAAGGCATGCTGGAGCGCGGTGAGGGCCGGATCATCAATGTGGCCAGCATTGCCGCCTTCCTGCCCCGGGGCACGTACTCGGCGGCGAAAGCGTGGCTGGTGAGCTTCAGCCGCTGGGCCAACCTCGCCTACCGCAGGCAGGGCATCAAGGTCACGGCGGTCTGCCCCGGCTTCACCCACACCGAGTTCCACGACCGGATGGGCATGGACAAATCCGTGGCGCCGTCGTGGGCCTGGCTGCACGCCGGCCGTGTGGTGCGCGAAGGCCTGGCCGACAACGAACGCGGACGGGCGGTGTCCATCCCGTCCAAGCGGTACAAGGTGGTGGCCGCGGTGGCGCGCGTAGCTCCCGCCAAACTAGTGGCGGGGCCTCCCCGCACGCCCAAATAAGGGCAGACGCCCCACCAGGGGAGCCCGTCCCAGCAGGGCCGCAGGGGTCCTCGACCCCGCCCGCCGCACGGCCACCACCACCAGGATTCCCACCAGCGCCCCCACCAGCGTTTCCACGCCACGCTCCAGGATCAGGAGGGCGGGGTCGATGGGTGCGGCAAGCTGTGTCATCAGCAGGATGACGGGTGTAAAGGAGACCATGGCAAAGCCGTAATGCCGGGTCATGAACAGCTCAGTGGTGAACTGGAACAGGATCACCAGCAGCGCCAGCAGGATGGCCTGCTGCCCGGGGAACAGCCCAGTGAGGGTCCACGGTTCCGGGAGAATGACGACGGCGGTGACCGCCAGCCCCACGAACGTCCCCACGATGCGGTGGACGCCGCGGCGCACGCTGCTGGGGAGGTCTGCCCCGGCCAGCGGGACGGCAGCCGCCACCATGGCCCAGTGCGGGTGGCCGCTGCCGCTGAGGACGCCCAGCGAACCCGCGGCCCCCACTGCCAGCACATACCTGGTGGCGTGCAGCATCACCTCCCGGCGCCCGGCCGAACCCGGATTCCTCGCGGCCCCGCGTTGCCAGGACCGCCGGCGCAGCCAGCCGCTGAAGCCCACAGCCAGGGAGAACGCGGCACTGCCTGCGGCAATCAGCATGGCCACGTACCAGGGAACCACCGTGGGGACGGAAGCGCAGGCACCCAGCGCGAGGATGCCGAAGAACGGGCCGTTGGGCTTGAGCCGCACCCGATCGGAATACACGGAGCCCACCCCGGCAAGCACGGCTTCAACAGCCACCAGCCACCAGGAGTGAAGATGGTTGACGGACAGGAACACGCCCACGCCTACGCCGGAGAGGAGCACCAGTGCAGCCTGGGCCTGGTGGCGGAGCCGCAGTTGATGCTGCTCGTTCCGCCCGTACATACCCGTCAGCGCCCCGAACACGGCATAGATGATGAGGTCCGGCCGGCCGGCAACCAGAAGCACCAGCGACGGGACCGCCACGCTGGCGGCCACCCGGAGCGCCGCGAGGTGGTCATTGTTGGCAGGCTCCAGCCGGTGGAGGGCGCGGACCTGCTCAACCACCCGTTTCATCCCGCACCATCCCCGCCGTTGTGTGTCCGGGCCCGTTGACGGCCCCATCAAAAGTTATTGCCGGACTCCCTGAACGGAGTCATATCCTTCGGCGCCGCACGGACACACTAGGACATGGACCGGCCCAGGAGAGGACCGGCCCAGCACACAGGCCTGCCTGTCCCGCCGCGGGGCAATGAAAAAGCGGCACGGCAAAGGCCCGCCCTGCATGCTTCCCCCAAGGAAACATGCCGGACGGGCCTTTGAAGCGTGGGCTACAAGACGCGCCTGCCTCCCGCCGGAAATCTAGACCCCGGTGGGAACCTTTTCGGCCGCACGGGCGTCTGTGACGTCCTGCGTTTCGAATGGCAGCTGGTCCAGGTCGATCAGCGGGTTCTCGTCCTGGGTGGCCACCAGTTCCCGGGCTTCGGCCTTGGTGTCAACGCTGGGCATGGAGCCCGGCAGCGGCCGCTGCGCTGATTCCTTCAGGAAGTAGATGGCCACCGCACCCACCAGGGACGTGCCCATCAGGTAGTACGCGGGCATCATGTCGTTCCCGGTTGCACTGATCAGGGCGGCAACAACGAAGGGGGTGGTCCCACCGAAGATCGCCACCGAGAAGTTGTAGGCGATGCCCATGGCGCCGTAGCGGCTGGACGTGGGGAACTGCGCCGGCAGTGCGGAGGCCAGGTTGGCCACGTAGAAGGTCACCGGGAAAGCGATCAGGGCGAGGCCCGCAAGGGTGGACCAGATCTCACCGATGCCGATCAGCATAAAGGCCGGCGTTGCCAGGACCACCGTGCTCAGGGCGCCGATCCACAGGACCGGCCTGCGGCCAATCCGATCGGACAGCTTGCCGGTCAGCGGAATGCAGAGGCTCATGACCACCAGGACGGGAATGGTCAGCAGGGTGCCGTGCACTTCGTCGTAGCCCTTGGCCTCGGTGAGGTACGTGGGCATGTAGGAGGTGAGGGCGTAGCCGGCCGTGTTGGCTGCGGCCACCAGGATCATGGCCACGATGATGGAGCGCCAGTAGGCCTTGACGATGCCCACCGGGCCCTTGGCAGCGGCCTCGTCGGAGGCGGCAGCGTTCTTGGCGATGTCCTCCTGGGCATCCAGGGTGGCCTGGAACTGGGGAGATTCCTCGATCCTGCTCCGGAAGTAAATGGCGACCAGGCCCAAAGGACCGGCAACCAGGAACGGGATGCGCCAGCCCCACTCCTCCATGGCAGCCTGTCCCAGGGTGAGCTGGAGGGCGGAGACCAGGGCGGCACCCAGGGCGAAGCCCAGGTAGCTGCCCATGTCCAGGAAGCTGGCGAAGAAGCCGCGGCGCTTGTCCGGTGCGTACTCGCTGACGAACGTGGTGGCGCCGGCGTATTCGCCGCCCGTGGAGAAGCCCTGCACGATTTTCAGCAGCACCAGCAGGCCGGCGGCCCACAGGCCGATCTGGGCGTAGCCGGGCAGGAGGCCGATCGCGAAGGTGCTCGCGGCCATCAGCATGAGAGTGGCGGCAAGGATCTTCTGCCGGCCCATTTTGTCGCCCATCCAGCCGAAGATCACGCCGCCCAGGGGGCGGGCGATAAACGTGGCGGCGAAGGTTCCGAGCAGGAACAGGGTCTGCGTGGTGGGGTCGGATTCCGGCAGGAAGACCGGCCCCATGGTGGTGATGAGGTAGCCGAAAACGCCAACGTCGTACCATTCCATGGTGTTGCCGACGATGGTGCCGCCGAGTGCTTTTTTGAGCATCGGCTGGTTCACGACGTTGACATCGGATTCCTTGAGCCGGCGGCGTGGCAGCCGCCGGGGCTTCTTGGCAGCCGTGGTGGCTGCCTGGTCTGTTCCGCTGGCGTTCCTGGCGCCTGCTGAAGAGTCGGTCATGCTTCGGTCTGTGGGCATTTGGGCAACTCCTGTGGAGGTCATTTGCTTGCGACTTGTAGCTGCCCCGCTCCGGGCAGGCCTTCAATTTTACGGGAAAACCATGGCTTCCCCGCCCGAAATGCCGTAGGATCAGCTCTTTTGGGGCCGTTTACGCTGACTTTTCCCACATTGTTTTCCCGCCTTTTCCCGCGTCATTACAGGGATGGGGCCCGCCGGCACGGATCGTTACCGAATTTTTTTGGCTGCAACCCGGTTTGGGATGCTTTTTGCGGGTACTCCGTCGCCAAAAGTGAGCGCCCTCACCCAGTCTCCGTGCCTCCCTTCCGTCCCCGCAGCGGCGTCGTGGCGCGGGCCTCAAGGACCGCCGTCGGCCTTCTTTTCCGTCCTCGGGCCAAGGGGTTCACAGGCGGCTGCTCGGTGCCTATGGTGGAGCAATGGGAATCCTTCTTTTTGAGTAGGCGGATGCGTGCAGCCGGACAGGGTCCGGCTGTGCCCCGCCCCTCCGGTCAGGCCCGCAACACTTGCTGGGCACGGTGCGCATTACAGTCCGCTGGCATTTTCAGCGATCCCCGGACGCCCCCGTGGCGGCAACGGGCAACACTTCGTTTCATCGCGGAAAGGAAGATCACATGGCTGACAAAGTCCGTACATCACACATCAAACCCGAGCTTGCCGACCACCTGGCGGCGGCTATGAACACTCCGGACCTGCCTGGTCCCGCAGTGGCCGGTGCAACCGGAATGCCACAGCAGAACGCGTGGCCGGATGGCAACGGAAAGCGGCGGCACCCGAAGGAACGCGGCTCCGGCCTTGGCAGGATGGGCCACGAAGCGGCAGTGACGGCCGTTCACCGCACCAGCCGGCCGCAGATGCCCCACTCGTCCTGACCTGGCCCGGACAACCATCGCGTTGGCGACACCCTGAATAACCACCGACACGGAAATTGCCTGGCGACCCCACTATGTGGTGGTCGCCAGGCAATTTCCGCGTCACGGATGAAGGTGTGCTTCACGGGCCCGGCTCAGGCTTCGCGGACCACTTCGGACGGTTCCTTGTCGAGCCGCCAGCCACGCCACACGGGATGCCGCAACCGCCCGGGGCCGGTCCACTCGCTGTAGGCCACCTCACCCACGAGCTGCGGGGCAATCCAGTGGGCGTCCGCGGCGTCGGGGCGTGGGACGTCATGGAACGGTGAGGTTTTCCTCGCGAGGCGCTCCACCGTCTGCCGGAGTTCGGCGAGCTCCCGGGTGCTGAATCCACTGCCCACCCGCCCCACGTACTCCAGTTTGTCCCCATCAGGGATGCCCACCAGCAGTGAACCCACAGTGTCCTGGCGGCCGCCCTTGCCCGGCCGCCAGCCGCCCACAACCACTTCCTGGGTCTGTTCAATTTTGAGCTTGATCCAGGTGCGGGTCCGCTGTCCGCTCACGTAGCGGCTGTCAGTCCGTTTGGCCATCACGCCTTCGAGGCCCAGCTCCCGGGCGCTTTCCAGGATGTGTTCAACCTTGTCCTCGAGGACAAGGGAAAGGTCCGCGGGGCAGCCGGAGGGGCGAAAGAACTGCTCCAGCCTTTGGCGCCGCTTGGTGAGCGGCAACCGCCGGAGGTCCGTCCCGTCGTTGTACAGCAGGTCGAACAGCACCAGCCGGACCGGGATGGCAGTGCGTGCCTTCGCGACGTCGGCCGGCCGGGTCAGCTTCATCCGGCCCTGCAGCAGTCCGAAGTCAGGCCTGCCGGCGGGTCCGACGGCGATGATCTCACCGTCTGCGACGAACGGCTGCCCGGGCCAGCACTGCCGGTCGGTCAGTTCAGGATAGGTCCGGGTGACGTCGTTGCCGTTGCGGCTGAAAATGCGCACAGTGGTTTCGTCCGCGACCATGATGGCGCGCACCCCGTCCCACTTGAGTTCGAACTGCCAGTTGCTGCCCTTGAGGTCGGCGGTGTCACCAGACGTGGCCATCATGGGCCCGAAATCCTGGGGTGGGAGATTCGGGCGCGAAGCGGCGGCCGGTGCCTCCTTCTCTTCCGGCGCGTCCTCCGGCGCCTTCTTATCCGGCGCGTCCTCAGGCTCCTCTTCCGGCACCTCCGGCGGCTCTGGAGGCGGCGCCGCGTGCCGCCGTCGTCCGCGTTGATGCTCCGTGTCCATAAGGTGGATGAGCCACTGCCCCTCGGCGTCCTTGCCCTGCCCGCGGCCGGTGTGGATCAGCGCGAACTTTTTGCTCCCGCCCAGGCCCCCGCCCTCGGACCCGGTGAGGGTGACGATAACCTCCCGGCCGTTGATCCATTTATGCAGTTCATAGGTGCCGTGGTCCCAGATGGTCATCTCGCCTGCGCCGTATTCACCCTTGGGGATGGTCCCCTGGAAGGTGAGGTAGTCCATCGGGTGGTCCTCGGTCTGGACGGCAAGGTGGTTCTTGCCGCCGGATTCCGGGACGCCCTTGGGCAGCGCCCAGGACACCAGGACGCCCTCATACTCCAGGCGGAGGTCGAAGTGAAGCCGGCTGGCGTGGTGCTCCTGGATGACGAACGCGTCGCCGCTGCCTGCCGCGCCGCTGAACGGTTCGGGCGTCTTCTGCGGGTCGCGCATGGAGCGGTACTTCCCCAGGCGCGGGTTCCCGTCGTGCCCGCCGCCGCCATGCCCGTTCCCGCCGTGCCCTTTCACGTCGTGCCCTCTTGCGTCGTCGGCCGGATGGCCCGCGGCCTGGACGACGGCGGCAAACGGGTCCTTGCCGTCCTGCACCCGCCGCAGGACTGCTTTATAGTCCAGGTGCTTGAGCCCGGGAGAACTGATTTCCCGCCAGGTGCGGGGCGCGGCGACCATGGGGGTGGGGCGGCCGCGCAGTGAGTAAGGCACGATGGTGGTTTTCGCCGCGTTGTTCTGGCTCCAGTCCACCAGCACCTTGCCCTTGCGGAGGGTCTTCTTCATGTCGCTGACGGCCAGGTCCGGATGGTCCGCCTCCAAAGCGCGCGCCAGCTCCCGGGCGAACGCCGAGATCTGGTCCGAGCTCTGGCTGCGGTCCAGGGCGGCGTACAGGTGGATGCCCTTGCTGCCGCTGGTCACCGGTACCGGGTCCATGCCCACGTCCTGCAGGATGGCCCGGGCCAGGAGCGCCACCTCAACGCATTCCTCGATGCCCGCTCCCTCGCCGGGATCCAGGTCCAGGACCAGCCGGTCCGGGTTCAGCTGGTTCCCGTGGGAGTCCACCTGCCACTGCGGCACGTGGATTTCCAGGGAATTGATCTGGCCGAACCAGGTCAGCGTGGCGGGGTCGTTCACCATGGGGTAATGGATGGTCCGGTCTTTATGGGTGATGGCGGCCCGGGGGAGCCAGCCCGGTGCGGAGTCCTCGAGGTTCTTCTGGAAAAACACCTCGCCCGGCTTTTCCGCGGTGCCCACTCCGTTGACCCACCTTTTGCGGGTGGCCGGCCTGCCGGCTGCCGCGGGGATCAGGACGTGGGCGACGGCGGCGTAGTAGGCAAGGACATCGGCCTTGGTGGTGCCGGTCTCCGGATAGATGATTTTGTCCAGGTTGGTGAGCGTGAGTTCACGTCCGGCAACGCGGACACGCTCCTTACTTGCCGCCATAGGGCTTCACCTCCGGCCCGGACTGATGTTGACTGTAGGAATGAGAGCCATCTGGAAAGGTGCCATCGCGTTTGGCCTGGTCAACGTGCCCGTGAAGGTCTACAGCGCCACTGAAGATCATGACATCAGTCTGCACCAGGTTCACAATGCCGACGGCGGCAGGATCCGCTACCAGCGCCGTTGCGAGGTCTGCAGCCAGGTCATCGACTACTCGGACATCGAGAAGGCCTACGAGGAAGACGGCCGGACGGTCATCCTGTCCAAGGACGAGCTCAAGTCCATTCCGGCGGAGAACAGCCACGAGATCGAGGTGGTGCAGTTCGTCCCGTCCGAGCAGCTGGAACCCATGATGTTCGAGAAAAGCTACTACCTGGAGCCGGATTCCAAGACGCCCAAGGCCTACGTGCTGCTGCGGCGGGCACTTGAGGACACGGACCGGGTGGCCATTGTCCAGTTCGCGCTGCGGGAAAAGACACGCCTGGGCGCCTTGCGGATCAAGGACGACGTGCTGGTGCTGCAGTCCCTCCTGTGGCCCGACGAGGTGCGTGAAGCCAACTTCCCCGCATTGGACACGTCCGTCAAGATCTCACCCCAGGAGCGCGAGATGTCAGCCGCGCTGGTGGAGTCCATGGCGGCGGACTTCGATCCCGTCTCCTTCACGGACGAGTACCAGGTGCAGCTGCGCCAGCTGATCGAGGCCAAACTCGAGCAGGGCGACGCCCTGGATACGGAAGCAACCTTTGGCGTGGAGGAAGGCGAAGGCGGCAAGGGCGAAGTCATTGACCTGATGGAAGCCCTGAAACGGAGCTTGGACCGGAAGCGCGGCGCCGGGGCGGCGGCCTCATCCGGCGATGAATCCGGCGGAGAGTCCGATGAGGAGGAGGACAGCGGCGAGGAGGAGGCCAAGCCCGCGCGCCGGGCCTCCGGAACAAAGACGGCGGCAGCAAAAGCGGGGACCACCTCCACGGCATCAAAGCCGGCCACAAAGTCCACGGCTGCCAAAGCCGGAACCGCCAAGACCACGGCAGCAAAATCCACCGCTGCCAAGTCGGCCGAAACGAAGTCCACCGCCGCGAAGTCATCGGCCTCCAAATCAACCGGGACAAAGACCGCAGCGAAGACAACAGCAAGCAAGACCGCCAGCAAGACGGCGTCCGGCAAAGCCTCCGCTGAACCTGCCGCGAAGTCCACCTCCACCAGGGCCCGCAAGCCAGCCTGATCCGGGATCCGGGCAGTACACCCGCGGGACCGGATGGGGACTGCCTGACGGGCCAGCGATCCACCTGGGTCAGCCTCGGAAGCAGTGCGATCTTTACAGCGGGCTACTGCGCGTCCACAATGAGTCGCATCGCAGCCTCCGCTGTGCCCACAGCGTGCTGACACCTGAGCGGCCAGTAAAGGAGCGCGGACCATGAACGATCAGACGGATACGGCGGAGGCAGACCGGGCGCTGAAGCAGAAGCACCGGGCCATGTGGGCGTCCGGGGACTACCCGGCCTTGGCGGACGAGATGCTGCTGGAACTGGGCGCCATCCTGGTGGAAGCATGCGGAATCACGTCCCGCCACCGGGTGCTGGACGTGGCAGCAGGCTCCGGCAATGCGGCAATTCCGGCGGCGATGATGGGCGCCAAGGTGGTGGCCAGCGACCTCACGCCCGAGCTTTTCGAGGCCGGCCGCCGGGAGGCCGCGAACCGGGGAGTCAGCCTGGACTGGCAGGAGGCGGATGCCGAGGCCCTGCCGTTCGGCGAGGCCGGGTTCGACGTGGTGATGTCCTGCCTCGGCGTTATGTTCGCGCCGCACCACCAGGCTGCTGCCGACGAACTGGTCCGGGTCTGCAAGCCCGGCGGCACCATCGGCCTGCTGAGCTGGACCCCGGAAGGGTTCATTGGCAAGATGTTCGCCACCATGAAGCCCTTCGCCCCGCCGCCCCCGCCCGGTGCCCAGCCCGCACCGCTGTGGGGGAGCGAGGAGCACGTCCGGGAACTGCTGGGGGACAGGGTTACCGAGGCCAAGGCGCGCAAGCAGACGCTGGCGGTCCGCAGCTTCCATCAGCCAGCCGATTTTGTCCGCTATTTCAAGTCCCACTACGGACCCACCATCTCGGTGTACAAGTTCATCGGCGAGGACCCGGAAAAGGTCAAAGCACTGGACCAGGCCCTCACGGAGCTGGCTGATTCCTTCGGGGACGCGCACGGCGATTCGCCGTTCCAGATGGAGTGGGAGTACTTGCTGTTCACCGCGAAGAAGGCTGGCTAATGCCGGGAAACCACGTGGCAACGTCGTCCATCGTGATCGGTGCTCCGGCGAGCCATGTCTGGGACGTCATTACCGACCCTCGGGCCGTCAAGGAGTTTATGTTCGGCGCGGACCTGGTGACGGACTGGATTGTTGGCGGGCCCATCGTTTGGCGCGGCGAGTGGGAGGGCAAGGCCTATGAGGACAAGGGCTACATCCTCGAGGTGGAGCCCGGCCAAAGGCTTGTCCATACGCACTTCAGCCCGCTCGGCGGCGAAGACGACAAGCCGGAAAACTACCACACGCTGACCTGGACCCTCGAGGACCAGGGCGGCGCCACCAGGCTCACCCTCAGCCAGGACAACAACGCCACCGAGGAGGCGGCCGCCCACGCCCAGGGCATGTGGGACATGCTCGTGGCAGACGTCAAGAAGATCGCCGAGCGCGGCTGATCTACCCGGACGCGGCGGAATTAGCGCGGCGGGATTAAACAGCGGCGGCCGCCGTCGTGCGGATCCCCTGGGGGACACGCGCGACGGCGGCCGCCGGCACGCTGCTGTCACAACGCTGTGCTGCTACTCGGCGTCGTGATCCGTTTCCAGGATCTGGACCAGGCGGTCCAGCGCGGTGTCAGCGCCGTCGCCTTCGGCGCGGAGGACCACCACGTCGCCGTGGGAGGCGCCCAGGCTCATGAGGGAGAGGATGCTGGCGGCATCCATGGCCTCGTCGGCCGGCTCGCCTTCACGGGCGATGGTGATGTCCAGGTCGAACTCTCCGGCTGCCTCGGCAAAGATGGCGGCGGGGCGGGCGTGCAGGCCCACGCGGCTGGCGACGGTTGCGGTGCGTTCTGGCATTGTTGCTCCTTTTGTCTTTCGGCTTGCTGTGCTTCAGCGCCGGATGGGTAGTTGGCCGGATCAGACCGTTGCTGGAACGGTTTCCACCGTAGCAGCGGTCTTGGGGGCTGCCCAGCGTTTGAGGGCCACCACGGCCAGCGCGCTGACGATGGTTCCGGCGAGGACTGCGACGACGAACATCAAGAAGTTGCCGATGGCGAAGAAGACGAACAGTCCGCCGTGGGGTGCCTGGGACGTGACGTTGAAAGCCATGCACAGTGCGCCGGTGAGGGCACCGCCCACCATGCTGGCGGGGATGACCCGCAGCGGATCGCTGGCGGCGAACGGGATGGCACCTTCCGAGATGAAGGACGCACCCAGCAGCCAGGCTGCCTTGCCGTTTTCACGCTCGTTCAGGGTGAAGAGCTTCTTGTCCAGAACCGTAGCCAGGGCCATGGCCAGCGGCGGGACCATGCCCGCAGCCATGACGGTTGCCATGATCAGCCATGGCGCCTGGTTATCGGCGTTGCCGGCACTCAGGCCGGCCACCGCAAAGGCGTAAGCCACCTTATTGACCGGGCCGCCGAGGTCGAAGCACATCATCAGGCCGAGGATGACGCCCAGGACGACGGCCGAGGCGCCGCTCATGCCGGTGAGCCAGCCGTTGAGGGCTGCCGTCAGGCCTGCGATGGGGCCCCCGAGGACAAGGAACATCAGGCCGGAGGCGAAGATGGAAGCGAGCAGCGGGATGATCACCACGGGCATCAGGCCGCGCAGCCAGCGGGGCACCTGCCAGGTCCCGATCAGGTGGGCGATGTAGCCCGCCAGCAGGCCGCCGATGATGCCGCCGAGGAAGCCGGCATCCATGAATCCAGCGACGGCACCGGCAACGAAGCCGGGTGCGATGCCGGGCCGATCAGCAATGGCGTAGGCAATGTAGCCGGCCAGCGCCGGGACCAGGAAGCCCATGGAGAGGGCGCCGATCTTGAACATCACCGCGCCGAGGTAGATTGCCAGGCCGCCCTCGGGCAGGTTGCCGAAGCTGTTGTTGAGAACCACGTCATCTGCGACTTCGGTGATGTCGTAGCCACCCAGCAGGAAGCCGAGGGCGATCAGCAGGCCGCCGCCGGCGACGAACGGAATCATGTAGCTGACGCCGGTGAGCAGCGCACGCTTCAGCTTCTGGCCGATGTGCTCGCCCTTTTCCTCGGCGTCGTGCTCAGCCTGTTCCTCGGCACCGAAGTGCGGGACGCGCCGGGCGTGCGGGTTGTCCGCGGCGGCCAGTGCTTCCTGGACCATCTTGGCCGGCTCATCGATGCCACGCTTGACGGGAGCGTTGATGACAGGCTTGCCGGCGAAGCGTTCCTTGCCGCGCACGTCCACGTCCACGGCGAAGATCACGGCGTCCGCTGCGGCAATGACGGCGGGATCCAGTGGCTTGGCCCCGGAGGAACCCTGGGTTTCCACCTGCAGGTCAACGCCGGCTTCCTGGGCTGCGGCCACGAGGGAGTCGGCAGCCATGTAGGTGTGGGCGATGCCGGTGGGGCAGGCGGTCACGGCCACGAGGCGCTTGGGGCCGGAGGAACCAGTTGCTGCACCTGCGCCCGCATGTGCCACTGCCGAAGCCCCGGACTGGCCGGTCGCGTTCAGCGATCCAGCTGCGTCCGCCGGGGCGGCGGCAGCGTGGGCGGCCGGCTTGTCGGCGAGGGCGCCGTCCACCAGCTCGACGATTTCCTCTTGGGAGGACGCGGCGCGCAGGGCTGCGGTGAAGTCCTTTTTAATCAGGGAGCGGGCCAGCTTGGAGAGCAGCTTCAGGTGCGCCTGGTCTGCTCCGTCCGGGGCCGCGATGAAGAAGATGAGGTCGGCGGGGCCGTCCTTGGCGCCGAAGTCCACCTTAGGGTCCAGGCGGGCCATGGCCAGGGTGGGCTCCGTGACGGCAGCCGAGCGGCAGTGCGGGATGGCAATGCCGCCGGGGATGCCCGTGGCGGTTTTCTGTTCGCGGGCGAAGGCGTCGGCGAAGAGGCCTTCAACCTCTGTTGCGCGTCCGGCGGCAGCTACCTTGCTTGCCAGATGCCGGATCACCGCCTCGGGCGCATTGCCCAGGTTCTGGTCGAGCTCGACCAGTTCCGTGGTGATGAGCTGAGTCACTGTCAATCCTTTCGAAGGGCCGTGATGGTTACGGCATCCGGGGTGGTTTGGTGAACTGCCGGAACAGTGGAACCGGGCAGGGAGGCGGCAGCGGCACCGTGGGCCACTGCCTGGCGAAGGCAGTCGGCCGGGGCGGCGCCCTGGCCGTGGGCGAGCAGATAACCGGCCAGCGCGGAATCGCCCGCGCCCACCGTACTGACCGCGGCGACCGGCGGATGCGTGGCCAGCCACGCGCCGTCGGCCGTTACCAGCACAGCTCCCTTGGATCCGAGAGTTGCCAGCACAGCACCCACACCGGTACGTACGACGGCGGCGGCGGCTGCCGCTGCAGCCGCCGGATCCGCTTCCAGTTCGTCAGCGGTGGCCGGGGCAAAGCCGGCCGCGGCGGCCAGTTCTGCCAGTTCTTCGGCGTTGGGCTTCAGGAGGTCCGGCATGCCGGCCGCCCCGCCAGTGAGGGCGGCGGCGAGCGGCTGTCCGGATGAGTCGACGGCGATGCGCGGGGCGGCGCCGTCTGCGGAGGAACGGAGGCGCTGGGCCGCCGTTGCGTAGAAATCTGCGGGGAAGCCCGGCGGCAGGGAGCCGGCCATGACCACCCAGCTGGCGCCGCGGGAGCTTTCCAGCAGCAGCTTGATCAGGGCTTCCTGCTGGTTTTCGTCCAGCAGGGGGCCCGGCTCGTTGATCTTGGTGGTCACGCCGCCGGGCTCGGTGAGCGCAACGTTGGTCCGCAGCGGCTCGCCGATGGGCAGGGAGACGAAGGGCACCGCGCTCTCCCGGAGGCCGGCGAGGACCGGATCGCTGTCGGCACCGGGAAGGACCGCCACCGACTCCAGGCCGGAGGCCACCAGGGCGCGGGAGACGTTGACGCCCTTGCCGCCGGATTCCTGGCTGACGGAGACGGCGCGCTGCACCTCACCGCGTTCGAGGGGCCCGGGAAGGGCGACGGTGCGGTCCAGGCTGGGGTTGGCCGTGAAGGTGACGATCATGCGATCACCACATCGACGCCGGCCTCTTCCAGGGCGGCTGCAAGTTCAGGTCCGGGTTCGCTGTCTGTAATCAAGGTGTCCAGATCTTTCAGGGAGGCGAACTGGACCAGGGTTTCCGTGTCCAGCTTGGTGGAATCGGCCAGCACCACAATGCGGCGTGCCGATTGGACGAAGGCTGCCTTGACGGCGGCTTCTTCAGGATCGGGGGTGCTGAGGCCGAAGCCTGCGTGGATGCCGTTG
This sequence comes from Pseudarthrobacter sp. TE3704, assembly GCF_056279405.1. Taxonomy (NCBI): domain Bacteria; kingdom Bacillati; phylum Actinomycetota; class Actinomycetes; order Micrococcales; family Micrococcaceae; genus Pseudarthrobacter; species Pseudarthrobacter sp. TE3704. The sequence goes on from NZ_JBWCCJ010000001.1 coordinate 786,636, forward strand.
GTCCCCACGAAGGCGATGTCCGGGCGGATTCTTCCCGCGGCGTCAACCGTTGCCTGGCCCACGGCTACCTGGGTGATGCCGCGGACCCGGCCGCCCAGGATGTGCAGGGCAATCCCGGGAACACTGGAGAGCTTCCCGGCGATGGGCACGGCATGGGTGATGGCCACCAGTTCGGGCCGTGGCCCGGCACCATCGGAATGTTCGACGGCGGTGCGCCGGGCGAGCATGTCCGCCAGGACTTCCGTGGTGGTGCCGCCGTCGATCAGGACGCTGCCGGGGGAGTTGCGTGGGATGAGGGCCAGGGCGGCTTCGGCAATCCGGACCTTTTGGTCGGGCCGCTGGATGGCGCGCTCGTTGACGCTTTCCTCGGTGGTGCTGAAGCGGTCGGCCGCCACGGCGCCGCCATGGACCCGGCGGACGGTTCCGGCGTTTTCGAGGGTGGCAAGGTCCCGGCGGACGGTTTCGGTAGTGATGCGGAAGCGCTCGGCCAGGAGGGTCACGCTGACCCGGCCGCTGCCGGCAACAAGCTCGGCAATCTTTTGCTGGCGCTCCTCGGCGAACACGTACCCTCCGTTGCGTAGTGGCTGGGATTGCGGTGACTACTCGGCGTGACTGGCATCACATGATGTTGAGTTACTTGACTTTATCTTTGATTCTGTTGGTTTGTCAATGGAAACCAACACGAAACAAAATGCCTGCTGATTCTGGAGTGCTGAGTGCGGCCACGGAGCAAGCGAAAAGCCGGGCCGGACCATGGTGGTCCGGCCCGGCTTTCGGGCTTGGGGGCACGTCGTGCCTGGTCACTCCTGCAGCGCTCTCCCGGCGCTTCCGGCCCGGCTAGATTTCGCCGTCCCTGCTTTCGTTGCGCGTGATGCGCTCGCCAGTGTTGGGGTCCACCACGGAGCGGGTTTCGCTGACGCGCCTGCTGCGGCCCGGGGAGGCGAGAATGAGTGAGGCGATAAGCCCGATAACGCCCACGGCCATCAGGATGTAGCCCACCAGGACCTGGTCCACAAAGGGGATAAGTCCTGGGGCCACGGCCCAGGCGAGGATGGCGCCCAGGGCGATGAGGAAGATTGACGATCCGATTCTCATAACGTGCTCCTTTATAGGCCGCGGAAAGTGCGGCGCCGGTAGGGCATTGTTGGAACGGTATTGCCTGCGTATCAACTGCTCAGCATGCTGCTGTTAGGCGCCACGCTACAGCCCGGAGTTGCCGGATTCAATGACCCGCGCGGTGCTCCGGCAGCGGAAAGGCCTGGTGCAGGAGGGAAAGCAGTGACGCAAGGGCTTTGTCCCGGGGGTCACCGGCATCGCTAGGCTGGGCGGATGGAAACAGTTGTGTGGTCCAAGCCGGAGAACCAGCGCGCAGGAACTCCGCTGCTGGTGATGATGCACGGTTACGGCACCGACGAGTCCCGCATGGTCCGCCTCTTCGATTACCTGCCTGCGGAATTCACCTTCGCCGCGCTGAGGGCGCCGATGCCCATCGGCGACCACTATGGCTGGTTCCTGCTGGACTACTTCCTGGCCAATGATTTCGCCGACGTCATCACCATCACCAGCAAGGTTCACGGCTGGATCAGGTCCGTCAGGGACCAGCACACCAGTGTCAGCCTGATGGGATATTCGCAGGGGATGGCCATGGCGAGCACGCTCCTGCGGTTGCATCCGCAGGAGTACAAAGCAGTGGTGGGGCTGTCCGGCTTCGTTTTGGACAACGAGCTCCTGGCGCTGACCGACTCATTTGATCCCAAGCCGCCGTTCTTCTGGGGCCGCGACAAGGCGGACCTGGTGATCAATGAAGAAGCCATCGCCCACACCGCTGACTGGCTTGAGAAGAACACCCTCCTGACCGCCCGGACCTACCCTGGCATGGGGCATGCCATGTCCAAGGCCGAGATGGTGGACGTCAGCGCGTTCCTCAGGCACTACGCCCTGCGCTAGGGGCTGCCCGCCTCCGAGATTTCCGTCACATTGGCGCGCCAGGCCGGCGGGTCGAAAAAACAGTTGCCAGCCAAATTTGTAAGCGCTTACACTCATCTTCGGCCGTAACAGCGCGGCCCTGAACTGGGCGGACGAGGAGGCCAGTGACATGCAGGCACCATGCCGCGGCCGCAACACCTGCGCCGGCCGTCCCGCTGCAGGCACTCTCCTGCACGACACCGGCCGGGCAGGGCTTGCCCGCCGGGTTGTTCCGTGGGGCCAACAGCCCCATCATGGAAGAAGTATCTGGATTAGCCGGCCCCCGCGCGCCGCAGCTTCTTACGCCGGCAGCCGCCCGCCGCACGTGCAGATCACCCCGGGCACCGAAGCCAACACTTACGCCACCAACCCGTCTTCACGGCTGCCCGCCGTCTGAAAGGACAATGTACTGCTGATGACTGCACCTTCCGCAACCGAGACCGCCGCCTGGACCGGGGCTTCCGCCATCCTGTTCGACCTGGATGGAGTCCTCACACCCACTGCAACCGTGCATGAGCAGGCATGGCAGGAACTGTTTGAGGGCTACCTTGCCTCACAGCCTCAGGTGCCCGGCTACAGCGAAAGCGACTACTTCGACCACATCGATGGTAAGCCGCGCTTCGACGGTGTCCGCGACTTCCTGGCGTCCCGCGGAATCGTGCTTCCCGAAGGCCCTTTGGATGACGACCCCGCGAACTCCACGGTCCAGGGCCTGGGCAACCGTAAAAACCGGATCTTCAACGACATCGTGAGCGCCGGCGTGGAACCGTTCGAGGGCTCAGTGCGTTTCCTCAAAGCCGCGCTGGACCGCGGCCTGAAGGTCGCCGTCGTCTCCTCCTCCCGCAATGCCCCCGCGGTCCTCGAAGCTGCCGGCCTGAGCCACCACTTCGCCGTCGTAGTGGACGGTGTGGTGGCTGCGAAGGAAGGGCTGCCCGGAAAACCCAGTCCGGCCACCTACGACTATGCCGCCCGGTTGCTGGAGTTGCCCAGCGAGGAGTGCGTGGTAGTGGAGGATGCCGTGTCCGGCGTGCAGGCCGGCCAGGCCGGATCCTTCTATTCCGTCATCGGAGTGGACCGTGGCGCCGGACGGCAAACCCTCCTGGACGCCGGGGCAACCCTGGTGGTCAGCGACCTCCAGGAACTCCTGCCGTAGCCCGCCCGCCGCCTTCCCCCGGGCGGCACCGCTTGCCACCCCCGGCAGCGGCAATCCAAGCACCTCCCTCCCTACGAATACACTGTGCCGGCCGTGCCGGTTGTACAGCACACGCCTAAGGATCCCAACACCATGGCCATCATCACCGCGGACCGCGAGCGGTTCCCGAACACCCCTTGGCAGCTTGTGGAAACACGCCACGAGCCGGGTGACGCCGGGACCCTGGAGACGCTTTTTTCCCTGGGCAACGGGCACCTGGGCATCCGCGGTGCCCACTGGGCTGCCGCCGACTCCGACCTGCCGGGCAGCTTTATCAACGGCCTGCACGAGATCTGGGACATCAAGCACGCCGAGAACGCTTTTGGTTTCGCCAGGACGGGCCAGCGCATCCTGTACATCCCGGACGCCAACAACTTCACGGTGATCATTGACGGCGAGACCCTGAGCCTTGCCGAATCCGAGGTGCTGGACTACCGCCGCTCCGTTGATTTCGCCACCGGAACCTACGAGTGCCGGATCACCTGGCAGTGCCGCTCCGGCGCCACCGTGACCACTACGGAACGCAGGGCCCTGGGCTTCGCTTCCCGGGGCAGCCTGGGTATTTCGCTCCAGGTGGCCGCCGACCGCGACGTTGCGCTGGACGTGACGTCATCCGTCATCAACCGCCAGGACCAGCCGGTGGAGGACCACTCCGTGCACGATCCCCGCCGGGCCGGCCGCCACGCCGGCCGGGTGCTGCTGCCGCTGCGGCTCGACGGCGGCGACGGCTCGCTGCGCCTGGCCTGGGAAGCTGCCGAATCAAAACAGCGCGTGGGCATCGCCGTGGACCACTGGACCTCGGCCGGCTACCAGCCGTTCGACACCCAGGTGGACCAGGACGACAGCAGCGTCCGCTACGTGCTGGCCGTCAGCGCGGACGAACCCTTCACGCTGGAGAAGAGCGTCAGCTATGCGGCCGGGCGGGCAATCCAGGACGCCGGAATCGACGCGGCCGAGGTGGCCGAAGCAGGCCTCCGGTCCGTCCAGGACATCTTCGCCGAGAGTGCAGCCCACTTCCGCGACTACTGGGCAACCTCGGACATTGTGGTTGACGGCGGCAGCCCGGAACTGCAGCAGGCCATCCGCTGGAACCTGTTCCAGCTGGCCCAGGCCACTGCACGTGCCGGCGTGGCCGGCATCCCCGCGAAGGGTGTCACCGGCTCCGGCTACGAGGGCCACTACTTCTGGGACCAGGAGGTTTACCTCCTGCCGTACATGACCTACACCAACCCGGAGGGCGCCCGCCAGGTCCTGGAGTTCCGCCACGGCATGCTTCCCGAGGCCAGGATCCGCGCCAAGGAGCTCAGCGTGGACGGCGCACTGTTCCCCTGGCGCACCATCAACGGGCTGGAGGCCAGCGCCTACTACGCAGCCGGCACGGCACAGTTCCACATTGCCGCAGCCATCGCCTTCGCCACGAACAGGTATCTCTGGGCTACCGGGGACATCGCGTTCCGTGACGGGATGGGCGCCGAACTGCTGATCGAAACCGCACGCATGTGGATCTCGCTGGGCTTCTTCGGCAAGGACGGGCTCTTCCACATCCACGGCGTCACCGGCCCGGACGAGTACACCGCCGTGGTCAACGACAACCTCTACACGAACGTCATGGCCCGCTTTAACCTCCGCGCTGCTGCCGCTCTGGAGCATGCCGGCGTCACCCAGGAAGAACGGCAGCTGTGGGAGGCCGCGGCCAACCTGATGCAGCTGCCGTACGATGACCGCATGCAGGTCCACTCCCAGGACAACGACTTCATGACCCTCGAAGCCTGGGACTGGACCACACCGCGGTCCAAATACCCGCTGCTGCTGCACTTCCACCCGCTGGTGATCTACCGCCACCAGGTCCTCAAGCAGGCTGACACCGTCCTGGCGATGTTCCTGCAGTGGCAGGACTTCACCGCGGAGGAAAAGCAGCGGGCGTTCGACTTCTACGACCCCATCACCACGGGCGATTCCACCCTCTCCGCCTGCGTGCAGGGCATCATGGCCGCCGAGGTGGGGTACTCCAAGGAAGCACTGGACCACTTCACCAATGCCGTGTTCATCGACCTTGATGACACCCACGGCAACACCATCGACGGGGTGCACATCGCCTCCACTGGCGGGGTGTGGAGCTCGCTCGTCTGCGGCTTTGCCGGCCTCCGCGACCAGGGGCCGATGCCCTACTTTGACCCGCGCCTGCCGGCCGAGTGGAACGGGCTGACCTTCCACCTCAAGATCCGGGGCAGGCTGCTGCTGGTGCAGCTCGCGTCCGGTTCGCTGACGCTGACAGTCCAGGACGGCGAAACCCTCGAGGTGGATGTCCGCGGCCAGCGGCTGTCTGTTGGGGCCGAGCCGGTCCGGGTGGCACTTGAGCCCGTCATTGAACCGGAGCCCACGGTCTTCCCGAGCGGACTTCCGACGGCGAGCATCCCGGTGGTGCGCGGCCACAGCTGAGCCGCTGCCCATCCCAGCGCGGGCTAAGCAGGGGAGGAGGCGGCGGCTGGCCGCCGCCTCACTCTCCTGCCGCCGTCGTCCGTTCCACCTCGGGTGACCGGTCCATGGGGTGGGCCAGTTCGTCGTCGGGCATCCTTGCCACTGCCATGGCGACCACCGCCATGACGGGGCAGACGCCTCCGGCCAGCAGGAAGATCAGCCAGATGGGCAGGACCTCCGCCGCGGGGCCGGCCAGGGCCATGGACACCGGCATCAGGGCGAGCGACACGAAGAAGTCCAGGCTGGAAACCCTGCCCAGCAGGTGGGGCGGAACGCGCCGCTGGAGCAGCGTGCCCCAGATGACCATGCCCACGCTGCCGGTCACGCCCCACACAAACAGGGCTGCGGCCATGACCCAGAAATTGTCCATGAGGCCGACGGCCGCCAGCGGCATGCTGCCGATTCCCCAAGACACCATCATCACTGTGAGGTAGCGCCGCGGCAGCCGAAGCGACGCCGTGACGAGGGAGCCTGCTGCCGCGCCGACGCCCATGACGGCCAGGAGGAATCCGAACATGCTGGAGTCGCCGCCCAGCTGGTCGCGCACCACGAACGGGAGCAGCACCTCGATGGGGCCGATCAGGAACAGCACGGAGATGCACGCCCAGATCAGGGTCCACAGCAGCCACGGCGTGCGCAGGGTGTAGCTGACGCCCTCGCGAAGGTCATTCAAGAAAGACTGTTTCCGGTGCTCCCCGGGGGTCTGTCCATGCCCGCTGTGCTGCGCGGCCAGGGTATGGCGGCCCAGGAAGTTCAGCACGATGAATGCCAGCAGGTGGCACATGGCCACACCCGCCACCGCATGCGACGGCGAGAGGGCGGCCACCAGGATGCCCGCCACGGCAGGGCCTGCCGCCTGCTGGAGGACCGGCCGCATGGTGCCTTCCATGCCGTTGGCTGCCAGCAGGTCCTCAGCAGGGAGGATGCGCGGCAGGATGGCCGAATAGGCGGGGAAGAAGAAGGCTGCGCCGACGCCCAGGACGAACGCGCCCGCCGCAACATGCCACAGCTGCAGCCAACCGGTTATCGCCAGTCCGCTGATGGTTGCGATAACCGCCAGGTTGGCGCCTTCGACGGCGATGATCAGCTGGCGCTGCGGGATCCGGTCGGCTGCGATGCCGCCGGCCAGGACGAACGCCACCAGGCCGATGCTGCCGGCGGCCGCCACCATGGAGAGTTCAAGCGGTCCGCCGCCCAGGTGGATCACCTGGTAAACCATGGCCACGGCCCACATGCCCGAGCCGAAGATGGAAATGGCCAGCGCTGCGATCAGGACCCGGTACTCACGGTGGGCAAAGGGGCGCAGGGCCTTGGGGGCGGGCATGGGGTTAATTCTAGGCTCTGGAGCATAGCGGGGACCGGCCGAATGCTCCCCGCATCTCAGCCCGCCAGGAGGGTGCGGGCTTCCTGGCGGGTGGTGCCGGAGTCCTGGATGCCGTCGGCGATGTGGGCGAGGGCGGCGGGGATGTCGCGGCCTTTTTTGCGCATGGCGGTGGCCCAGAGCCGGCCGGCGCGGTAGGAGGAGCGGACCAGGGGGCCGGACATGACGCCGAGGAAGCCGATCTCGTCCGCTTCCTGCTGCAGGTCCACGAATTCCTGGGGTTTGACCCAGCGGTCCACGGGCAGGTGGCGTTCGGAGGGGCGCAGGTATTGGGTGATGGTGATCAGGTCGCAGCCGGCGGCGTGCAGGTCGCGGAGGGCTTCGGAGATTTCCTCGCGGGTTTCGCCCATGCCCAGGATCAGGTTGGACTTGGTGACCATTCCCAGGTTCCGGCCCTGGGTGATGACGTCCAGGGACCGGTCGTAGCGGAACGCCGGGCGGATCCGCTTGAAGATCCGGGGCACGGTTTCGACGTTGTGCGCGAACACCTCCGGCTTCGAGTCGCAGATCGCGGCGATGTGCTCTGGTTTGCCGGAGAAGTCCGGGATGAGCAGTTCGACGCCGGTGCCGGGGTTCAGCTCGTGGATTTTGCGGACGGTTTCGGCGTAGAGCCAGACGCCTTCGTCCTCGAGGTCATCGCGGGCCACGCCGGTGACGGTGGCGTAGCGCAGCTGCATGGCCTGGACCGAGCGGGCCACCTTGGTGGGTTCGAACCGGTCCACGGGGGAGGGCTTGCCGGTGTCGATCTGGCAGAAGTCGCAGCGGCGGGTGCATTCGGAGCCGCCGATCAGGAACGTGGCTTCCTTGTCTTCCCAGCATTCGAAGATGTTGGGGCAGCCGGCTTCTTCACAGACGGTGTGCAGGCCTTCCTTTTTCACCAGGTTCTTCAGCCCGACGAACTCCGGGCCCATCTGGACCTTGGCCTTGATCCAGTCCGGCTTGCGCTCCACCGGGGTGGCCGCATTGCGCTGCTCGATCCGCAGCATCTTCCGGCCTTCAGGTGCCAGTGTCATGGTTGTTTCCTTTGTTCGTGCGGGGTTGTTGTACGTCAGCCGGCAGCGGTTGCTAGCATTCGACGACGTTGACGGCGAGGCCGCCCATGGCGGTTTCCTTGTATTTGGAGGACATGTCCTTGCCGGTTTCGCGCATGGTGATGATGACCTCGTCGAGGGAGACGCGGTGGGTGCCGTCGCCCCAGAGCGCCATTTTCGCGGCGTTGATCGCTTTCGCGGCGGCGATCGCGTTCCGTTCGATGCACGGGACCTGGACCAGCCCGCCGATCGGGTCACACGTCAGGCCCAGGTTGTGTTCCATCGCGATTTCCGCGGCGTTCTCCACCTGCGCCGGGGACCCGCCCATCACCTCGGCCAGGCCCGCGGCCGCCATCGACGACGCCGACCCCACCTCGCCCTGGCAGCCCACCTCCGCCCCGGAAATGGACGCCTGTTCCTTGTAGAGCACCCCGACGGCACCGGCTGCCAGCAGGAACTTCACCACGACGTCGTCGCGGTCCTGCTGGCCGGCGTTGTCCATGCCCGGGGCGAAATGCAGCGCGTAGAACAGCACCGCCGGGATGATCCCTGCCGCGCCGTTGGTCGGGGCGGTCACCACCCGCCCGCCGGAGGCGTTCTCCTCGTTCACGGCCAGCGCGATCAGATTCACCCACTCCTGCCAGTACTTCGGGTCATGGAAGTCCTGGTCCTGCCCCTCGCCGTCCGGGGTGCCAGGTTCCAGCCGTGAGCTTTCCTTCTTCAGCCGCTCGTACCAGTCCGGGGCCCGGCGCCGGACCTTCAGCCCGCCCGGCAGCACCCCCTCACGCTTCAACGACGTCTGAACGCAGTCCTCCATCACGGACCAGATATGCAGCAGCCCGGCCCGAATGTCCGCCTCAGTACGGGAAGCCTTCTCGTTGACCAGCATGACATCGCTGATGCCTAACCCGGTTACACGGCAGTGCTCCAGGAGCTCGGCGGCGGTGCGGAACGGCAGCGGCAGTTCCTTCTTCGACTCCTCCAGCTCCTGCTGCGCCGCGTCCTCCTCACCCTCACGGACGATGAACCCGCCACCGACCGAGAAGAACGTCGCCGTGTGCAGCACCCGACCGTCTGCGCCGGTGACGGTGAAGGTCATCCCGTTGGTGTGCCGCGGCAGCACGGTCAACGGCCGCAGCACCATGTCCTTCACCCCGTACGGCAATGCCACCGCCCCGGCCAGCTGCAGCACACCGGTCTCCGCTATCGCAGCCAGCCGGGCCTCCACCTCATCGGGCAGGATCAGCTCCGGATGGAACCCCTCCAACCCCAACAGGAGCGCGGTCATCGTCCCGTGCCCGTGACCGGTCGCGGCCAGCGACCCGTACAGGTCCACCCGCAACCCCGCCACCTCCGCCAGCGCCCCGGAAGCCTTCAACTCCTCCGCAAACACAGCAGCAGCCCGCATCGGCCCCACCGTGTGCGAGCTAGATGGTCCTATTCCAATGGAAAAAAGGTCAAAGACTCCAACAGCCATGCGCGTTTCCTAACTAAGTTCTGGGCGGGGTGGAGGTGACGGGACATCCTCTGCATGCTCGGTCGCGAAGACGCCCGCTGCGCGGACGTGACGCTCCCTTAGACGCATGCTGCCGGATGCCCCACCACCTCCGAGGGTCCGTTACCAAGGTGACGGACCCGCGAGCGTCGGCAGAGCCGGGCTTTTCGAAAGCGTGCTCCCCACCGTCTCCCTAGCCTCGCAAGCTCGGCCAGGGAACCCTGACGGCGTGGGCCCAAGCACGCGTGAAAAGTCCGGTCCGCCGTCGCGGAAGCAACCGGGACAAGCCACTCAGGCGAGGTTTGCGATGCCCGGATAGAGCGGGTGGGCTGCAGCCAGGGCCTCGACGCGGTGACGGAGCCCGGAAAGGTCCGCATCGGCGTCGGCCGTTAAGGCCTCGGCGATGATGTCCGCAACCTCGCGGAAGGCTGCTTCACCGAAGCCTCGGGTGGCCAGGGCGGGCGTTCCGATGCGCAGTCCGGATGTGACCATGGGCGGGCGGGGGTCGAAGGGGACGGCGTTGCGGTTGACCGTGATGTCGATCGCCGCGAGCCGGTCTTCGGCCTGCTGGCCGTCGAGTTCGCAGTTGCGCAGGTCTACCAGGACCAGGTGGACGTCGGTGCCGCCGGAGATCACGTTGATGCCCTTGGCGGTGACATCGGGCTGGACCAGGCGCTCGGCCAGAATGCGGGCACCGGCGAGGACGCGCTCCTGGCGTTCCTTGAACTCGGCAGACGCGGCGATCTTGAACGCCACGGCTTTGCCGGCAATGACGTGCTCGAGCGGCCCGCCCTGCTGGCCCGGGAACACTGCCGAGTTGATCTTCTTGGCCACGTCGGCATCGTTGGAGAGGATGATGCCGCCGCGCGGACCGGCGAGGGTCTTGTGCGTGGTGGACGTGGTGACGTGCGCGTGGGGTACGGGGGAGGGGTGCAGTCCGGCGGCAACGAGGCCGGCGAAGTGGGCCATGTCCACCATCAGGTAGGCGCCCACGGAGTCGGCGATGCGGCGGAATTCGGCGAAGTCCAGCTGCCGTGCGTAGGCGGACCAGCCGGCCACGATCAGCTGCGGCTTGTGCTCCTGGGCCAGGCGCTCCACCTCTGCCATGTCAATGGTGTGGGTGTCTTCGCGGACCTGGTACGGAACCACGTTGTAGAGCTTGCCGGAGAAGTTAATCTTCATGCCATGGGTGAGGTGCCCGCCGTGGGCCAGGTTCAGGCCCATGATGGTGTCGCCCGGCTTGATCAGCGCGTGCATGACTGACGCGTTCGCCTGGGCGCCGGAGTGCGGCTGGACGTTCGCGTACTCGGCGCCGAAAAGGGCCTTGACGCGGTCGATCGCCAACTGCTCGATCACGTCCACGTGTTCGCAGCCGCCGTAGTAGCGCTTGCCGGGGTAACCCTCGGCGTACTTGTTGGTCAGCACCGAGCCCTGCGCCTGCATGACAGCAGCGGCCGTGTGGTTCTCGGACGCGATCATTTCCAGGCCGTCGCGCTGGCGGCCCAGTTCGTCGTCGATCTTTGCTGCGATCTCCGGGTCCAGCGTGGACAGGTCCGCGTCCAGGGACGGGGAAATGACCTGCTCGAAAGCTGCCGTTACGGCAGCGGCGCCGCTCACAGCTCGCCGCCGTTGGCTGCGGCGTACTCTTCGGCGGACATGAGCGGGCCTTCTTCAGTGACCGCCACCTTGAAGAGCCAGCCGGCGCCATAAGGATCGGTGTTGATGAGGGCGGGGTCCGAGACGACGCCGTCGTTGATCTCGACGACCTCGCCGGTGACCGGGGCGTAGAGGTCGGAGACAGACTTGGTGGATTCCACTTCGCCGCAGGTTTCGCCGGCAGTAACCGTGGATCCCACCTCGGGGAGGTCCACGTACACAATGTCACCAAGGGCGTCGGCAGCGACAGCGGAGATTCCGACCCCCGTGGGCCCGGACCCGTCACCAGCAACCCATTCGTGCTCGGCGGAGTACTTCAGTTCAGCAACAACTTTGCTCATGTGTAGTTCCTTTTTTTGGAGTGTGAAAAGTGCGAGAGCGTTTGGTTTAGCCCTGCGAAAGGTGAGAGAGCGTTGGCTCAAACCCTGCGAAAGGTGAGAGAGCGTCGGAGGGCCGGCGGAGCCGGGTTTTTCGAAAGCGTGCGTCAAAGCGACGAAGGAGCAGCACGCGTGAAAAGTCCGGTCCGCCGGACCGGACCCGGCCCCGAGAGGGCTACTTGTCGCGCTTGTAGAACGGGAGTTCAACTACCTCGAATTGCTCTGCCTTGCCGCGGAGGTCGATGTCCAGGACGGTGCCGGGGGTGGCGAACTCGACGTCGACGTAGGCCATGGCCACGGGGTAGCCGAGCGTCGGGCTGGGCTGGCCGGAGGTGACCTCGCCCACCAGGGTGCCGTCCTTGAGGACGGGATAGTGGGCGCGGGCGGCGCGGCGGCCGGTTCCCTTGAGGCCCACCAGCTTTTGGCCCACCGTTGATCCGAAGCCGGCAGCCTTGATCGATGCCAGCGCCTCCTTGCCCACGAAGTCGCTCTCCTTGGCGAGCGACACAACGGGGCCGAGGCCCGCGGCGTAGGCGTTCACGTGGCGGGACAACTCGTTCCCGTACAGCGGCATGCCCGCTTCAAGGCGGAGCGAGTCGCGGGCGGCGAGGCCGGCGGGGATCAGGCCGGAGCCTTCACCTGCTTCCAGCAGCGCGTCCCAGAGCCCGGCCGCGTCCAGGTTGCCAATGTAGATCTCGAAGCCGTCCTCGCCGGTGTACCCGGTACGGGCCACAAGGAGATCCTGGACAGCGCCGTTGACGCTGATGCCCACCTCAACGGCGGCGTAGTACTTGAGCTCCGTGACCAGCGGGTGCTGGTGCGCCGGGACGAGCTTCAGCAGGATTTCTTCGGCCGCCGGCCCCTGGACTGCGATCAGCGAAGTTTCGGCAGAGGCGTCCTCGACGGCGACTTCGAAGTCCGCCGCCCGCTCCAGGAGCGCCCTGGCCACGACGGCGGCATTGCCCGCGTTGGGAACCACCAGGTACTGGTCCACGCCTTCCTCCGGAGAAGGGCGGCGATAGGAGATGAGGTCGTCAATGATGCCGCCGTCGGCGTCGCAGATCAGCGAGTACTTCGCCTTGCCGACGGCAACCGCGGAGAGTTTTCCGGCCAGGGCGTAGTCCAGGAACGCGGCGGCGTCGGGACCGGTCACCCAGACTTCACCCATGTGGGAGAGGTCGAACAACCCGGCAGCATTGCGGACCGCGTGGTGTTCCGCCAGCTCTGATGCGTACTTGAGCGGCATCTGCCAGCCACCGAAGTCCGTGAAGGAGGCGCCGGCTTTTTTGTGCTGCTCGAACAGGGCAGTGTATTTCTCGGTCATGTCAGTCTTCCGATCCGGTGGTTGAGCCTGTCGAAACCTCGAAGTCTTCGAGCGGCGGGCAGGAGCAGACGAGGTTGCGGTCCCCGGCTGCGCCGTCGATCCGGCCGACGGGCGGGAAGTACTTGTCCTGCCGCAGTGCAGGGACAGGGAAGGCGGCCTGCTCGCGCGGGTAGGCGCGGTCCCAGTCAGAGCTGACGACGGCCGCTGCCGTGTGGGGTGCGTTGCGCAGCGGCGAGTTTTCCAGGGTGAAGTCCCCGGCGGCCACCTGATCGATTTCGGTGCGGATAGTGATCATCGCGTCGATGAAGCGGTCGATCTCGGCCAGGTCCTCGGACTCTGTGGGTTCCACCATCAGCGTCCCGGCTACCGGGAAGGCGAGGGTGGGGGCGTGGAAGCCGAAGTCGATAAGCCGCTTGGCCACGTCCTCGGCGGTGACACCCGTCTTCGCGGTCAGTTCGCGCAGGTCGAGGATGCACTCGTGCGCCACCAGCCCGCCCTCACCCGTGTACAGGATCGGGAAAAACTCGTTCAGCCGGGAAGCGACGTAATTGGCCGCCAGGAGTGCGGCCTTCGTTGCCTCGGTCAGGCCCTCGCCGCCCATCAGCTTCACGTAGGCCCACGAAATCGGCAGGACACCGGCGGAGCCGTACCGCGATGCGCTGATGGCCACGCCGTGGCCCTCCTCATGCGCGGCTTTGTTGGCGTCGCCCGGCATAAAGGGTGCCAGGTGTGCCTTGGCAGCTACGGGTCCGACGCCGGGGCCGCCGCCACCGTGCGGGATGCAGAAGGTCTTGTGCAGGTTCAGGTGGGACACGTCGCCGCCGAACTTGCCCGGCTGCGCCAGACCGACCAGGGCATTGAGGTTCGCCCCGTCGACGTAGACCTGCCCGCCCGCGGCGTGGATGGCGTCGCAGACCTCGCGGACGTCGGCGTCGTACACACCATGGGTGGAGGGGTAGGTGATCATGATGCAGGACAGGACGTCCTTGTTGGCCTCGATCTTCGCGGTCAGGTCCGCGTGGTCGATGGTTCCGTCGGCGGCGGTGGCCACCACCACAACCTTCATGCCGGCCAGGACCGCGGAGGCAGCGTTGGTGCCGTGCGCGGAGGCCGGGATCAGGCAGACATTGCGCTGGTCGTCGCCGCGGGACAGGTGGTAGCCGCGGATCGCCAGCAGCCCTGCAAGTTCACCCTGGGAACCGGCGTTGGGCTGGATGGACACCTGGTCGTAGCCGGTGATCTCCGTGAGGTCGGCTTCCAGGCCTTCAATCAGTTCGCGCCAGCCCTCAGTTTGCGAGTCGGGGGCGAACGGGTGGATTGAGGCGAATTCGGGCCAGGAGATGGCTTCCATCTCCACTGTGGCGTTCAGCTTCATGGTGCACGAACCCAGCGGGATCATGGTGCGGTCCAGCGCCAGGTCGCGGTCCGAGAGGCGGCGGATGTAACGCAGCAGCTGGGTCTCGGAGCGGTGGGTGTTGAACACCGGGTGCTGCAGGTAGCCCGAGGTGCGGAGCACCGTTCCGGGCAGCTCGTAGCCCTGTGCGTCCCCGATGGGACCGGCACCAAAGGCGACGGCAACAGCGGAAAGTGTTGCCGCCGTCGTCGTCTCATCGATGGAAACACCCACGGTGTCTTCGTCGACGAAGCGCAGGTTGATGCCCCGGGCCTCAGCCGCGGTGATGGCCTTGCGGGCCTTGCCGGGGACACGGACGGTAAGGGTGTCGAAGAAGGAGTCGCTGACGAGCTCCCGGCCCACCTTGGCGAGGGCAGTGGCGAGCACCCGGGTGTTGTTGTGGACCCGCTCGGCGATGGCCTTCAAACCGTCCGGGCCGTGGTAAACGGCGTAGAAGGAGGACACGATGGCGAGCAGCGCCTGGGCGGTGCAGATGTTCGATGTCGCCTTCTCGCGGCGGATGTGCTGCTCGCGGGTCTGCAGCGCGAGCCGGTAGGCGGGCGCGCCTGCGTTGTCCTTGGACACACCGACGATGCGGCCCGGGAGGGTACGTTCCATGCCGGTCCGGACGGCCATGTAGGCCGCGTGCGGGCCGCCGAAGAACAGCGGCACGCCAAAGCGCTGGGTGGAGCCGACGGCGATGTCGGCGCCCTGCTCACCCGGCGGGGTGATCAGGGTCAGGGCCAGGAGGTCGGCAGCGACGGTGACGAGGGCGCCGCGTTCCTTGGCTTCGGTGATGACCGCGGACTGGTCCCACACCCGGCCCGAGACTCCGGGCTGCTGCAGGACAATGCCGTTGATGTCGCCATCCGGCAAGCCCGCGGACAGGTCGGCGACCTCCACCTCGAACCCGAGCGCCTCGGCGCGGCCCTGAACGATGGCAATGGTCTGGGGAAGGCAATCGGCATCCAGGACGGTCTTGCCGTCCTTGGCGTCCTTATTCTTGTTGGCCCGGCGCATCAGCAGCACGGCCTCTGCCACGGCGGTGGCTTCGTCCAACAGCGAGGCGTTGGCGACCGGAAGCGCGGTCAGGTCCTGGACCATGGTCTGGAAGTTCAGCAGCGCCTCAAGCCGGCCCTGGGAAATTTCAGGCTGGTAGGGGGTGTAGGCCGTGTACCAGGCCGGCGCTTCCAGGACGTTGCGGCGGATGACGGCCGGGGTGACGGTGTCGTAGTAGCCCTGGCCGATCATCTGGACCGCGGTCTTGTTTTTGGCGGCGATCCGGCGCAGCTCGGCCAGGACCTCAACCTCGCTCAGTGCGTCTGCCAGCCGGAGGGCCTTGTCCTGGCGGATCGAGGCAGGAACGGCAACGTCCACGAGACCGTCCACGCTGTCGTAGCCCACGGCTTTGAGCATCGCGTCGACGTCGGCCTGGCGGCGCGCGCCGATGTGCCGGTCGGCAAAAGTCGATGGAAGGGATTGAATCGTCATGAGGAACTCCAGGTCTGGCCGGCCACGGGTGGCACGGCATGGTTTGGGTTCCTCCCCGCTCTGTATTGGACCTGAGAGATTCCGGTGGAGCCTGTTTGTGGCAGGGCCCGCCTTGCACCGTCGGTGAGTCCGGGACCCCTCGTCAAAGGGGATGTAACCGGGCTGCTTTCCAGAGTCGCCTCGCCGTGACGGTACATGGGCCTGAGAGATTCCTGGGGAGGATTTGCTCCTACGGCGCCTGCCCGGTGTCGCTCCGGGAGGACTCTCCCGTCACAGCTCGAAAGGCTTATTCAAATGTGGGTGATTCGGCTCACAAGGTACAGGCTGAAGGGCTCCGAAAGCAAATCCGTCCAGCCATGACGGGCGGGAGCAGCGGTTTCGCGACGTTGTTGCGGGCAGGGGTTTGACAATCGTTCGTGACCGGAACCACACTAAACCCGTGATCGGCGCTGCTTCGCAACTGATCACGACTTCTAACTTAAAATGCCTTTGACCTGCGGCGGGAGAGTCCTGCCCGGTACATTCAGCAGGCGCCGTAGGAGCAAACCCTCCCCAGGAAACTCTCAGGCCCCCGTACCGCCGCGGAAAGGCAACTCTGGAAAGCAGCCAGGCAGGTCCTGGCTCACCGACGGTGCAAGCACGCCTTTATGGCTGCGGAAACTCTCAGGTCCTGTACAGAGCGGGGAGGAACCGAATCTTTGTGGCACTTGACGGTGCTGCTTGAACGATGGAGTTCCTCATGACGATTCATCCCCCGACGTCCCCCAGCGGCCAACCACACCCAGGCACTGCCCAACACAGCGAACCCCCGCACCTGGAGCGGCAGCTCAGCAACCGGCACATCCAGCTCATCGCCATCGGCGGAGCCATTGGCACGGGCCTCTTCATGGGCTCCGGCAAAACAATCTCCGCGGCCGGCCCGTCCGTGATCTTTGTGTACATGATCATCGGGTTCATGCTCTTCTTCGTGATGCGGGCCATGGGCGAACTGCTGCTGAGTAACCTGAACTACAAGTCCTTCAGCGATTTCGCGGCCGACCTCCTGGGGCCCTGGGCCGGGTTCTTCACGGGATGGACCTACTGGTTCTGCTGGGTGATCACCGGCATTGCCGACGTCATCGCCATCGCCGGGTACTCCCGGGAACTCTGGCCCTCACTGCCGCTGTGGATCCCCGGGCTGGCCACGGTCGCCATTCTCCTGCTGCTCAACCTCGCCACCGTGAAGGCGTTCGGTGAAACGGAATTCTGGTTCGCCCTCATCAAGATCCTCGCCATCGCAGCGCTGATCATCGTGGGCCTGTTCATGATCTTCACGGGGTTCCAAAGCGACGCAGGAACCGCCGGGTTCAGCAACCTGTGGAGCCACGGCGGTTTCTTCCCCAACGAATTCATGGGTTTCGTGGCCGGCTTCCAGATCGCCGTTTTCGCCTTCGTCGGCATCGAGCTTGTTGGCACAACGGCCGCCGAGGCCAAGAATCCTGAACGGAACCTGCCCAAGGCCATTAACGCCATCCCCATCCGGGTGCTGCTCTTCTACGTCGGCGCCCTGATCATCCTGATGTCCGTTACCCCCTGGACCCAGTTCGCGGCCGGCCATAGCCCCTTCATCGGAATGTTCTCCCTGGCCGGGCTTGGAGCCGCAGCCACCGTCGTCAACCTGGTAGTCCTGAGCTCCGCCATGTCCTCCGCCAACTCGGGCATCTACTCCACGTCCCGGATGGTCTTTGGCCTGGCCCAGGAAGGCGACGCTCCCGGAATCTTCAGCCGCCTCTCCACGAGGAAAGTACCCAGCAACGCGCTGTTCCTGTCCTGCGTGCTGCTGCTCTCCGGCGTCGTCCTGATGTATGCCGGCCAGGACGTGGGCAAGGCCTTCGAGATGGTCACCACCGTGTCCGCCGTCTGCTTCATCTTCGTCTGGTCCATCATCCTTGCCAGCTATTTCGCCTTCCGGCGCCGCCGCCCGCACCTGCACGCGGCGTCCAGGTTCAAAATGCCCGGGGGCATCCCCGTGGTGTGGCTGATCTTCGCCTTCTTCGCTTTTGTCCTCTGGGCCCTCACCACCCAGCCCGACACCCTTGCCGCGCTGCTGGTCACCCCGGCATGGTTCCTTGTCCTGGGCGTTGCGTGGGCCATCCTGCGGCGCCGGCCGGCACATCTCGCCCGCTTCGCCGTTTTCCAAGCAGAGCTCCGGGCCGATGAGGCTGCAGCGAGCCGCAGCAAGGGGACAGCGAATGACAGGACTCCCCAGAAAGAGCAGGCGCCGAAGTGATCGGCACCGAACTGACGGGTGCGGCAAGCGAGCGGGTCATCCGGTCCGGCTCCAACCCGCATACGCGGGCGTCCCGGGAAGCCAGGAGCCTTCCCACCCGGCTGGAGATCATCCCGACGGAGGGCATCACCGCCGGCGTCCGGGCCCACGTTCCTGCGGGCTCCACCATCACCGTGACGTGCCTGCCGCACCATGGCATCGCGCGGACCATGCAGACGGCGCTGCAGCTGGCCGGTATGGGATACAGCGTGGTCCCGCACCTTGCTGCCCGGAGCATCGGGAGCCGCGGGCAGCTGGAAAACGCGCTGCGGGACTGCCGGGATGCAGGGATCACGGAGGTGTTCGCCATCGGCGGTGATGCTGCGGAAGCTGCGGGCCCATACAGCAACTCCCTTCAACTGCTGGAGGACATCATGGAGCTTTCGGACGGGGACATCTCGGCGGGAGTGGCGGGCTACCCGGAAGGGCACCCGCATCACGGAGAGCTCCACATGCTCGACGCCCTGCTGGAAAAGCAACACCTGGCATCCGGCGTCACCACCCAAATGTGCTTTTCCGTTCCCCGGATCAGCTGGTACGCGGAAACCCTCCGGCGCGAAGGTGTCCAGCTGCCCATCTGGGCGGGGGTGCCCGGCGCCGTCCCCCGTGCCAAGCTCATTGCGCTGGCGGCAAAGATCGGCGTCGGCCCGTCCCTGAAGTTCCTCACCCGGCAGGGGCCGCTCGGCCGCCGTCTGCTCAGTGGCAGCAGCTACTCGCCCCGGCCGATCCTGGACCAGCTCCGCGATGTTCCGGAGATTGCGGGCGTGCACCTGTACACCTTCAACAGCCTGGTCCATGGAAACCCCCAGGCCACGTCATAGAAGTTAAGCATGCTTAGTGTTGATCCACTTAGGATGGAGAAGCACGGCAGCCCACCGCTGCAGGTCGATTTGAATGAAGGTGACCATGGCCAGGAGCAGCAATCCCGCAGTACGAATCGCACAGGAAACCGCCCACAACGCGGTGTTCGACGCCGACGGCAAGCCCAAGCCGGGCGTCCACAACATGCTCCTGAAGGCGGTGGAAATCCAGCGTCCACTGGTGGTGGCCTACATCCGCCGGCTGCAAAAGAAGCATCCCCGCGCCACGGCGGCGCAGCTGGCGGACATCCTGGAACGTGACTACCTCCGTGCCGTCACCGGCGGGGGTGCAGTGGTGGGCGCTACCGCCGTCGTTCCCGGGGTGGGAACGGTGGCGTCGCTGGGACTCTCTGCTGCCGCCACCGTGGGGTTCCTGGAAGCAACAGCCCTGTACGCGACGTCCCTGGCGGAGCTGCACGGCATCCGCCTCACCAACCCCGAGAAGGCCAGCACCATGGTCATGGCCATCATGCTTGGCGAAGAGGGGACGGCGCTGCTGGGAACCCTGAGCGGCCAGGCCGCGGGCAGCGGAGTCAACGCCACCAGGGCCTGGGGCAGCATGCTTTCCAAATCCATGCCCATGCCGGGATTCAGCAGCATCCGGAGCAGGATCCAGAAGGCTTTCCTCAAAAACCTCCTCAAGCGCCAGGGCACGGCACTGTTTGGCCGGGCCCTGCCGTTCGGCATCGGGGCTGTGGTGGGTGGAGCAGGTAACCTCATGATGGGCCGCGCGGTGGTGTCCAACGCCAAGGAAGCGTTCGGCCCCATGCCGGACACCATTCCCGGGGAGCTTAAGCCCACCGCTGCCGCTCCGGACAACCTGACGCTGGAAGGCAACTCACTTGGATCTCAACGCTGACCTCGGCGAATCATTCGGCTCCTGGACGATGGGAGACGACGCCGCGATGTTCCAGCTGGTGACCAGCGCCAACGTGGCCTGCGGGTTCCACGCCGGGGACCCCATCACCATGCTGGACAGCTGCCGGGCAGCCTACGAGCTCGACGTCACGGTGGGTGCGCACGTCGGCTATCGCGACCTGCCCGGCTTCGGCCGGCGCTCCCTGGACACAAGCTTCGATGAGCTGTTCGGCGACGTGCTGTACCAGCTGGGCGCGCTCGACGGCGTTGCCCACGCCGTGGGTGCCTCCGTGGACTACGTGAAGCCCCACGGTGCGCTGTACAACCGGCTGGTCCACGACGCCGGGCAGGCCTCGGCTGTGGTTGCAGCGGTCAACGCGTACGATCCCGGGCTGCCCATCCTGGGACTGCCGGGCTCGGAACTGCTGAAGCAGGCGCAGGAAGCCGGGCATCCGGTGTTCATCGAGGCCTTCGTGGACCGCGCCTACCGGGGCGACGGCACGCTGGTGCCGCGCTCGCAGGAAGGTGCCGTCCTGCACGACGTCGATGCGATCGTTGAGCGCGCAGTCCGCCTGGCAACCAAGGGCGAAGTGGTGGCCGTCGACGGAACAGTGGTGCAGGTCCGGCCGGACTCCCTGTGCATCCACGGCGACACCCCCGGTGCGGTGGAGATGGCCGCGGGTGTCCGGGCAGGACTCGAGGCAGCCGGCGTTGAGCTGGAGTCGTTCGCGTAGGCCGGTCGCTTAGCCGAAAATCAGGTGCGCCACCGTAAAGATCGCCAGCCCCGCCAGGGACCCCACAACCGTTCCGTTGATCCGGATGAACTGCAGGTCCTTGCCCACCTGCAGCTCGATCTTCTGCGAGGTTTCCTCCGCGTCCCAGCGGGCAACGGTATCCGTGATGACCCCGGCGATGTCGGACCGGTACGTCCGCACCAGATACCCCGCGGCGTCGCCGATCCAGGCGTTGACCTTGCCGGCCAGTTCGGGGTCGTTGACCAGTCTGGAGCCGAAGTCGCGGACGGCTGCCTTGAATTTTACGGTGAGGTCGCTGTCCCTATCCTCCACCGCTCCGAGCAGGGCGTTCTTCACGGTTCCCCACGTGCGCGACGCGAGTTCCCGGACCTCCGGGTCGCCCAGGACCTGGGCCTTGATGTCCTCGGCGCGGGCGATCATCACAGGATCGTGCTGCAGGTCCTGGGCAAGGTCGTTCAGGTACTTGTCGATGGACTGCCGGACCTGGTGGTTCGGATCGGACTGCACGGCACGGACGAATTTGAGGAACTCGATGTAGACCTTGTCGCCCACCAGCCCGTCCACGAACTGCGGCACCCAGGTTGGCGAACGTTCCGAGACCAGCCGGCTGACCGTTTCGTGGTTTTCGCTGACCCAGTCGGCCGCGCGGTCCACCAGCAGGTCCACCAGCTTGTGGTGGTGCCCGTCGTGGAAAATCCGCTCCGCCATCCTGCCCACCGGAGGTCCCCACGGCGGAGTGAGAAGGTGCTTACGTACCATTCCCTCGATGACGGCCTGGACGTCGTCGTCGTTCAGGACCTTGAACAGGCCCCGGATGACCGCCGCACCCTCCTTGGCCACCCGGTCGGCGCCGGCCGGAGTGGCCAGCCACTCGCCGGCCCGGCGGGCAATGTTGACGCTGGCCAGCTTCTCCTGCACCACCTGCTCGGAGAGGAAGTTGGTCTCCACGAACTCACCCAGCGAGGCGCCGATCTGGTCTTTGCGCCGCGGAATGATGGCGGTGTGCGGAATCTTGATGCCCATCGGGTACTTGAACAGCGCGGTCACAGCAAACCAGTCGGCCAGCGCGCCCACCATGCCGCCTTCCGCCGCCGCCCGCACGTACTGCAGCCACGGGTACTCCTTCTGCAGCGCGAAGGCGAAGACAAAAACCACCGCCATGGCGATCAGCAGGGCCAAGGCCACAAGCTTCATTTTCCGCAGCGCTGCCGCCTTTTCGGCATCACCGGCGCTGAATTGGCGGCCGACGGCGGCGGCACCTGCCTGTGCGTCCGCCGGCACCGCGCGGGCTGGCTGGGCCGGGGCTTCCTGGGTAGTTGGCTCAGAGTTCACCTGCATGTGCCAAGCCTAGCCCCGCAGCAGGGGTGTGGTCGGCTACCGTGTCTCCATGACAAGTGAGGAGTCGGTGCCGCAGCGGCCCCTGGTCTTTGCCCACCGCGGTGCCAGCGCCGCGTTCGCCGAACACACCCGGGCCGCCTACCTGCAGGCGTTGGCGGACGGCGCCGACGGTGTCGAGTGCGACGTCCACCTCACGCGTGACCAGCACGTGGTCCTCCTGCATGACGCCAACCTGGACCGCACCTCGGACGGGACGGGGCCCGTGGCCGAGCGGACCCTGCGCCAGCTGCGCCACCTGGACTTTTCCTCGTGGAAGGGCGCCCGCATCCCGGAGATCTACGGGGCACGCTCCGAGCAGTTCCTGACCCTCCCGGAGCTGCTCGATATCCTCCGTGGAGCGGGACGGCCGGTAAAGCTCGCCATCGAACTGAAGCACCCCAGTCCCTATCAGCTCAAGCTGGAGGACAGGGTGCTGGAGGTACTCCGGAGCGAAGGCTGGGACCCGGCCGGTTCAACGGTGGACAACATCGCCGTGACATTCATGAGTTTCAGCCCGGATTCCGTCCGGCACCTGCTCCATTCTGTTCCGGCACAATACATCTGCCAGCTGGTGGACGACATCAATATCCACGAGATCCGCGGCGGGCTGGGCCTGGGACTGATCACGGGCGGAGCCATCGCGAACCTCATGAAGGCAACCCAGCTGGAGGCCGAGCGGATCCTGGACGCGCGGCTGGCAGGCCTTGCAGGCCCGGGCATCGACTACGTGCGCGAGCATCCGGACACAGTACGGCGCTGGCTGGATGCCGGCCGGCGCTTCCGGGTGTGGACGGTGGATTCCGCGGAGGACGTGGCCCTCTGCCACGAGCTGGGCATCCATGAAATCACCACCAACGTTCCCGCCCGGGTGCTGAACCAACTGCAGGTGGCCTCGCCGCAGGGAAGGTAGGCATGGCGTGAGCAGGCATCCGGACGACGGCGGCCCCCGCCGCTGGTGGGCAGGTCCCCTGGACGTTGAGGGGCTGGCCCTGGGCGCCGTGAATACCGCGGCCGCGGCCCTGAATTCCTACTCGGGATCGCCTGGCCGGTTCACCACCACCTCCCGGCTGACCGCAGCCGCCTTCGATTCCTCAGGCCTTCTTCGGATTGCCGGCCGGAAGCTGCAGGGGTTCGCGCCCTTGTCCGGGTTCCGGCGCACGCAGGACGGCTGGATCCGGCTCCACGCCAACTACCCGCACCACGAAAAGCGGCTGATGCAGGCGCTCGGTACCGGCAGCCCGGAGGGCGTCGAAGCGGCCCTCCGGGAGATGACATCGCTGGAGGCCGAAGCGGCAATCCAAGGCCTCGGCGGCATTGCCGCTGCCGTCCGGACGCGCGGCGGCTGGCTCGCCACCGGAATGGGCGAGGCGGCGCGCTCCGGCCCGTGGATCTCCGTCACTTCCTCCGGCGGTCAACACGCAGGGCTGGGGCTATCCAAGCCGGGGGCGGGGCTTGAGCTGACCGGGCTGGACATTCCACCAGCGCCGGCGCCACACCATGCCACAGATCCTGCCCAACCGCTCGCAGGTGT
Source organism: Pseudarthrobacter sp. TE3704 (assembly GCF_056279405.1). Taxonomy (NCBI): domain Bacteria; kingdom Bacillati; phylum Actinomycetota; class Actinomycetes; order Micrococcales; family Micrococcaceae; genus Pseudarthrobacter; species Pseudarthrobacter sp. TE3704. The sequence goes on from NZ_JBWCCJ010000001.1 coordinate 810,108, forward strand.
CCGGGTCCTGGACCTTACCAGAGTCATCGCCGGTCCCGTCGCCACCAGGCTCCTGGGAGCACTGGGTGCCGAGGTCCTGCGGATCGACCCGCCCGCGCTGCCCGAACTTCCCGACCAGTTCGTTGACACCTGCTTCGGCAAGCGCAGCGCGGAGGCGGACCTTGGCAGCCCGGAAAACCAGCGCCGGCTGCACCAGCTCCTGGCGGACGCCGACGTGGTGGTAAGCGGCTACCGCCGAGGGGCTCTGGACCGTTTCGGGCTCCACGCCGGCGCCCTGCTGGCTTCCCGCCCGAACCTGGTGGTGGTCACACTGGACAGCTGGGGCGGTGCAGGACCCTGGAGCGCGCGCCGCGGCTTCGACAGCATCGTCCAGGCCGCCAGCGGCATTGCCCACCTCTACGGAGAGGAGTACGACGGCGGATGGCGGCCGGGTGCCCTGCCTGTCCAGGCGCTGGACCATGCCACCGGGTACGGCGCTGCTGCCGCGGCTGTCGCCCTGCTCGCCGTCCGCCGGCAGACCGGCCTGGGCGGAGCATGCCGGCTGTCCCTGGCCAGGACCGCCGAGGAGCTCTTCTCCCTGCCTGGGAACCTTGAGGAGGCTGCAGAACTGCCGGGGCCCGAATACCGGTCCATGCCCAGCTCCTTTGGGGAGCTGCGCTATGTCCGGCCGCCGCTGTTGATCGACGGCCACCCGCTCGACTACCGCAGCCCTCCGCCGCCCTACGGCAGCTCAGGGTTGGCATGGGCCTGACGCCGTGACGGCCTGACGGCCGGCCGGGAGGAACGCCGCATCACGGCGGAGCGGGCGGTTTCAACCACCGGCTGCGCCTGTGATTGAGTGGAGCCATGTCTTCTCCCCGGTCCGGCCGGGCTGCCCGGATTCTCTCCGCCGCGGCCATGAGCGCCCTGCTCCTGGCCAGCGCCAGGCAGCATTTCAGGAACCCCGGTTTTTACCACCAGGTGGTTCCCGGCTACCTCTGCCGAGACGACGCATCAGCCACGGGCAGCAGCGCAGACGGCGCCGCCAGCGCAGGCAGCACGGCAGGCGGACGTGCAGGGACGCCCGACGCCGGCCCACGCCACAGTGCGCAGCCCCCACGTCCGTTCGCCCTGCTGTCACGGGAGGAATGGATCGCAGCCAGCGGACTGCTGGAACTGGCCGCCGCCGTCGGGATCCTTGTCCCTCTGACGCGGACGGCGACCGCCACCGGACTCGCGGCGATGTTCACCGCGTTCCTGGCGGGACATCTGGATGCGCTCCGGCGGGCCTACGGTCCGCACGGTACTCCTGCCCAGCGGAAGATCCATACGGTGCGCCTGCCGCTCCAGGCCCCGCTCATCCTGTGGGCGTGGAGCCTCCGCCGACCGGCGCCGTCCAGCCTGACAGCAGGGCTGCTGCGGTGAAGCTGCTGGCATCTCCGGCAGTGCGGGTGGGGATCTCCATCAGCATCGCCACGGGGCTGTACGGGGTGTCCTTTGGGGCGCTGTCCGTGACATCCGGGCTCGACATCTGGCAGACCATGGCACTGAGCCTGCTGCTGTTCAGCGGTGGCTCCCAGTTCGCGTTCATCGGGGTGGTGGGCGGCGGCGGCTCCGGCATCGCCGCGATGAGCGCCGCCACGCTGCTGGGCATGCGCAACGGCATCTACGGGATGCAGTTGAATGCCCTGCTGCGGCCCACCGGCTGGCGCAAATACGTCAGTGCCCAGCTGACCATCGACGAATCCACTGCCACCAGTACCGGCCAGACCGATCCTGCGGAGCAGCGCCGGGGATTCTGGGCCGCCGGCATCGGGATTTATGTGCTCTGGAACTTCTTCACGGCGGTGGGTGCGTTCGCCGGAAGCGGGCTGGGCGACCCCAAACAGTGGGGACTCGATGGTGCTGCCGTGGCCGCTTTCCTGGCGCTGCTGTGGCCGCGGCTCAAGGGCCGCGAACCCGTGGCCATCGCCGTGGTGTGTGCCGTGGCCACGGTGATCGCCGTGCCGTTTGTTCCGGCCGGCGTGCCCATCCTGGTCGCGGCGGTGGTTGCTGCGGTGATCGGCTGGTTCAGCCACGGCCGCAGCGACGAGGGCCTGGAGCCGGATGTGGAACCGTACCGCGAGCACCACGGCCACCACAGCGGGCGGCACCGCCAGCAGGCCGATCAGGGAGGTCGGCACGGCCAGGAGGCCCACGACGACGGCCGGTACCGCCGCCGCGACGGCTCTGTTCCGGGAGTTGACTCATGAGCCTCTGGTTCTGGATTGTGATTGCCTGTGCGTTGGCCTACGCCTGGAAGCTGGTGGGCTACTTCGTGCCCGCACGGTTCCTGGAGGACCCGCGGATGTCCCGCATCGCCGGCACCATGACCATTGGCCTGCTCGCGTCCCTGACCGTAGTGAACACGGTTGCCTCCGGTCAGGCGCTGGCTGCCGACGCGCGGCTGGGCGCCCTGGCCGCGGCAGCGGTAGCCCTGGCGCTCCGGGCCCCGTTCCTGGTGGTGGTCCTCGCAGGTGCAGGCGCTGCCGCCCTCTTGCGCATGCTCGGGTGGAGCTAACACCGAACTCAGGCCGGACGGAGGCCTGCGACGTGCCGTGCCGCATTTCAAGTGATTCAGGTCACGCCGGATGCGTGCCTGCGGCTGTACTATGAAACCGGCTGATGCAGTTGGCCGCTGAAATTCGGCGAATGGCGACAATGGACAATCAGCTGCATGCTGCCGGAGAACGAGCCGGCAGGCCCCACCACAAAAACGCACGACGGCGGGCGGGGCTGCCCCCCAAACGCTTCTACACCCGCTACTCCGGTTTATCCGGTGTCCCGCCCGAGGACCTGGAGCAGCTCTCCGCAAGCCTGGGCCACTCGTTTGACCTTGATCCGTCGTCGCCCATTCCGGCGCTTCAGGCCCTGGTGCGGCAGGAGATCCGTAAGCGGGAAGACGCTGCCCGCGGCTGACATCCTGCCAGCATTCAAAAGTCCAACTGTGATGGACTGAAGAAAGGGCCGCACCATGTCACGGCGGCCAGGAGGAGGTACCAGATGAACGAACAGTCACCGCCCGTAGAGACGGAAGACGCCCAGGACGCAGGGGACGCCGGGAAAAAATTCGCCGAAAAGCAACTGCCGGGTCTGCCGGCAGGGGAGTACCAGGCAAAATCCCGCACCAGCTATCTTGACCCCCGGGGATCCGAATCCACCCGTGAAATGCGTGATACCGCGCGGCGCCGCCGGGACGCCGAGGAGAAGCTGCAGCAGCATCTCCTGCAGGCGAAGGACCACATCCCCAACGAACACCATCAGCACCCTGAACACAACGGCTCCGGACATCGCGGCTAGCAGGCCAAAAAGAGCCTTGCGGGAAGAAGCCTTGGCGCGCGGAAACAAGCCCTGATGCGCAGGGAGGGAAACGGGGGCCCAAAGGGCCGGGGGAGTTGCTATGCCACTCCGTGGGCGGCGCCGTCCGGCGAGACGCTCCTGCGGCAGCTCTCTTCGACGGCCATTTCGTACCAGGCCTCCGCGCCGAATTCCGGTTCGGGAGTGTCCAGATTCTGGTAGAGGCCGTCCAGCAGGTCCGCCAGTTCCTCCGCGGTGAGCGTGGGAAGGATCTCTTCAGGCCCCCGCGGATCGTTAAGGTAGCGCGACAGCTTGGAACTGTTCATCGCACTACAGCCGTTGGGCGCCGGAAATGCAGGAACTGCTTCATAGGGACGGCTCTCCATCTCGAACGTACAGAGGCTGGCTGCGTAACCCTCTAGAAGTCTATTGCACCTGCTGGGTGCCCACAATGGTCGAAGTTGGAGGCCAGGAAGGCCGGTACGTGCCCGTGGGCAGCAGCTACCTGGGCAGGATACCGGCCGGCAGCGCGGCCGAAGCGGAAGCCGGCACCGGCACGTGAGCAGGAAGCGGCCGGCTTGGCCGGGTGGTCCGGATGGCATCCTCCACGAGAGCCAGCGGACGCTGCCAGGCGTCCGAGCCCGGTTCCATGGTGTCCACCACTCCGATCAGCATGGCGAGCAGGCGGAACATATCGGTCATGGAGATGTCCGCCCGCAGGCTCCCCTGTCCCTGGCCGCGTACCAGCAAAACGCTGATGGATTCCATGAGGGAACCCGCAATGCCGGTCAGCAGCTCCCGCCGCCCGGCCACGGCTCCCAGCAGGTTGGCGTCCGCGCTGGCCGCATCCATCAGCGACTCCAGCACCCGGAACAGGCCATTGGTGGCGTCGATGTCCGCCAGGGCGCCGTCAATCACAGGATCCACGGTGAGCCGGAGTTGCCGGTTCAGTGCGGCAAGGACCAGTTCTTCCTTGTCCGCGAAATTCCGGAAGAGGGTGGCCGGTCCAACGCCGGCGGTAACTGCGATGGTCTGCAGGGGCACATCCGGGCCAAACTCGCGGAAGCACTGCCGCGCCGCGGTGATGATCTTGTCCACGTTTCGCGCCGCGTCGGCACGAAGGGGCTTACGGGCGACTGCGAGACTCATGCGAAAAGGTTAGCAACGCAGCTGCAGGCGTTCACCGTTACTGGGGGGTAGGCGCCTATTGTGACGGCAGAGCCCCGATGCGCCCCGCACCGGCTCGGGGCGCATGGCAAACTGGCCTTATGCTGCTTGCTTTTTCCGTTGCCCCCTCCGGCACTCCCCCTGAAGGTTCCCGCCCCGGTGACGCGTCGGTGCACGACGCCGTTGCCGCCGCGGTGAAAGTCGTCCGGGAGTCGGGGCTGCCCAATCAGACAGACTCGATGTTCACCACCATCGAGGGCGAATGGGACGAGGTGTTCGACGTCGTCAAGCGTGCCACCGAGGCAGTGGGGCAGTACGGCAGCCGGGTGTCCCTGGTGATCAAGGCCGACATCCGGCCCGGCTACACAGGTGAACTCACCGCCAAAGTGGACCGCCTGGAGCAAGCCCTCACCGACGGTTCCTGAGCCACAAGCCTCCCGGTAGTTCCAGGACCTGCAGGTCTCTGGACCAGTACGTCGCTCCGTGCCAAACTGTGGCAATGTTCGAGCACAAGCCCCGTCCGGAGTGGATCGCCACCGAAAAGTTCCTGTCTGACGTTGTGGTTCATCCGGACCCTGCACTGCAGCAGGCCATTGACTCCGCCGCCGAGGCGGGCATGCCGGCTATCGAGGTGGCACCCAACGCGGGAAAGCTCCTCAAGCTCCTGGTCCAGCTGTCCGGCGCCCGCCGCATCCTGGAAATCGGAACCCTCGCCGGTTTCAGCACCATCTGGATGGGCCGCGGCCTTCCCGACGACGGCACTCTCGTGACGTGCGAATTCCTGCCGAAGCATGCGGAAGTGGCGTGGGCGAACATCGATGCTGCCGGGCTGGGCGAGAAGGTGGAGATCCGGCTGGGACCGGCGCTGGACACTTTGGCTGCGCTCGAGGAAGAGGACAGGGAGCCTTTCGACTTCATCTTCATCGATGCGGATAAGGAAAACGACAGCCACTACCTGGAGTGGGCGGTGCGGCTGGGACGGCCCGGAGCCACCGTGGTGCTGGACAACACCATTTGGGAAGGTGCGGTGCTGGACCCGTCCATGGACCCGGTCAACGCTCCCGGCATCATCGAGGCCCTCAGGCTGCTGGGGGAGCACCCGGCGCTGGACGCAACTGTCATCCAGACGGTGGGTTCCAAAGGCTGGGACGGATTCGCGCTGGCCCGCATCCTCTGACGCGTCTCCGGCCTGCGGCCGGTTTGACTGGCGGCACCCCAATTGTAAGTATGCTGAGCATAAGCGTCCGGCTGACGGGAAGCCGGACAGGCCGCAACGGAGGAAAATGATGAAAGCGTCACCCACCCTTGCCAGCAACCTGCAGATGGTCCTCACCGACCTGATTGAGCTGCACCTGCAGGGTAAGCAGGCGCACTGGAACCTGGTGGGCACCAATTTCCGGGACCTGCACCTTCAGCTTGACGAGATCATCGCTGCCGCCCGGCTCTTCGCGGACCAGACAGCCGAGCGGATGCGTGCCCTGCATGCCCTTCCCGACGGACGCAGCAGCACGGTCACGGCGGACAACCGCCTCGAGGAGTTTCCGGCTGGCCTGACCTCCACCAAGGACACCGTCAAGCTGGTCACCGCCAGGCTGGAACGCACGGTGAAGACGATGCGCGACGTGCATGACGAGGTTGATGAGGAAGATCCCACCAGCGCCGACCTGCTGCATGCGGCCATTGAGCGCCTGGAACAGTTGGCCTGGATGGTCAATGCCGAAATCATGGCACCCACCGCATCCGTGACCGAACCGGCAGAAAAGTAGGCGCCGCCGGGGCCCGCGTGAAAGCGGCAGAACAACGCCCTCCCCAGGTTGAACCCGGCGGACAGGCGGAACCGGTTAAGCCTGTCCGCCTGTCCTCCGGAAACGCGCAGCCGCTGGAAACGGCAGCGCTGCTGAAGGCCGTGGCAACCGCCGCAGGCGACGTGCCGGCCTTACTCGAAGTGGCCAAGGAAGCGGGGCGGGTCTGGCCGCAGCCCGGCGGAGGCAGCACCCAGGTCCTTTGGGAACTCCTTGCCTCTGTATCGGCCATCGACGTCGCCGCCGGCCGCATCTTTGAACCGCACCTGGACGCACTGGCAATCCTGGCCCAGGCGGGCCATGATCATGCCCTGGAGGGAGGTGCCTGGGGAGTCTACGCCGCGGAGGGGCCGGGCCTGCGCCTCGAGGCATCCGGCGGCACTTCGGGAGCGTTTCTCAGCGGGTCAAAACCGTGGTGTTCGCTGGCGCCGGTCCTGGACCATGCGGTCATCACTGCACACACCGGCGGCGGCCGGCAGGCCTTCGCCGTTGACCTCCACCACGCCGGCGTGACCTTTGACGAGCTGCAATGGGTGGCCCGCGGGCTCCGGGAAATCCCCAGCGGCACCGTCCACTTTGACGACGTACCGGCGCAGCCTCTGGCGGGCGTGGACTGGTACTTCAGCCGGCCGGGCTTCGCGTGGGGCGGCATGGGAGTCGCCGCCTGCTGGCTGGGCGGCGCCATCGGCGTTGGCCGGGACTACCGGAACTCCCTGCAGGAGGGGGCTGCCTCCGGCCGCACACCGGACCAGGTTGCGCTGGTGGCCCTGGGTGAAATCGACCGCACCCTGAGCGCATGCCTGCAGTACCTGGCGCGCACGGCCGAGGCTATCGACGCAGGACTTACAGCCGCCGGGGACCGCGGTCCGGGGTGGAGCGACGCGCTGCGGGTGCGCGGTACGGTGGCTGCCGCCGTCGAACGCGTGCTGCACCTGGTGGCCAGCAACCGCGGGCCGGCGCCGCTGGCCTTCGACGAGACCTACGCCAAGCGGATGGCGGACCTGGGCCTGTACGTCCGGCAGCACCACGCCATGCGCGACGACGCCCAACTGGGCAGGCTCACGCTGGACGGCGGCTCCGCGTGGTGACCTTTTCCCACACCGACGACGGGACGGACGAGGCAGCCTGGGTGGACCGCGGCCTGCCTGTCATCCCGGAACTGCCACTCGGCCCACCGGAGTTGGCAGCCATGCGGTTCCTTGTCCTGGCGGCCCACCCCGACGACGAAACCCTGGGCGCCGGGGGCCTGCTGGCCCACGTGCACGCCCTGGGCGCCGACGTCGAAGTCCTGCTGTGCACCGCGGGGGAAGGCTCCCATCCGGACTCACCCACGGTCACCCCGGACCAGCTCGCAGGGACCCGATTGGAGGAATTCGCCGCCGGCCTCGCAGCCCTGGGGCTGGAAGGGCGGTGGCGCTGCCTGGGCTATCAGGACCGGGGACTGGGTGGTCATGCTGCCGGCATCACCTCCGTCGTCCGGGAGGCGGTGCGCCGGTTGCCGGGTGACCCGGGGCAAGTGGTGCTGGTGGCACCTTACCGGCAGGACGGCCACGCCGACCATGATGTCCTGGGGCAGGTGGCAGCAGAGGTTGCCCGGCAGGGCGGCCACGGCCTGCTCGAGTACCCCGTGTGGTACTGGCACTGGGCAACGCCGGACAACCCGGAGTGGCAGGCCTGGGTCCGGTTCCACCCGGACCCTCCGGCCCTGGCGGCCAAAGCCCGTGCCATGGATGCCCACGCCACGCAGGTCCGCCCGCTCTCGCCGGCTGCCGGGGACGAGGTGCTGCTCAGCGGAGCATTCCTGAAGCACTTTTCCCGCGGCTATGAGGTCTTCGCGTGGACGCCCCCTGCGCAAACCACCGGCGCACCGCACCGCAGCGCCGACGCCGAGCGCATCTTTGACGCCGTGCACGCCGGGGCCGAAGATCCTTGGGATTACCTGGGCAGCTGGTACGAGCGCAGAAAGCGCGCCCTGACGCTGGCCGCACTGCCCCGGGAAAGCTATGAGTCCGGGCTTGAAGTAGGCTGCTCCATCGGAATGCTGACCGCCGCCCTGGCACCCCGCTGCCGCGCCCTCCTTGCGGTGGACGCGAGCAGCACCGCGCTGGACCGGGCAGCCGCCCGCCTGGCACCGTTCCCGGGCGTCACCACACAGCAGCTGACCCTTCCCGGCTCCTGGCCCGGCGGGAGTTATGACCTGGTGGTGGTTTCCGAGGTGGGCTACTACCTTGGCCGGGACGAGCTTGGGCTGCTGCTGGACCGCATCGAGGAGTCCATGATGCCCGGCGGGACCCTGCTGCTCTGCCACTGGCGGCACCCCATCCGGGGATGGGAGCTCGACGGCGAGACGGTCCATACGATGGTCCGCAACCGTTTAGGGTGGCCCACCGCGGGCCTGTACCGGGAACGCGACTTCATCCTGGAGACGCTGACGGCTCCCGTCGCGGCCGTGGCCTCCTGAGCGTGCCGGAAACATTCGCGCCGGTAGACCGGGTGGCGGTGGTGATACCGGTCCACAACGAGGAACGCCTCCTGGCCAGGGCGCTGGCGGGAGTGCAGGCGGCCGCAGCATCACTTCGGCGCCTGCATCCGGAAACGGGCGTCTCAACGGTGGTTGTGCTGGATTCCTGCACGGACAACTCTGCGGCGATAGCCATGCACGCCGCCGGCCAGGACCCCGGCATGCAGGTCCTTACCGTGGACTTCCGCAACGTAGGCCGTACCCGGAATGCGGGGATCCGGCATGTCCTTGGGGGTGGGATGGACGCGGCTTCCGGACACCGGCTCTGGTTGGCCAACACTGATGCCGATTCCGTTGTTCCGGAGGGCTGGCTTACCGGCCAGGTTGCGCTGGCCGCGGTGGGCGCCGATGCAGTGCTGGGTTCCGTGGAACCGGACCCGGCCGGCATGGATCCGGAACTGCTCCGCCTCTGGCGGGCGAAGCACCCTTTCATTGAGGACCATCCGCATATTTATGGTGCGAACTTCGGCATCAGGGCCTCCGCTTACCGGCGGGCGGGTGGATTTCCGGGGAAGGCCGTGCACGAGGACCGGGATCTCGTGGCCCGTCTGCGTCGTTTGGAATGCAGGGTCAAGGCAACAGACAGCATCCGCGTCGTGACATCGGGCAGGACCCAGTCGCGTGCCCCGCACGGATTCTCCGCCTACCTGATGGCGCTTGCGCTGGAACAGGTTGCGGCGCTTGAGGGCTGACAGCCCGCGCGAAAGGGGTGGCATGACAAAGGGCTGCCGCGGTAAACGCAGCAGCCCTTGTGCCTGGACCTATTCCTTCTTGAAGGCGTCCTTGACCTTCTCGCCGGCCTGCTTGAGGTCGGCCTTGCTCTGGTCCATCTTGCCTTCGGCCTCGAGCCCCGGGTCATCCGTAGCCCGGCCCGAGGCTTCCTTGGCCTTGCCGCCCATTTTCTCGGCGGCGTTCTCGATCTTGTCATCCAAACCCATGGCATTTCTCCCTTCGGCTGGTGACCGGCGGATCAGAACGCCACCGGTCATGCTTTTATGCTAGCCAGACACGCAACGCTGCAACAGAGGCGCGCAAGCGCCTGACCTGCAAAAAGCCATCAAAGGCAGGGCGGGAATGTCAGACCAGGTCAGGAGCGCTGGCAACGATGTAGTCAGCCGCGGCAGGACCGGTCATCGAGAGGTTATTGCTGTCCGGGTTGATGCCCTGCTCCTGCAACGCTTCCCAGAGGGCTTCGGGAGGTTGCAGCTGGGCCTTGTGGAGCAGGCACCAGCTGGTGTACAGGCCATAAAGCTCGTCGCGTCCGAGGCCCAGGCCGGGCTCCCTGTCCGGAACAACTGCTTCGGCAAGAAAATCTTCAAAGTGGGTAGCAGGCATGTCCGCTCATTAAGGGTCGACCGTGATGCCGCCGTATCTGCTTCAGCGGCCCTGCCGGCACCAAAAGGGCCAGCAGAGTAATCATGAAAGTATTGCAGTACGGATCATTTTGTCCAGTCGTGCCCTCTAAATGTGCCGGGACCCCCGCCGGTTTAGCCGGATCGAGGGGGCCGACGGCGACTGGGGGGACTGGCCTCGGTCTCAGAAGAGGCCATCTCACCGCCGGCCCCGCCTTGCCCCGGGCTGCCGACAACCCGGGAAACTTGAACAGGACCTCCACAACAATTTTCCCCCATTGTGGAGGTCCTGCCTAGTCCTTTGGGCTGCGTGCCTAACGGCGGCCGTTTCCCTGGCCGTCGTCGTCGTCGCGCGTGGTGCGGTCCTGCACCTTGTCGCGGACGCGGTCGCGGTGGGGCCGCGTTTCCTGGCCTGGGCTCCGGTCCCCGCCTGAATCGTCAGTCTGGTCGTCATCGGCGCTGTACTTCTCGCGCAGTTCCCGGCCGTGCTTGATGTCCTCTTCTTCCTGTTTCTGCAGCTTCTCGCTCTTCTTGGTGTCACGCGGCGGCAGCTGGATGGTCTCTTCGGCCTCGATACCTGCCTGGAGTTGGCGGCCGCGCTCCATCTCGGCGTCGAACTCTGCACCGAAGAGCAGCGACATGTTCAGGATCCAGAGCCACAGCAGCATGACGATGACGCCGCCCAGTGCGCCGTAGGTCTTGTTGTAGTTGCCGAAGTTACCGACATAGAACCCGAAGCCCAGCGAGGCGAGCAGGAACACGAACAGGGCAATGCCGGAGCCCATGCTCATCCACTTGAACTTCGGCTGCTTGACGTTGGGAGTGGCGTAGTAGAGGACAGCGATGATGACGATGATCAGGGCTACCATCACCGGCCATTTGGCGATGTTCCAGACCGTGAGGAACACGCCGCTGAGGCCGATCAGCCCGCCCACGGCTTCGGAGACCGGGCCGCTGAGGACCAGCATGCCAGCGAGGATGGCAATGATCACAATGGCGAGCAGTGTGACTGCGAGCATGGTGCCGCGGAGCTTGATGAACGCCCGGCCCTCATCCACCTCATAGACGCGGTTCATGGCGCGGCCGAAAGCCCCTACGTACCCCGACGCGGACCAGAGGGCGGTGGCAAGGCCGATGACCAGCGTGAAGCCTGCGGCCGGCGCATTCGCCAGTTCCGAGACGGTGCCGCTGACCGTGTTGACCGTCTCGGCGGGAGCGAAACCACTCACGATCTGCAGGAGGGCGTCGGTGGTTTTTTGCGGATCCCCGAAAATCCCGATCAATGAAACGAGTGCCAGGATGGCCGGGAACAGCGACAGCACCGCATAGTAGGTCAGGGCTGCGGCAAGGTCGGGGCACTGGTCCTTGTTGAATTCCCGCAGGGTCTTCTTGGCAATGTACTTCCAGTTCGGCTTGTCCAGGTCTCTGGGGCTGTCCGGTTTCCGTGAGTCATTTGGATCCGGGGCCTGGCCCGCCTTGGCGGTGCTGGTCTCGGATGCGTCATGAGTGGCCATGGGGTGTCCTCTCGATAAGGGTGCGAAAACTGAAAGGCCGGCTCCGCGGATGGCGGGGCCGGCCTCTCAGGTGGTGCTCGTGCCTCTTGGTGCCGCGTCCAGTGGCGGGTCAGGTGTTCTGGACGTTGGTTTTGGCGTCGGTGGCGCGGTCTTTGACGTCGGTGGCGGCGTGCTGGCCTTCGGCTTTGACGTTCTGGGCTGCGTCGGTGGCGGTGGCCTTGACGTTTTCCATGGCTTCCTGGGCCGGTTCCTTGAGGTCCTGGACCATGTCCTTGGCGGCGTCGGTGACCTGGGTGGCCAGGGGCTGCGCGGCGGTCTTGAGCTGGTCGGCCGCTTCGCGTTCCTTTTGGCTGGCCGGGATCAGGGATGAGACGAGCATCCCGGCGCCGAACGCGATCAGGCCTGCGGCCAGGGGGTTGCCCTGGGTTTTGGCTTTGACCTGGTCCGGTGCGTGGGAGATCGCGGTGCCGGCGTCGCTGAGTTTGGCCGCGGCGTTGTCCTTGGCTCCGTGGAGGGTGTCGCCGGTGCTGTGCAGGGCGTTGCCGGTGTGTTCGGTGCCGGTGTGGACCCTGTCCTGGACCCGGGTGGTGGCGGTGTCTGCTGCTCCCATGATCTTCTCCTTAACCCCGCTGACGGCGTCTTTGACCTTGTCGGTCTGGCGGTGGACGATGTTGGACGGGGTGACCTTGTCCGCGACGGCGTCTACGTTGGTGCCCAGGCGTGCGCGGGTGGCTTCTATGTCTTGGCGGATTGCGTCCGGGTTATCGCTCATCGGTTTACCTCACCTGGTTTTAGGGTTGGGGGAATTTCGGACAGTGTTTCGCCGGTCTGGGGCAGGCCCTTGATCTGCTTGAGTTCCTTGCGGCCGATCGAGGCCAGGACCGCGGCGATGATGCCCCAGATCACCGCGACGATCACGGCGGCCCAGCCCAGCGGCATCAGGGCGCCCAGGGCGAACATCAGCGCCAGGGACAGGAAGACCAGGACGAAGTGTCCGGCCACGCCGGCGCCAGCGAGCATCCCGGCGCCCTTGCCTGCCTTGGTGGCGGACTGCTTGGCTTCGGCCTTGGCGAGTTCCACTTCCTGGCGCATCAGGGTGGACAGGTCCCGGGTTACATCACCCAGCAACTCACCCAGCGACGCGTTTTCCGCCTTCTGATGCGCCTCAGTCGGCGGAGGCTCCGGAATCTGACTACTCATCAGAGCCCGCCTGACTGGCCGCCTGCGCGGCGATCGCGGGTCAGGGGATCATTGGTCATCGGCTCGTCGGCGAGATCCCGGTCACCCAAGGGATCATTGGCAACCTGGTTTCCCGACCACGGTTCCTCCACCAGTTGCGGGCTGTCCAGCCCACTGGCCGGACGCACGGTCTCACCGTAGCCGCTGCCGGGAGCGCCGCCGTCGTACCCTGCCGTGGTAGTGGCCGGGCCGGGGAGCTGGACCGGCGGGGGCGGGACGGTGCCACCGGCCGGTACGTAGGATTCGCTGTACTGGTCGCCATAGGGGGTGCCGGAGTACTGTCCTGCCAGCCCGGCTGTGCGGGGCGTGGTGGTGGAGCTCTCCGGGGCGCCTGCGGTGAGTCCGCGGGTGAGGCGGCCGGCCAGGATGCCGGCGCCTGCTGCGAGGAGCAGGAAGGTGCCGGGGCGGTTGCGGGCGAAGCGCTGGACCTCGCCGAGCAGGTCGCCCGGCTGCCTGTTCTCAAGCCAGGAAGCCATGGACTCGCTGCGCTCCGCGGCCTGCCGGATGAGGTCGCTGGCCACGCCCTGCTGCTCCGGAGCGTTAGCCATGCTCTGCAGCTGGCCGGAAATGGTGCGAATGCCCTCGGCCGCCTTCTGCTGCTGGGTGCCGGCCTGGCTGCTCAGCCCGGACTTGGCCTGGTTGAGGAGATCCTTTGCGCTGTTCTTCGCCTCGTACGCGACGTTGGCCGCCTCTTCCTTGGCCGTTTGCGCCACATTCTGGGCGGAGCCTTTTGCGGTGCGGGCTACGTCTGCTGCTTCTTCCTTCGCCGCATCCTTTCGGGACGCCCCGGAGGTGTCCCCGGTCTGTGTAACCCCGGTCTGTGTAACTCCGGTCTGAGGAGTGGCGGCGGGTGGAAAGGTGGAGGCCGTCCGCTCGCCCGGAATTCCCGTAGAGGCCGGGGGAGCCGTGTAAGCGGGATCCTCGGGCCATTGGTTCTCTGTCATCTTCGCTCTCTCTTTCCAAGAAGGCCGGTTGTTGATCAAGAACCAGCAATACTGGCCGTAAAATAATAAGCATGATTACTAATAAAAGGTAAGTACCCTTGCTAAGCGAGTTATAACGGTTCCAGAAGTCAGCCGGAATGGCGCAGGCCTGCACGGTCACATCGAGTGGAAAGTGGTGGGTAATTTGGAAACAGCTCCATGGGTTTGGGTGGTTGTCGCCATTGTTGTGGTGGTGCTGATTGTGCTGCTGCTGTTAACCGGGAGGCGCCGGAAGGCGTTGCAGCAAAAGCGCGACGAAGCGCACCGGGAAAAGGCAGCAGAAATTCGCCGCGAGGCCGAAAAAATGGAACTGGACGCCCGGGAGCGCGAGGCTAAGGCCACCCGTGCACGTGCTGACGCGGAACAGGCCCAGGTGGACGCTGCGCGGCTCCGGCAGGAAGCTGAGTCGACCGCCCGGGAAGCGCAGTCGCTTCGTGCTGACGTTGCCAGCCATACCCGCAAGGCGGACGAGGTGGATCCCGATGTCCAGAAGGATGGCAGCAGGAGGAGTGCAGCCACCCGTGATGACGCTGCCCGGGACGTAGCAGTGGACAGGGATGCAGCGGCCGGTCCGGCTGGTGGAATGGGCGGCGCCCGGGGCGAGGGCTTGCACGCGGACCGGGGGCGGATTGATGACGAAGAAGCCCGCCGCGGCGACGCTGCACGCCAGGATGGGATCCCGGCAGAAACTGACGGGCGCAATCCGATCCGCAGCGACGCTGCCCGTGCCGAGGCTGCGCGGGAGGAAGCCGCCCGCAGGGACAGGGAAAACCCGCGAAACGGTATCTAGCCGCCGGTATCAGGCTTTCATAGGGCCGGCCCGCCGCCGCTGAGGCCGTCAGGGCCGGCGCGGCTTGAGGAGGGGGGAAGGGCTGACACCCTTCCCCTTTCCCATGCCCTCAAGGACTTCCTTGACGGCATCGACGGATGAGGTTTTCGCTTCCCATCCCAGGATGCGGCGGGCCCGGCTTGTGTCCATGATGGGAGCCCCTGCCGCCATCTCGACCCATCCGGAGTCCGTGGGCTGCAGCCGCAACCTCCACGAGATGTCCACAACCGCATGGAGCAGTCCCATGGGGACGGGGAGGATCCTTCGCGCGCCCACGATCCGGGCGAGTTCCTGGGGTGTCAGGACGGGTTCGGCGGCAATGTTGAAGGCTCCCGACGCGCGCTGGTCGATGGCCCTCCAGTAGGCCTCCGCCACGTCGTCGGCATGGACCGCCTGGAAGATCAGGTTGTCCGGGGCCGGCAGCAGCGGAACCCTGAGCTTTCCGGGCAGGAGTCGGGGAATGACCCGGCCCAGGAAGTACCTGCCGATCTCACTCCCTGCCTGGCTTTGGAAGATGAGGCCCGGGCGGAGCCTGGCCACAGCAATGCCCGGCTCTGCTTCCGCAAAACGGTCCAGGATCTCTTCCTGCTCCGCCTTGTGCCGACTGTAATGGGAGCCGGCCATGCCCGCTGCCGGCCACGACTCGTCGACGCGCCGGTCCTTGGGGGCTTTGCTGTAGGCGCCCACGGAGGAAGCGCAGACGATCTGCTTGACGCCCGCGGTCCTGGCCGCTTCCAGAACGCGCCTGGTGCCGTTGACGTTGGTCCGGTACAGCTGCTCCAGGTCCCGGTTGGGCTGGATCTGCCAGGCCAGGTGCACCACGGCATCCACTCCGGCCAGCGCCGACTCCAGCAGTGGCCGGTCAGCATCCACGCCGATATCCAGGGTGTGCCACTCAACGCCCGCGTAGGGTTCGCGGGAGGTGTCGGGGAGCCTGCGGCTGATCCCGGTCAGCTGCAGGCTCCCGGGCTTTTTGGCCAGCTGGCCCTGAAGGTTGCGGAGAAGTGCGGTTCCTGCATTTCCGCTGGCTCCGGTAATGGCGATGCGCATGAAAAATACTCCTTGGCGGGGTGGGTATTTCCGCTGACATGCCGAGCCTATAGCCAGGAAGGATTGTTTTATAAGCAGGCTTATGATTTCCTACTGCTAAGTCTTGCCGCAGGCTTTCGGAACCAGACCGGAGGTACCAACGACAATGCCCGACTCTCTTGCCGCACTTGCCGTGGATGTTACGCCAGTCCGCCAACAACAACCAGAACCTCCGCACCGGAATGCTTCGACCGCCTCATCGGGACGGTTGCGGCAGGCCTTCGAGAACGACCTTGTCCTGGGCTACCTGGACCTCGCGGAAGCCCTTGCCGCGCGGTTCGAAGCCCGCGGCCGTGAACGCGCAGACCTTAACCAGGTGGCCTATCTGGGACTGGTCAAGGCAGCCCGCGGCTTTGACCAGTCCAAAGGTGAGAGCTTTCCTGCCTATGCAGCCCCCACCATTACCGGTGAGCTGAAGAGATACCTGCGCGACCGCACGTGGGTGGTCCGTCCTCCACGGCACATCCAGGACCTGAGAACCCGCATGTTCCGCGCCGAGCCGGAGCTGACCCAGGCGCTGGGAAGGAACCCCAGCGTGGAGGAATTGGCCGGGGAGCTCGGGACGGACCCGGCGGAAGTCCAGGAGGCGATCTCGGCATCCAGCAGCATGCACCCGGACTCGCTGGACGCCGTCAACCCGCACTCGGACGCGCCGTCCATCGGGGAGTTGCTGGCGTGTCCGGATACTCCGCTCGAACGGCTGGAAGAACTGGCATGCCTGCGCGACGCCATGCAGGACCTGGCCGCGGAGGACAGGGAACTGCTCTATCGCCGCTACTTCTGCGAGGAGACCCAGGTGCAACTGGGAAAGCGGCTGGGCATGTCGCAGATGCAGGTTTCACGGAGGCTGGCCCGTGTGCTGGTGGAACTCCAGCGGCGGCTTGAGAGCAGCTCGCGGCTTGGTGGAACTGCCGGTGACCAGAGTGGCGGCGCAGAAGCGCGGCTCAGTGCCGGCGCTGGCCGTGCCCCCGGCCCTGTAGGCTCCTGCCGGCCTGTCCGGAGTGTGAATGCCGGCGCAGCAGGTGACGTTCCGGCGCGCCGGATCGGTGCCAGGGCAAGGACCAGGTAGCGGCTGTCCAGCCGCATTCCGCACGCTAAACCGGCCCCCGAAACCATCCCTGGTGACACCGCCGCGGCGGCCCTGAAGGAGCAGCAACAGTCCCGTAATTCCTATCTTGCCTGTTCAGCGGCTTGGAACTTCTCTGCCCGAAAGCCGAGAAAAGCGTCCGGCCCTGTTTAGGAGCAGGAGCAGTGGGGAACAGTGTGGATATGGGAAGCTCCGTAACCTCCAAGCTCCGGGCTGTCCTGTTCGACCGGGACGGGACCCTGGTGGTCGATGTGCCCTATAACGGGGACCCCGCGTTGGTCAGGCCGATGCCGGGCGCCAAAGCCGTGCTGGACGGCCTCCGGGCAGAAGGCATAGCGACCGGCGTCATCAGCAACCAGTCGGGTATTGCGCGTGGCCTGATCACCGAAGCCGACGTGGCAGGGGTCAACGCCAGGGTGGAAGAACTCCTGGGACCCTTTGATGTGTGGGAAGTGTGCCCGCACTCCGAGCAGGACGGCTGTACCTGCCGCAAGCCGGCACCCGGCATGGTCCACAGTGCCTGCAGGAAACTCGGCATCCGGGAATCGGAGGCAGCACTGATCGGCGACATCGGGGCGGACGTCGGCGCTGCTGAAGCCGCCGGAGCAACAGGCGTGCTGGTTCCCACCCCGGTGACCCGGGCTGAGGAGGTGGCCGCAGCGCGGCTGGTCGCACCGGACCTGGCGGCCGCCGTCGGGCTGCTGCGGGAGGCGCCCTGATGGGCCGCGTCCTGGTGGCGCGCCTGGACAGCATGGGCGATGTGCTCCTGGCCGGGCCTGCTGTGCGGGCCGTGGCGAACGGCCGGATCCCGGACGGCAGCGGTGCCAACCACGTGGTGATGCTGTGCGGCAGGCAAGGTGAGGCCGCCGCTGGCCTGCTGCCCGGGGTGGCGGAGGTCTACAGCTGGGACAGCCCCTGGATCATGAATCCTGCGCCGAAGATGACCGGCCCGCACGCCGACAGGCTCATCGAATACGTCCGCAATTCCAGGATCACCGAAGCGGTCATCCTGACGTCCTTCCACCAGTCCCCGCTGCCGCTGGCACTTTTGCTCCGGCTGGCCGGCGTTCAACGGATCACCGGGGCGTCCACCGACTACGCGGGATCCCTGCTGGACGTCCGGCTGAAGCCGGGGGAGGACTTTCCGGAAGACCAGCCCGAGGCGGAACGTGCCCTGGGCATCGCCGAGGCCGCCGGGTTTCGGCTGCCGGCGGGCGACGACGGCAAGCTCCGGGTGGCATCCGTCCCCGACGTCCGGGACCTGGTGGGACACGAACCCTACGTGGTGGTCCATCCCGGGGCTGCCGTCCCGGCCAGGGCCTGGCCGCCGCTGCACCACGCGGCCGCCGTCGAACTCCTCCAGGGTTCGGGCCACCGGGTGGTGGTGACCGGCGGACCGAATGAAACCTCCCTCACCGCAACCGTTGCCGGCCCTTCGGCCCTGGACCTTGGCGGGCGCACTGACCTTCAGACGATGGCCGGTGTTATGGCGGGGGCTGAGGCCGTGGTCACCGGGAACACCGGCCCCGCGCACCTTGCCGCGGCCGTGGGAACCCCCGTCGTCTGCCTCTTTTCACCCGTGGTGCCGGCCATCCGCTGGGCACCCTACGGGGTGCCCCTGGAGCTCCTTGGCGACCAGAACGCGCCCTGCCGGATGACCCGTGCCCGCGTATGCCCCGTCCCGGGCCACCCCTGCCTTGACTCCGTATCCCCTGAGGAAGTGGTGGCAGCCGTGGAACGGCTGATGGGCGGAGTGAGCTCCTTCAGCACCCACGTCAGCACCCGTAGAAAGGCCCGCAACAGATGAAAATCCTGCTCTGGCATGTCCACGGTTCCTGGACGGACGCCTTCGTCCGCGGCCGTCATGAGTACCTGCTTCCAGTCCTGCCGGAAGGCGGTGCCTGGGGACTTGGCCGTGCCGGCAGGGACTGGCCGGCATCCGTGCGGGAGGTGGACCTGGCGACGCTCGACGCGGACGCTGTTGACGCCGTCGTCCTCCAACGCCCCGAGGAGATCGGGGAGGTCATCCGGATACTCGGCCGCACCCCCGGGCTGGACCTCCCGGCGGTGTACGTGGAGCACAACACGCCGAAGGGCGACTTTCCGTTCACCACCCACCCGCTCGCGGACCAGCACAACATTCCGATCGTCCACGTGACCCACTTCAACAGGCTGGCCTGGGACAACGGTTCCGCGTCCAGCACGGTCATCGAACATGGCATCCCGGACCCCGGGCAGCTTTACACTGGTGAGCTGGCGGAGCTGGGGGTTGTGGTCAACGAACCGGTACGCCGCGGCCGCGTCACGGGCACCGACCTGCTGCCGGCATTCGCCTCGGTGGCCCCGCTGCAGGTCTTCGGCATGAAGACGGACGGGCTTGCCGCCGCCACCGGGATCGCGGAGACCCGCCTGACGGCGCGGGGAGACCTGCGGACGCAGGAACTGCACCGCGAACTGGCGCGCTGCCGCGTCTACGTACACCCGATGCGCTGGACTTCCCTGGGCCTGTCCCTCCTGGAAGCCATGCACCTGGGAATGCCGGTGGTGGCCCTGGCCACCACCGAAGCGCCGCGGGCGGTGCCGCCGGAGGCCGGCGCCGTTTCCGCCGATGTTGATGAGCTGCTCCGCTGTGCGCAGCGGCTGATCGCCAATCCGGATGAAGCCCGACGGCGGGGCGTTGCCGCGCGTGAGGCGGCACTGGAACGTTACGGCCTGGGCAAGTTCCAGGACCGCTGGGATGAGCTCCTGGCGGACCTGCGCAGCCTGCCCCGGCACTCCGTCAACGAGCACCGGGACGAGCGGATCCTTGTCCCGGCGCGAGAGAGGAAGACACCATGAAAATCGCCATGATTTCCGAGCACGCCAGTCCGCTGGCGGCGCTGGGCGGGGTGGATGCCGGGGGGCAGAACGTCCATGTTGCCGCGCTCTCCGAGGCGCTTGCCAAGCGGGGCCACCACGTCACCGTGTATACCCGCAGGGACGCGACGGGGCTTCCCTCCCGGGTTCGGGTGGGGCACCAGTTCGACGTGGTCCACGTCGATGCAGGCCCTGCCTGCCATGTTCCCAAGGATGAGCTGCTGCCGTACATGGGCGAGCTCGCGGACGGCGTGGCCCGGGACTGGGGCCAGCGGCCGCCGGATGTGGTGCACGGCCACTTCTGGATGTCCGGGTTGGCTGCACTGGACGCTGCAAGGCGGCCCGACGCCGGCTACCGCGTCCCGGTCATCCAGACCTTCCACGCCCTGGGCACCGTCAAGCGGCGGCACCAGGGCGCCGAGGACACCAGCCCGCAGGAGCGCCGCTGGCTGGAACCGGGTGTGGGCCGCTCCGCGGACCGGATCATTGCCACCTGCTCGGACGAGGTCTTTGAGCTCAAAGCCATGGGCATCACTACCGGCAAGGTTTCCATCGCGCCCTGCGGCGTGGACCTCGGTTTCTTCTCCGCGGACGGCCCCATTGCCGCCAGGAAACGCCGCCACCGCATCCTTTCCGTGGGCCGGCTGGTGCCGCGGAAAGGCGTCGACCTGGTGATCCGCGCCCTGCCGTACCTGCGTGGGGCGGGGTTCGATGACGTCGAGCTGCTGATTGTGGGCGGCGGCGGGGACTCCGGTGCGCTGCACGCCGACCCGGAGGTCCGGCGCCTGCTGGACCTGGCCGCCGAGCTGGGAGTCTCGGACCAGGTGTCCCTGCAGGGCCAGGTTTCCCGGGGCGAGATGCCGGGGATCTTCCGCAGCGCCGATGCCGTGGTGTGCGCCCCCTGGTACGAGCCCTTCGGCATTGTCCCGCTCGAGGCCATGGCCTGCGGTGTTCCCGTGGTGGCCGCCGCGGTCGGTGGCCTCCGGGACACGGTGGTGGACCACGCCACCGGTCTGCACGTGCCGCCGCGCGACCCGGAAGCCATCGCGTCGGCACTGACCCTGCTGCTTGGGAACCCGTCCCTGCGCGCGGAGCTCGGCAATGCCGGCCAGCAACGTGCACGGACCCGTTATTCCTGGGACCGGGTGGCCGCCGAAACCGAAAAGGCCTACCAGCTGGCAGTGGCGGAGGCCCCGGCCGGCGTGGTTCCCATGGAAGGAGCAGTGCTGTGACTGCTGAATGGTCCCTGAAGGAAGCCGACCTGCGGGTCCTGGCCACTCCGCCTGCCCTGCCCGCTGCGATGCCTGGTGCCGCGTTCGTGGACCCGGCCAGCACCGACGCCGTCCGCATCCACCTGGACAACGTGCTTCCGGCGCTGGATTCCCTGCGCAGCCAGTCCGGCAGGCTCGCCGCCTGGGGCGTGGAACTGGCCCAGCGCCTGCTCCGCGGGCAGCGGCTCCTCGCCGCCGGCAACGGCGGTTCAGCTGCCGAGGCGCAGCACCTCACCGCCGAACTGGTGGGCCGGTTCGACGGCGAGCGCGTCCCGTTCTCCGCGATCTCCCTGCACGCCGAGTCATCGGCCGTGACCGCAATCGCCAACGATTACGGCTACGACGACGTCTTTGCCCGGCAGGTGCGGGCGCACGCCCGGTCCGGGGACGTGCTGATGCTGCTGTCCACCAGCGGCAAGAGCCCCAACCTGCTGCGCGCTGCCGAGGTGGCGTCCCGCCTTAACGTGACCACCTGGGCACTGACCGGCGCGGGGCCCAACCCGTTGGCCGACGCCTGCGATGAGGCCGTGATGATCGACGCCCTCAACGCCAATGCCCAGGAGGGGCACCTGATCGCGCTGCACGCGCTGTGCCGGGCCTTCGACCTGGAGGTAGGCCGCCGCAGTCCCGCCGTTCCAGCCGGAGTTCCGAAATCGGGAATGCCTCAAGCCGGGCTGCCGGCAACCGGACTGCCCCAGGGAGGTGGCCGGCCATGAGGATCGTGGTGGTGGGCGACGTCATGCTGGATGTGGACCTCTCCGGGGAGGCTACCCGGCTCAGCCCGGATGCCCCGGTGCCGGTGGTGGATGTCTCGGACGTTCGGCGTCGGGCAGGGGGCGCCGGCCTGGTGGCCCGGATGCTGGCTGAGGACGGCTGGCCCGTCACGCTGGTAACGGTGCTGGGCGACGACGACGCCGGGCGGCAGCTCCAGGAACATCTCGCCGGAGTGCGCCTGGTGGCAGGGCCCAGCGGCTACCCCTCGCCGGTCAAAACCAGGGTCAGGGCCGGATCCCATCCAGTGGTCCGCTTTGACCAAGGATGCGAAAAGACGCCGGTTCCCGAGGTCACTCCCGCCATGCTCCGTGCCGTGGAAGAAGCCGGCGTGATTATCATCGCCGATTACGGCCGGGGAGTAGCGGCCAACCCCCGGCTGCGGGATCTCCTGGCCCGGCTTGCCGATGAGGTACCCATCATCTGGGACCCGCACCCCGCCGGGCCGGACCCCGTCCCCGGCGTCGCCGTGGTTACGCCGAACCTGTCCGAAGCCGTCAAGGCCGCCCAGTCCCGGGCCCCGAAGGATGCGGGGACCGAAACGCACCAGCCCGAAGCGCACCAGTCCGAAACGCATAAGGAGCAGACGCCGCAGTCCCAGACGCCGCAGGACCAGGCCGTCGGGGCCGGCAGGATCCTGTTGGACCACTGGCGCAGCAAGGCAGTCCTGGTCACCAAGGGCGAACAGGGCGCAGTCCTCCTGCGGGACAACAATGCAACACCGCACCCCGTTCCAGCCCCGCGCGTGGAGGCGGGCGATCCGTGCGGAGCCGGCGACCGCCTGGCGGCCGGGCTGGCCGTGCACCTCCTGGCCGGCCGTTCCCTCCAGGAAGCCGCCGAACTGGCAGTCCACGAGGCAGCGGATTTCCTTGCCGCGGGCGGCGTCTCGGCACTCCCGGACCGCACCACAGAACCTGCCGGCCGGAACAACGAATCCCCGGCGGCAGCCGGGCGCCGCTCCACGGAACCGCTGCTGCTTGCCCGTTCGGTCCGGCAGAGCGGCGGCACGGTGGTGGCCACCGGCGGATGCTTCGACCTGCTGCACGCCGGGCACGTCCGGTCCCTCACCGCGGCCCGCGAGCTGGGGGACTGCCTGATCGTCTGCCTGAACTCGGATGATTCGGTGCGGCGGCTCAAGGGCCCCGAACGCCCCATCATCGGCCAGCACGACAGGGCCGAACTGCTGCTCGCCATGGAATGCGTGGACGCGGTGCTGGTTTTCGACGAAGACACCCCGGAAGCCGCCCTGGAGCGGCTGCGCCCGGACATCTGGGTCAAGGGCGGCGACTACAAGGGCGCCCGGCTCCCCGAAACGGAACTCGTGGAAAGCTGGGGCGGCCGCTGCCTCACTGTCCCCTACCACCCGGCACGGTCCACCACCGGACTGGCCGACGCGCTCGCCAAGGTGAGCTGACCTTTTTCCCATCCCGATCGACTTGTATTCCCCATCGAAAGGAACACCATGACTGCAGATTCCACAACACCCGGCCGCGTCCTCGTGACGGGAGGTGCCTCGGGACTGGGCGCCGCCGTCGTCGACGCCGTCCTGCAGGCGGGCGGCACTCCGGTGGTGCTGGACCGCGACATCAGCAGCGTGTCTGCCGTGAAGGCCTTCGAAGTGGACGTTGCCGACCGCCTCGCCGTGGAAAAGGCGGTGCGGGAAGCGGCCGAAACCATGGGTGGCCTGGACGCGGTGGTGACCGCGGCCGGCATCGACCGCTGCGGCAAGCTCGCCGACGTCGAAGCCACAGAATGGGAAAAGGTCATCGGGGTGAACCTGATGGGCACCGTGTCCGTGGTGCGCGCCGCCCTGCCCTACCTCAAGACCAGCCATGGCCGGGTGGTTACCGTAGCCTCCACGCTGGGCAAGCGGGCGGTGGCCGACGCAACGGCGTACTGCGCCTCGAAGTTCGGTGTGGTGGGCTTCAGCCACGCGCTCGCCGCGGAGACCGGCGGCGAAATCGGCGTCACCACCATGATCCCCGGCGGCATGAAAACGCGCTTCTTTGACGACCGCACCGAGCAGTACAAGCCGCAGGACGATTCCCGCCTCAACGACCCCGGCAATGTGGCACAGGCCATTCTGTTCGCGCTGCGGCAGCCCACCGGGTGCGAGGTCCGCGAGATGCTGATCTGCCACGAGGAAGAGGGCTCCTGGCCCTAAACCCGCAAACGGACTAGAACGGAATCGTCGGGAGGAAAACCATGCCTACAACCGCCACCGAAGTGACCACAAGACCGGACCCAGCAGAAGGCTCCGGCATCACCATCCGGGACCCGCGTACCGGCGAGGAGCTGTGGACCGTACCGGAAGCAGAACCCGGTGCGGTGCACCATGCCGTGGAGGTGGCCCGCCGCGCCGCCGGTGAGTGGGCCGCCACCGCACCGGCCGAGCGGGGCGCCGCGCTCCGCAAAGCGGCGAAGGCGCTCGAGACAGCAGCGCAGGAACTGGCGGGGCTCAACGCCAGCGAGACGGGCCGTCCGGTCGGGGAAGCACTGGCCGGGATCGCCGCCGCTGTTTCCACCCTTGAGCAGTACGCTGAACTGGGCCCGGTCCACCGCGGCCGCAGCCTCCGGGGCAACCGGCTTGCCTCCGACTACACGGTGGCCGAACCGCGGGGCGTGGCCGTCCTCCTGACTCCGTGGAATGATCCGGTTGCGGTGGCCTGCGGCCTGATTGGCGCGGCACTGGCCACAGGCAACACCGTCATCCACAAACCCAGCGAGCGGTGCCCGCGGTTGGGTGAAGCACTCGGTGAAGTCCTGGCGCCGGCCTTCCCGCCTGGCGTTTTCCTGACCGTTTCCGGCGGAGCGGACGTTGGTGCCGTTCTGTCCGAGGCGGACGTGGATGTGCTGGCGCACGTCGGTTCCAGTGCTTCCGGTGCCCGGATTGCCAGGGCTGGTGCGCTGACCGGTGCCCACGTCATCCGGGAAAACGGCGGCAACGATCCCCTGCTGGTGGACCGCGACGTGGATCCGGCCTGGGCAGCTGAACAGGCTGCCATCGGCGCCTTCAGCAACAGCGGGCAGATCTGCACCTCCGTGGAACGGATCTACGTCCACCAGGACATCGCCGCCGAATTCTGCGCCGCCCTTGAAGCCGAAGCCGCGCTGCGGAACAGCAACGGCACGGTGGCACCGCTGGTGGACCTGCGCATGCGGGACGAGGTGCACGCCCACGTCACGGCCGCCATCAACCAGGGCGCGCGGGCAGTGGAGGGTGGTGTCCTGCCCAGCGGGCCGGGCTCCTTCTACCCGGCCACGGTGCTGCTCGGCTGCACGGAAGGGATGCAGGTGATGACGGAGGAGACGTTCGGTCCCGTCGCCCCGGTGCAGGTGGTCGAAACGTTCGACGACGGCCTGCGCCTGGCGTGCAGCGGCAAGTACGGCCTCGCCGCCACAGTCCTGAGCGGCAACATTGCCCATATCCAGCAGGCTGTGGCGTCCCTGCCCGTAGGAACGGTCAAGGTCAACGAAGTGTTCGGCGGCGCACCCGGCGGCGCCGCCCAGCCGCGCGGCGAGAGCGGCCACGGGTTCGGCTACGGTCCCGAACTGCTGGATGAGTTCAGCCAGGTCAAGGTGGTGCACATCGCCGCGCCGCCCGCCGGTGCCATGCGTCCCGCCGGACCGGCAACGGAAGAACGAGCCGCTGAAGAACGAGCCGCTGAAAAACGGGCCCCTGAAGGGCAGGACCAGCCATGAGCATCTCTCCCGACGCCGTGGACCTCTCCACCCAGCGGGCCCTGTCCGAGTGGCTGCCCGGACGGCTCGCGGCTGAAGAACCGCGCATCCTGGTGATCGGCGACGTGATGCTGGACGGCTGGTGGAGCGGCCGCATCGAGCGGCTGTGCCGGGAGGCCCCGGCCCCGGTGGTGGACCTCCAGGCCCGCGACTCCGCGCCCGGCGGCGCCGCCAACACCGCCATGAACCTGGCCGCCCTGGGCGCCCGGGTTTCCGTGGCCGGAATCATCGGAACGGACGACGCCGGGGTGGACCTGAAGAACCAACTGGTGGCCGCCGGCATCGACGTCCGGCACCTGCACTCCCACCCGGAGATGGTGACCACCACCAAGATCCGGATCAGCAGCGGCGGACAGGTAATGCTCCGCCTCGACGACTCAGCCAAGACCGTCCCGGCCGATGCGCTGGCCGCGCTCGCCGCCTCGGTGCGTGCCGCCGTCGAACGCCAGGACGCCGTGCTCGTGTGCGACTACGGCACCGGAGTGCTGGCAGACCCGGTGCGTGCCGGACTGGTGGAGGCGCTCGCCGCGGCGGAGCAGGGGGACCGGGAAACGCGCCGGCAGATGGTGGTGGTCGATGCGCACGACCCGCGCCCCTGGGCACCGCTGCATCCGGACCTGGTCACCCCCAACGCGCAGGAAACTGCCCGGCTGCTGGACCGCCGGCTCCCCGACGGCCAGGAACGGGTGGACGCCGTGGGCGGGCAGGCGGACGCGCTGCTGGCGGCCACCGGGGCCCGGGCCGTGGTGGTCACGCTGGACCGCGACGGTACTGTGCTCCTGACCCCCGACGGCGTGCGGCACCGGACGTGGGCACGCCCGGCAGCCGAGAAGCAGGCATCCGGCGCAGGGGACACGTTCGTGGCGGCACTCACGCTGGCCCGCTCGGCCGGCCTGCCGCTCACGGCCAGCCTGGACCTGGCGCAGTCCGCAGCGGACGTTGTGGTGCACCAGCCGGGCACTTCGGTTTGCAGCACGGAACAGCTCAGCCGCTATTTGCGGGCATTCGCGGACACGGCGCTGGGTGCGGACGAACTGGAACGCCAGCTCGCGGTGCACAGGGCACAGGGCCAGCAGATCGTGCTCACCAACGGCTGCTTCGACGTACTGCACAGCGGCCACACCCGCTACCTCAACCAGGCCAAGCAGTTGGGTGACATCCTGGTGGTGGCCCTCAACAGCGACGATTCCGTCCGCCGGCTCAAGGGTGCAGGCCGGCCCATCAACGGTGTTGCCGACCGGGCAGCCGTGGTGGCCGCACTCAGCTGCGTGGACTACGTAACGGTCTTCGATACACCCACCGCCGCGCCGCTGATCAAGCAGCTCCGGCCCGAGGTGTACGCCAAGGGCGGGGACTACACCCCGGAGATGCTGGCGGAGACCCCGGCGGTGGAGGAGTACGGCGGCCGGGTGGCCATCCTGGACTACGTGGCGGAACGTTCCACCACGGCCGTGGTGAAGCGCATCCGCGAAGGCGAAGGAGCGGTGCCTACCAACTAGGGTTGAAGCATGACTGAAGCGGGACACGGGTAATGGCGAAACGCGGAAGGTCAGGAGGCCGGGGCGGCCGTTCGACGGCGGGAGTCGTGGACGTGCCGAAGGGAACCAGGCCGGACGGTCCCGTGGAGGGCGTCTATTACATCGACACCGGTGACTGCGAGCTGATCACGGACCAGGACAATTCCACCGGCTGGCTCCTGAAGATCAACGGCGTCATGAGCTCGCACATCGACCTCGCGGACCCGCTGTTCCTGGACTTCGAGTACATGCGCTGGATGGCGGCGCTCATAGAGTCGCGCTGGCCGCCGTCGTCCGCTTCTCCTGCCGGGCCCGCGCGGCTGCGTGGCCTGCACCTGGGCGGCGGCGCCTGCTCCCTGGCCCGCTACTTTGCCGCCGCCTACCCGGACGCGCGGCAGGTGGTGGTGGAGCTGGACGGGAAGCTCGCGGAATACGTGCGAGGCTGGTTCGACCTGCCCAAGGCGCCCCTGCTGCGCCTGCGGGTGGGGGAGGCACGTGAGGTGACGGAGTCCCTCACGGCGGACACCCGGGACTTCATCATCCGGGACGTCTTCGCCGGCGCCTTGACCCCGCGCTCCCTGACCACCGCGGAATTCAACCGGCATGTGCGGCGGGTCCTGGCACCGGGCGGGCTCTATGTGGTGAACTCCGGCGATGCGCCGGACCTGAAGAACGCCCGGGAGGACGCCGCCACCATCGCGGCCGCTTTCGAACACACCGTGATCATCGCGGACCCCGCCATGCTGAAGGGCCGGCGCTACGGAAATATGGTGATGGCCGGCAGCGACGTTCCCTTCGGGGACGACCCCCAGCTTGCCCGCCGGCTCCTCGGCGGTGCCGTTCCCGCGCACCTGTGGAACGACGCCCAGGTTCGCGCCTTCGCCGCCGGGTCCCCGGTCCGCCACGATCCTCCGGCACCATCGATTGCTCCATAAACGCCGTTTTCGAGCCCCAAAAAGGCCGTTACGGAGCACTCGATGAGGTTTTGCCCCTCCCGATAAGCGCTTCGTGGTGGGCTGCCATCTGTTCCCGCAGCGCCTGCACCACCGCCGCGACGGCCGGCCGCCGCAGTGAATCCGGCCGGAGCACCATCCAGTAGGGGAGCAGTTCGGCGATCTCGGTTGGCAGCAGCCGGACCAGGTCATCGTGGAGGTCGCCCATAAAGCAGGGCAGGAAGCCAATACCAGCACCGGCACGGGTTGCCTCCACATGCACAAAGACGTTGGTGGACGTCAGCCCGTCCCGCATGGCCGGCACCAGCCGCCGCGGCGCATCGAGGTCGTCCACCTGCAGCATCGAGTCCACGAAGTAGACCAGCGAATGCTCATTCAGTTCGGCCACCGTTGCCGGGGTTCCGTGTTCTGCCAGGTAGGCCCGCGAGGCATACATGCCCAGCATGTAGTCGCCCAGCCGGACGGCCTCAGCGCGGTGCACCTGCGGCTCGCCCACCACCACCTCGATGTCCAGCCCGGAACGCTGCTGCAGCGCCCGCCGGGTCATGGTCACCACTTCCACGCTCAGTCCGGGGTGCTCCCGCCGCAACCGGGCAACCGCCGGGGCGGCGATATAGGCGCTGAAGCCGTCCGTCGCCGTCATGCGCACGACGCCGGCAATGGGGTCGGGTGCCTTGCCTCCAGATCCCAGCGTGCCCAGCACCGCCTCCACCTGCTCGGCAACACGCACGGCCTGTTCGCCCAATTCCGTCAGTTCCCAGCCGCCCGTTGCGCGGGCCAGGACCCGTCCGCCCAGCGCCTTCTCCAGCGCGGCGATCCGGCGGGAAACGGTGGTGTGGTTGAGGCCCAAAGCCTGTGCCGCCGTCGTGAATTTGGCGGAGCGGGAGACGGCGAGCAGGACCAGCAGGTCATCCGGGTTGGCGTTCATATCTGCAATTCTGCACACAGTTGGTGCCGCTTTGGTCATTGAAGCCGCAAGTTTGTGCAGCAATACTCAGGATAGTTATCAGTGCCGTGGATCACGGCACGTGTCAGTGTGGACACTGAGGAGAAACAGTGAGCGTAGAGCAACGCCCGGCAGGCAACAATGCCGGGTCCGCAGCCAAAGGGTCGGGGCTGAAGAAGATCGTCGCCGCTTCCATGGTGGGCACGGTGGTGGAGTGGTACGAATTCTTCCTCTACGCCACCGCGGCCACCCTGGTCTTCGGCAAGTACTTCTTCCCGGCTACCGGCAACGAGCTGGACGGCATCATCCAGGCCTTCATCACCTACGCCGTCGGATTCGTGGCACGTCCGCTCGGCGGCATCGTGTTCGGCCAGATCGGCGACAAGCTGGGCCGCAAGCCCACGCTGCAGCTGACCATCGTCATTGTGGGCGTGGCAACGTTCCTGATGGGCTGCCTCCCCGGTTTCGCCGAGATCGGCTACCTGGCGCCCACGCTGCTGGTGGCGCTGCGCTTCATCCAGGGCTTCGCGCTGGGCGGCGAATGGGGCGGTGCGGTGCTGCTGGTTGCCGAACACAGCCCCAACAAGTCCCGCGGCTTCTGGTCCAGCTGGCCGCAGGCGGCAGTACCCGTCGGCAACCTCCTTGCCACGCTGGTGCTGTTCATCATGTCCTCCACCCTGAGCCCCGAGGCATTCCTGGGCTGGGGCTGGCGCGTGGCGTTCTGGCTGTCCGCGGTGATCGTGTTTGTTGGCTACTACATCCGGACCCACGTCACCGAGGCCCCCATCTTCCTCGAGGCCAAGGCCCTGGTGGAGAAGGAACAGGCCGTCAGCTACGGCGTGTTTGAAGTTGTCCGCAAGTACCCCAAGGGCATCCTGCAGGCCATGGGCCTGCGCTTCGCCGAGAACATCATGTACTACCTCGTGGTGAGCTTCTCGATCGTCTACCTCAAGAGCGTGCACCAGTACGACACGTCCTCGCTCCTGCTGGCACTGCTGATCGCCCACGTCATCCACTTCCTGGTCATCCCGCAGGTGGGACGGCTCGTGGACACGCTGGGGCGCAAGCCCGTGTACCTGATCGGTGCCATCTCCGGTGCCGCCTGGCCGTTCTTCGCGTTCCCCATGTTCGATACCCGCAACGCTGTGATCATTGTCGCCGCCGTCACCATCGGCTTGTGCCTGCATGCCTTTATGTATGCGGGCCAGCCCGCCATCATGGCGGAGCTGTTCCCCACCCGGATGCGGTACTCCGGTGTGTCCCTCGGTTCCCAGGTGACGTCCATTTTCGCCGGCTCGCTCGCCCCGCTGCTGGCCACGCAGTGGCTGAAGGACACCGGTTCCTGGGTGCCCACCGCCCTGTACCTGGTGGTTGCCTGCGTCGTCACCTCCATTGCCGTACTGAGCCTGAGGGAGACCAAGGGCATTGCCCTGGAGGACGTGGACAAGGCCGACGCCGCCCGCGAGGGACTGCTCCCGGCGGCCCGGCGCTGAGCTGCTTGAGCCGTTGGACAGCCAGTTGACTATGCATACGATGGGAACAGTGATGGAACACGATTTGAA
Organism: Pseudarthrobacter sp. TE3704; assembly: GCF_056279405.1. Lineage (NCBI taxonomy): Bacteria > Bacillati > Actinomycetota > Actinomycetes > Micrococcales > Micrococcaceae > Pseudarthrobacter > Pseudarthrobacter sp. TE3704. The sequence continues at coordinate 840,623 of NZ_JBWCCJ010000001.1, forward strand.
CGGCCGGAAGGCACTGGTCACAGGCGGGGCCAGCGGCATCGGCGCCGCCTGCGTGCGGGAACTCGCCTCCCGCGGGGCAAAGGTGGTGGTGGCCGACGTCGACTCCGCCGGGGCCGCGGCCCTCGCCGATGAGGTGGGCGGCACGGCCTGGGTGGTGGATCTGCTGGACGTGGACCCGCTCGCCACCCTGAGCCTGGATTGCGACATTTTGGTGAACAACGCCGGGATCCAGCGCGTCAGCCCCATCGAGGAGTTCGATCCCGCCCATTTCCGGCGGATCCTCACCCTGATGCTGGAGGCACCGTTCCTGCTGATCCGGGCAGCGCTGCCGCACATGTACGCCAACAACTTCGGCCGCATCATCAACGTGTCATCCGTGCACGGCATCCGGGCCTCGCCGTTCAAGAGTGCCTATGTTTCCGCGAAGCACGGCCTTGAGGGCCTGAGCAAGGTGACGGCATTGGAGGGCGGGGAGCACGGCGTGACGTCCAACTGCATCAATCCCGGCTACGTCCGCACCCCACTGGTGGAGAAGCAGCTTGCGGACCAGGCCCAGGTGCACGGCATCCCCGAGTCTGAAGTCCTGGCCAAAGTGATGCTCACCGAGTCCGCCATCAAGCGCCTGGTGGAGCCTGAAGAGGTGGCCTCCCTGGTGGGATGGCTGGCATCCGGCCATGCCGGCATGGTCACCGGCGCCAGCTACACCATGGACGGCGGCTGGTCTGCCCGCTAGCGATCCCGCGTCGCTGTCGCTCCGTGATGGGAGAAAGTATGCCCTCGCCTCACCGGAGCTCTGGCTTGGGCTATGGGTTTGGGTTGAT